>JAICYD010000207.1 GCA_025934375.1 Streptosporangiaceae bacterium | reverse complement strand
CTCCGGCTCGCTCGCCGGATCTCTCCGGCGACGTTGGGAACTGTAGCCGATCTTGGCGCAGACGCCAACTCGAATCCGCCAAACCGCCCCCGCCGGGCGCCGGAGGTGACTGGCGTGACGCTCATCGCCGCCCTGTCCCGGCCATCTGCCAGGGATCGCGACGGCGCCCTCGCAACCCCTGCGGCGCCCGCGAAGGCGCCAACGAGGGAAGAGGGGAGGGTGCGGCCGGGGCGGCGGTCGGCGTGGCCACGGGGGCCAGGGGAAGCCGCGGCGGCCAATTTACGCTCGGGCCCGGCCAACCTCGAGCACCTTAGCCATAACGAAGCCAATTGACTACTAATAGTCACGGCTATTCGCGGCGATCACGGGAGCGAGGGGATACGCTCCCGGTTTCCGGAAAAACTATCCCGACCCGTTACGGGGGACCGGGTCGGGAAGCGCTGGCGCCGGATGAGGCCGCTTTGCGTGGTTGATTGTCGCCGGGGGAGGGCGAAAAGGTCAGGCCTGGCGCAGCAGGTCGGTCAACTCGGCGTCGACATCGACGTGGCTGGTCTCCGCGCCGGCCGGGACGGCCTGGTAGGTGCGGGCCAGGAAATCGGCGACCTCGTCGGCGGCGGTCTCGAAGTGGGCCTGGCCGAAGGGGGACGACAGCTCGATGTTCAGCACCTGCCCCACGCCGCTAGCGCCCTCGGACGGCCACACGCTAACGTCGCCGTGGCCCTCGCGGGCGGCGGAGCCGGCGGCGAGCAGGTCGCGCGCGAAGATCCACTCGACCGGCTCGTCCAGGCCGACGTGGAAGGCGATGCGGATCGCGTAGGGGTCGTCGCTGGAGTAGTACAGGCTGGCAACCAGCGGCACGATCGTCTGCTGAGGGACGACGAGCCGGAAACCGAGCTCGGCTGAAACGGTGCTGCTGTTCATCTCGTCTGGCCTGCCTTTGTCTCGCTAGGTCCCGGGGGGCACCGGGCTCTCGGCTGGGAGTCGTGACGGGCGGGGACGGCCCGCCTCGCGCGGATTACGGAGCGTTAGCCCGGGGATGAGCCCGGTGCTTCCAATTGCACCGTTACGCGAACTGCGCTGAGGTGATCGTCACGGCATCTGTCCATTTCGGATGCTGTCCGTCAGTTAACAGCACGCTGGGTTATTATTATGTTCCCTGCGTATCGATTGCATGGCCTGTGACCTCGGCCGCAGATCCTTGCCTGCAACCGCATCTACCCATCGTGTTCATGCGGCAACACTGTGTGAGCAGAAGGTTATTGACCGCCATCGATTGCATCGCTCAGCGTAGCGGAGATACGCCCCTGCTTGTCGGCAGACTGACGAACCTTGCGGATAGTCCCGTAAGGATTGCGGATTCTCCATTGCGCATCCAGCGATACCTGGTGTCCCGCGACGCCGCGGGTTACACCGATTCCCCCATTTGAGCGCGGTAGCGTTGCCCCTGGGTGCGCCGCCCGGTTGCTACTTGGTTGCACCGCGCGCCAGGCCTGCCCCGGCCTGACCCCCTGCCCTCCCCGATGGATGAGGATATCGTGCCATCCGTGCCACTTTGGGCGGGCACGTTCCTCGCGCGCCGGACCGGCTGGAAGGCGGGCCTTGTCACCCGGCGCGGGTCGCCATGAGCGCCTGGCGGTCCACGGCGGCGACGGCCGTGTTCACCGCCGTCACCACGGCGAACCCGATCGCCAGGGCGTGCTGTCCCATTGAGTAGATGGCGACGGCCGCGCCCGCGAAGACCACCGCCTTGACGGCGAGGACGCCAGGCAGCGGCAACCGGATCCGGGCCTTGGGCGCCGCCAGCAGCGCCCAGATGACGACCGCCGCCGCCGGAGTGAGGATCGCCAGGGCAATCCGCCCGGCGATCCCGCTGACGGCCTGCGAGCCCCACCAGGCCAGGCTCGCGACCATCCCCAGCTCAAGCAGGAACGCCAGCCCCTCATTGGCCAGGTGCAGCGGCTGGGGGAGGGTCCGGCCCGTGGCGCGAGCGTGATCGTCGTTGAGTGCCACCATGCCTCCTGGCGGGCGAGGTCGCGGTTACGCAGGGTCGCGGCGCGCTTGCCCCACTATCTAACGAATCGCTCGATCCAACGAACTGATTTTTCCCGTGATGCGGCCCCGGCCGCAGGTGATAGGAGCCATGGCAACTATAACGACAGGCGCAGCGTTCCGGTCGCGACGACGAGGCCTCTACGTATGCGAACTCCGCCCCTCAGCATGGCACGGGAGCCTTGGCACGCGCCTTAGGGCGAGCTAATGTCTGTGACCTGCGGTAACCGCGGACACAGATCCCCGGGATGGCGGTGTGAGCCACAGATGGACAGCTACAGGCGGGCCGGCGGGTCCCTTTTGGGCTGGGCGTTCACCCAGTCGCCGTTCGCGGAGGCGATCCATGACCAGGACCTGCTGTGCCTGGGGATCAACGATCGCATGTGTGAGATGTTCGGCCTCACCCAAGATGGGCTGCGCGGGCGCCGTCTCACCGATGTCCTGCACGGTCCTCAGTACGACGCGATGGAGCGCTACATGCGCCAGGTTCTCGATACCGGCGAGCCAGCGAGCCGGGAGACCTACCGCCGCGTCCCCGGCGAGTCCCGCGAACGCGCGTGGCACGTTTCCGTCTCCCCGGTCAAAGACAAGGATGGCCGCACGCGAGCGGTCTTGGTCGGGGTGCTCGACATCACCGAGCAGTACTGGGCGCGCCGGCGGCTGACGCTGCTGAATGAGGCGAGCACGCGCATCGGCACGACGCTGGATATCAGCAAGACCGCGCGGGAGCTGGTCGACATGGTCGTGCCGGGGCTGGCCGACCTCGTCGCCGTGGACCTGCTCAACGTCGTGTTCAGCGGCAACGAGCCGCCCCCGGGGCCGCTGACCGGCACTGTCGTGCTGCGCCGGGCCGCCCATCAGTCCGTCTTGGACGGTGTTCCGGAGGCGGTCGTCAAGATCGGGGACTTCGACGTCCATCCGCCCTCATCCCCGGCGGCTGAGTGCCTGGCGACCGGCGAGTCGGTGCTGACCGAGGTGACGAACCCTGCCTTTGCCTACGCGCATGCCTATAACCCGGCACGGGTGGAGATGATCCGCGATTTCGGGTTCCATTCGATCCTGTGCGTCCCGATACGCGCGCGCGGGGTCACGCTCGGCGTCGTGGTCTTCCTGCGCGGGCCGCGGCCTGAGTCCTTCGAGCGAGACGACGTGCTGCTGGCTGAGGAGCTCACCGCCAGGGCGGCCCTGTCCCTCGACAATGCCCGGCGCTACACCCGCGAGCGCAGCACCGCGCTGGCCTTGCAGCGCAGCCTCCTGCCGCAGCGGCTCCCCAGGCAATCGGCGGTGGAGGTCGCCAGCCGGTACCTGCCAGCCAGCGCCCACGCGGGCGTGGGCGGCGACTGGTACGACGTGATCCCGCTTTCCGGCGCCCGTGTCGCGCTGGTCGTCGGCGACGTCGTCGGGCACGACATCCGCGCCTCCGCCACCATGGGCAGGCTGCGCGGCGCCGTGCGGACGCTCGCCGACGTCGACCTGCCCCCCGAGGAGCTCCTCACCCGTCTCGATGACGTCGTCGGCCGGATCTCCGCGGAAACCGACGCCGGCCCCGGCGGGGACGTCTACGCGACGTGCGTGTACGCGATCTACGACCCGGTCTCGCGCCGCTGCAGCGTGGCCCGCGCCGGGCATCCGCAGCCCGCGCTCGTTACCCCGGACGGGGTCGTCAGCTTCCTCGACCTGCCGGCCGGGCCGCCGCTCGGCCTCGGCGGCCTGCCCTTCGAGAGCGCCGAGGTCGACCTGCCCGCGGGGAGCATCCTCGCGCTCTACACTGACGGCCTCATCGAGTCCCGCGAGCGCGACATCGACCTCGGGTTCGAGCGGCTGCGCCGCGCGCTGGCCAGCCCGGAGCCATCGCTGGAAACCACGTGCGACAACATCCTGGCGACCGTGCTCGGGGACAGCCCGGCCGATGACGTGGCCCTGCTCATCGCCCGCACGCACGCCCTCAACGACGACCGGGTGGCCACATGGGACCTTGCCGCCGACCCGTCCGTGGTGGCCGGCGCCCGCCAGCAGGTGACGACGCTGCTCACCGACTGGGGCCTTGACGACGTCGCCTTCGTCACCGAGCTCGTGGTCAGCGAGCTGATCACCAACGCCATCCGGTACGCGCGCGGTCCTATCCAGCTGCGGCTCATCTATGACCGCTCGCTCATCTGCGAGGTCACCGACGGCAGCAGCACCGCACCGCACCTGCGGCGGGCCCGGGCCCTCGACGAGGGCGGACGCGGCCTGCTCCTGGTGTCCCAGCTCACCCAGCGCTGGGGGAGCCGCCAGACCCCGCAGGGCAAGACCATCTGGGCCGAGCAAGCCCTCCCTGATTCAGGGACCGATTGACCCTTTACCCACGGCAAAGTCGAGTTACCCACGGCAAAGTCGAGCCCGGCCGCCCTGGCCAGTTGATCGCGGTCGGTTACAGTTGACCCGGGGCACCAGTCCCGGGGTTGCAGCGCCTGCGCCTCGCGCCCAGTGCAAAGGACAGCGGCCAATGAGCAGCGCCGATGAGATCCTGGCCGGATACGACAGCCTCCAGGCCGACCAGGAGGCCTTCTACAAGGACCTGCACCAGCATCCCGAGCTCTCCCACCAGGAACACCGCACCGCCGGGCGCGTCGCCGGGCAGCTGCGGGAGTACGGCTGCATGGTCCACGACGGCATCGGCGGCACCGGCGTGGTCGGCATGCTGTCCAACGGCGACGGGCCCACCGTGCTGCTGCGGGCCGACATGGACGCCCTGCCGGTCAAGGAGGACACCGGCGCGGATTACGCGAGCACCGCGACCGCCCGCGACACCGACGGCAGCGAGGTGCCGGTGGCCCACGCCTGCGGCCACGACGTCCACGTGGCCTGCCTGCTCGGCGCGGCCAAGCTCATGGCCGATCAGCCCGGCCGGTGGAACGGCACCCTGCTCGCCTTGTTCCAGCCCGCCGAGGAGACCGGCGACGGCGCCCAGGGCATGGTCGACGACGGCCTGCTGACCCGCATCCCGGCGCCCGACGTCGCCCTGGCCCAGCACGTCCTCGCGGGCGTCGCCGGCACGGTGGGCACGCATCCCGGGCCATTCCTGTCGGCCGCCGACAGCGTCAAGGTCACCGTCTACGGACGGGGCGGCCACGGTTCCATGCCGCAGAACACCGTTGACCCCGTGGTCCTGGCCGCCTCGATCGTGCTCAGGCTGCAGACCGTCGTGTCCCGCGAGATCGCGCCCACTGAGACCGCCGTGCTCACCGTCGGCAGCTCCCAGGCCGGCACCAAGAGCAACGTCATCCCCGACCGCGCCGTCTTGCAGCTCAACCTGCGCAGCTACTCCCCGCAGACCCGCCAGCGCATGCTCGACGCGGTTGCGCGGATCGTCCGCGGCGAATGCCAGGCAGCCGGCTCGCCCCGGGACCCGGACTTCGAGACCCTCGACAGCTACTCCCTCACCGACAACGACCCGGCCACCACCAACCGCGTGACCGCCGCCTTCAGCGCGCACTTCGGCGACCGTGCCGTCCCATGGGCCCAGCAGACCGCTAGCGAGGACTTCAGCGACATACCCCGCGCTGCCGGCATCCCCTACACCTACTGGGCCATCGGGGGCACCGACCCGCAGGCCTATCGCGCCGCCGAGAAGGCCGGGCGCGTCGCCGACGACATCCCCGGCAACCACTCACCGCACTTCCTGCCCGTGCCGCAGCCCACCCTGCGCGCCGGCACCGAGGCCCTGACGGTGGCTGCCCTGGCCTGGCTGGCACCGCGGTAAGGACCGAGAGCGGCCAGGCAGTGCGGCCAGGTGGTGGGGCATGATGACTGTCATGGCCGAACCGCCCCTGCTCCTCGCCCTCGACCTGGCCGGCACGGTCGCGTTCGCGCTCAACGGCGCGATGACCGGCCTGAAGGCGGCGAAGCTGGACATCGTGGGGATGCTCACCCTCGGCATGGTCACCGCCCTCGGCGGCGGCATCCTGCGCGACATCCTCATCGGCGCGCTGCCGCCGGCCACCTTCAGCTCCTGGCCCTACCTGGCGGTCGCCGCCGGCGGGGCGCTGATCGCGTTCTTCCTCAGCCGGCAGCTGCGACCGTACACCCTGCCGATCGAACTGCTCGACGCCGCCGGGCTGAGCCTGTTCTGCGTCACCGGCGCGACCAAGTCCCTGGCGTTCGGCCTCGGCGCCGTCCCGGCCGTCATCCTCGGGGCCGTCACCGCCGTCGGCGGCGGGACGATCCGCGACGTCCTGGTCCGGCGGGTCCCCACGGTCCTCACCAGCGGCCTGTACGCCATCCCCGCCCTGATCGGTGCCGCGATCGCCGTTACCACCGTGCGCACCGGCGTCTACGGCGTTGCCGCCGCCCTCGGAGCCGCCGCGGCCTGCTTCCTGGTCCGGCTAGCCGGCCTCCGCTACAACCTCAACGCCCCCGTCGCCCCCGAGGCCAGGACCAAAGAGTGAGACAGGCAACGTCCCGCCCCCCTGCCACCGTATTTGGCAGTACTGGTCCTCGATTCGTTGGTCGAGCGGTTGACCAGGCAATGAAAGTTGTGCTGGCAGCTTGGGAGTCTCCCGGTTCGGGCCAGTGCGCCCCGCGCTGAGCTGGGCTGGGCGCGCCCCGGTGCTGGCAGGCTTGATTTCGGTCGCCGGGCCTGGGGAAGGATGCCTGCATGACGTCCGAGACCAGCTCGGTGGCAAAGTCCGGGGGAGAATCCGGGGGAGAATCGGTAGTTATCGCCCGCTTCGACAGCTACCGTCACGCCGAGCACATGCTGGCTTCGCTTGGCCACGGGTTCCGTGCCAAGGCTCGCAAGGGCGGCGCTACTGCCGTGGTGGTCAGGGGCAACCCCGATGGGTCGCTGAAGGTAACTGAGTCTCGGGTGCTGTCGAGGCCCGCGCCGTTCACGTGCATAAGGGGCATGTCGGATCGGATGAGCGCCGCGCCCACGAGATCCTCGCCGAAGCTGGCTCGCACGGGCCCTGGTGCTGGTTCGCTGCAAGGACCAGGAGACGCGGCAGATGGTAGCGGCGGCAGGCGGCGCGCCTCGTCGTCACCGGGCAGATGGCCGCTGACCTCGTCATCCTCGGGCTCGCCATCAAGATCATCGTCGGCGCGGTCAGCCGCCGTCGGCCGCCGGAGGACGCAGACGGCGCACAGCCCGCCGGGGACACCCGCTAACTGCCGCGTGAGTCACCACAGCCACGGCCGACCCCGGCGGCCGGGGCGTCACGGGACCGGCAACGGACCCTGCGACTGGTAAGGCACCACGCCAGAGTCAGGCGATCGATCTCGCGCCCGAGTGTCGGCGTCGTGACCCGCGCACCAGGCAGCGTTGCGGATCTTGTCGCGGCTTGCCATCGTGGTCGTGCAATCGTCTGCAGCCCCGGAAGGAACCCTGAGATGGCCGATGTCGCTGTACAGCACCTGGACCTCAGCGAGCCGGTGATGGTCCAGCCTGTCGAGGGCTCCGACCGGCCAGCTAGCGTCTACCTCGCCCCGACGCTGGACGGCCTGTACGCGCCGTACGCGCTGCGGACGCCGGCCGACGAGGGCAGCTTTCCGTTCGTCTTCCTCGCCTACGGCAACGGCGGCGGCGGGATCCCCTGGCTGCAGCGACGGCTGCGGACCCACGGCTACATCATGCAGCGGCTGCTCCAGTCCGGGTACGCCTGCGCGTGGGCACGCTACCGCACTGAGGTCGAGCTCGGCTACCACAACGGCGGCCCGCTTGTCGTCGACCGCCGGCAGGGCATGGAACTGATGAATCGCGGACCGCTGGAGTTCGAGGATGAACTCGCCATCCTCCGCCACGTCGCCGCGCACCCGCAGGTCGACGCCGAGCGACTCGGGCACGTCGGCGTCAGCCACGCCGGCGAGATGCTCTTCAAGCTCGCCTCGCGGTATCCCGGCGCGGTGCGGGCCGGCGTCGCGTGCGAGCCGGCCAACCATGAGTTCCTCAGCCTGGCCATCGACGAGTCGGCGTTCGTCGACCCCAGCACCGGCCTGCGCAACATCGAGGAGATGCAGATGCAGGACCCCGAGCGCGTCCGGGCCCGCATCGATGAGCGCCTGGCGCTGGAGCGGATCGCGCCCATCGACCTGCCCATCCTGGTGATGGGCCGCGATGACGACCATCTGCAGGGCATCTTCCGGGTGAGCTACGACCTGCTCGCTGCCGCCGGCAAGCAGGCAACCTGGGTGTCGTGGGACCACCCGCTGCACGGCTACATCTACCCCGAGGCCGGCCCCGACGGCACGCCTCAGGTTGACGACATCCAGGAGCGCGCCATCGACGGAATCCTCGAGTTCCTGGACAGTCACCTCGACTGAACGGACCGCCCCCCGCCGGCTG
>JAICYD010000116.1 GCA_025934375.1 Streptosporangiaceae bacterium | reverse complement strand
GAAGCTCGCCTCAAGATGAATCTTCTCTCAGGGTCAACCTGGTAAGGCCCCCAGTAGACGACTGGGTTGATAGGCCGGAAGTGTAAGCGCCGCAAGGCGTGCAGCTGACCGGTACTAACAGGCCGAGAGGCTTGGCTCACACATACTCAGTGTCTTGAAGCACTGCTCGCGTCCACTATGCGGTTCCCGAGTTACGGTCGGGAACGATTGTCAACTCTATAGAGTTACGGCGGCCATAGCGAAGGGGAAACACCCGGTCTCATTCCGAACCCGGAAGTTAAGCTCTTCAGCGCCGATGGTACTGCAGGGGAGGCCCTGCGGGAGAGTAGGTCACCGCCGGACATCATTTCCTGAGCGCCATGTGGTCTTTAATGGCGCCGGAAGCACTGTATAGACGAGAGCCGCTCCCCTCACGGGTAGAGCGGCTCTCGTCTTTCTTGTTCCGTCAGCCGATGACCGCCACCATCGCGATCGACACCAGGAGCCCCGGCCGGTCGACTCCTAGCTTGCTCACGCAGCGCGGCGGCCGCACATCTGGGAAGAACTCGTCGAAGATCTCGATGAGGGCATCGGAGTCCTCAGGGCGCATGAGCAACGTGTGGACCATCACCGCGTCGCTCACCCCGGCCCCGGCCGCGCGCAAGATCGTCTCGCAGTTGAACAGCGCCTGGCGGGCCTGCTCGTTGACCCCAGGGCCGGCAAGCTGGCCGGTAGTCACGTCGACTCCAGTCGTCCCGGCCACGTAGACCGTATTGCCGGCCTTCACCGCCTGACTGTACATGGGTGACTGGGGCGCGTCGGAGGTAGAAATGATTTCCTTGGGCATCGAGGAATTCCTGTCTGTGTAGGTTTACACCCCAGCATTCACCCGGCCACCACCTTGGTACATCGGTGGCGACCACGGAGATCGGGAGATCGGTAACCACCACGGATGGCCTGTCGGTGGCGTGCACCTCGGCCGCGTGCGTCGCCGTCGGCTACTAGAGGACTCCACCAGCTTCCACGAGGGCCTGCTGCTCACCGAGACAAGCTGATCGCCAGGTCGTCAAGGGCGATCTCAGCCCGGTCGACCGCCGCGTAGAGCGCATCCAGGTCGGCGTAGCCGAGCCGACGGCACTCGCGCAGCGCCATGCCGCTGGCCTCGAGGTCCAGCAGGTGCGCACCGGTAGAGGCCAGGGCGGCGGCCAGCGCCTCGCGGCCGGCGGCGGCCGCCTGCTCGTCCTGGTCGCGGGCGATCTCGGCCTTCTTGTCGGCGAACCAGCGCTGCAAGTGCGCCCGCGCCTGCGCGCTGCGCGCCGCGCCCAGCCAGGACTCGGGCGGGTCAGCGGGCGGGCCGTTGATGAGCTGAACGACCTGCCCGTGCGCCAGTTGCCGGTCCAGCGCGGTCCGCCGCCCGTTGACCAGTACCCCGGCCGCGCGGTTGGCCGTTTCCGGGGCGGTCACGTACGCGAAGTCGATACCGGTGGCCCCGGCCGGCAAGCCGATCGGTGACCCGTCCGGAGCGAAGACCAAGATCCCGGCGGTGTCCAGGTCGGCCCGCAGGCTCGCCAGGAAGTCCTCTGACGCGGTCAGCGGCTGCCAGGCCAGCAGCCGGTCCAGCCACTTCAAGTCGGCGAGCCGGGCCGCCTCGGTGCTCACCTGGCCGGTCCGGCCGCCCGCCGCGCGGATGTGCGCCGCGACGCCGAAGAGGGCCACCTGGTCCATGGCCGGCGTCCGGATGATCACGTCGATGGTCTCGCCGTCGGTGGCCAGCAGCGAGGTGTGCAGCGAGCGGTACATGTTGTGCTTCGGCGTGGCGACATAATCCTTGAACCGGGCCTGGACCGGCCGCCAGCGCGCGTGCAGCGCGCCCAGCGCCACATAGCAGTCAGTGTCCGGGCCCTCCGCCACCACGACGACCCGGGTTACGCTGCGCGGGTGCAGCGTCCCGTCGACGCCGGCCGGCAGGTCCCGGAACACCGAGTACAAGTGCCGGTCGCGCGCCTCGACGGTCACGCGAAGGCCGGTAGCGGCGCGCTCGCCGCGCATCTGGGCCAGCAGCGGCGCGAGATATGCCTCGCGGCCGGGGGCGGTCGAGCGCACGAGCGCCCGCAGCTCGTCGTGCTCTTGCGGCTGGAGCACCCCGAAGACCAGGTCCTCCAGCTCCCGCAGGTAGGCGTAGAGCCCCAGGCGCCCGGCGAACGGGACGAGCAGCTCCAGCGTCGCCCGCGCGATCCGCTCCCGCTTTTCCCGCTTCGGGTGATGCTTCAAGGTGCGCATGTTGTGCACCCGGTCGGCCAGCTTGATCACCAGGACCCGCAAGTCGATCGACGCCGCCATGATCATCTTGCGGAACGTCTCGGCCTCGGCACGTTCCCCCCACCGCGCGCCGTCCAGCTTGGTGACGCCGTCCACGAGGATCGCCACCTCGGGACCGAACTCCGCCCGCACCTGCCCGATCGGCAGGTCGGTGTCCTCCACCGTGTCATGCAGCAGCGCCGCGGCCAGGGTCGTGGTGTCCATCCCGATCGCGGCCAGCAACTGGGCGACCGCTAGCGGATGGGTGATGTAGGGGACGCCCGACTTGCGCGCCTGGCCGCGGTGATAACGCTCGGCCACCTCGTAGGCGCGCAGCAGCAGCCCCGTGTCGGCCTTCGGGAACGCGCGCAGATGCTCGGCGATCAACGGCGCGGCGGCGGCTATCTCCGGCGCGCGGGTGCCCCTGGCGGGCAAGCCGCGCGCCAGCCGATGGGCGCGCACGGTAAGTGGTGCGGTCCCGGCAGGCATGAGTCCCCCCCGTAAACCGTTCTTCACTGGTTGTGCTTGAGATTATCCGCTGGGCGCTGTCAAGGCGAGTAATTCGGGGACCGTCGATATCTAATTGCTCCCAAAGCCAGCATCAGGACGACCCCCGTCACTCCTATTCCGACGCCGGGGCTTGCTCACGCAGCTGGATGGCGCGGACCAGGAGCTGTGAGACGTCGATGACCTCGAGGGTTTCCTTGGCCTGGCCGGCGGCCTTCTTGGCGTTGACGGCGTCGCCGAGCATGACCATGCAGTAGGGACAGCCAGTGGTGATGCTGTCGGGGTCCAGGGCGAGGGCCTCGTCGACGCGGTTGTCGTTGATCCGCGATCCGGTGCGCTCCTCCAGCCACATGCGGGCGCCGCCGGCTCCGCAGCAAAAGCCCTTGCCCTTGCAGCGGTGCATCTCCTCGGCCTGCACGCCGGGGACGGATGCGATGACGTGCCGGGGCTGCTCGTAGACCTTGTTGTGGCGGCCCAGGAAGCACGGGTCGTGGTAGGTGACCTTCTCGTTGACCTCGTTGACCGGGGTGAGCCTGCCGTCGGCGACCAGGCGGGACAGCAGCTGGGTGTGGTGGATGACCTCGTAGTCCCCGCCGAGCTGCGGGTACTCGCGGGCGATGGTGTTGAAGCAGTGCGGGCAAGACGCGATGACCTTCTTGCCGGTCCCCGCCGCCACCCCGGCCTCGTTGAGGGTCTCGATGTTCTGCTGGGCCAGCATGGTGTAAACGAACTCGTTGCCCAGCCGCCGGGCGGGGTCGCCGGTGCACGCCTCGGCCGGGCCGAGCACCGCGAAGGTGACCCCGGCGGCGTGCAGCAGCTGCGCGGTCGCCTTGACGGCCTTCTTGGCCCGGTCCTCCAGGGCGCCGGCGCAGCCGACCCAGTACAGGTACTCGACATCGGCGGGGATCACCCCGTCGATGACGGGGATCTCGAAGTCCATCTCGCCGATCCACTCCGCGCGCTTCATCTCCGGCATGCCCCAGGGGTTGCCCTTGCGCTCGAGGTTGTTGAGCATGCCCTGGGCCTCTTGCGGGAAGGCGGACTCGACGAGGACCTGGTGGCGGCGCATGCCGTTGATGTGATCGATGTGCTCGATGTCGACCGGGCACTCGTTGACGCAGGCGCCACAGTTGGTGCACGCCCACAGCACCTCGGGATCGATCACCCCGTTCACGTCGGCCTTGCCGACCAGCGGCCGGGCAGCCTCGGCGAGCACGTCGGCCGGCAGTGACTCCCGTGCCGGCTCGTCAGCCAGCAGGTACGGTGCCTTGGCGAAGGCGTGGTCGCGCAGGTCCAGGATGAGCTGCTTGGGCGACAGGGGCTTGTCGGTGATCCAGGCGGGGCACTGGGACTGGCAGCGGCCGCACTCGGTGCAGGTGCCCATGTCCAGCAGGCCCTTCCAGGAGAACTCCTCGATCTTCCCCATCCCGAACACGTCCGTGTCGGGGTCGGCCTCCTCGAAGTCCAGCATCTTCCCGCCCGAGCGCATCGGCGGCAGCGGCCCCAGCGCGTCGGGGCGGCGGGAGAACATGACGTTCAAGGGCGCCAGCCCGATGTGCAGGTGCTTGGAGTAGGCCACCACGACCAGGAACGCCATGATCACGCCGATCTGGCCCAGGATGAAGGTCGCCTCCAGCACCGAGTTCACCCCGTACCCCAGCGGGTGCAGCCACTTGCCCACCACCCACGACGCGAAAGGCCACGCCCCCGCGTCGCGGTAGGGGAACACCCCGGTGTTCTCCTGCGCGCCCCGGTAGATCAGCAGCGTCGCGATCACGCCGAAGATCATCCCGAGGACGACCCAGGCGGCGCGGGTGTGCGAGCCGAAGAATCGTGAGCGGCGCCCCTCGCGATGCGGGTCGTTGCGCAGCCGGATCACCGTGAACGTGGCGATGCCGGCCAGCACCCCGACCGCGAACAGGTCCTCGATGAACCCCAGCGCGGCCGACCGCCCGATCCCCGGGATCGCGAAGTCCCGGGCGAACAGCGCCCCGTACGCCTCGATGATCGTCAGCAGCAAGATGATGAAGCCCCAGAACGTCGCCGCGTGCGCCGCTCCCGGCACCGACCACTTCAGCAGCTTGCGCTGCCCCACCACCTCGGTCAGCTGCGTCTTCAGCTCAACCGGGGCGTGCTCGCGCGCATACGCGATCCGCTCGGGGGCCGGCTGTCCGGACAGCGCCAGCCGCTGCAGCCACCACAGCCGCCTGCCCGCGACAGCGAACGCCGCCACCGTCAGCACCAAGCCGATGACCATCCTCGCGACCATCTACTGACCACCAATCATCTTGGGTCGTGGACACGACCAATGTTACTCGCGAGTAACCCGGTAAGGCGCGTTGCTCGCCACTACTTATCGCTCGTCACCTTTGCTTCAGCGTGCTCATGAAGCCACTGATCGCGTCCTGCACGGCAGGCGAAGCCCACATCTGCGTGGACGAGTCATCCTCAGCTTGGCTCACTGACGCCAGCCGGTCCCGGGCGGGCCCCTGCAATTGCCGCTTGGTATAGGCGAACACCTCAGGGGTGATCCTGGCCAGCCGAGTCGCGGCCGTCACCGCCGCCTCCAGCAAGGACTCCGGCGCGACGACCTCGTCAACCAGGCCGGCCGCCTGCGCTGCGGCCGGGTCCAGCAACTCGGCGTCCCACGCCAGCCGGCGGACGGCCGGCCCCATCACGTGCCGCATGACCTCCATGGGCACGGAGGGGAAGGGGACGCCCACCCGCATCTCCGTCAGCCCGATCGTCCCGCCGGACATGAGACGCCGGTCACACGCCGCGGCCAGCACGCACCCGCCGGCGATCGCGTGCCCGTTGACCGCCGCGACCACCGGTCCGGGGTGATCGAAGACCGCCATGACCGCGGCGCTCAGCGACGGGCGGAACACCCGCACGTAGTCCATCCCGCCGTCGGTGATCCGCTTCAGGTCCGCGCCCGCCGAGAACGACCGCCCGGCGCCGGTGAACACCACCGCGCGGCCGGGCTCGAGGCCCCCGAACGCCTTCGCGATCGCCCGCAGCAGCTCCACGTCCAGCGCGTTGACCTTCCCGTGCGCCATCCGCACGATCGTGACGTCGTCGCGCTCTTCGAACTCAAGCATTGACCTGTTCCTTTGCGGGGATCACGGGCACTGTAGTGTTTATCCTGCGGTAGAGGCTAGTTACGCGCAATTAGAGAATGCGATTCTCGTCATGGAGGCCACATGAGCGAGCCGGCGACCGGGCCCACAGGGGGTACGGATGATGCTCCGCGGGGTCGCCCCCCGGGGAGACAGCTGCCCGGGCCAGCGCTGCTGTTTTGCCCCGCGGACCGGCCAGACCGCTACGCCAAGGCGCTGGCCGCCGCCGACGGGGTGATCCTCGACCTGGAGGACGGCGTCGGCGCCGCTGCCAAGGCCGCCGCCCGCGAGGCGCTGCTCGCTCATCCCCAGGACCCCGCCCGGGTCATCGTCCGCGTCAACGCGGTCGGCACGCCCGAGTTCGACACCGACATCGCCGCCCTCCGGCAGACCGGGTACACGACGATCATGCTGCCCAAGGCCGAAAGCCGTGAGCAGCTCGACGCCGTCGCGTTCCACGGCGGCTGGCGGGTCGTCGCGCTGGTCGAGTCGGCGCTGGGCATCTTGCGGGCCGAGGAGATCGCCGCCGCCCCCAACGTCGTCGCCGTGCTGTGGGGCGCGGAGGACCTCATGGCCTCCCTGCACGGCCGCACCAGCCGCCACCCCGACGGCACCTACCGGGGCGTCGCCTCGCACGCCCGCGCGATCACGCTGCTCGCCGCGTCGGCGCACGGCAAGCTCGCCATCGACGCCATCTACGCGAACATCCCCGACCTCGACGGGCTCCGGGAGGAGGCCGAGGACGCCGCCGCGTCCGGCTTCGCGCTCAAGGCGCTCATCCACCCCAGCCACGCCGCCGTGGTCCGCCAGGCCTTCCGCCCCGGCGACGAGCAGCTCGCCTGGGCCCGGCGCGTCCTCGACGCCGCCCGGCACGGCGGTCAAGATGGCGGCGCGATCAAGCTCGACGGCCAGATGATCGACGCGCCCGTCATCCGCCAGGCCGAGGCGATCCTGGGCTCCTCTCCCGGGGGGCTGGTCCACTAGGCGTCCAGGCCGAGCTCGCGGGCGATCAGCATGCGCTGCACCTCCGACGTGCCCTCGCCGATCTCCAGGACCTTCGCGTCCCGGTAGAACCGGCCGACCGGGTACTCGTTCATGAACCCGTACCCGCCGAACACCTGCGTGGCGTCCCGGGCGTTGTCCATCGCCGCGTTGGACGCGGTCAGCTTGGCGATCGCCGCCTCCTTCTTGAACGGCCGCCCGGCCAGCATCAGCGCCGCCGCGTGGTAGTACGCCAGCCGCGCCACGTGCGCGCGGGCCTCCATGTCGGCGATCTTGAACTGCAGTGCCTGGAAGCGGCCGATCGGCCCGCCGAACGCCTCCCGCGACGCCACGTACCGCAGGCACTCATCGACGCAGCCCTGCGCCAGGCCCACCGACAGCGCCGCGATCGCGACCCGTCCCTCATCGAGGGTCCGCAGGAACTGCGCGTACCCCCGGCCGCGCTCGCCGAGCAGGTTCACCGCCGGAACGCGGCACCCGGAAAATGACAGCTCCCGGGTGTCCGAGGCCGACCAGCCGACCTTGGAGTACTTCTTGGACACGGTGAAGCCCGGCGTCCCCGCCGGGACGATGATCGTCGAGATCTCCGGCTTCCCGTCTGGCCGCGTCCCGGTCACCGCCGCGACCGCCACGTACCCGGTGATCGACGTGCCGGAGTTGGTGATGAACACCTTCGTCCCGTCGATCACCCATTCGTCGCCGTCCAGCCGGGCGCGGGTGCGCATCGCCCCCGCCACGTCCGAGCCGCCCCCCGGCTCGGTCAGCCCGAACGCCCCCAGCACCTCGCCCGCGCACAGCCTGGGCAGCCATTTGGCCTGCTGCTCGGGCGAGCCGTACCGGTACATCGGCATGACCGCGAGCGACACCCCGGCCTCGACAGTGATCGCCACCGAGGAGTCGACCCGCGCCAGCTCCTCCAGCGCCAGGCACAGCGCGAAGTAGTCACCGCCCATGCCGCCGTGCTCCTCGGGGACCGGCAGGCCGAACAACCCCATCCGCCCCATCTGCGCCACGATCTCGTAGGGGAACTCGCCCCGCTCGTACAGGTCCCCGATCACCGGGGCGACCGCGTCGCGGGCGAACTTCTCGACGGTCTTGCGCAACTCCTCGTGCTCGGAATCCAGAGCGTAACTAAGCATCGGATGCCTCCTCGATAACGGCCAGCGTCTCGTCCATGCGGACCTGCTGGCCGACCTTGACCGGCAGTTCGGCCACGGTCCCGGCCAGCGGCGCGGTGACCGTGTGCTCCATCTTCATCGCCTCGATGACGGCCACCGGCTGCCCGGCGGTGACCGTGTCCCCGGCGCTGACCCGCACGGTCAGCACCGTTCCCGGCATGGGGGAGCGGACCGTGCCGTCGGCCGCGCCCGCCGTCCCGCCCCGCCTGCCTGCCGCCGGCGCCCCGGTGACCGCCCACGCCTGCCCGTCCCGCCCGAGCCACACCGTCCGCCCATCCAGCGCGCAACGGAAGGTCAGGGTCTTCTCATCAAGCATAACGAGCAGTTCGTCCCCGCTTCGTTCCACTCTGACCGCCGCGGGCTCGCCGTCGCCGATCGCGACCAGCGCGCCCTTCGCCGCCCGCCCGCGCACCCGTACGTCCGTCGCATTACCCGGCCCCGCCGACAACCGCAGCCGGGTCCACGCGTGCTCCCCGATCCGCCACCCGTCGGCGATATCCCACGGATCGGTAATCCCGCCTGCGGCCACGCCAGCCGCCTCCTCCCCACCAGAGGCACCACGTGACAGGAGTACCAGCGCGGCCGCCGCGAGCACCTCACCGGGAACGGCGGCGGACAGCGCGGGAAGCCGCTCGATGAGCCCGGTGTCGAGGCGGCCGGCCCGCACGTCGGAGTCGGCCAGCAGAGCGCGCAGGAAGGCGATGTTCGTCGTGACGCCGAAGATGGTGGTCTCGCGCAGCGCGGCGTCCAGGCGGCGCAGCGCCGTCGCCCGGGTCGGCCCCCAGGCGACCACCTTGGCCAGCATCGGGTCGTAGGCGCTGGTGACCACGCTCCCCTCGGCGATCCCGGAGTCGACCCGGACGTGCTCGCCCGCCGGCTCGCGCAGCCTCAGCACGGTTCCGCCGGTCGGCAGGAAGCCGCGCGCCGGGTCCTCGGCGTAGACGCGGGCCTCGACGGCGTGCCCGTTCGCCGGAACGGTAAGGGCATAGGGGAGCTTTCTCCCAGTCGGGATCCGGACCTTCCCCTGCCCTAGCGTCCCTATCGTCTTGCCGAACGTCACCTCATCCCCGGCCGCCACCCGGATCTGCCATTCGACCAGGTCCAGGCCGGTGATGAGCTCGGTGACCGGGTGCTCCACCTGGAGCCGGGTGTTCATCTCCATGAAGAAGAAGCTGTCGGGGTTGCCGCCGTCCACGATGTACTCGACGGTGCCCGCGCCGACGTAGCCGACGCTGCGGGCGGCCTCGGCCGCGGCGGCGCCCATGGCCGTGCGCTGGTCGTCGTCCAGCAGCGGGGACGGGGCCTCCTCGATGACCTTCTGGTGCCGCCGCTGCAGGCTGCACTCACGCTCACCAAGGTGGATGACGGTCCCGTGCGCGTCGGCGAGGACCTGGACCTCGATGTGCCGGGGCGAGTCAATGTACTTCTCCACCAGCAGCGTGTCGTCCTCGAACGCCGCCCGCGCCTCCCGCCGGGCCGACGCCAGCGCCTCGGGCACCTCGCCGGGCGCGCGGGCCACCCGCATCCCCTTCCCGCCGCCCCCCGCGGACGGCTTGACCAGGACCGGGAACCACTCCTCGTTAATCGCGGAAATTAGCTGTTGATCTGTCATCCCCGGCGCCCCGGCCCCCGGGACGACGGGGACGCCGGCCGCCGAGACGGTCGCCTTGGCGGCGATCTTGTCGCCCATCGCCTCGATCGCCTCCGGCGGCGGCCCGATGAAGGTCAGGCCCGCGGCCGCGCAGGCGCGGGCAAACCGGGCGTTCTCGGCCAGGAAGCCGTAGCCAGGGTGGACGGCCTGCGCGCCAGTTGCTCGCGCGGCGGCGATGATCGCGTCGATGGACAGGTAGCTGAGCGCGGCGGGCGGCGGGCCGATGCGGACCGCCTCGCCGGCCGCGCGGACGTGCGGGGCGCCGGCGTCGGCGTCGCTGTAGACCGCGACGCTGGCGATGCCCATGTGCCGCAGCGTGCGGATGACCCGGACGGCGATCTCGCCCCGGTTCGCGATCAAGACCTTGGAGAACACGCGCCTCACATCCGGAAGACGCCGTAGCCGGCGGGGTCGAGCGGGGCGTTGGCCGCCACCGACAGGGACAGGCCGAGCACCCGGCGGGTGTCGGCGGGGTCGATGATCCCGTCGTCCCACAGCCGCGCCGTGGAGTAGTACGGGTTGCCCTGCGCCTCGTACTGGTCGCGGATGGGCTGCTTGAATGCCTCTTCCTCCTGCGCGGGCCAGGTGCCGCCGCGCCCCTCGATCGTGTCCCGCCGGACGGTGGCCAGCACGCTGGCCGCCTGCTCGCCGCCCATTACGGAGATGCGCGCGTTCGGCCACATCCACAAGAAGCGCGGCTGGTAGGCCCGGCCGCACATCGCGTAGTTCCCCGCGCCGAACGAGCCGCCGATCACCACGGTGAGCTTCGGCACCCGGGCGCACGCGACGGCGGTGACCATCTTCGCCCCGTGCTTGGCGATGCCCCCCGCCTCATACTGGCGGCCGACCATGAAACCGGTGATGTTCTGCAGGAAGACCAGCGGGACCCGCCGCTGGTCGCACAGCTCGATGAAGTGGGCGGCCTTGAGCGCGGACTCGCTGAACAAGATCCCGTTGTTGGCGATGATCCCGGCCGGGTGGCCGTGGATCCGGGCGAAGCCGGTGACCAGGGTGGGGCCGTAGTCCCTCTTGAACTCGTGGAACCGGCTGCCGTCGGTGATCCGGGCGATGACCTCGCGGACGTCGTAGGGGGTCTTCAGGTCGGCCGGGATGACGCCGTACAGCTCAGCCGGGTCGGCGTCCGGCGCCTCGGTCGCGGTGACCTCCCACGGCCGGGGGCGCCGGGCGGCGAGCGTGGCGATTATCGCCCGGACCTTGGCCAGCGCGTCCCCGTCGTCCTCGGCGAGGTGGTCGGTGACTCCGGAGACCCGCGAGTGCAGGTCGCCGCCGCCGAGGTCCTCGGCCGAGACGACCTCACCGGTCGCGGCCTTCACCAGCGGCGGACCGCCCAGGAAGATGGTGCCCTGGTTCCGGACGATGACCGCCTCATCGCTCATCGCGGGCACGTACGCGCCGCCGGCCGTGCACGAGCCGAGCACGGCGGCGACCTGCGGGATGCCGCGCTTGGACATCGTGGCCTGGTTGTAGAAGATGCGGCCGAAGTGCTCGCGGTCGGGGAACACCTCGTCTTGCCGGGGCAGGAACGCGCCGCCGGAGTCGACCAGGTAGACGCACGGGAGGTTGTTATGCAGCGCCACCTCCTGGGCGCGCAGGTGCTTCTTGACCGTTACCGGGTAATACGTGCCGCCCTTGACCGTCGCGTCGTTGGCGACGATCACGCACTCGCGCCCGCTTACCCGGCCGACGCCGGTGATGATGCCGGCCGCCGGGGCCTCCCCGTCGTACATGCCGCTGGCGGCCAGCGGGCTGAGCTCCAGGAACGGCGAGCCCTGGTCGATGAGCGTGTCCACCCGGTCGCGGGGGAGCAGCTTGCCGCGCTCGGCGTGCCGCTTGCGAGCGGTGTCGGGGCCGCCGAGGCTGGCGGTTTCCAGCTTGTCGCGCAGCTCGTCCGCGAGCGCGGCGTTCACCGCGAAGTTGCGCGCGTATCCGTCGCTCGCCGGGTCCGCCTGGCTGCGCAGCCGCGGTGCCCGCGCGGCGGCGGCGCCGGGCGCGCTCATGACGTAGACCTGCCTGGCATCCGTACCCGCATCAGCCCTCCGGCCCTGACTTCCAACTCGTCATCCCTTGACCCCGCCGCGGTCAGCCCTCATGACCCGTGACCCGGCCCGCCTGGCAGTCGTCGGGCCTCGCCTTTCTGCCCGCACCCATCATCCCTTCGATCCCGGTCCGTCACAGTTATCGATCACTAACTTTTCACGGCGGATATCGCGTAATCAGGTTAACGCAGACTAACGTTTGCGGTCTACACTGGAGTCGGCGGAGGAGGCTGATGTCTGACGGGGTGATTGCCGGGGCTGGCGCGGGACGCTCGCGCGCCCGGAGCGAGGAGCGGCGCGATGACATCCTCGATGCCGCCGCGCGGCTGTTCGCCGAGCGCGGCTATCACGGGGTGACGATCGACGATATCGGCGCGGCCGTCGGCATGACCGGTCCTGGCATCTACCGGCATTTCGTCGGCAAGGAGGACGTCCTGGCGCAGATGCTGCTGCGCATCAGCGTGCGGCTACGCGACGAGGGCGCGCGGCGCGTGGAGGCCGCGGCGGACGCCGCCTGCGCGCTGGAGGCGCTGCTGCGCTGGCACGTCGAGTTCTCGCTGCGCCAGCCCGCCCTGATCACCGTCCATGGCCGGGAGCTGGGCAACGTGCCCGAGCCGGCCCGGCGGCAAGTTCGCCGGCTGCAGCGCCTCTACGTCGAGGAGTGGGTCGGCGTGGTCAGTGAGCTGCTGCCCGGCGCCTCGCAGGCCCGGCTGCGCGTCGCCGTCCACGCCGCGATCGGCCTGCTCAACTCCACCCCCTATAGCCTCGGCTACCCCGCCCGCCCCGGCGAGGCGGGCAACTCGGGCGGCGTGGGCGGCGTGGGCAGCCCAGTGATCGGCGACCCTGGGCTTGACGCTGACCTCGACGGCGTGTCCACCGCCGACCTCCTCGTGGGCATGGCCCGCGCCGCCCTGCTCGCGGCAGCGGCACCCGTCCCGCAGTCCCCGCCCGCCCCGTAAGTGCCCCCTGGATGACCGACTATCACGGATGTCTCGCGGGCGGCACGGCGGTTGGGCAAGGCTAGGGGCATGACTAAGACAACGATGCACGCCATCCGCCAGGAAGCCCTGGGCGGGCCGGAGGTACTCCAGGAAGTCGAGATCGACAAGCCAGAGCCCGGCCTGTCCCAGGTTCTGGTCCGGGTGCACGCCGCTGGCCTGAACCCCACGGACTGGGGTCACCGGGCGCACCCGATCTTCCTCGGCCCGCCGCCTTTCGTCCTCGGCTGGGACGTTTCCGGAACCGTCGAGGCGACCGGCTTCGGGGTGACCTTGTTCAAGCCGGGCGATGAGGTATTCGGCATGCTGCCCTACCCGTTCGGCCATGGCTCGCACGCCGAGTACGTCGCCGGGCCCGCTCGCGCGTTCGCCCGCAAGCCGCCGGCCATTGACCACGTTCAGGCCGGGGCGCTCCCGCTCGCGGCCCTGACCGCCTGGCAGGCGCTGAACGACACCGCGGGCCTGCGCGCCGGGCAGCGCGTCTTGATCCACGCGGCTGCCGGCGGAGTGGGCCACCTTGCCGTCCAGATCGCCAAGGCACGGGGCGCGCACGTCATCGGCACCGCGAGCGCCGGGCGCCACGCCATGCTCCGCGACCTGGGCGCCGATGAGGTGATCGACTACACCGTGACCGACTTCACCGACGCCGCCGCCGACATCGACGTGGTCCTGGACCCCATCAGCGGCGGGTACTCGGCCCGGTCGCTGCGCGTGCTGCGGCCCGGCGGGGTGCTCGTCTCGCTTCTCCCGTTCGCCCCCGAGATCCCCGCCCAGGCCGCCGAGGCCGGCGTTCGCGCCGAGCTCATGCTCGTCGAGCACGACCACGCGGGGATGAACGCGATCGCCGGGCTCGTCGAAGCGGGAAAGCTGCGCCCGGTCATCGCGGCCACGTACCCGCTGGCCGGCGCGGCCGAGGCGCACGCGCTCGGCGAGGCCGGTCACGTCGGTGGCAAGCTCGTTCTCGTCATGAGCTAGCGTCATTGACCGGGGCGACCGGCCCCTGATAACAACCGCCGGACCAGCGTCACCGCAGTGTCGATGAGGCTCGGGTAGTAGCGGGCGACGTAGGCCTGGGTGGCCTCAAGGTGAACCGTCATCGCCCGGATGGCCTCATCGGCGTCCCCGGCGGCGATCGCCTCGGTGATCTTCCGGTGGGCGGCGATCATCGCGCCGAAGGCCGCTGCCGTGTAGCGCACCCCCGCCTCGTGCCCGTCGGCGATCGCGGCCAGCGCGGACCACAGCGCCGCCAGCGGCCGGTTCCCGCTCGCGTCCGCGATCAGCGTATGGAACTCCTCGTTGACGCGCAGGAACCCGGGGCTGCCCCGCGGCGCCGCTTCAAGTTCGCGCTGATTCGCCCGCAGCGCCGCCACGTGGCCGTCGCGGCGGCGGTGGGCCGCCTGGCCGGCCAGCGCCGGCTCGATGATCAGCCGCGCGTCAAGCACCTCCCGGAGGGTGGCGTCGGACATCCGCAGCTGCAACGACAGCATCCTGGCGAGCCCGTGCGGGTCGGGCCGGGCGACGAACGGGCCGCCGCCCGCGCCCACGCGCACCTCGATGAGGCCCTGCGCCTCCAGCACCCGCAGCGCCTCGCGCACGGTGGCCCGGCCCACCTCGTACTCGGCGATCATCTCCGCCTCGGTCGCCAGCCGGTCGCCCGGCCGCAGGCCCCGGCCGACGATCGCGTCGGCGATCGCCTCGGCGAGCAGGACCGACATCTTGGACGCCACGGATCCCCTAGTAAGAGCGCGGCAGGCGCAGGACGTGCTCGGCCACGTAGTTCAGCACCATCTCCTGGGGGACCGGGGCTATCCGCATGAGCCGCGACTCCAGGAAGTAGCGGCCCACGTCGTACTCCCGCGCGTAGCCGAAGCCGCCATGAGTCTGCATGGCCCGGTCCGCCGCGAAGAACGCCGCCTCGGCGGCGAGGTACTTGGCCGCGTTGGCCTGCTCGCCGCACTTGAGCCCCTGGTCGTAGCGCCAGGACGCCTCGCGGATGATCAGCTCGGCCGCGTGCAGCTTCATGTGCGCCTCGGCCAGCGGGAACGCGATCCCCTGGTTCTTGCCGATGGGCCGTCCGAAGACGGTGCGCTCGCCCGCGTACTTGACCGCCGTCCGCAAGGCCACCTTCCCGATGCCCAGGGCCTCGGCGGCGATGAGGATCCGCTCCGGGTTGAGCCCGTCGAGCAGGTACTTGAATCCCGCCCCCTCCTCGCCCACCCGGTCGGTGACCGGAACCCGCAGGCCGTCATAGCGCACCTCGCACGACCCGACGGCGTTGCGGGCGATCTTGTCAATCGGCGAGATCGTCACCCCGGGGGAGTGCAGATCGGCGAACAGCAGCGTCAGGCCGTCGGTGCGCCGCTGGCATTCCTGCAGCGGGGTCGTGCGGACCAGCAGCAGCACGCGGTCGCTCTGCTCGGCCTTGCTCGTCCACACCTTCTGCCCGGTGACGGCGTAGTGGTCACCGTCGCGGACGGCGCGCGTGGTGATGGAGGTGGTGTCGGTGCCCGCGTCCGGCTCGGTGACCCCGAAGGCGACGTGCAGCTCACCTGAGGCGACCCGCGGTAGGTACTTCGCGCGCTGCTGATCCGAGCCGTACTTAACGACCGGGTTCATCCCGAAGATGGACAGGTGAATCGCGCTGGCGCCGTTCATGGCGGCACCGGAGGCGGCCACCTCCTCCAGCACGACCGAGGCCTCGGTGATCCCGGCGCCGCCGCCGCCGTACTCCTCAGGGATGGCGATGCCGACCCAGCCGCCCTCGGCCAGGGCGGTGTAGAAGTCCCAGGGGAACTCGTGCCGGGAGTCCTTCTCGCGCCAGTACCCCTCGGGGAAATGTGCGCATATTTCCCGGATCGCGTGCCGGATGCTGGTCAGGTGCTCGGCCTCTTCGAACTCCAACGGAGAGTGCCCTCCTCCGCGTACAGCCCTTCCGCGGGCGCTTCCTGATAGGCATAATAGGCGCATATTTAGCGCGTGGGCCAGAGGCTGTGGCAGGAGCCTGGAGGAAGCGATGACCGACCGGCGCATGGGCATGTGGTACGAGGAACTGACCGTCGGCACGACGGTGCGGCACGCGATCACCCGCACGCTCACCGAGACCGACAACGTACTGTTCACCACCATGTCGATGAACCCGCAGCCGCTGCACCTGGACGCGGACTTCGCCGCGAAGACCCAGTTCGGCCGGCCGCTGGTGAACTCGCTGTTCACGCTGGCGCTCGCGGTCGGCATCTCGGTGCCGGAGCTGACCCTGGGCACGACCGTGGCCAACCTCGGGTTCTCCGCCGTCGAGTTCCCGGCGCCGGTCTTCGCGGGCGACACGATCCACGTCGAGTCCGAGGTGATCGCGGCCCGCCTGTCCAACTCGCGGCCCGGCGTGGGGATCGTGACGTTCCGGCACGTGGCCCGCAACCAGCGCGACGAGATCGTATGCCGCGCCGACCGGCAGGCGATGATGCACTGCCGGCCGGCGCAGTAGCGACGCTCGGTAAGGCTCAGGCGGCGGCCGTGAAGACCGGCAGGTAGCCGCTCCTTTGGCCGGTCGCGGTCGGATGGTAGGAGTTGCCGACCGGGATGGTGAGCGAGTTCAGCCAGCCCGCGCCATCGCACAGCTCGTGGCCGGAGAACTGCGCGCGCGGGTCGGCGAAGACGGCGCCGTTATTCGCGGCCGCGGTGGCGATGACGCTGTCCAGCAGGTTAATGCCGGTGTCGATCGCCTTGTGGTCGCCGCTGCTGAGGCCGATGCAGATGGAGGCGTTGAGGTCATAGAAAAGCGGATAGCCGACGAGGACGACTCGCGCCGACGGGGCATCGGCTCGAATGTCGGCGAGCATCGTGTTCAGCCGGCCTGGCAGTTGCGTGCTGACGATCTGCTCGTCGGCCGCGACCTTGCTCTCGCAGGTGCTCGTGCTGCTCAGAATGCAGGTTTCCATGGTGGAGGCGAAGTTCGCGTCATTGCCGCCGATCGTGACGCTGACCAGGGTGGTTGACGCGCTGAGGGCGGAAAGCTGGCTACTGATGACGTCGGAGGTCGTCGCGCCGGTGCAGGCGACGAATGAGAACGACGTCGCGGAATTCGCCTTCGCCCACAGCGAGGGGTAGGCGTTGGGGCTGCGGGCGCAGGACCCGCTATTGCTGCCAGCCCCGACGCCGGCCGCGTAGGAGTCCCCGAGGGCGACGTAATTGACGGTGGCCGCTTCCGCGGGAATCGCGGTCCCGAGAACGCTAGCGGCAATCGCGGATGTAACCGCCAGGATGCCGGTGATGAGCAGGCGTGATGAACGCATGGAGTCCCTCCAGCGGGGCGACCAGGGGTAGGGGTTAATTCACGCGCGCTAAGATTCTTATAGCACCGGTTACCGGCGAGTAGAAGACCTAAAAAGTGCCGTAATCAAACTTTTCTAAACGTCATTCCGCGTTCACCCGCCCGAGGCGGCCACGCTACCGGTCCGCGCGGCAGTCCGCCAGCGGGAACAGCGCGAGCGGCGCCCGGCGATCAGGACTGGTAGAAGCCGAGGAGGAGGCGGTACCGGGGCTGTCCGTCGCCGTCGCCTGGCTCCGCGATGAGGTCAGCCCCGGCCGACGCGGCACTCGCGACCGCGCGCCGGCTCGCCCTGCACGACGTCGCCAAGGCCGGCGGGGCGTCCGCCGCCGAGGCGCAGGCCGAGCTAGACCTGGCCGCGGACGCGACGGCGTAGCCCGCCCGTCCCGCACGGCCCGGTCACCGCGGATGAGCGGGTCAGCGAATCAGGGCCGTGACCGGGCGGCCGCCTCGGCGCCCTTTTGCTCGATGAGCAGGGCGAGGGCTTCGGCGAGCAGCTTGCGGTGCGCGGGGAACTGCTGGGATACCTCCGGCAGGTCCACCGAGGGGATCGCGGCCAGCATCATCTGGCTGAGCGCCAGGCCTCGCAGCGAGTGGAACAGCAGCGACGCCACCGTGGGCTCGGTGACGCCGGTGCCCCGCAGCACCTGCGCCTGCAGTCGGCGCATCGGCGGCTGGGTCGTCGTGTTGACCCGCTCCAGCCGCTCGCGCGTTTGCGCGGAAGTGCGCGGGTCATGGCTCAAGCTGATCAGTACCTGCGTGAAGACCAGGTAATCGGGGGAGCCGTAGTACCGCCCGAGGATCTCCAGGTAGCTCTCCGCTCGCTCGGTCAGCGTCTGGCCGGCGATCTCCGCGTCCCGCACGGCCGCGTCCAGCCGCCGCGTGCCCTCCTCCAGCACCGCCAGCATGAGCGCTTCCCGGGTGCCGAAGTAGTACTGGATCACGCCCCATGACAGCCCGGCCTGCTCGGCGATCGCGTTGGAACTCGCCCGGTAAAGGCCCTGCTCCAGGATGCACTGGACGGCGGCATCGAGGACGCGCTGGCGAGAGGCGCTGTCGCCGGGCGGCCGGCGCCGCCCGCCCCGTGCCGCCTGAGGAACCGTCACCTGGGCTTCGGCCTCTTCTACCTCCATAACGGAAGTCTATTGACCGAACCGCGGCTGGTGCTCCTCACCGGCGTGCGCGCTAGCCGGCCAGGCCCGCCGCTACTTGACGCGCTCGGAGAGCCAGGCCAGGGCCGCGTCGGCGACCTCTCGCCAGCCGTGGTCGATCGTCAGGGAGTGGCCCCGGTCGTTGAACTCCCGCAGGTCGGTGATGGCGGGCGACTTGTGGTACAGCTTGCGGGTCGCCTTGGTGGTCGACGCCGGGACCGTGTGGTCGCTGCCCCCGGCGATGAGCAGCAGCGGGCCCCGGGTCTTGTTCCCGGTGTTGACGCTGGCAGGCGACCGCCGGGCCAGGTTCGCGGTGGCGGCTTCGAACAGCGGCCTGGCTGGCGAGGGCACCGTCCACCGCTCGTACAAGTCAGCCGATTCCCGCGCGGGCAGCGTGTTCCCGAAGCCGTAACGGAACTGCTCCTGGGTCAGCGAGATCGCCTTCGTCCGGTTCGACGGGCTCCGCAGCGCGATCGAGGCGACCTTCAGCGCCGATGGGGGCAGCAAGATCACGCCCTTGACCGGCGCCGGGTCGATGGCCACGGCGGCGGCCGCGAGGTCCTGGCCGAGCAGTCGCTGCGCGATGAGGCCGCCGAACGAGTGGCCGACCACGATCGGCAGGCTATCCAGCCCCCGGATGACCTGCGCGTAGTGCTCGACCACGTCGTCGATGCCCTTGTCGGCGACCTGGTCGGGATGGTTCCGGGTTTCCTCCACGGTGGCCGCCGCCCCCGGCCAGCCGGGCGCGGTCGGCCGGTAGCCTGCCTCCTGGAACAGTTCCGTCCATGGCGTCCACGAATCCGCGTGCAGCCACAGGCCATGAACGAAAACGACGTGGCGGCCTTCTGGTGTCGTCATGCGTGCCCCCCTTTGCCGAGCGTGTCTTCCTCGTCGCTCAATCCTGTCACAGCCGCGCGGGGTGCCTTGTCTAGGAGGGAAACGTCACGTGAAAGGTTAAGCTCATGCGAGTCTTCGTCACCGGGGCGACCGGTGCGGTGGGCCAGCACCTGGTTCCCCAGCTGCTCGACGCGGGTCACAAGGTCATCGCCACCACGAGGACGCCTGGCAAGGCCGGGCGGCTGCGCGACGCGGGCGCGGAGCCGGTGATCCTCGACGGGCTCGATCGCGCGGCCGTGATCGCGGCCGTGCGGGCCGCCGCGCCCGAGGTGATCGTGCACCAGATGACCGCGCTGGCTGACATGCGGAGCCTGCGCAACCCCGACCGGCTGTTCACCGCCACCAACGAGCTGCGGATCCGGGGAACCGATAACCTGCTGGCGGCCGCGGCCGAGGCGGGCACCCGCCGGGTCATCGCGCAGAGCTACACGGGCTGGCCAAACGAGCGCTGCGGCGGGAAGGTGAAGACCGAGGAAGACCCGCTTGACTCCCGGCCCATCCCGTCCGCCGCCCGGACGCTGGAGGCGATCAGGCATGTAGAACAGACCGTGCCGAGGTCGGTACCGGAGGGAATCGTGCTGCGCTACGGCAGCTTCTACGGGCCCGGCGCCTCGGATATCATGCTGGACGCCGTGCGGAAGCGGCAGATACCGGTGATCGGCGGCGGGACCGGGATCTGGTCGTTCATAGAGATCACCGACGCGGCGGCCGCGACCGTCGCCGCGATTGAGCGGGGTACCCCCGGCCTCTACAACGTCGTGGACAGCGACCCGGCGCCGGTCGCCGCGTGGCTGCCGTACCTGGCCGGGGTCGCGGGCGCCAAGCCGCCGCTGCGCCTGCCCGCCTGGCTCGGCCGGCCGCTGGCCGGAGAGTTCGTCATCGTCCAGATGACCAGCGTGCGCGGGTCCTCCAACGAGAAGGCAAGGGCCGGGCTCGGCTGGGAGCCGCGGTACGCGAGCTGGCGAGAGGGTTTCCGTGACTGGGTCAGCGGATGAGGCGAGCGCGGCCAGCTACCGGCCGCTGCTGTTTTCCATCGCCTACGGGATGACCGGCTCCGTCGGCGATGCCGAGGACATCGTGCAGGACGCGTTCGTCGGCCTGACCCGCGCCCGCCAGGCGGGGACCGTGATCGCCGACCTCAAGGCATACCTAACGACGGCGGTGACGAGGCTCGCAATCAACTACCTCAGCTCGGCGCGGGTGCGGCGGGAAACCTACGTGGGGGACTGGCTGCCCGAGCCGGTCGTGGTGCCCGTCGACGCGCCCGCCGAGCACGCCGAGCTGGCCGACTCGCTGTCGATGGCGTTCCTGGTCTTGCTCGATACCCTGACGCCAGTGGAGCGGGCGGTGTTCATGCTGCGCGAGGTGTTCGGCTACGGCTACCCGGACGTGGCCCGCATCACCGGCAAGACCGAGGTCAACTGCCGGCAGATCTTCGCCCGCGCCCGGCAGCGCATCACCGCCGGGGGGCAGGCCCGCGACATCGTGCCCCAGCCCGCGCGCCGGGCCGAAGGCGAGGAGCTCGCCCGCCGCTTCTTCGAGGCTGCCGAGGGCGGCGACATGGACGCGCTGCTCGGCATGCTCGCGCCCGACGTGGTGCTGCACGGGGACGGTGGCGGCAAGGCCCAGGCGATCGGCAAGCCCGCGGTCGGGCAGCAGCAGGTGCTGAGGCTGATGGCCGGCATCTTCCGCCGGGGGCGGTTCCTCGGCGCGACCCTGCGGCTGGCCTGGGTTAACGGCCAGCCCGGGGCGGTGACGTACGACGCCGGGGGGCGCGTGGTCAACGTGTTCGAGCTAGACATCGCCGGCGGCCGGGTGCAGACGATCCGTTCGGTGGTCAATCCCGACAAGCTCGGTCACCTGGGGCCGGTCTCGGATGCGGCGCGGCTGCCGGGCAAGGACTAGGCGAGCGCCATGGCGATGGCGTGCAGGGCCAGGCCCACGGCGGCGCCCACCACCGTGCCGTTGATGCGGATGTACTGCAGGTCGCGCCCGAGCAGGAGCTCCAGCTGGGTGGACGTCTCCTCGCCGTTCCACCGCTGGATGGTGCCGGTGACCAGGCCGGCCAGCTCGTCATGGAACTGGTCGGCCAGCCCCCGGGCGGCCGACTCGACCATGCGCTCGATCCGGTCCTGAAGCCGGGAATCTGACTTGAGGCGGTGCCCGATCGCCTCGATGGCGTCCGTCATCCGGTGGTGCAGTTCCGAGTTGGGGTCGGCCGCCTGGGCCCGCAGCCCGTCCTTGGCCCGTCCCCACAGCATCGAGGACCAGTCCCGCAGCAGGGCGCTGCCCAGGACCTCGCGCTTGAGGTGCTCCCCGCGCTCGCGCAGCTCCGGGGAGTTTTCCAGGCGGTCGGGAAGGCTGTCGATCCACTCCTCGAACTGCTTGCGCGTCTCATCGTCGGGATCGGCCCCCATCGCCTCCAGCCGGTTGCGCAGGTGGGCGTACATGCGGTCGAAGACCCGCCCGTACACCAGGCCGGGCACCCAGCGGGGGGCCTCGGACTCAAAGCGCAGCTTGAGCTCCTCATGGTGCTCAGCCAGGTAGGTGTCGGCACTGGACAGGATGCTGTTGAACAACTCCGAGTGGTGGCCGCCCGCGATCACGACCCGGACCACCCGCCCGGCCAGCGGCGATACGTCGACGGAGTCCACTACCCGGGTCAGCTCGGTGCTGATCACCCGCTGGGCATCCTCATCGCGCAGCGCCTCGGCCAGGGTGACCACGAGGCTGGAGGCATGACCGGCCGCCCGCGTCGCGTTATCCGGCGCCGACAGCCACGCGGCCAGCCGGTTGGCGATCCCCGCGGCCCGCAGCCGCTCGGCCAGGACGTCCCCGTTGAGGAAGTTCTCCTGCACGAACTGGCCGAGCGTGGCGGCGAACTGGTCCTTGCGCTCCACGATCACCGCGGTGTGCGGGATCGGCAAGCCCAGGGGGCGGCGGAACAGGGCCGTCACCGCGAACCAGTCGGCGACCCCGCCGACCATCGCCGCCTCCGCGCCGGCCTGCACGAAGCCCAGCAACCTCCCGTGCGCGCCGGCCGCCGTCACGCCGATGAACAAGGCCGTCGCCGCGCCGAGGAACGCCGTGGCCCGGCGACGGGCGACGGCGAGCCGCCGCTTGCGCGCTTCGAGCGACTCGCGATCGAGTCGGCGAGCGGGCGCCGAGGGCGCCGTCGCGGCAGGTTCCATCAGGCAGCCCCCGGGTCAGCCCGCGGCCCCGGCGAAAGCCCCGGCGACCGCGCTCGGCGAGTGGTCCTTTTCCCAGTCAGCCTAGCCCCGCACACCCACCTGATCTCGCACGCGGGGTTTGGGGTGCAGCCCCAAAACCGCACTCGTTACTGGCGCTTGCTTACTAATTGACAGCTTTGTCGCCCCGGTGAGACGGTGAAAACGAGGCGGCCCGAGGAAGGCCGGTCCGCTGCCGGGCCGGTCCTCACCTGCGAAAGGCCTGCGAAAGGGGCGGCATGCTCAGGGCGGATGATAACGAGATCTTGACCAGGGTGGGGCCGGGGACGCTGATGGGGGACCTGCTGCGGCGGTACTGGACGCCGGCCTGCCTGAGCGCGGAGGTGGCCGGGCCGGGCGGCCCGCCGGCCCGGGTGCGGCTGCTGGGGGAGGACCTG
>JAICYD010000022.1 GCA_025934375.1 Streptosporangiaceae bacterium | reverse complement strand
TCGAGCACAGTGTCCTCGAGCACAGTGTCCTCGAGCACAGTGTCCTCGAGCACAGTGTCCTCGAGTACTGCGTTGTCGAGTACTGCGTTGTCGAGCGCTGGGTCGGCGGGTCCCGTGTCGTCGAGCGCTGTGTTACCGAGCGATACGTTATCGTCTGGCCCCGTGTTGTCCGGCCCCGTGTTGTCGAGCACAGCGTTGTCGAGCACAGCGTCAGGGGCCGTGCCACCCAGGGTAACCTCGCCCGGTTCCGCGTCGTCCAGGCTCTTCCGGCGCGTCCGGTACGTACGCCACACTGCGGGAACCGCCATTAGCGCTCGGTAGCGGCACTGCGCCCGGCGCCGGCACTGCGCTTGTCTGGGGCACCGTGCTCGTCTGGGGCACCGTGCTCGGCAGCGGCCTTGCGCGGAACTGGCCGCATCCGCTCGCGGGCCAAGATCCAGACTGCCTCCACCCCGTCCCGCCAGGTCAGCTTCTTGCCTGCCTCGCGGCTGCGGGCCGTGTAGCTGATCGGCACCTCGTAGGGGCGGATGCCCCGGCGCAGCAGCTTGCCGGTGATCTCCGCCTCCATGCCGAATCCCGCGGACTTGACCTTCAGGTCGCGGTAAAGGCTCGCCGGGATCAGCTTGAAGCATGTCTCCAGGTCGGAGATGTAGCAGTTGAACAAGACATTCGCGCAGGTGGTCACGCCCTTGTTGCCCAGGACGTAGAGATAGGAGTAGGCGTTGTGGCTGCCGAACGTCCGGGTGCCGTAGACGACCTCGGCATCGCCGCGCAGCACGGGCTGCAGCAGGGACGGGATCTGCGCGGGGGCGTACTCCAGGTCGGCGTCGCAGATGATCACGTAGTCGCCGCTCGCCCGCTGGGCGGCGGTCCGGATCGCGGCGCCCTTCCCCTGGTTTCGCTCATGCAACGTGAGGGTGACGCGCGGGTCATCAGTGAGCGAAGGGTACAGGTCGCGTGTACCGTCTGTGCTACCGTCGTCTACAATAACGAGTTCAAAAGTACAGGGAAAGTTAACAGCAAGGATGTCCTTGACCGCAGCTGATAGGGTTGCGTACTCGTTGTAAACGGGCATAAGGATCGATAGCTTCATAATGCCAATCCTACATGGACGCGCTTCCTGGACGGATAATGGTCAATAAGGAACTGTACACGGGCGCCCCCCAGCGGATCCTGGTTACCGGGGGAGCGGGGTTCATCGGCTCCCACCTGTGCCGCAGGCTCATAGCCCTCGGTCATGAGGTACTCGCGGTTGACAACTTCAGCTCCAGTTCTCGAAGAAATCTTTACGACTTGGCGGCCGAGCCGAGGTTCGAGTTCGTCAGGCACGACATTACATTCCCGCTATACGTCGAGGTCGACCGGATCTACCACCTCGCCTGCCCGGCGTCACCGGTGCACTACCAGCGGGACCCCGTGCAGACCACGAAGACCTGCGTGGTCGGGTCGCTCAACATGCTTGGCCTGGCCAAACGGCTGGGGGCGCCGGTCTTGCTGTCGTCGACGTCTGAAGTCTACGGCGACCCGGCAGTGCATCCCCAACCAGAGTCGTACTGGGGCAACGTGAACCCGATAGGCCCCCGTTCCTGCTACGACGAGGGCAAACGCGCCGCCGAGACCCTATTCTTCGACTATCACCGCCAGCACGGGCTGAAGATCAAGGTCGCCCGGATCTTCAACACCTACGGGCCGCGGATGCACCCCAACGACGGCCGGGTCGTGTCCAGCTTCATCGTCGCCGCGCTCGCGGGTGTGCCCCTCACCCTGCACGGAGACGGCTCCCAGACCCGCTCGTTCTGCTACGTGGACGACACCGTGGAGGGGCTCATCCGCCTCATGGGCGCTCCCGACGACGTGACCGGCCCGGTCAACCTCGGCAACCCGGACGAGTTCACGGTGCTTGACCTGGCCAAGAAGGTCCTGGCGATGACCGGCAGCGCCAGCGCGGTGGAGTACCACCCGCTGCCCGTCGACGACCCGGTACGCCGCAAGCCCGATATCACGCTCGCTCGTGATCTCCTCCAATGGTCGCCTACCGTGGGCTTTCATGACGGGCTGCGCGCCACTGTCGAATACTTCCGAGGCGAGCTCGGCGAATTGCCGGATCGTGATGTATAGGGCATTAAGGCCATTGCTGCGACGTGCGCGCGACGCGATAACGTCACTCTTTCGAATAAGGATATATCGTGCATTCTCGCGACCGCGGGGGAATCGCGCGTTTCGCTCACTCGGCCGCGGGTAGCAGTAAAGGTTCGGCCGGGCAAGATAACGGCGAAATAGTCCCTATCTGGCACTGGTTCCCGCTCGGCCGGGAACCGGGGAGCCGATAACGGCGTCAGCGGCAAGTCGCGTATCCCGGTCATCGCCGATCATCGCGTGAATCGCGGATGCGCCTGGGATTTCCGGAAATCCCAGGCGCATCCACGGAAGACAGGTCCGGCCGCGGTTCCTGCGGCTACCCCAGCGAGGAACCGCGGCCGGACGGGCGGCGTCCCGGCGAGGTGGGGGGAGAGAAGCCCCTGGGCGCCCTGGCGGAGGAGGAGGCCGCCGCCAGTGCTGTGCCGGTTCACCGCGGTCCCCGCGGGAGGCGGGCGCGGGGATGATTATTCCTGGATGGCGACCGGAAGGCTAAGCAGATTGGAAAGGTGGCGGGGGAGTTCGAGGATGACCACACTTTCCTGCTCGTCAGGATCGGTCCTGGCCACAACGGACACCGACATGACCCGTCCCCGGTTGACCGGGAGGTGCGGGGTTCCCGGCGGCACGTACATGAAGTCGCCCGCCCGCACCATGGTGCGCTGTACCAGTCCGTCACCATGCCAGACCTCGGTCTCGCCGCTGACGGTGTAGATGGCGGACTCGTGCCCGGCGTGGAAGTGCGGCATGCCGCGGGTGCCGGGCGGGATCATGACCAGGTGAAGGCATAGCCGCTGCGCGCCGGCCGACTGGTGACTGATGCCCGTGGTCAGGCTGACGCCTTGCTTGCCTTCGTAGTTCTCGCCGGATCGGATGATGACGCAGTTACCGTGCGTGCTCATGTCCGGGCGGGTAGGCGCGCGATGTAGCCATTCTTCGACTTTGCTAACTCTGAGCATCTGCCCGTTTCCCATCCGTGATTCCTATGTACCCAAGATTATGGCTCTACGTATTATTCTGACCACCCTCCGTGTGGTCATAGTGATATCGCTGTCAGGTAAGGCTCATCTATCCAATTAGATACAGGGGAACACGGTTTCAACAGGTCAGAGCCATGATTCGCGCCCCCTAACCAGGCAGGCCGAAAGAAATTTCCGTGAAAATTGCATACGGGACCTTAAATGGTTGACTACATTCCGTGACCGAATAGCGGAAGGCGGCCCGCCCGGGCCCATTTATCACAGAGAGTAACGAAAGAACGGAATCGTCGGCGGCAGTCGCGATCTCGCGGTGTTCGATGAGGTTCCTTAATGGTGCTTACGGCGTGGTTACGGGAGCAACGTCAACCGGGCGGCGGGGCTTTGCGTTCCCATATCCAGAGGATGTGACACCCAGAGGTTCCGCAGACCAACGATCGATAGGAGCACTAGTGACACAGCGACTACATCGTGGCGTCATACCACGTCCAGCCGAGGCCGCCACCCGGCGCGAGGTGCTGGCGGGCGCCGGCCTCACGGGCCTGGCAGGGGCGGTGAGCGCGTGCGGCCTCCTCGGCGGCGCCAACGGCGATAACACCGGCGACGGCGCCCCCGCCGCCACGACCGCGGCCCCGGGTACTCCGCCCGCCAGCGCGGGCACGGCCGGCGGGACCAGCGCGGGCGGTGCGGGTGCGGGCGGTGCGGGTGCGGGCGGTGCGGGTGCGGCGGCCGGCGCCCTCGGCGCCACCAGCGAGATCCCGGTCGGCGGCGGCAAAGTGTTCGCCTCGGCCAAGGTCGTGGTAACCCAGCCGGCCGCCGGCCAGTTCAAGGGGTTCAGCGCGATCTGCACGCACCAGCAGTGCACGGTGGACCAGGTCTCCGACGGCACCATCGACTGCCCGTGCCACGGCAGCCAGTTCAGCGTCAAGGACGGCTCGGTCATATCCGGGCCGGCGTCCAGCCCGCTGCCGGCCGCGGCGATCAAGGTCAGCGGCACTAGCATCGAGCTCGGCTAGCCAGGCGTGGCCCGCGACTGGTCACCAGGCCCGGCGGGGGCCGGCCAGGCACCCCGTCCGATCCCGGCTGAAATCTTCAGCTAACCCAAAGGCCTCCTTCCGCGTCTTAGGTGCCAAGAGCAAGCGGCGCGGCGGCGATGACGGCCTGCGCCGTCGTCAGAGTGGGAGTGATGGCCATGGGTGATAACAGCAAGATGCGCGTAGCGCCTTCGGTACCACCGCGTCGCGGAGTGCCGGTCGCCCTTGCCGTGGTGGCGGCCACCGCGGCCGTGCTGATCAGCGGCTGCGCCGGGTCACAGCAGGCGGGCACGGGAGCGGCGGGCGGCTCGTCAGCCAGTGCGCCGGGCGGTGCTTCTTCGGGCGGTGCTTCTTCGGGCGGCGCTTCTCCGGGCGCTGCGTCATCGAACGGGGCCACGGGGACGCCGCCGGCGGCGTCGGGCGGTGCTTCTTCGGGCGGTGCTTCTTCGGGCGCTGGCGGGGCATCCTCGGCCCCGGCCAGCGCGTGCGCGACCCCGGGGTCCTACCTGACCTCGATCCGCACCGGGCAGCAGGCGGCCACCGACCGGGTGGTCTTCCAGTTCGCCGGGAAGCTGCCGTCGTACACGGTCACGCCGGTCCCGCAGGTGGTCGGCGACGGGTCGGGCAAGCCGGTCACCATCGCCGGCAAGTCGTTCCTCAAGGTGACGTTCCGCGGCGCCAGCGCGGTGTGCCCGGCCACGGGGCACGCCACCTACCCGGGCCCGGCGGCCGCCACGCCCAACTACGCGCAATTGCTGGGACTGGCGGCCGCCGGCGACTTCGAGGGCTATCTCACCTGGGGCATCGGCCTGGCGGCGAAGGGCGGGTACCACGCCTACACCCTCACCGCCCCCTCCCGCGTCGTGATCGACATCAGCCGTCCCTAGCGGTCGTCGTCCTCGGCTGCCTTCAGCGCCTCCTGGACCACGGGATCGTCGTTGGTGCCGAGGACCCGCCAGTCCTCGCCTTCCTCCAGGATCTTCTCCGCGCCCCGGATGGAGCGGAAATCCCCGGCCAGCGCGGGCAGTGTGACCTCGTCCTCTCCCGCCGCCAGGGCCTTCGCGCAGCGCAGCAGCAGGCGGTGCATCCGGATCAGGGCCACGTCGGTGGATCCCAGGTGCTCGCGGGTCCGGTCGTAGATCGGCCCGGCGGTCTCCGTCGCCATCGCGTCCTGGCTGCGGAAGTCGCGGATGCCGCTGTACGACACGCCCTTCTGGGCGTCCCGGTCGATCAGGTAGTCATTGCCGCGGTTGTACGGCCTCGGCACGACACCCTTCTGCGCCATCATCTCGAACGGGTACGTCGGGTAGGTGAAGAACACCGGCCCGCCATACCCGCGCGGGTTCTGCGGCGGCTGGGTCGTGAAGTTGTAGCGGTGGGTGGTGTAGTCATCGGCGGGCACCACGAAGATCTGCCGGGTGGAGAACGGGATCTGCGCGATGATCGTCGACGCCGGGAAGATGTAGGCGGTGATCCGGGCGTGCTGGTGCCCGTTCGGCGTCACCCGGATGCCGGCGTACCGGAACCCGTGCCAGGTGTCTTCGACCTCGATCAGCGCGCGCGCGTCATGGCGCCAAAAGCGCATCGACTGGTACCCCGACGGGTAGCCCGGCTCGTCCGTCCCGTCGTCGGGAATGCCGTCGATCGCGTCGAACTGGTGCAGGTTGGAGATGTGCGCGGTGTCCAGGTCGCCGTCCATCGACTGGACCCAGTTGCAGTAGATGACCTCCTTGTTCGCCGTCGCCAGCGGCGCGGGCAGCGACTCGGTCCCGAAGTCGCGAAACGGCGTCAGCGTCTGCGCCGGGCCGCCGAGCGGGGCTGAGAGCAAGGCCCAGACGATCCCGCCCGACTCGTGCACTGGGTAGGACCCGGTCTTGATCCGTTGCGAGAACGGGCGCAGCTCGCTGCGCTGGTCCACGCACTGCCCGGTGACGTCGAACTTCCAGCCGTGGTAGGTGCAGCGCAGCCCGCACTCCTCGTTGCGACCGTAGAACAACGACGCGCCGCGGTGCGGGCAGGACTCCTCGAGCAGCCCGACCCGGCCGTCGGTGTCACGGAACGCCACCAGGTCCTCGCCTAGCAGCCGCACCCGCACGGGCGGACCGTCCGGCTCGGCGATCTCCGCTGACAGGCACGCCGGGATCCAGTACCTGCGCAGCAGGTTGCCCATGGGCGTCCCGGGGCCGACGCGGGTGAGGATCTCATTGTCTTCGGCTGACAGCACTGGCGGCCACCTTCCATCCGGCGCGAGCGAGGCCCCCGACTCCCACCATCTCTCCCGAACGTCCTCCTGTCACTGTCGGTAGGCCACTAAATCGCCCATTGCCGCTCGTGCCGTCATGGCGCGCCTGTGCGTGGTGGCCGGGGGTAGCGCCGCGAGATGTCACGGTCCGTTCGGTAGCGCCCTGACCGGGAATCTGCGGCGCGCCCGGCGCGCTGTCGGTCGGTAGGGGCATTCCGCGGGCACCCGGGTCGCCGGGCGCCCGCGAACGAGAGGACAGGAGCTGACGATGACGACGCAGACAACGGAAGCCACCCGCGCGCAGGCCGGCCCGCGCGTGCGGACCGAGCCGAACGCCCGGCGGGTGCGGGTCTTCTTCGGCGGGGAGGCGGTCGCCGACAGCAGCGCGACAATCTACCTGTTCGAGACCGGGCACCTGCCGGTCTACTACTTCCCGCGCGCGGATGTCCGGTTCGACCTGCTGGAGCCGACCAGCCACCACACGCGCTGCCCGTACAAGGGCGAAGCCTCCTACTACGACGTGGTCGTGGGGAGCCGGCGCGTGGAGAACGCCGTATGGGCCTACCCGGCGCCGATCGACTCGGTGCCCGAGCTGAAGGACTACGTCGCGTTCTACTGGAACAAGGCGGACGCCTGGTTCGAGGAAGACGATGAGGTCTTCAAGCACCCCCGTGACCCCTACCACCGGGTGGACGTGCTGAGCTCCTCCCGTCACGTCGAGGTCCGGGTGAACGGCGTCCTGGTCGCCGATACCCGCCGACCGCGGCTGCTGTTCGAGACCGGGCTGCCGGTCCGCTACTACATCCCCAAGCTCGACGTCCGGCTCGACCTGCTGGAGCCGACGGCGACCCGGTCTCGCTGCCCGTACAAGGGCGAGGCCGTCTACTGGTCGGTCCGCGCCGGGGATGAGGTCCACGCCGACATCGCCTGGGGCTACCCGGCGCCCATCGCCGAGGCGCCCAAGATCGAGAACCTGGTCGCCTTCTACAACGAGAAGGTTGACATCACCGTCGACGGGGTCCCGCAGGAGCGGCCGGCCACCCCCTGGTCGTAAGGGGTTAGCGCTCGGCCAGGTGACCGCGCAGCGTGGTGGCCGCGTACTGGCGCCGGTGCAGGCCGCGCCGCTGCAGGATCGGCACGACGTGGTCGGTGAAGGCCTCCAGCGACCCCGGCAGCGTCGCCGGCTGCAGCGTGAACCCGTCCCCGGCGCCGCCGTCGGTCCACGCCTGGATCAGGCCCGCGAACTGCTCGGGCGTCCCGGTGAACTCCAGCCCGCCGGGCAGCCCGGTCAGCTCCGCGGCCAGCTGGCCGAACGCCTTCCCGCTTTCCCGCGAGCGCCGCACGATCTGGTCGGTCCGGCTGGTCCGGGCGGCCGGGGGGACCGCGGCGACCGCGTCGGCGCTCAGCGGCTGGCCGGGGTCGATCAGCCGCCAGTCCAGGCCCGCGTTGTGCGCCAGGTTCCGCCACCGGAACTCCGGGTCCACGGCGTCCTCCAGCGCCGCGCGCAGCGAGCGGGCCTCCGCCTCGGTCGACCCGAGCACGAACGACACCCCCGGCAACACGAGCATGCTGCCCGGATCACGGCCATGGCGAGCGGCTGCGTCCCGCACCGAGTCGCGGAACCGGCGCCCGGCGGCGATGTCGGGCTGCGCGGTGAACACCAGGTCGGCGGTCTTCCCGGCCAGCTCGACCCCGGGCCCGGACGATCCCGCCTGCGCGAACGCCGGCCGGCCCTGGGGCGAGCGCGGCAGCGTCAGCGCCCCGCTGACGTTGAAGAACTTCCCGTGGAAGTCGACCGGCCGGATCAGGTCAGTGTTCGCCCACACCGCGGTGGCTCCGGGCTCCCGTCCCGGGTCGGCGACCACGGCGCCGGCGTCCCAGCTGTCCCACAGCCGCGAGGCGACCTCGACGAATTCCTCCGCCCGGGCGTACCTCAGCGCCGCGTCGGGGTGCTCGGCCAGACCGAAGTTGCCCGCCGCCCCGGCGTACCGGGTCGTCACGATGTTCCACCCGGCGCGGCCGCCGGACAGGTGGTCGATCGTGGACAGCCGTCGCGCCAGGTCATATGGCTGGCTGTAGGTGGTTGACGCGGTCGCGACCAGGCCAACCCGCGACGTCGTCCGCGACAGCGCCGCCAGCAGCTCCAGCGGGTCGAAGCCGACCTGCGGGAAATAGCGGGCGCGGAAGATCTCCAGGCCAGGTGAGTCGGCGAAGAACACCGCGTCCAGCAGGCCGCGCTCGGCCGTCCGCGCCGCCCGCTCCAGCACCCCGAACCAGGCCCGCTCGCCCAAGTCAGCCGGATCGGCCAGCTTCCACGCCGACTCGTGGTAGCCAACCCCGCTCAGGAACACCGTGAAATGCGCCAGTGCCATGGCCCGCCTCTCCTCATATTCGTCTCCGGAACGAAACCGCCGCGGCGGCCGGATTGATCCCCATCTGGGGGACTGGTATGGGACGGGGGCACGCGAGGCGGAGCGAGGGACGAGCGCAGCTTCGAGTGATCCGGCGAGCCGCGGAGGGTCCCCGTGGTTTCCGGGGATCCTCCCGGCGAGCCGGATGCTACGGCGGGAGGACGTGAGAGCGGGGGGTGTGGGGGGCTGGTTTGCGCCCCCCAGGAGGTACAGCAGGCCGGTCGCGGCGGAGCACCGCCAGCAGCTCGTCATACGGGCCGATCAGGAACGCCTCGTCGGCGGGCTCGAACCGGGTGGCGCGGCGGGGCAGCCGCTCCAGGACCGTCCGGTCGCCGGCCCGCCGGATCGCCAGCACCCGAGTGCGGCCGCCCAGGTCGTCCATCCGCAGGCCGTGCAGCCCGCCGCCCGGGGTGACGGTCAGGCGGGAGACGAGCAACGGCTGGTCGCCGGCGTAGAACGTGGACAGCACGTCGAGGCCGAGCGCCGCCCCGACGAACCATGGCGCCGCCAGGGCCGCCGTCGAGCGCACGTAGTGGAAGCCGAAGGTCTCCTGGACCAGCCCGGCGAACTGCGGGTCGAAGATCCGCAGCACCACCGGGACGGTGGCCCAGCGCTCGCCCAGCTGGTCCCGCACGGCCAGGCCGGTCTCCAGGTTCGCCATGTCATCACTGGTCAGCACGGCGACCGCGGACACGGTGGCCAGCGACGCGCTGCGCAGCACCTGGGGGAGCGTGGCGTCCGCGATCACCACCGGCACGCCGAGGTCACGGACTTCGCCCAGGTGGCGGTTGTCCTCGTCCATCTCGATCACGACGACGTCGGTGCCGGACTGGGCCAGCCGCTGGACGACCTCCAGCCCGACCGTGCCCAGTCCGGTCACCAGCACGTGCCCGCTCAGGCCGGTGATCTTCTGCCGTCCCAGCGACTCCTCGATCCGGCGGCTGACGATGAGGTTGGTGAGCAGTGCGAAGAACACCGCCACGAACAGCGCGCCCGAGATCATGAGGGCTACGGCGAAGCCCATCAGCCAGGGCGTCTCGTGGCTGAAGGTGAAATCGCCGTACCCCACGGTGGTGATCGTCTCGATCGTGAAGTACACGGCCTGCAGGATCGAGATGTGATGCCCGGACAGCTCGTAGCCCAGGCGCAAGATGACGGTGGAGGCGGCGACGACCAGCAGCAGCGCGGCGAGGGTGAGCCTCAGCCTGCGGTCGCTGGCGCGCACCAGGGAGATCGCCAGGCGCCGCAGGCGGGGGGCGACGGCGAGGCGGGGGCGGTGCGAGCGGGAACCTGAGGCCCGTTCGGGGAAGGTGGCCGCGAGCTCTTCGGGCGTGCCGATGAGGGTGACCTCGTCCCCGCGGGCCACGCGCTCGTCCCGGCCAGGAGTGATCGCGCACTCGCCGCCCGCCGCGGGCACGACGGCGATGGGGGCGAGTGCACCGTACAGGTCGCGCAGCGTGCCATCGCGGGCGGCGGTTACCCGCTTGGCGTGGAACGGCTGCCCGGATAGCGTCATCTCCTGCACGCCGGAGCGCCGCACCGCCTCGACGATGGACGGCGCGGACAGGCCCGCCACGTCGAGCACCGCGACGCCCGCCTGGCTGAGCGCCCGGCCGACAGCCGGATTGGTGAGCCGCGCCACCACCCGCACGTCGGCCCGGAGCTGCCTGGCCAGCAGGGCGGCCTGCAGGGTGTGCAGGTCATCGTCGTACACGCACACGACGGCGATCGCCCCCGCCATGCCCGCCGCGGTGAAGGTCGCCGGGATCCGGGAGCTGGCGCGGGCGTGGGGGACGCCCCAGCCCGCCACGATGAGCTCCATGCGCGGGTCCGGGTCGTCGTCGACGACGACCGCCGGCACGCCGGACTGGCTGAGCTGCTCGACGATGCGCAGGCCAACCTCCTGCAGCCCGCACACGATCACGTGGCCTTCCCAGTCGGCGTAGCCCGTCATGCATCCCCATTGTTCCGTGTGCGAGGTCCCGCGCGCCGTTGGGTGCCTGGCTACCAGGCACTTATCAGCGGATTGTCTCGAAGCGATCACATGTCGTGTTGCCGAATATTACGATGCGTGCATGACCTCCCACAGACGGCAAGGTGGATCGTCCCCCCGATGGCGCCAACCCGGCCCCGGCCGGCGCCATCCCGCGCGGCTGATCGCGGCCGGGACCGCCGTGGTCGCGATGGCGGGAGCCGGGGTCGCGTGGGCGCTGATGCCGGCGTCGCCGGCGGGCGGGTCGCGATCCATATCGATGGCCTCCGCATCGCGGCCGGTCGCTGGCGAGCTGATGGCGGCGATCCGGCTCGCCGACCAAAGCGGCAGCGCCAAGGGCCTGCTGCCGCAGGCGGACTGCCTGCCCGACAGCATGACGATGGTGACCTGCATGGCGCCCGCGCCCGGGATCACCGGCGTGGTGCTCAGCACCTACCCCTCGCTGCAGACGCTGTATTCCGCCTACGCGGCCAAGGTGAAGTCGCTGAACTCCGGCGCGATCCAGCAGAACTACCAGGACTGCGGCCTCACCTCACCGTCCGCGGCGGGTGAGGTCGCCTGGAACCACCAGTTCCGGCACCCGCGGGCCTACTCGATCGCGCAGATGGCCAGCGGGCGGGTAACCAGCCTGGAAGCGGCCGGCCGGGTGTTTTGCACCATGACCGACAGCGCGCAGGAGGACATGGTGTGGACCCAGGACGACGGCAAGCTGATGGGCTGGGTAGCCGGCGCGCCGCACGAGGACGTATGGAACTGGTGGATGGCCGTGCACCATAACCTCGTCCTCGGCGGGGCCGGGTCGCCGGTGAAGGTGCCGATGCCGATGCCGAGCCGGTGACGTACGGTGGTGGCATGCCGATCCCGATGAGGGTCGCCCGGTGGAACCGGGCCGGATTCAACCGCGTTATGCGGCACGTCGCGCCGTGGGCGCCGGGGCTGGGGGTGGTCGTGCACCGGGGCCGGGCGTCCGGGCGTGAGTACCGCACGCCGGTGAACGTGTTCCGGGCCGGCGACGAGGGCTTCATCATCGCGCTCACCTACGGGCCGGGCACCGACTGGGTGAAGAACGTGCTGGCCGCGGACGGCTGCGAGATCCGCACCCGGGGCCGGTCATTCCGGGCCCGCGGTCCGCGCGTCTACCACGATGAGGCCCGCCGCGGCATCCGGTCGCTGGAGCGCCACGCCCTCGGGCTGCTCGCCGTGTCCGACTTCCTGTCCCTGACCATCGAGCGCTAAGCCGCGCGCGAGTGGTGAGGCGCGCGCGATGGCGAGCAGGTGGGAGGAGGCGCCCGTGATCGCCGGGTCGTGCTCGATCGCGGCGAGGGAGTCCAGGATGAGCTGCCGCTGGGCCGGCTCAGCCAGACGCCCCTCCAGGCCGGGCGCCCAGGCCAGCGGCCCCTCGACGGGCATGATCGCCTCCAGGCTGAGGCCTGCGTCGGTGACCTCGGCGGCCAGGCCATCGCGGTCGTGGAAGTAGGCGGTGGTGAACATGTACTGCTCGCGACGCGGGTTGAGGTGCCGCCCGGTCCGCATTGTGTCGGCCATGCCGGCGGCGAAGCCCGGCCGGTCCACGAACTCGCGGTAGAACCCGTCCATGAACGACGCGTACCGCGAGATGGCCGCCGCGACGACGACCCCGCCGGGGCGGGCCACCCGCCGCGCCTGCGCCAGCGCGCGCACCCGGTCGGCCCGCTCCAGCAGGTGATACAGCGGGCCGAGCAGGAGCACGGCGTCGTGGCTGGCGTCGGCCTCAGCCAGTTCCCTGGCGTCGCCCAGCGCCGCCGTGAACGAGCCGGCCGCCGCCTCGCGGGCCTGCTCGACGTGCAGCGGCACCGGGTCCACGAGGTGCACCTGGTAGCCGCGGCCGGCCAGCCAGGCCGCGTAGACGCCGGCCGCGCCGCCCACGTCCAGGACGCGGGCGGGCGGGGCGGGCAGGAACCGCGACAGCAGCGCCTGGGTGCGCAGCCGCTCCAGCTGCGAGGGCCCGGCCGCGAGCCGGCCGCGCTCGCGGCCCTCGTTGTAGTAGGCGACGATCACCGGGTCGACCTCGGGCTCGGCCGTCACGTCAGTCTCCCTTCACGTTGACGATCTGCCGCAGCGTGTGCCGGACCTCGACCAGGTCGCCGGCGTCGGCCATGACGACGTCGACGTCCTTGTAGGCGGCCGGGATCTCGTCCAGGAACGCGTCCGTGCGCCGCCACTCGATGCCCGTCATCGCCGCCTCGAGCTGCGCCAGGCTGAACTCCCGGCGGGCCGCCGAGCGGCTGTACTCACGGCCCGCGCCGTGCGGGGAGGAGTTCAGCGACAGCGGGTTCCCCTTGCCGGCGACCACGTACGAACGGGTGCCCATTGACCCCGGAATGAGGCCCGGCTTTCCGGCGGACGCGTCGATCGCTCCCTTGCGGGACAGCCAGACGTGCCCGGACCGCCCCTTCGGGCGCTTCCAGCGGGTCATCAGGTCGCCGCTCATCTGCTCGGTGTAGTTGTGATGACACTGGATCGTCTCCACCGCCGCCACCGCGCGGCCCATGAACGACTCCAGGCAGCCGTGCACCCGGGCCATCATCTCCGCGCGGTTGAAACGGCCAGCTTGTTGCCGACGCCGCGCGAGCCCGAGTGCAGGAACAGCCACACCTGGGTGCTCCATGATCTCCATCTCCCCGTGAGCGCGTTTCGCTCACGACGAACGGTAGGGGGCCGCGCCGCCGCCGCGCACCTGGATTTCGGCGGGCTTTACAGCAGCGAGGACTGGCCGTGGTCGTAGACCAGCAGGCCGTCCTCGCGCAGGCGCAGGCCGGCCGACGGGACGTGCCGGGCCAGGGCGCCGTCGTGGGCCAGGTGGCGGACCGGGACGCCGCGCGCCTCCTGGGCGAAGTCCGCGAGCAGGCGCCGGTGGCAGCGCTGCCAGGCGCTCTCGGAGCACATCACCGCGACCCGGCCGCCGGACGCCCCGGCGGCCGCGGCCCGGGCCAGCACCGCGCTCACCGCGTCCAGGAACTCCTGGCCTCGCATGTGCTCGGCGTATCCCCGGTACATGTCCTCCCGCCAGGCGGTGTCGGGGTTACCCGCGCTTGGCTTGCGGAACCCGCCCAGGCGCTTGTCCCAGTCGTAGCCGATGCCCGCCTCGGGCAGCCACCGCTCAAGCTCGGCCCGCGCGAACTGCGGGTTGCGCCGGGAACCGGGCGCGATCCTGATGTCGATGACCGCGCCCACGGCCGCCGAGCGCAGCAGGGCGACGGTGCGCTCAGCTGTCAGCGTCCCGTGGCCGTAGGTGAGGAGCACCGTCACAGCCAGCTCAGGCGCGTCACTCACGACGGCAAGATTAAGTAATAACGCGTGTCCGCGCAAGCTCGCTGGCCCGCGCGCGGCGCTAGACGGGGAAGGAGCGGGGAACCGCCGTTCCGTTGGGCGGCCCATGAGGGATCTTTCCCGGATCGCCCGCGCGAGCGGGCCTACGGCGAGCAGCCAAGCGAATAGAGTGGCCTCGTGGCAGACCCGCACGCCTACCGGCCAGCCCCTGGCGAGATTCCGGACTCCCCGGGGGTGTACCGGTTCCGCGATGAGCACGGGCGGGTCATCTACGTCGGGAAGGCCAAGTCGCTGCGCCAGCGGCTGAACCAGTATTTCGCCGACTTCACCAGCCTGCACCCGCGTACCCAGGTGATGGTCACCACGGCCGCCAAGGTCGACTGGACCATCGTCAAGACCGAGGTCGAGGCGCTGCAGCTGGAGTACTCCTGGATCAAGGAGTTCGACCCGCGGTTCAACGTCAAGTACCGCGACGACAAGAGCTACCCCTACCTCGCGGTCACCATGGATGAGGACTACCCGCGGGTCATGGTCATGCGGGGCGCCAAGCGCAAGGGGACCCGGTACTTCGGCCCGTACAGCCACGCCTGGGCGATCCGGGAGACCGTCGACACGCTGCTGCGCGTCTTCCCGGTGCGGACCTGCTCCAAGGGTGTTTTCAAGCGGGCCGGCCAGGTCGGCCGCCCCTGCCTGCTGGGCTACATCGGCAAGTGCTCGGCGCCGTGCGTGGGCCGGGTCAGCGAAGACGAGCACCGGACGCTGGCCGAGGACTTCTGCGACTTCATGGCCGGGCACACGCAGCGGTTCATCCGCAAGCTGACGGCTGAGATGAAGAACGCCTCCGACACTGAGGAGTACGAGCGCGCCGCCCGGCTCCGCGACGACATCAAGGCGCTCGAGCGGGCGCTGGAGAAGCAGGCCGTCGTGCTCGGCGACGGCACCGACTGCGACGTGGTCGCACTGGCCGAAGACCAGCTGGAAGCGGCCGTCCAGGTCTTCTACGTGCGCGGCGGCCGGATCCGGGGGCAGCGCGGCTGGGTGCTGGAGAAGGTCGAGGACGTCACTACCGGCGGGCTGGTCGAGCACTTCCTCGGCCAGTTCTACGGGGACTCGGCCGGGCCGGAGGGCGCTAGCGCCGGCATCCCGCGCGAGGTGCTCGTCCCCGAGCTGCCGCCGGACACCGCGACGATGACGCAGTGGCTGGGGCAGCGGCGCGGCGGGCCGGTCTCGCTGCGCGTGCCGCAGCGGGGCGACAAGAAGGCCCTCGCCGAGACCGTCGCCCGCAACGCCAAGGAGGCGCTCGCGCTGCACAAGACGCGGCGCGCCTCCGACCTGACCACGCGGTCCCGCGCGCTGCACGAGATCCAGGAAGCGCTCGGGCTGGCCGACGCCCCCTTGCGGATCGAGTGCTACGACGTGTCCAACCTCCAGGGCACGCACGTCGTCGCGTCCATGGTCGTGTTCGAGGACGGGCTGGCCCGCAAGAGCGAGTACCGCCGGTTCTCGGTCCGCGGCGGCGACGGCAGCGACGACATCTCGGCGATCCGCGAGGTCATCACCCGGCGATTCCGGCGCTACCTCGCCGAGCGCGAGGAGACCGGGGAGCTTGACATGCTGGGCGACCCGGAAGCGAAGGAAGACCTGGACCCCTTGGCCGAACGGCCCGAGGCCGCGCGCAGGAAGTTCGCCTACCCGCCGAACCTGGTCGTCGTGGACGGCGCCCGCGGCCAGGCCGAGGCAGCGGCGGCGGCGCTGGCCGAGCTGGGCATTGACGACGTGGCGGTCTGCGGGCTGGCCAAGCGGCTGGAGGAAGTCTGGCTGCCGGGCGAGGATTACCCGCTGATCTTGTCGCGCACCAGCGAGGGGCTGTACCTGCTGCAGCGGGTACGGGACGAGGCGCACCGGTTTGCGATCACCTACCACAGGGCTAAGCGGGCGAAGGCGGCGACGGTCTCGGCGCTCGACGCGGTGCCCGGGCTCGGCCCGGCCCGGCGGGCGGCGCTGCTGAAGCGCTTCGGGTCGGTCCGCGCGGTCTCGGCGGCCACGCCCGAGGAGATCGCGGAGGTCTTTGGGATCGGGCCGCGGCTGGCGCAGACGATCACGGCCGCGCTGCGGGGTGGCGGTGCGCCAGGCAACGGTGCGCCAGGCAACGGTGCGCCAGGCAACGGTGCGCCTGGCAACGCCGCCGCTGGGAGCTCCGCGCCCGGGAACACGGCGGGGAATGCCGCGGCCACCGGGGCCGCTGTAACCGGTGCGGCGACGGGCCTTACTGGGGGAAGCAGTGCTGGACATGGGGCTGGACACGGGGGCGACGATGGCTGAGCAGCGCGGTGAGCACGGTGCTTTGGGTGAGCACGGTGCTTTGGGTGAGCACGGTGCCTTCGGGGAGCACGGTGCCTATGGCGAGCACGCTGAACACGGGGCTCCCGACATCATCATCATTACCGGCATGTCCGGGGCGGGGCGCTCGACGGCCGCCAAGTCGCTGGAGGACATCGGCTGGTACGTGGTGGAGAACCTGCCCCCGGGGCTGCTGCCGACGATGATCGACCTGGCCGACCGGGCCTCGCTGGCCGGCGTGGCCGCGGTCGTCGACGTGCGCAGCCGGGCGTTCACCACCGACTTGAAGACCGCGATCTCCGAGCTGGGCGCCAAGGGCGTCGCGCCGCAGGTGGTGTTCCTGGAGGCGTCGGATGAGGCGCTGGTGCGCCGGTTCGAGAACGTCCGCCGCCCGCACCCGATGCAGGGAACGGGGCGGATCGTCGACGGGATCACCGCGGAGCGCGAGCTGCTGCGCAGCGTGCGCGGGGACGCCGACATCGTGCTGGACACCTCGGCGCTGAATGTCCACGAGCTGCGCGCCCGGATGAACGGTTACTTCGGCGGCGGCTCGGCGGTCGGCGCGGTCCGGCTCACGATCATGTCCTTCGGCTACAAGTACGGGCTTCCGGTCGACGCCGACCTGGTCGCCGACTGCCGGTTCCTGCCGAACCCGCACTGGGTTCCCGAGCTGCGCTCGCTGACCGGGCAGGACGCCCCGGTCCGGGAGTACGTGCTGGCCCAGCCGGGCGCGCCGGAGTTCCTCGACGCGTACTCGAAGGCGCTGGAGGTGTCGCTGGCCGGGTTCGAGCGCGAGGGCAAGCGGTTCGTGACCCTGGCGGTCGGCTGCACCGGCGGCAAGCACCGCAGCGTCGCGATGGCCGAGCAGCTGGCGGCGCGCGTCTCCGGCGGCGGCGTGCGGGTGACCCACCGGGACCTCGGGCGTGAGTGACGTGCCCGCCACTGGCGGGGACGTGACCGGACAACCAGGGCCGCGGGTGGTGGCGCTTGGCGGCGGGCACGGGCTGGCTGCGTCGCTGTCCGCCCTGCGCCGGGTCACCCGTAACGTCACGGCCGTCGTCACGGTCGCCGACGACGGCGGGTCGTCGGGCCGGCTGCGCCGCGAGTTCGGCATGCTCCCGCCCGGTGACCTGCGGATGGCGCTGGCCGCGCTGTGCGGCGACGACGACTGGGGGACCACCTGGTCCAAGGTCGTGCAGCACCGGTTCGGCGGGGACGGGGAACTGGCCGGCCACTCGGCCGGCAACCTGCTGATCGCCGCGCTGTGGGACCTGCTCGGTGATCCGGTCGCCGGCCTTGACTGGGTCGGCCGCCTGCTGCGGGTGCGGGGCCGGGTATTGCCGATGGCCGCCGTGCCGCTGGACATCGTGGCGGTCGTGGAGGGCGTCGACCCGGCCCGGCCCGAGGAAGTGAGCGTCGTCCGGGGCCAGGTCGCCTGCGCGAAGACGCCGGGCAAGGTCCGCTCGATTTCGCTGGAGCCGGCCGACCCGCCGGCCGTCCCGGACGTGGTTTCCGCAGTTCACGATGCGGACTGGGTGGTATTCGGGCCAGGATCATGGTTCACTAGCGTGCTACCGCACCTGTTCGTTCCTGCCCTGGCGCGGGCGCTGCACTCGACCGCCGCGCGGCGGCTGGTGGCGCTCAACCTGGTGGCCCAGCCGGGCGAGACCGATGGGTTCTCCCCGCACCGGCACCTGGAAGTGCTCGCCGAGCATGCTCCCGGGCTGGCCGTGGACGTGGTGCTCGCCGACGCGCGGGCCGCCTGCGGCTGTGAGGACGAGCTTGAGAAATCGGCCCGGCTGCTGGGTGCGCGGCTGGTGCTGGCGGACGTGGCGGCCGAAGATGGCGCCAGGCACGACCCGGTACGACTGGCGGCGGCCTACCGGGAGTTGTTCGACGGGGGAGAAAACCGGGTGGGGGTGCGTTTATGGCGATGACGGGCGTGGTGAAGGATGAGCTGAGCCGGGTGCCGGTGACCAAGCCGTGCTGCCGCAAGGCGGAGGTGTCGACGCTGCTGCGGTTCGCCGGCGGGCTGACCCTCAGCGCCGGGCACATCGTGATCGAGGCCGAGTTGGACACGGCGGCGGTCGCGCGGCGGCTTCGCGCGGGGCTGGCCGAGATGTTCGGGCACACGTCGGAGCTGCTCGTGCTCGCGCCCGGCGGCTTGCGCAAGGGCAGCCGGTACGTCGTGCGGGTCACCAAGGGCGGCGATAGCCTCGCCCGGCAGGCGGGGCTGATCGACAGCTTCGGGCGGCCGGTGCGCGGGCTGCCCAGGCAGGTGGTGGCGGGCGGCTCGTGTGACTGCGAGGCCGCCTGGCGAGGCGCGTTCCTGGTGCACGGCTCGCTCACCGAGCCCGGCCGGTCGATGGCGCTGGAGATCACCTGCCCGGGATCGGAGGCAGCCCTGGCGCTGGTCGGCTGCGCGCGGCGGCTGAAGATCGGCTCCAAGGCGCGGGACGTGCGCGGCGTGGACCGGGTGGTGATCAGGGACGGCGACGCGATCAGCGCGATGCTGACCCGGCTCGGGGCGCACGACTCCGTCCTGGCCTGGGAGGAACGGCGGATGCGCCGCGAGGTGCGGGCCACCGCCAACCGGCTGGCCAACTTCGACGACGCGAACCTGCGCCGCTCGGCGAGGGCCGCGGTCGCGGCCGGCGCGCGGGTGGAGCGGGCCCTGGAGATCCTGGGCGCGGAGGCGCCCGAGCACCTGGTCATGGCCGGGCGCCTGCGGGTCGCGAACCGCCAGGCGTCCCTGGAGGAACTGGGCCAGCTCGCCAACCCGCCGCTTACCAAGGACGCGATCGCCGGGCGGATCCGCCGCTTGCTCGCGATGGCTGACCGCCGCGCCATGGACCAGGGCCTGCCGTCCACCGAGGCGTTCCTCACGGCGGACATGCTGCCCTTATCTCGGGCCCTTTGCGCGTACCGGGCGGCGAGCAATCCAGAAGACGTTCAGGGGTTGCGCTCGTACAAGCGGCTGGCGGCGTAGGCGCGGTAGACGGCGACCTTGTGGAAGTGCGCGTTGAACCACGCGTTCAGTTCCGGCGTCCACGGAATGCGGTTGGCGTGGCCGCCGCTTAGCCACACGTACTGCGCCCGGCCGAAGATGGACTCCCAGCCGGCTATCACGCGGGGGTCGCGGCCGGCGCCGCCCTGGGGAGAGGCGCCCCCGCTGAGCGTGAGCGTCTGGGCGAGCGCGTCGACCACGTCCGGGCAGCCCGGGGCTGGAGACGAGGAAGGGGCGGCCGTGAAGCGATCCACCGCGATCGTCATCGCCACCTGGTCGGTCACCACGCAGGCACCGGGCGGGACGAGGCGGGAGACGCGGGGATTGGCTCCCACGGCGACGCCACTGAGCTGAACGACCTCCAGCGTCGTCACCGCGAGGAAGGCGGCGCCGGCGAGGGCCGCGCCGGCCACCGCGACCGCGCGCAACCGGGGAGTGGCCGGCACCGGGATGGCGCCGACGGCGGCGCCGATGGCGATCGCCAGCCACGGGGCCGGGAACGCCGGGTAGTGGTAGAAGAATGCCGAGTACCCGAGGATCGCCACGCAGGCGCCGATGGCGCACCCGAGCGCGAACCACTCCAGGTGCGTGCGGCGGCGGGGCGCGCGCAGGTACGGGATGAGGATCAGGGCGGCGCCGATGGCGGTGAGCGCGACAGGCAGCATGGCCGCCGTCGTCGTCGGCTCCATCGACGCCGTGGCGTCCGCCTGGAACAGGGAGTACGAGCTGCGGGCGAGCGCGATGCCGTGGTGGCCGAGGACGACGATGAGCCCGGTCAGGTGGTCTAGGCGCAAGCCCAGCGGGGCGGGCTGGCCGGTCCTGGTCGCCTGGTAAAGCAGGGTGCCGCGCAGGAAGGACGCGGGCGCGGCCCAGGCGAGGGCGGCGACGGGGACCACGAAGCCGGCCGCCAGCGCGGGCAGGTACCAGCGCAGCCGGCCCAGCCGCCCGGAAGGTGCGCAACAAACGGCGAGCAGGATCGCGGCCGGGACCCCGGCCCAGAACTTGATCGTCGCGGCGAAGCCGAGGATCAGCCCGGCCACCGCCAGCCGCCGGGAGCTGGCCAGCCGCCCGTCGCGGAACGCCGCGGTGGCGGCCAGCAGGGCGCACAAGTTCATCCACGGCTCGAGCAGCAGGGTGCGCGCGGCCATGATGTCGGCGGGGTAGATGGCCAGCAGCCCGCAGGTCACCAGCGTCACCCGGGTGCCGCGGTGCCTGACCAGGTTCCCCGCGAGCGCGACGCAGGCGGAGCTGGCGGCAACCGACGCCACGCGGGCCAGGACCAGGCCGTCAGTGGTGCTGGCGAGACGGGCGACGATCGCCGCCGGCAGCATCAAGACCGCGATGCCAGGCGGCTGGATCAGCGCGTAGTCCCGGTAGGGCAGGTCGCCGTGCAGCAGCCGGATCGCCTCGCCCAGGTACACGCCATCGTCGTATTCGACCCCGCCCGAGGTCAGGAAGTGCGACCGGGTCAGCAGGAAGCCCCGCAGCAGCAGCGCGAGGACCGTCGCGCCCCCGATGACCAGCCCGGCCGGGGACAGCCAGTACGCCAGGACACGGCCACGGCGGTCGCTGGCGCCGTTGTCGCGGGCGGCTAGTCGCTGGGCGACCCCGGTCATCGGGACGGCTTGAGTGGCATGGAAGGGCACTCCGGCTGCAAGTAGGCGAGTCTTGCTGCGCTGTTCGGCCAGCACCGCTGGTCAGGCTGGCAGTGGCACAAACTACCATGCCAGGCCGGGCGAACAGGGCCTCCTGGTCACTCTGTAGTCGCTTTGTGCGCCAATCGTGAGGAGCCGAGGCTACCCGGCCGAGGGCCGCGGTGCCTCGTCCCCGGATTGCCCGGCCTCCCCGGCGAAGCGGTGGGCGAGGCTGGCCAGCAGGGCGGCGATCAGCGCCAGCGCGGAGACGGTGCTCAGCCCCGGGGGCAGGCCGACGCCGCTGGCCAGCAGTCCGATGGTCGGCGGCCCGAGCAGGAAGCCTGCGTAGCCGAGGGTGGACGCGGCGGCCACCCCGCGCGGCCCGGCGGCCAGCCCGGCCCTGGTCATGGCGGCCGGGAACATGTTGGCCACCCCGAGGCCGGTGGCGGCGAAGCCGATCAGGGCCAGGGGCAGGCCGACGGCCACCGGATGACCGGGCGCCAGCGCGGCGGCCAGCATTCCCGCGCAGGCGGTGAGGCCGCCGGCGGCCAGCACGCGCCTTTCGCCGTAGCGGGTCAGCAGCCGCGTTCCGGCCAGTCGCCCGCACGCCTCCGCGACCGCGAACGCGGCGTACCCGGCCGCGGCCAGGCCGGCGCCGGTGCCGAGGTCATCGCGCAGGTGCAGGGCACCCCAGTCCGCGATCGCCCCCTCCCCGTAGGCCGAGCAGGCCGCGATCAGCCCGAAGACAGCCACCACACGCCAGGCGCTCTTTCCCGGGGGGTACACGCCACCCCCCCAGGCCCCCCGCCGGTGCAGCCTCCCGCCCAATGCCCGGCTCTCCGGCGGGGCACCCTCCGCTTCGCTCCGGGACCCCGCACGGCTCGCCGGGCCGCTCGAAGCTCCAGTTGCTGGCGCTCCTTTCGCCTCGCGTGCCTCCGCTCGTACTTCCACGGGGATCGGTTCAAACCCGTGGGTGAAGCGGAGTACTACTCGCCCTGCGACCGCGGTTACCACCAGGGCCGCGACGGCGACGAGGGCCAGGTCGGCGCGGGGGGACAGGTGCGGGGCGAGCAGGCCGCCGACGCTGGCGCCGGCCAGCCCGCCGAAGCTCCACGCCGCGTGGAACGAAGGCATCACCGGACGCCGCAGCGCGGCCACGAGGTCCACGGCGACGCTGTTCATCGCGACGTTCAGCCCGCCGTAGGCGACGCCGAAGGCCGCCAGGGCCACCCCCAGCTCCACCGCCGAGCGGGCGAGCGCGGGGAGGACCAGGGTCACCGACAACAGCGTGGCGGCGGCGACCGCGACCTCCCGGCTGCCGAACCGGCGGCACAGCGCGCCAGAGGCGGTCATGGTCGCGATCGAACCGACTGACAGGCCCAGCAGCGCCAGGCCGAGGGCCGCGGGGGACGCGCCGACCTGCGCCTTGACCGCGGGGACGCGAACCGCCCAGCTGGCGAACAGGTACCCGTCGAGCGCGAAGAAGACGGTGAGGGCGACTCGCAGCGCGTGCAGCGAGGGCCGGCGTCGCTCAACGGGGCCGGGGCGCGCTATTTTGTTTAGCATCTGCACAAACTAAGGATAGGTCATGCTCGGCCAGGCATTGATGCTCATTCATACGGGGCGGGCGCCCACCCGCTCCGTGCTCACGTCCGCGCTCGGCGTCACCCGCGCGACGGCGGGCGCGACGGTCAGCGAGCTGCAGGAACTGGGCCTGATCCAGGTCGACGAGGCCGCCCGCCTGAGTCCCGGGCAGCAGGGCCGCCCCTCGCACCGGCTGTCGGTCGACCCCGCCGGGCCGGTGGCGCTGGCCGCGCAACTGCACCCGGACGGGTTCGAGGTGGCGGTCATCGGGCTGGGCGCCCGGATCATCGCCGCGCAGTCGTCCACGCAGGCCATCGCGGGCGACCCGGCGAGCGCGATGGCGGAGATCGCCGGCGTCGCCGCGCGGCTGGTAGCCGGCGCGGGCCGGCCGTGCGTCGGCGCGGGCCTGGCCGTCCCCTCCGCGGTCACCAGCCTGGATGGCACCATGGTGGCCCCCTACTACCGGCTCGGGTGGCCGACTGGCACCCCGGTCCGGGACCTGTTCGCCGGGAAGCTGAGGCTGGCCGGGATCACCGGGCCGGGCGGCCGGGGACTGCGCTGCTCGGCCGGCAACGACATCAACCTGGCCGCGCTGGCCGAGCACCGGCACGGCGCCGGCCGGGGCTCATCCCACCTGCTGATGGTCGCCACCGGCCACGGCGGCGTCGGCGGCGCGCTCGTCCTCGGCGGCGCGCTGTACGCCGGCAGCACCGGGCTGGGCATGGAGGCCGGGCACGTCAGCGTGGACACCGCCGGGCTGCCGTGCCAGTGCGGCAGCCGCGGCTGCCTGAGCGTGGAAGCCGACGCGGCGCGGTTCCTGGCGCTGGCCGGCCGGGTCGCCGAGCCGGGGATCCCGGAGCTGGCGCAGGCCATCGCGGTGCTGCGCCGCGATTACCCGGGCGACGCGGCGGTCCGGGCGGCGGCGGCGACCCTGATCGAGCGCCTCGGGCTCGGGCTCGCTGACCTGGTCAACGTGATCAACCCCGACCGGGTCGTGCTGGGCGGCCTGCACCGCGACCTGCTGGACGCCGACCCGGTCGGGCTGCGGGCCGCGCTCGCGGACCGCAGCCCGTGGGGCCGGGGCGCGAACGTCCCGCTGGTGGCCGCCGCCCTGGAGCAGTCGCCCCTGATCGGGGCGGCGGAGATCGCCTGGCAGCCGGTCCTCGACGACCCCGCGTTGGCGGCCGGGGGCCGTTAGGATGGACTAGACCATTTAGAGTGGACTAGACCATTAGGGCAAAGGGTGACCCCGGCTCAGGGGCCAGTGAGCCGGTATCCGATAATCTCGTTGGGAGCTGGCCCCTTCCAAGATGAACGCGGACGTAGGACCCTGGCCACGGCGGGGACCGGGAACGGAGACTGGTGTCATGACAGTTCGAGTTGGTATCAACGGGTTCGGGCGCATCGGGCGTAACTTCTGGCGGGCGGTGAACGCGACCGGGAGCGCCGCGGCGGACCGCGGCATCGAGGTCGTTGCCGCCAACGACCTGGGCGACGTCGCCACCATGGCCCACTTGCTGCAGTACGACAGCGTGGTGGGCAAGCTGCCGCACCAGGTGACGGTCGACGGCGACACCATCCACGTCGGCGACAAGTCGATCAAGATCCTCGCCGAGCGGGAGCCGGCCAAGCTGCCGTGGGGCGACCTGGGCGTCGACATCGTCATCGAGTCGACCGGGCGGTTCACCACCGGCCCGACAGCCAAGGCCCACCTGGACGGGGGGGCGAAGAAGGTCATCATCTCCGCCCCGGCCAAGGAGGAGGACATCACGATCGTGATGGGGGTCAACGACGACAAGTACGACCCGGCCTCCCACCACATCCTGTCCAACGCCTCCTGCACGACCAACTGCGTCGCGCCGATGGCCAAGGTCCTGCACGACAGCTTCGGGCTCGTGAAGGGCCTGATGACCACCGTGCACGCCTACACCCAGGACCAGAACCTCCAGGACGGCCCGCACAAGGACCTGCGCCGCGCCCGCGCCGCCGCGATCAACATCGTACCGACCACGACCGGGGCGGCGAAGGCGACCGCGCTGGTGATCCCCGAGCTCAAGGGCAGGCTGGACGGGTACTCGCTGCGCGTCCCGGTGGTCGACGGGTCGATCACCGACCTCGTCGTCGAGCTCAGCCGCGACGTGACCAAGGACGAGGTCAACGCCGCGTTCAAGGCCGCCGCCGAGGGCTCGCTCAAGGGCGTCGTGTACTACACCGAGGACCCGATCGTCTCCACCGACATCGTCGGCTCGGCCGCGTCGTGCACGTTCGACGCCTCGATCACGATGGCCTACGGCAACCAGGTCAAGGTGTTCGGCTGGTACGACAACGAGTGGGGCTACTCCTGCCGGCTCGCCGACCTGGCCGCGCTCGTGGCCTCGCGGCTGTAGGGCCCGCGTGACGATGCTCTCGATCGACGACATCGACGTAGCGGGCAAGCGCGTCCTGCTGCGCTCGGATCTCAACGTCCCCCTGGACAAGGCGGGCTCGGGGGAGATCACTGACGACGGGCGGATCCGCGCCAGCCTGCCGGTCATCCGCAAGCTGGCCGAGCGCGGCGCCCGGGTGGTCATCATGGCCCACCTCGGGCGGCCCAAGGGCGCGGACTTCGCCGAGCGGGCGGCCGGCGGCCCCTCGCTGAGGGTAGTCGCCGGGCGGCTGGCGGAGCTGCTCGGCGAGCCCGTCGCATTCGCGACCGACCTGGTCGGCCCGTCCGCCGCCCAGACGGTCGCCGGGCTGGCCGGCGGAGACGTCGCGCTCCTGGAGAACGTTCGCTTCGAGCCGGCGGAAACCTCTAAGGATGATGCCGAACGAGCCCAGCTGGCTGCGGAGCTGGCCAAGCTGGGCGACGTGTACGTGGGCGACGGGTTCGGCGTGGTGCATCGCAAGCAGGCATCGGTCTACGACCTGCCGGCGCTGCTCCCGCACGCGGCCGGCGGCCTCGTCACCGCCGAGGTGGCCGTGCTCGAGCGGCTGACCCAGTCCCCGGAGCGGCCCTACGCGGTCGTGCTCGGCGGGTCCAAGGTGTCGGACAAGCTCGGCGTGATCGGCAACCTGCTGCGGCTGGCCGACCGCCTGCTGATCGGCGGCGGCATGGCCTACACGTTCCTGGCGGCCCACGGCTATGAGGTGGGCACCTCCTTGCTGGAGGCCGACCAGCTGGAGACCGTCCGCGCTCTGGTGGCCGAGGCGGCCGCCCGGGCCGTCGAGATCGTCTTGCCGGTCGACATCGTCGCCGCAACCGGGTTCGCCCCCGACGCCGAGCACGCGGTCGTCCCCGCCAGCGGCATACCCGCCGACCGGATGGGCCTGGACATCGGGCCGGACAGCCGGTCCCTGTTCGCCGCCCGGCTGGCCGACGCCAGGACCGTGTTCTGGAACGGCCCGATGGGCGTGTTCGAGTTCGCGGCGTTCGCCGACGGCACCCGCGCGGTGGCCGAGGCGCTCACCAAGGTCGACGGGCTAACCGTGGTCGGCGGCGGCGACTCGGCGGCGGCGGTGCGGGCCCTGGGGATGAGCGACGATCAGTTCGGCCACATCTCCACCGGCGGCGGCGCGTCGCTGGAGTACCTGGAGGGCAAGACGCTGCCCGGGCTGGTGGCACTCGAATCATGAGCACCCCCGCCAAGCCGGCCGACAAGCGGCTGCCGCTGTGCGCCGGCAACTGGAAGATGAACCTCAACCACTTCGAGGCCATCTCGCTGGTCCAGAAGCTGGCCTGGACGCTGCAGCCCAAGGACTACCAGCACGTCGAGGTGGTCGTGCTGCCCCCGTTCACCGACCTGCGCAGCGTGCAGACCCTGGTGCTCGGGGACAAGCTCAAGATCGGCCACGGCGCCCAGGACATCTCCCAGCACGACAAGGGCGCCTACACCGGCGAGATCTCCGGCTCGATGCTGGCCAAGCTCGGCTGCTCATACGTGCTGTGCGGGCACTCCGAGCGCCGCCAGTACCACCACGAGGACGACGCGCTGGTCGCCGCCAAGGTCCGCGCCGCCCTGACGGCGTCGATCACGCCGATCCTGTGCGTCGGCGAGACGGACCACGTCCGCAAGGCCGACGGGCACATCGCGCACTGCCGCGGGCAACTCGACGGGTCGCTGGCCGGGGTCGCCCCGGCCGCGATCGCGACCATGGTGATCGCCTACGAGCCGGTCTGGGCGATCGGCACCGGCGCGGTGGCCCGTCCGGAAGACGCTCAGGAGATGTGCCAGGACATCCGCGAGCACATCGGTGCCCGGCACGGGGCCGATGCGGCCGCTGGAGTGCGTATCCTTTATGGCGGATCGGTCAAGAGCGATAACATAGGGCCAATAATGGCTCAGCAGGACGTCGATGGCGTCCTCGTTGGCGGCGCGAGCCTCGATGCCGGACAGTTCGCGCAGATCTGCCGGTATCGTGAGCTAGCCGCCGGCTAGCAACCGCTGATCCGCGAGTTTGGGAAGGCACGGGCTTCAGGCAAGCGCTGGTTCCGGCGAGCACCGGTTTCCAGCGAGCACTGGGCTAAGGCAGAACTGACAGCTACGAGGAGAAGAGTACCCGGATGGTCATCGCCCTCTCGGTCATCCTGATCATTACCAGCCTGGTGATGATCCTGCTCGTCCTCCTGCACAAGGGCAAGGGCGGCGGCCTGTCGGACCTGTTCGGCGGAGGAGTTTCGTCAACCTTGGGATCGTCGTCGGTGGTAGAGCGTAACCTGGACCGGATCACGATCTTCTTCGGCGTCCTGTGGTTCGTCGTCATCGTCGGCCTCGGCTTCCTGCTTAACCGCTGACGACGGGCTGGTAGTGAGGCCGCTCGGATAGCCTCCGACGGCCAGATTGAAATCCCGCGACATCATGTCTCGGCAAGCAAGGGGTGGTCTGTGAGTAGTGGCAACGCGATTCGCGGCAGCAGGGTAGGCGCGGGCCCGATGGGGGAGGCCGAGCGCGGCGAGGCTGCCCCACGGGTCTGGGTGTCCTTCTGGTGCTCCAATGGTCACGAGACCAAGCCGAGCTTCGCCACCGACGCCTCCATCCCGGAGCAGTGGGAGTGCCCGCGCTGCGGCTTCCCCGCTGGCCGGGACGAGGCGAACCCCCCGGCGCCGCCCCGCGTTGAGCCGTACAAGACGCACCTGGCCTACGTGAAGGAACGGCGCAGCGACGCCGACGGCGAGGCGATCCTCGCCGAGGCGCTCCAGCGCCTGCGCGGTTAATAGCGACACGAAGCGACCCCGGCATCGTGTGCCGGGGTCGCTTGCGTTGATCCGGCTCCAGTGGGTTTTGACGGGTGCCCCGCGATCGCCTGGACTGACCGCAGCGAGGGAGGAACGACCGGGTGCAGGCAGGGAAGCCGGTCGCGCCTAAGGGCCGATTGACCGGCGGCCCCGGGCACCCGGGGCCGCCGGATGGTGAGCCTGGCGGCTAAAGCCCCTCGTTGATGAGGCGGCCGACTTTCTCGAATGTCGCCGGCCGGTACTTCTTGTAGAAGAACGCCAGGCCGATGCCGATCAGCACGACCGCTAGGTCGATCGGGCCGAACAGCTTGGCGTACCCGTATGACCCCGCCCCGAGGAAGTCGAGGTTCTCGAAAAGCAGGTACACGACGTAGCCCTGGCTGATGAAGGCGAGGACCGGGGCGATGAGCGTCTTCCACCAGTGGACCTCGTCCTTGTGGTGGCGCAGGTAGTAGACGAGGATCGCCAGCGACACCAGCGCCTGCACGGACAAGATGATGATGACGCCCATGACCGCCATCAGGCCGTACAGCTGGCCGTAGGCCTGCGAGGTGGGATCGTCGGTGCCGGTGAAGATCGCGAACAGCCCGATGATGACCAGCGAGAGCACCGAGGTGGCGATCGACGCGATGTGCGGCGACTGCCACCGGGGGTGCGTCTTGCCGAGGACCGGCGGCAGCATCCCCTCGCGGCCGAGGGAGTAGGCGTACCGGGCGGTGGTGTTGTGGAAGGCCATGCCACAGGCGAACGACCCGGTGATGATCAGGTAGCTCATCACTGAGGTGACCCAGTGCCCGGCGTACTGGGTGGACGGGATGAAGTAGTAGTTGGCCGGGTCACCTTGCGCTGACGCGATGGCCGCGTTGGCGGACGGGTAGCCGGCCAGGGACGCCCACGAGGTGAGGGTGTAGAAGACACCCAGCCCGATCACCGAGATGTACATCGCGCGCCCGATGTTCTTCTTCGGGTTGCGGGACTCCTCGCCGTAGTTGGGTGCCATCTCGAAGCCGACCCAGGACCAGAAGGCGAAGAACAGCCCGACGCCGATCGCGCCCGCGGCGAGCTTGCCCGAGGCGGGGAAGGACTTGAACGCGTTGACCGGGTTGATCGCCGACCAGTAGATGTGCCCCCGGGCGAGCAGCACGGCGTCGAACAGCAGCAGGATCGCCACCTCGGTGATGAGCCCGACCGCCAGGATCTTGGCCGAGAGGCTCACGTCGAAGTAGGTGAGCACGCCGATGATGATGACCATGGCGAGGGCCAGCGGCGCCCAGCCGACGTGGACGCCGAGGGATGCCAGCTTCAGGTTCGCGAAGTAGGCGAAGCCGCCGGCCAGCGAGGCCTCGAAGACGCCGTAGGCGACCAGCGAGCCGAACCCGGCGCCGAAGCCGATCTCCCGGCCGAGGCCGTGGCTGATGTAGGAATAGAAGCCGCCGGTGGTGGTCTTCTTGCGAGACATGGCGACGTAGCCGACGGAGAAGATGGTCAGGACCACCGTCGCGACGATGAACGCGGCCGGCGTGCCGATGCCCTCACCCGAGCCAACCACGATCGGGGTGTTGAGCAGCATCGCGGTGATCGGCGCCGATCCCGTCACGGTGAGGAAGAGCACGCCGCCGAGGCCGACCGCGCCCTTCTTGAGCTTGGCGACATCCTGCGATGCGGAGATGTCGAAGTCCTGCGACCCCGCTGTGACGGCGGTGCCGGGCTCTGTCTGTGCCATGGGTTTCCTCTCCGGAACCGAAGGCGTGCCGTGGCCGGAACATAACAGTCAATTGGATCTGACATCAAGAGTCCTGGTTCAGTTAATTTGCCCTTAACAATGACCGCTTGACTTGCAATGGTTGACAGTGCAGGGTTTTGGTTTACCGAAGCAAGTGCGGTACGGTCGACGACTGGCCGCCGGACCCGGCAGATGAGGAGCGCGGCCCCAGTGGCATGGGATGGCAGCACGACAGGCGAGCTGGTCACGTTCGCGTCCAAGGCGGAGCTGCTGGCGCAGGCCGAGCGGTACTGGAACCCGGACAAGACCCGCTTCTGGTCGGCCGCTGGCGTGCCGCTGGTCATCGGGCGCCGGGAGGGCTACGTCATCCACGACGTCACCGGCAAGCCCCTCATCGACATGCACCTCAACGGCGGCACCTACAACCTCGGCCACCGCAACCCCGAGATCGTCGCGGCGGTCACCGAGGCGATGGGCTACTTCGACATCGGCAACCACCACTTCCCGTCGATTGCCCGCACCGCGCTGGCCAAGGCGCTGATCGGCACCGCCCCCGAGGGCATGGCCAAGGTCATGTTCGGCAGCGGCGGCGGCGAGGCGATCGACATGGCGCTCAAGTCCGCGCGCCACGCGACCAAGCGGCGCAAGATCGTGTCGATCGCCAAGGCCTACCACGGCCACACCGGGCTGGCCGTCGGCACCGGCGACGAGCGGTTCGCCCGGCTGTTCCTCGCAGACCGGCCCGATGAGTTCACCCACGTGCCGTTCAACGACCTGGCGGCGATGGAGAAGGCCCTGGCGGCCGGGGATGCCGCCGCGGTGATCATGGAGACCATTCCGGCCACTTACGGTTTCCCGCTGCCCGCCCCTGGCTACCTGAAGGCGGTCAAGGCGCTGTGCGAGGCTCATGGCGCGCTGTACATCGCCGACGAGGTGCAAACTGGCCTCATGCGCACCGGCGAGCTGTGGGGGATCACCAAGCACGGGGTCGCCCCGGACCTGCTCGTCACCGGGAAAGGCCTGTCGGGCGGCATGTACCCGGTCACGGCGGTCCTGGCCACCGAGCGGGCCGCCGCGTGGCTGGAGGCCGACGGGTTCGCGCACATGTCGACGTTCGGCGGCGCCGAGGTGGGCTGCATCGCCGCGCTGCGCTGCCTCGAGATCACCACGCGGCCCGAGGTGCGGACGCTGAGCCACCACATCGCCGCGTTCTTCACCACCGGCTTGGACCGAATCCGGACCAAATACCCTGATTGGTTCACCGGCGTACGGCAAGATGGACTGGTGATGGGCCTGGAGTTCGCGCACCCGGAGGGCGCCAAGTTCGTGATGCGTCGCCTGTACCAGCGCGGCGTCTGGGCGATCTTCTCCACCCTCGACCCTCGGGTCCTGCAGTACAAGCCCGGGCTGCTGCTCGACCAGGGCACCTGTGAGCGGATCCTGACGGCGACCGAGGCCGCGATCTGCGAGGCGCGCGAGGATGCCGAAGCCGAAGACCCGGCCGGGGAGCCGCCTGCGCCGCGGCCCGGCGAGGTAACCCTCTCGCGGCCCGGCGAGACCGGCGCCGCGCCCGGGTTCGACCTTCCGCGCTATCGCGCCGACCCCGCCGCCCGGGCCGTCTTGACGCAGCGGCTCGCCGCCTGGGCGGCCGGCGGCGATGCCCCGTACCCAGTGGCGTCCAACGCGCGGGAAACGTGACCCATGGCCGGAAACGCGGAGGCAGCACCCCAGGAAGGCGCAGAACCCCACGAAGAGCGGGTGCCCCGGGAAGAGCTAGTGCGCGAGGGGGCGGGCGGGCACGACCTGTCGGCGGGCGGAGACGTCCTTGACCGGGTGACGGCGACCGCGCGGGCGGCGCTGCGGCTGTATGACGCCAGCCAGGACGCCGAGGTCAGCCTGCTCAACGTGTCCGAGAACGCGACCTTCCTGGTGAAGGACCCCGCGACCGGACTGTCGGTGCTGCGCGTGCACCGGCTCGGCTACCACTCGCGCCCGGCGATCGAGTCCGAGCTCGCCTGGATGGACGCGCTGCGGGCCGAGGCGGGGATCCGGACGCCCCGCGTCCGGCCGGCTAGCGACGGCAGCCGGGTCGTCACGGTGCCGGCAAACATGGTGCCAGCAGGCACGCGGCCAGCAAACCCGGGGAGCGCGAACGGGGCGAGCCGGCACTGCGTGCGGATGGAGTTCCTGCCCGGGGCCGAGCCCGCCGGGGCGCAAGGCGGGGTGCTCCGTCCGGCCGCGCTGGCGCACTTCGCCGAGCTCGGGGCGATCACCGCCCGGATGCACGCGCACGCCCGCGGCTGGAGACGGCCGGCGTGGTTCACCCGGTTCCGTTGGGACGCCGACGCCGCGTTCGGCGCCCCGACCGGAGAGGGCGGCCGCTGGGGGCGGTGGCGCGACGGCGTCGGCGTCGGGCCCGCCGAGGCCGGGATCCTCGCGCGGCTGGAGGAACGGCTGCGGCAGCGACTGGGCGCGTACGGCACCGGCCCAGGGCAATTCGGCCTCATCCACGCCGACACCCGGCTGGCCAACCTGCTCGTCCACGACGGGACCACCGCGGTCATCGACTTCGACGACTCGGGGTTCGGCTGGTACCTCTACGACCTGGGCACCACGGTGAGCTTCTTCGAAGACGACCCCGCCGTGCCCGGCCTGGTCGCCGCGTGGCTGGACGGCTACCGGGCGGGCGGCGGCGTGCTAACGGCGGACGACCTCGCCGAGGCGTGGACGTTCATCGCGTTCCGGCGGCTGCTGCTGACCGCCTGGATCGGGTCGCACCCGGCGGCGGGCGCGGCCGACCTGGGCGCGGATTACACCCTCGGCACCTGCGACCTGGCCGAGAAGTACCTGAGCGGGCACCTGGACGCTGGCGGGCTCTTAGCGAGATCCCGGGTGACGAGCGGGGTAGGGACGGCAGAGAGAGGGGACTTGGAGGGTGTTCACATCGGTAGCCGGGCGGGCGGTCGTCGTCACCGGCGGCAGCCGCGGCATCGGCAAGGGCATCGCGGCGGTATTCGCCCGGGCGGGGGCGAAAGTGCTCATCACCGGCCGCGATGAGGAGGCCGGGCAGGCGGCCGCCCGCGAGGTCGGGGCGGCCTTCATCGCGGCCGACGTGGCCAGCAAGGCCGACTGCGCGCGCGTCGCGGACACCGCGGCCAGCCAGCTGGGCGGCATCGACGTGCTGTGCGCCAACGCGGGCATCTTCCCCGATGCCCGGCTGGCCGACATGACCGAGGCCGACATCGACCAGGTGCTCGGGACCAACCTGAAGGGCACGATCCTCACCGTGCAGGCGTGCCTGCCGCACCTGGCCGCCTCCGGCCGGGGGCGGGTCATCATCACCAGCTCCATCACCGGGCCGATTACCGGCTACCCGGGGTGGACGCACTACGGCGCCAGCAAGGCCGGCCAGCTCGGCTTCATGCGCACCGCCGCGATTGAGCTGGCCGCCAGCGGCATCACCGTCAACGCGGTGCTGCCGGGCAACATCGCCACCGAGGGGCTGGACACGATGGGGGCGGACTACCAGGCCGGGATGATCGCGGCGATCCCCATGCGCAAGCTCGGCAGCGTCGATGACATCGGGTACGCCGCCTTGTTCTTCGCCACCGACGAGGCCGCTTACATCACCGGCCAGACGATCGTCGTCGACGGCGGACAGGTGCTGCCCGAGTCCCCGGAAGCGGTGGGCTAATGACCGAGCAGGCACTGCCCGCGACCACCTTCGCCGGGGAGCCGGGAGCGGGTAGCCCGGCGTCGACCTCCGAGGAGGTGCGCCGCATCCTGGCCCGGCAGATCGCCGCCGGCGAACTGCGCCCCGGGCAGCGGCTCGGCGCGGAGCGGGAGCTAGCGGCGGAGATGGGCGTCAGCCGCGCGCTGCTGCGCCAGGCGCTGGCCAGCCTGGAAGACGGCGGGATGATCCGCCGGGTTCCCGGCCGCGGCGGCGGGACGTTCGTGGCCAAGGGGAAGATCGATCGTGACATGTCGGCCCGCATCGAGGGGATCCCCGCGCTGCTGCGCAGCCAGGGCGTCACCGCCGGGACCCACGTGCTGAGCGCCCGGCTCGCCGAGCCGGGCGACGCCGCCGCCCGGGCGCTGCGGCTGCGCCCCGGTGAGCTGGTCGTCGACCTGGTGCGGCTGCGGCTGGCGGACGGCAGCCCGTTCTCCCTCGAGCACGCCCAGTTCCCGGCGCGCCGGTTCCCCGGCCTGCTGGAACTGCCCCTCGGCGGATCGGTCTATGAGCTGCTGGCCGATCACTACGGAGCCGGGCCGGTCACCCAGGTGGAGCTGATCGAGGTGCGGCTGGCCTCGGCCGACGAGGCCACGGTGCTCGACGTGCCGCCGGGGGCCGCGCTGCTGGTGATCAACCGCACCGCCAGCGATGCCGACGGGGACCCGATCGAGTACGCCCTGGACCTGTTCCGCGGCGACCGGACGCGCCTGGTGGTCAGGTCCGGCGACGGTGCGGCGGGATCGAACAACGGCCGGGCGCAGGTCATAGAGCTGCATCCGCAGGTCACCACATAGAGGCGAGTGAGTGACATTTGGTGTACATGATCCGATATAGACACAGTTCGACTACTGATATGCAAATATGCCATGTAAACGCGACGGGGGGATCCGTCCGGTGGTAAGGGATCGCCCGCGGACTGACAACGCCACCAGCCTCCCGCGCATCCTTGAGGGGGACTGACCTGTGGTTACCGTCCACAATTTTTCGTATGGCCTGTTCAATCCCGGCCTGTCTTACCTGGTGTCCTGCCTGGGGTCGTTCCTCGGGCTGCGCTGCCTGACCCGCGCCCGGGCGCACGACGCCCGCGGCCGGGCGGGCTGGCTGTGCGCCGCCGCCTTCGCGCTCGGCGCCTGCGGCATCTGGGCGATGCACTTCATCGCGATGCTCGGGTTCACCATCCCCGGGCAGCAGATCCACTACGACGTCGCGCTCACCATCGCCTCCATGCTGCTGGCGGTCGCGGTCGTCGGGGCCGGGCTGTTCATCGTCGGCTACGGCGCCGGGACCTGGCCGAGGCTGATCACGGCGGGCGTCCTGGTCGGCATCGGCGTCGCGTCCATGCACTACCTGGGCATGGCCGCGATGAGCATGCCCGACAGCATGAGCTACTCCCCGGGCCTGTTCGGCGTGTCCATCCTGATCGCGATCGTGGCCGGCACCGCCGCCTTGTGGATCGGCACCTGGGTGCGCGGCCTGGCCGCGACGTTCGGCGCCTCCCTGGTCATGGGCGTCGCGGTCAACGGCATGCACTACACCGGCATGGCGGCCCTGCGGGTGACCAAGGGCACCGGGAGCATGGCGGCAATGCCGGTCAGCGGCAGCAGCGCCTCATCGTTCGTGGTGCCCTTGGTCTTCGGCATCAGCCTCGCCGCCCTGGTCCTGACGCTGGTCGTCAGCCTGGCGCGCACCGAGGACGAGATCGCCGAGGACGCGCTGATCGAGCAGCGGCTGAAGGTGGCCGCGGCCCGCGAAGCCGACTCCAGGGTCGTCGTCAGGCCCGCGGGATCCGCGCGGCCGGCGCCGGCCCAGTCGGGATACCCTTCCGCGTTCACCAAGCCACCCGCCTCGAGTTACTCGGTTCAGCCGGAGGGACGACATGCGCCGCAGGCGGCTCCAATGGAGTACCCGGCCGACCGGGGGCCGAGCGCGCCAGCGCCCGGCGACCCGCTTTCCACCCGCGTCCCCGGCGCCAGTGGCCGGGGCGCGCAACCGCCGGCCCGTTAGCACGCTGGCGCGCCCGTGAACGAGCCACCCACCGGCCGGGCCCGCTTCATGGACGCGCGGCTCCCTCCCGAGGGGGGGACCCCGCGGAGCAGCCTCCGCACCCCCCCGCAGGAAACCATTGGCCGCGTCCGCTTCATGGACGCCCAGCGGGTGAACCTCGACGGGTTCGCCGCGCCGGATCCGCGGCTGGGGCTCATCGCCATGTCGGCACCCGGCGACCCGGCGCCGAGCCTGGTCATCACCGAGGGCCGGGTCACCGAGCTGGACGGCCGCGCGGAGGCGGACTTCGACTCGATCGACGAGTTCATCGCCCGGCACGGCCTGGACCTCGCCGCGGCGGGCGAGGCGATGGCGCTGGACGACATCGCCCTGGCCCGGCTCATGGTCGACCCGTTCACGCCGCGGGCGGAGGTCATCCGGCTCACCGCCGGGGTGACTCCCGCCAAGCTCGCCCGCGTGCTGGCCCTCCTGGCGCCGGCCGAGCTGACCATGGCGATGACCAAGCTCCGGGCACGGCGCACGCCGTCCAACCAGGCGCACGTCACCAACCGGCTCGATGACCCGCTCCTGCTGGCCGCCGACGCGGCCACCGCGGCGGCGTTCGGCTTCCGTGAGGTCGAGACAACCGTCCCGGTCCTGGCCGACGCGCCGTCCAACGCGGTCGCCTGCCTCATCGGCGCCACCGTGGCCAGCCCGGGCGTGCTCATCCAGTGCTCGGTCGAGGAGGCCGCCGAGCTGGAACTGGGCATGCGCGGGCTTACCTCCTACGCCGAGACCGTCTCGCTGTACGGCACCGAGCAGGTCTTCACCGACGGCGATGACACCCCGTGGTCCAAGGCGTTCCTCGCCTCCGCCTACGCCTCGCGCGGCATGAAGATGCGGGTCTCCTCGGGGGCCGGGGCCGAGGTCCTCATGGCCGGGGCCGAGGGCAAGTCCATGCTCTACCTGGAATCCCGTTGCGTCGCGCTGGCGCGGGCGATCGGGGCGCAGGGCGTCCAGAACGGCGGCATCGACGGCGCGTCCGTCGCCGCGTCGGTGCCGTCGGGCCTGCGCGAGCTGATGGCCGAGAACGTCATGGTCATGGCGCGCGGCCTGGAGTCCTGCTCGGGCAATGACGCGCTCATGTCCGAATCCGACATGCGGCGCACCTCGCGGACCCTGCCGATCGTGCTGGCCGGCTCGGACTTCGTGTTCAGCGGCTTCGGCTCGATCCAGCGGTATGACAACATGTTCGGCCCGTCGAACTTCAACGCCGAGGACATCGACGACTTCCTGGCCATGCAGCGGGACTGGGGCATCGACGGCGGCCTGCGCACCGTCTCGCCGGCCCGCCTGGCCGAATTGCGCCGCGAGGCGGCCCAGGCCTGCGCCGACGTCTACCGCTACCTCGGGCTGGCCGACTTCACCCACGTGGACCTGGCCGCCGACGCGGCCGGCTCCAAGGACCTCGGCGAGGTCGACACCCTCGCCATCCTCGGCGCCGCCCAGGCCATCGCCCAGCGCGGGCTGACCGCCGTGGACATCGTGGCCGCGCTCGACGAGTGCGGCTACCCGGATTATGCCGAACGATCGCTGGCCTTCGTCCGTGCTCGCCTGGCTGGTGACTACCTGCAGACCTCAGCCATATTCGACGAGCAGCTGAACGTCTTGTCGCTGGTCACCGACCCCAACGATTACGCCGGCCCGGGCACCGGCTACGCTCCGGCGCCCGCCCGGCAGGCGGAGATCGACGCGATCCGTCAGGTGCGCGGCGTCGAGGACCTGCGGGCCGCCCAGGCCCGCTCCGGTGCCCGCCAGCGGCAGGCGACGCCCGGGCTGCTGGCGCCCCTGGGGCCGGCGGGGCCGGGCACCGACCCGCGGGACGTCGTCATCGGCGTGTCGCCCGCGCTCGCGCTGGACGTGTGGGAGTGCCTGTCCGGCCAGCCCGTCCGCGACGTGGTGGCCGAGATCCTGGCCGGGCTGGAGGAAGAGGGCTGCACCGCGCGGGTGGTCCGGTTCCCGGCGACGGTGGACCTCGGCCAGATCGGGCTGCTCGCCGCCCGGCTGTCCGGCTCCGGCATCGGCATCGGGCTGCAGGGCAAGGGCACCGCGCTGATTCACCGCCGGGACCTCGCGCCGCTGGCCAACCTGGAGCTGTACTCGGTCGCCCCGTCGGTGACGCCCCAGCTGTACCGGCTGCTCGGCGCCAACGCCGCGCGGCACGCCAAGGGCGCCACGCCCGACCCGGCCCGCAACCCCTACTCCGATGAGGCGATCGAGGCGCGCTACCACACGACCGTGATCGCGCTGATGGAGCTGGAGCGCGCCCGCGTGCTGCCCGGCGCGGCGCCCGTCGAACTGTCGCTGGAGGGCTTTCGGTGAGCGAGCAGCAGGCACCCGCCCCGGAGCCGCCGGCCCGGGCACTGTCGGGGCGGGCACTGTCGGGGCGGCCGGTCGCCGAGATCACGCTGGAGGCGGTCCGCGCGGGCGAGGTCGGCCTCGCGGACCTGCGCATGCACCCGGACACGCTCGAGCATCAGGCGGTCGTCGCCGAGCGGCACGGCAACCCGCAACTCGCCGCCAACCTGCGGCGGGCCGCGGAGCTGACCGCGCTGCCCGACGATGAGGTCATGACGATCTACGAGGCGCTGCGCCCCGGCCGGTCCTCGGCCGCCGGGCTGACCGCGCTCGCGGCGTCGCTGGACGCGCGCGGGCTGCCGCGCTGCGCGGCGCTGGTCGCCGAGGCCGCCGCGATCTACGCGCGCCGCGGCCTGGCGAGCACGTGACCGCCAGCCCGCCATGACGGTGATCGCCGGGATCGACGTCGGGAACGCGACGACCGAGATCGTGATCGTCGACGATCGGGTCATCGTGTGCGCGGGCCGCGCCCCCACGCGGGGCCGGAAAGGGTCGCGGGAGTCGCTGCGCGGGGCCGCCGTCTTGCTGCGCCGCCTGGAACGCCAGGCGGGGCTGGCCGCCACCGAAGCGCGGATCGCGCCGCTGCGGCCGGTCGACACGTTCGTGCGCCTCGTCCCCGACGTCCCGCCGGCGACGGGCCGGCTGCGGGTGCTGACGGCGGGCGTCCCCACTCCCGGCGGCGCGGGCGCCTGCGCCGGCGCGCCGTTCTCGCTCGGCGAGATGGCGGCCCCGCGGGACGCGCCCGCAACGGTGCCTGCCAGTAAAGGCGGGGCCGTCGTCGCGCTGGTGCCGCAGGGCCTGGGCTACCGCGCGGCGGCCGCGCGCATCGGGGACCTGCTGGCGGCGGGCACGCGGGTGGGAGCGATCCTGGTCGCGGGGGACGAGGGCGTCCTCATCGCCAACCGCCTGCCCGCAGGCGCCCGAGGCATCCCGGTCATCGACCAGGCCGACATTCCCGCCGCCGCTTCCTGCTCGCTGCTGGCGGTCGAGGTGCGCCCCCCCGGCCACCCGCTGACCATGGTGGGTGACCCGGTGGCGCTGGGCGCGGCGTTCGCCCTGGGGGAGCAGGAGGCGGGCGATGTCGCCCGGGTCGCGCGCGGCCTGCTCGACCACTCCAACGCGGTCGTCGGCCTGACCGCGGGCGGCGACCCGGCCGGCGGCGGCCCTGGAAGCGGACATGCCGGAAACGAGGGCCACCCCGGCGGTGATGGCGGCGAACCGCTGGTCGAGGCGGGCGGCCAGCTGATGACCTTGCGCGCGGCGGCGCGGCAGGCAGCCGGCTGGGCCCCGGGCACCGCGCGGGCGCTGCGGACCGCGGATGCCAGGACGCCGCTGGATGACCTGTTCGCGGTGGACCTGGCAGAGGTCGCCGCGGCCGCCACGGCCCGCCAGGGCAGCGTTGGGCGCGCGATCCTGGTGGCGGCCTTGAACGGGCAGTCACCCATGGACCGTTGGGCGCCCGGTGAGTTGCCTGACCTATTCTCCGTCCCGGTGAGCTCGCCGGTCTCCGAGCCGGCCGCCGCGCGGCTGGGAGCCGCGACGACGCCGGGAATGGCGCCGGGAGCGCTGGTCGCCGACATCGGGTCGGGCACCGTCGACGTGATCGCGCCCGGGTCCGAGGCGGTGGTGGCCGGGGCCGGCGACCTGCTGACCGCCGCGGTCGCGCAGACGCTGGGAGCGCCGCGGGCGGCGGCCGACTGGATCAAGCGCGGCCCGTGCGTGCGGGTCGAGGGCACCGCGCGGTATGAGGCCGAGGACGGGACGCGCGGCTTCTTGCCCGCGCCGGCGCCCGCGTCCGCCGCCGGGATGCTGGCGGTCCCGGGGCCGGGCGGGCTGCTGCCCTTCGGTCCCCGGGGTGCCCCGGCTGGCGGCCACCTCGGGCCGGCGCAGTGGCGGGCGATCCGGCTGCGGCTGAAGCAGGCGGTGCTGGCGGCCAGCGTGCGGCGCGCGCTGGAGGCGGTCATCCGGACGGGGCACCCCGCGTACTCCGCCGGGATGCCCGCGCAGCTCCTGCTGGTCGGCGGGCCGGCCGGGGACGACGAGCTCGTCGGGGTGCTGGCCCGGTCGCTGCCGGAGGAGCTCGCCATCGGCCGGGGCAACGTCGGCGCCGCCCTGGGCGGCGAGCCGCTCGGTCACCGCTACGCCGTGGCCCTCGGCCTTGCCCTGGCCCCGTGCCCGCGAATCCGCGCTGATCAGCGCCAGTGATGCCACTGATCAGCATAAGTGATGTATTGCGGCCCGGAGATTAGTGCGGTTCATTTAACAGTACATGCTGGCGGCAAACAACGCGCGGGAGGCTGCGATGAGCACTCACATCCAGCGAAGTCGGGCCGCGGCCCGCGGTGTCGTCATTGGCGCTGCCGCCGTCGCCCTCACGGCGGTGCTGGCCGCCTGCGGAGGTGGCGGGTCATCGAGCGGGCCGGCGAGCGCCGGGCCCGCCAGCGGTGCTTCCTCAAGCGGTGCTTCCTCAAGCGGTGCGTCCGGGGCCGTCACCAACGTGTCGCTCGGCTACGTGCCCTACTCCGATGACGCGGCGCTGTTCTACGCGGTAGACGGCGGGATCTTCCGCAAGCACGGGCTGAACGTGACCCTCGTCCCGCAGGCCAGCCCCGTCGCCGTCGAGGCGAGCATGGCCAGCGGGACCGAGCAGTTCGGGTTCATCACGGTCCCGGTGCTGATCAACCTCAACTCCAAGGGCGTGCAGGTCAAGTGCGTCTCCAGCGTGGACGGCAACCAGCCCGCCAGCGACGCCAACGACAGCACGGTGCTCGTCGCGGCCAAGGGCTCGGGCATCACCTCGATCAAGGACCTGGCCGGCAAGAACGTCGCCGAGGTGCAGCTGACCTCGCTGAACTCCCTCGCCGTGGAAGTGCTGGCCAAGCGCGCGGGCATCGACCCGGCCAGCGTGCACCTGATCGCGATGCCGTTCCCGCAGATGCCCGCGGCGCTGGCGCAGGGGCGGGTGCAGGCCGCCGTCATCGTCGCGCCGTTCGCCAGCACCGCGCTGGCCGAGGGCGCCGTCCCGCTCATTCACCCGAACGTGGCGCTGTTCCCGAACGGGACCGTCACCTGCCTGGACGTGATGGGGTCGTACGCGAGCGCGCACTCGGGCGTGGTCGCGGCGTTCCAGGCGGCGATGAACGAGTCGATCGCCTACTCCCAGGCGCATCAGTCCCAGGCCAAGGCCACGCTCTCCAGCCACCTGAGCCTCAGCTCCGCCCAGGCGCAGGCGCAGATCCTCAGCACTGACTGGAATCCCACGCTCAACCCCGGCACCATCACGCAGATCGAGGGCTACATGAAGGAGTTCGGGCTGATCACGTCGGAGCCGCCGGCGGCCAGCATGATCTGGTCCCCGGGGAGCTGATGGCGGGCGCCGTCCTGGCCGGCGAGGGCCGGCTCGCCCCCGGTGCCCCGGGCCGGGGCTGGGGGCTGCGGTACGGGCTGCGGCTCGCGGTGCTGGCCGCCGCGCTCGCGTTGTGGCAGGCGCTCAGCGCGGCCGGGCTGATCCCCGGCGATGAGTTCCCGTCAATGACCGCGACGGTCAGCGCGCTCGGCCACCTGGCCATGTCCGCCACTTTGTGGGCCGCGGTGCGGGACACCCTGGCGGGATGGGCGATCGGGCTGGCGATCGGCGGTGGCTGCGCGATCGTGATCGGCTCGCTGGCCGGGCTGAGCGGGTTCGCCTACCGCAGCGTCATCGGCGTGGTCGAGTTCTTCAAGACGATCCCGGTCATCGCGATCTTGCCGATCGCGCTGGTGCTGTGGGGGGCGACGCTGACGATGAAGATCGCCCTGGTGGCGTTCGCGGTGTTCTGGCCGCTGGTGATCCAGGTGTGCTACGGCGTCCGGTCGCTGGACCCGATCGCCCGGGACACCGCGCGGGTGCTGGGGGTGCGCGGCGCGCGCGAGTTCCTCATGGTGATCTTGCCCAGCGCCGCGCCGTTCATCGCCACCGGGCTGCGGGTTTCGGTGGCGGTCGCGCTCATCGTGGACATCGTCGCGGAGCTGATCGGCGGCGGCAGCGGGCTCGGGGCGCAGATCCTGGTGGCGGAGAACTCCGGTCCGTCCGCCTACCCGGTCATGTACGCCTACATCCTGGTCGCGGGGCTGCTCGGAGTGCTGCTGGCCGGGCTGTTCACGCTCGCGGAAGGGTGGGTCATGCACTGGCACGAGTCGCACCGGATGGCGGCGGGCCATGCGGGGTGAGGCCGCAGCGGCGGCCGGCAGCGCCCAGGCCGGCAGCGCCGGGAGCAGCGCCCGGGCTGGCAGTGCCCGGGCCAGTACCGTCCGGGCGGCCTCGCGGGTGGCCGGACGGGCGGCCACGCGAGCGTGGCTGTTCGCCGCCTTGATCGGCGCCTGGTGGGCGTGGTCGGCCGGCAGCACCTCGGTCTACTTCCCGCCGCTGGCCAAGATCGTGCGCACCCTGTGGGCGCAGTGGGCGGTCGGTCCCGCCCGCGCCCAGCTCGGCTCCAGCCTGGAGCACCTGGCACTCGGCTACGCGATCGCGGGCCTGGCCGGCATCGGGATCGGCGCGCTGCTGTGGTCGCTGCGCTACCTGCGCGAGGCGACCTCGCCCTACCTGTACTTCCTGTACGTGCTGCCCGCCCCGGTGCTGGTGCCCGCCGTGATCACCGTGTTCGGGATCGGGGCCGCGATGAAGGTGGTCATCATCGCGTTCGCCGCCATCTGGCCGACGCTGCTGAACACCCTGGACGGGATGCGCGGAGTCGACGCGGTCAAGCTGGACACGGCGCGCGCCCTGGGGATGTCCGGGGCGCGGCGGACGTTGGCGGTGGTCCTCCCGGCGGCGGCCCCCCAGGTCGTGGCCGGGCTGCGCAACAGCTTGCAGGTATCGATCATCCTCATGGTGGTCAGCGAGTGGGTGGCCTCGACCGGTGGCATCGGCTACTACATCGTCACCGCTCAGGAGTCTTTCGACTACCTGGGCATGTGGAGCGGGATCCTCATGCTGGCGATCGTGGGCGGCGCGGCGAACCTGCTGTTCGTGCTCGCGGAGAACAGGCTCCTGTACTGGCACTATGGTGCCCGGGCAGTGGAAGGGCGGGCATGATGGGGCAGGCGCCGCAGCAACCGGTCGGTACCCCCCGGGGGGGCGATCCCGCGGAGCATCATCCGTACGCCCCGGTGGTGGCGCTCAACGGCGTCCGGAAGGCCTACCCGCTGCGCGGCGGGGGACAGCGGCTCGCGCTCGGTGACGTCACCTTCGACGTGGCCCGCGGCGAGTTCGCGTGCGTCGTCGGGCCGAGCGGGGCGGGCAAGACGACGCTGCTGCGGTGCCTGGCCGGGCTGGCGATGCCGACCTCGGGGACGGTGGAGTTCGAGGGGACGCCGCTGCGCCAGGTACCGGCGGGGGTGGGCGTCGTCTTCCAGGACTATGGCCGGTCGCTGTTCCCGTGGCTCACCGTCCGCGGCAACGTCGACCTGGCGCTGAAGGCGCGCGGCATCGCGCGGGACTCCCGGCCCGCCCGCATCGCGGAGGTGCTGGCGTCGGTGGGGCTGGCCGACGCGGGCCGCGCCTATCCGTGGCAGCTGTCGGGCGGGATGCAGCAGCGGGTCGCGATCGCGCGGGCGCTGGCCTGCCGGCCCGACCTGCTGCTGATGGACGAGCCGTTCGCCTCGGTGGACGCGCAGACCCGCTTCGGCCTGGAGGACCTGATCCTGCGGGTGCGCGAGGAGTTCGGCGTGACGGTCGTCTTCGTCACGCACGACATCGACGAGGCCGTCTACCTGGCCGACCGGGTGATCGTGCTGTCCGCCTCGCCCGGCGTCGTCACCGAGGTCATCGACATCGCGCTGCCGCGCCCGCGCGACCAGGTGGCCACCAAGCGGGATGAGGCCTTCGCGGCCTACCGCGAGCACCTGCTGGGGCTCGTCATGACCCGCTGAACTGGCCTGCTGGAACTCGGCGCGGTCAGGCCTGCTGGAACTCGACGCGGTTGCCGAACGGATCGTGGGTGTGGAAGCGGCGCACGCCCGGGATCTCCTCATCGGAGCGCGCGCACGCGTAGCCCGCGGCGGTCAGCGCGGCCTGGAGCGCCCCGATGTCCTCGGCGAGGAGTGCCGGATGCGCCTTGCGGGCCGGGGAGAACGGCTCCTCGACGCCCAGGTGCACGACGGCCGCCCCCGACGTGAACCAGCAGCCGCCCCGGGCGGCGAGGACGGGCGGCTTCGGTAGCTCGGTCATGCCGAGCAGTCCCGCGTAGAACGCCCGCGCCGCCCCTTCCGCGCCGCGCGGCATCGCTACCTGCACGTGGTCCAGTCCGGTGATCATCACGCCTCCAAGCTGGTCTCGATATCAAGATACTCGACGTCGACACTTAGCTCCATGGGCGGGCGCCGCCCGGGCGCGCAGGAGGCGATCAGCCCGCGAAAATCACTGGCGTCGCCTTCGCGGCCGTGCACCCGGGAAGAGCGCGAGGGGGAGCCCTGGTCCGCGCGGCTAGCCGATTCGCCCGGCGTAACGGCGGGAGAACCCGTCGCTGGTGTTCGCGGTGATGATCACGTCGTAGTACCCGTCCGGGCTGACGGGCCAGCTGACGGTCACCGAGCCGTTCGCGCCGACGGTCACCGCCTGGGTGGTGCCCGCGTAGTCGTGCGCGGTGAGGGTGTAGGCCACGGCCGCGCTGCCGCTGCTGGCCAGGGTCAGCCGGAGCGCGGGGACGGCCCCGGTGACCGGGGTGGCGGTCACCGCCGGGATCTGGCCGGCCGTCGTGCCGGCGGGGACCACCTGGCCGGCGAAGGAGCGGACGAACCGGTCCGGGCCGTAGATCGAGAAGGCGTACCCGTAGGAGTCCTCCTTGGCCGCCGTCCAGGTGTAGGCCTTGGTCGCGCCGCTGGTCACGGTGAACGGGGTCGCCGAGGCGGCCCGGTACTTGTCGGGGAAGACGAACAGCGACACGCCCGCCGGCCCGGTGCTGGACATCGTCGCGGTCACCGTGTGCGCGGACCGGTTGACGGTGACGTCGGCGTGCGGCAGGTGGCGGCTCGGCCGGTGCCTTCGGGTGCCCGCCTCCTGGGCCGGGGGGACCTGGGCGCCCTGGGCGGGCGTGGTGACCGGGGGGAAGGACTTCTCCGCGTCGGACTGCGCGATCAGCGGCACCGTGTCCGGCAGCGCGGGGATGCTGAAATCCGGGCTGGCGAAGTCGAAGGCGGCGGTCAGGTCGCCGGTCACCGAGCGCCGCCAGGCGGTGATGTTGGCCGCCCGCACCCCGGTCCAGGTCTCCAGGAAGCGGAGCATCGAGGTGTGGTCGTAGGTGTTGGAGTCGACGTAGCCGCCGCGCGTCCACGGCGAGCAGATGATCATCGGCACCCGCGGGCCCAGGCCGATCGGCAGCGAGCTGATGAACTCGCCGGTCACCGTCGTCTCCGGCGAGGGGGGCAGCGCGTGGTCGAAGTAGCCGTCGTGCTCGTCGTAGGTGATGAACAGCGCCGTGCTCTCCCACAGGGCCTGGTTGCCCATCAGCGCCTCCAGCACGGCGCGGGCGTAGTGCGCGCCGTAGCTCGGGCTGGCCGACGGGTGCTCGGAGTACTCATACGGCGGGACGACCCAGGAGACCCGCGGGAGGGTGCCCGCGGCGCAGTCGCTGATGAACTGGGCGAGCACGTGGTTGACGTGGTTCGGGCCCAGCGGGGCGCCGGCGCTGGGCTGCCACGGCTGGACCGCGCCCTGGATGGCCAGCTGCCGCCCGGCGGCGGTGGTGGCGTTCATCGAGTCCTGGTACGCCTGGTAGAACCACAGCGGGTTGTACCCGTAGTCGCCGACCCAGCCGTTGACCCCGCCGCCGTCGCCCACCTCGTGGTTGGTGTACACCTGCCAGGAGACCCCGGCGTTGAGCAGGAGCTCGGGGTAGGTGGTGACGTCGCTGAACTGGACGGTGTAGTCGCGTCCCAGGTTGGCGGTCCGCCCGCTTGACGTGCCGGTCCAGAAGTACATGCGGTTCGGGCTGGTCGGGCCGAGGATCGCCTGATGGTAGCCGTCGCAGATGGTGAACGCGTCGGCCAGCGCGTAGTTGAACGGCAGGTCAGCGCGGGTGAAGTAGCCCATGCACCGCTCGGTCTTGGCGGGCACCCAGTTGTTCCATAGCCCGTCGTTGCGGGCGCTGTGGTCACCGGGCCAGCTGTGGTCCAGGTCCCCGGCGTTCTGCGCGTTGACCTTCGCGGAGTCCATGCGGAACGGCAGCAGGTACCCCAGGTCAGTGCGCGACGGGTCAGGCTGGCCGAAGATCGTGGTGCCGTCCTGGTAGGTGAGGGCCTGCTTGTCGGAAAAGCCGCGCACGCCGGGCAGCGTGCCGTAGTAGTGGTCGAAGGAGCGGTTCTCCTGCATGAGGATCACCACGTGCCTCAAGTCGTCGATCGTTCCGCTGTGGCCGCCGGGGACGGCGGTGCCATGGGCAATAGCGGGGGCCGACCGGTCCGCGCCGGTGGTGCCGCTGAGCTGCGCGACGCCCGCGGCGGCGGCCCCGGCGGCCGCGATCGCGCCCCCGACCTGCAGGAAACGGCGGCGGCTAACGCTCGCCGGGAATGGCGCGGGTGCGCTGTAGTCGGTGCCAGGTACCCCATCTGGCACGTGGGCGTGTGGCTTGTCGATGTCCATGCCGTCCGGTCCTCTCCACCACGCGGCAGTCGCATCGAGTTCACCACGCGGCACTCGCATCGGGCAATCGACCGATGAAGCGCGCGCGCCGGCCCGGGGGGACCGCGGGGGACTGCCCGGTGAAGAATGGGCCGATGGAGTGGCCTGTCCGCTTTCCCGCCGAGATGAGCGCGGACGGCATCTCGGTGCGCCCCTACGATTGCGCCGATGCCGCGGGGCTGTTCGCGGCGCTGGATGACGAGCGGGCGTGGGAGCACATCCCGCGGGCCATCCCCGCCGACGCCGCCGCGCTTGACCACAGCATCCAGTCGAAGCTGGCCGACGGCAACCGAGTGACCTTCACCGTCCGGCAGGGGAGCCGCGTCGTCGGGATGACCTCGGTCCTGTTCGACCCGCGGGACCCGGCGGGCGTGGAGGTGGGCGGAACCCAGCTCGACCCAGGGGTGTGGGGGACGGGCGTCAACGCGCGGGTCAAGCGGCTGCTGCTCGAGGAGATCTTCTCCCGTGGCGCGCAGTGGGTTCAGCTGCGCACCGACGAGCGGAACGGGCGGTCGGCCGCCGCGATCCGCAAGCTCGGGGCGACCGACCTCGGCGTCCACCCCGACGACCGCGTCCGCCGCGACGGCACGCGGCGGCGCAGCCGCATGTTCCGCCTGGATCGTCCCGGCGGTCAGCCGGGCTGAACGGCCTCGCTGGGCAGGAGTTTCGCGGCGATAACGGGTGGAACTCCTCTCTCGTGAGGGCCTTGCCGAGGCGGTATGGTCACGGTGTGGAGCCTCTGGCTGGTGATGACCCTCGGCAGGTGGGCGTTTATCGCCTGCACTCCCGGCTGGGCGCTGGCGGGATGGGCCGGGTGTACCTGGGGTACTCGCCGGGCGGGCGGGCGGTCGCGGTGAAGGTGGTCCACCCGGAGCTGGCCCGCGACCCGGAGTTCATGGAGCGGTTCCGCCGGGAGGTGCAGGCCGCAGAGGCGGTCAGCGGCGCCTACACCGCCCCGGTCGTCGCCGCCGGTCCCGATGACAGCCCGCCGTGGCTGGCGACCGTGTTCGTCACCGGGCCATCGCTATCGGACCTGGTCGGCCGGGCCGGGCCACTGCCGCAGGCGGCCGTGTGGCGGCTGGCGGGCGGCCTCGCCGAGGCGCTGCAGGCCATCCACGCCAAGGGGCTAGTGCACCGCGACCTCAAGCCCGGCAACATCCTCATCGCCGCCGACGGGCCGCGGGTGATCGACTTCGGGATCTCCCGGGCGATGCAGGGCACCGCGATGACCGGCACCCGCACCGCCCTTGGCACGCCGGCGTTCATGTCGCCCGAGCAGGCCCAGGGCCATGCGGTGGGGCCGCCAAGCGACGTGTTCTCCCTGGGCAGCGTGCTCGCGTTCGCCGCGACCGGGGTCGCGCCGTTCGACGGCGGTGAGGTCTTCGCCATCGCCTACCGGCTGGTCAGCGCCGACCCTGACCTCAGCCGCCTCCCGCCGGGGCTGCGGGAGATGGTCGGCGGGTGCCTGGCCAAGGACCCGGCCGCGCGCCCGACGCTCGCGCAGGTGATGGACGCCGTCGTCGCCGGGTCGACGGCCTTCCCGGCCACGGCGCCGGGCAAGTTCTGGCCCGAGCCGGTCGGCGTGCTGCTGGCCGATTCCCCAGGACCGCCCACGCCGCCGCCCGGGGGGATGCCGCCGTTCACCCCTACCCCCGGCCGGCCCTCGCCCGGCGTGCCCCAGCCCGGTCTCCGCCAGCCTGCTCTAGGGCAGCCTGGTCTGGGGCAGCCTGGTCTGGGGCCGCACAGCACGCCCCAGCCCATGGGCGCCCCGTACACGATGACGCCCGCCCGCACGCCGCCCGGCGTGCCGCCCTACGGGATGCCGCCAGGCATGACCGCCGGGGGCATGACGCCGGTGCCGCCCAGGACGCCTCTGCGCCGCGGCAGTGCCCGCCGCACCACTGGTCGCACCTGGGTGATCGTGGTCGGCGTGGCCAGCGTCGGCGCGGTGCTGGCCGGCGCGGCGCTCGCGCTCGTGCTGACCGCTGGCTCATCGAGCAGTTCCCAGGGCCAGAGCCCGCCATCCGGCGGCGCCAGCGCCGGCTTCCCTGGAAGCGCGGGCTCCGGGAGCGCGGTCGCCAGCGGCTCGTCGTCGGCCAGCGGGCCGGCCCTGGTTTCTGCCGCCGTGTGCACCGTGCCCGCCGACGGCTGCGCGCAGTCTGGCGGGTCGCAGTACATGGAGGTCAAGCCCAAGCAGATCACGGTGTCGGGCGACGGGTCGGGGTACGTTGACGGTCTCAGCTGGACCGGCTGGGGAACTCCGCGAGCGACCGCGACGGGGACCCTGCGGGTGGATAACTGCGTGCCCAATTGCGCCCAGGGCACGTTCACGGGCTATCCGGCCACGGTCACCCTGGCGGGCCTCAAGGAATACCAGGGCGGGACGTCCGGGTACTCCACGATCGTCGTCCAGTCCCCGGCGGCCAACCTGACCTACACCTACACCAAGAACACAGTGCCATAGGCGCCAGAGGCGCGGTGCCATAGGCGCCAGAGGCGCGGTGCCCTAACGGGGCGTATGGTAGCCCCGTGGATCCTCTGGCGGGAGACGATCCGCGGCAGGTTGGGGCGTACCGGCTCCATGCGCGGCTCGGTGCAGGCGGGATGGGGCGGGTCTACCTGGGTTACTCTCCAGGCGGCCGCGCGGTGGCGGTGAAGATCGTCCACCCTGAACTGGCGCGCGACGCGGAGTTCATGGCGCGCTTCCAGCGCGAGGTGCAGGCGGCGGAGGCGGTCAGCGGTGCCTACGGCGCCGGTCGTGGGCGCCGGGCCCGATGACACCCCGCCCTGGCTGGCGACGTCGTTCGTGGCCGGGCCATCGCTGGCCGACCTGGTCGCCCGCATGGGACCGCTGCCGGAGGCGGCGGTCTGGCGGCTGGCCGGCGGCCTGATCGAGGCGCTGCAGGCGATTCACGCCCAGGGGCTGGTGCACCGCGACCTCAAGCCCGGCAACATCCTGCTCGCCGCCGACGGCCCGCGGGTGATCGACTTCGGGATATCCCGAGCGCTGGACGGCACCTCGATGACGGCCACCCGCATGACGATGGGCACCCCCGCGTACATGTCCCCCGAGCAGGCCCAGGGGCATGCGGTCGGGTCCCCGAGCGACGTGTTCTCCCTGGGCAGCGTCCTGGCGTTCGCGGCGACGGGACGGGCGCCGTTCGGCGGGGGCCAGGCGTTCGCGATCGCCTACCGGGTGGTGAGCGCGGACCCCGACCTGAGCACGGTCACCCAGGGTCCCTACGGCCCGCACGGACTCGGGCTGCGCGGCCTGGTGGCGGCCTGCCTGGCCAAGGACCCGGCCAGCCGCCCCACGCTCGGCCAGCTCATCACGGACGTGTCGACCGCGTCGGGTGCCTTCCCGGCGGTCCAGGCCGGAAGGTTCTGGCCCGAACAGGTAGCGGCGGTCATCGAATCGCGGGTCGCCGCCACCAGCGTGCTCCCAGTGCCGCAGGCGCCGCCTCCAATGCCGCAGGCGCCCACGCCGGTCGCGCCCCGGCGCCGGGCGGGCGGGCGCTGGCCGGCGGTGGCCATCAGCGCGGGCGCGGCGGCCGCCGCCATTGGGGTGGCCCTGGCCCTGACCCTGAGCTCGCAGCATGGGAGCGGGCCGTCAGCGGGCTCGTCATCGACGGGCGCTAGCGTCAGCGGCCCAGCCCGCGCCCCCGGCGGCGGCAGTGCCAGCGGGCCCGCCAGTGCCAGCGCCTCGGCGTCGTCGCCGCTGATCGCCGTCACCGTGTGCAGCGATCCCACCGGCGGGTGCACCTACGCCGGCGCGTCCCAGATCATGGAGATCCAGCCCCAGCAGATCTACCTGTCCGCCGACGGCTCCCGTTACGTGGACCGCCTGACCTGGGCGGCCTGGGGCCAGCCGCAGGCGACCGCCACCGGCACCTTGAGGATTAACGACTGCACGCCCAGCTGCGCGCAGGGAACCTTCTCGCCCTACCCGGCGACGGTGACGCTGACGGGCCTGAAACCGTACGGGACCGGGCTGGAGGCCTACTCCGCGATCGTGGTCCGGTCCGCCGCCGCCAACATGACGTTCACCTACACCAAGGACCTGGTTCCGTAACCCGCGCGAAGCATCGCCAGTCGTTGCTGGCTGTGCTTACGTGCTTTGCGCCCTTAGTGGCTGAAGGACACGCGCTTGGCCTGGAACTCGGGCGGCAGCTGCGCCTGCGGGTGGTGCTCAAGCACCCGCAGGTGCAGGCGCAGGTCATCGAGGAGCAGGTTCGCGAGGTCCATGCTGAAGCCGTTGCGGATCACGATCCGCAGCACGGCGGTGTCCTCCAGCGCGGCCGGGAAGGTGTAGGCGGGTACCTGCCATCCGCGCATCCGCAGCCGCTCCGACAGGTCGAACACGGAGTACCCGGTCACGTCATCGTGCAGCTTGAACGCGAACACCGGCAACTCGCTGCCGTCGGTGAGCAGCTCAAACGGGCCGAGCTTGGCGATCGACGACGACAGGTGCATCGCGATGTCCTGGCAGGCCTGGTGGACCGCGCGGTAGCCCTCGAAGCCGAGCCGCAGGAAGTTGTAGTACTGGGCGGCGACCTGCGCACCGGGGCGGGAGAAGTTCAGCGAGAACGTCGGCATCTGGCCGCCCAGGTAGTTCACGTTGAAGACCAGGTCATCGGGAAGCGCGGCCGAGTCCCGCCACACGATCCACCCCACGCCCGGGTAAACCAGCCCGTACTTGTGCCCGGAGGTGTTGATCGAGGCGACTCGCGGCACCCGGAAGTCCCACACGAGGTCCGGCTGCAGGAACGGCGCCACGAACCCCCCGGACGCGCCGTCGACGTGGATGGGCACGTCCAGGCCCCGCGCCGCCTGCAGTTCATCCAGCGCGTGGCTGATCTCCAGCACCGGCTCGTAGCTGCCGTCCATCGTCGATCCCATGATGGCGACAACCCCGATGGTGTTCTCGTCGCACTGCCCGGCGGCCTGCGGGCCGCGCAGGTGCAGCCGCCCCCGCTCCATGGGGACGTACCGCGGCTCGACGCCCCAGTACCGGCAGAACTTCTCCCAGCACACCTGCACGTTCGTGCCCATGACCAGGTTCGGCCGCCCGGCGGGGTGCTCCGCCCGCCCGTCCGCCCCCTGCCGCGCCCGCCAGCGCCATAGCAGCGCCATCCCGCCGAGCATGCACGCCTCGCTGGACCCGGTGGTGGAGCAGCCCGGCGCGTCGCTACCGGACGGCGCGTGCCACAGCGCGCTGAGGATGTTGACGCAACGCTTTTCCAGCTCGGCGGTCTGCGGGTACTCGTCCTTGTCGATCATGTTCTTGGACGAGCACTCGGCCATCAGCAGCTCAGCCTCCGGCTCCATCCACGTGGTGACGAACGTCGCGAGGTTCAGCCGCGCGTTGCCGTCAAGGATGAGCTCGTCCCGCACGACCTGCAGCGCGGTTCTCGGCAAGACGCCCCGCTGGGAGATGCGAAACCTCGGGATCTCGCAGCTCACCTCCTGAACGTAGACCGGGTTGATCTCGAGCTCGGCATCCGACTCGTGCTCCTGGACTCGCCTGTGCAGCGCCATGGGGTCAGGCTACGCCCCCCGGCCCTCCCGCCAGACGATGGGTGGCGGCGGGCTGGCGCACAGTTACTAAGAGATGGTAAGGAGGGGTTTGGGGCTAGCGCGCCTTCACGCAGGTGTAGGCGGCATAGAGCCGCCGCTCGTAGCTCACCTGGGTGATCTCGAAGCCGGCCGCCGCGAGCATCGCGGCCGACACGTCCACCGCGATCACCCGCCCGAAGTGCCAGGCCGCCGGGAGCGCGAACTGCCCGGTTCCGGTGCCGAGGTCCACGACGACCGACCCCGCCCCGAGTCCGTGCGCCGTGAACGCCTCGATGTCGGCCGCCGCGTCCGGGTAGCCCTGCTTGCGGTCGAACCCCGCGATGAACGCCGCGTCCAGGTGCTCGGGCCCGGCGTGCGCCATCTCATCCAGCATCCACGCGGGCGGGCCCGCAGGCTGGCCGGCTGGCTTGTCCACGCGCCCGATTGTCGCGCGCGACGCCGGCCGTCCGCGACCGGATTTTCCGCTGCCGACTGGTCCGGCGCGCGGGGAGGCCCAGCGGCCGGAGGCCAATGTGCCGGGAAGCTCAGTGCCGGGAGGCTCAGTGGCGGGAGACGAGCAGCGGCTGGGCGACCGAGCCCAGCGGCCCGGAGGCATCGCTCAGCGTGCCCAGGGTCGACCCGAGGCCGTCGGCGGCCAGCATGGTGGCGGCCGCCAGGCATACCCAGTCACCGACCGGATCGCGGTGCAGCGTGACCGTCACCGCTGGCGGGATGAAGAGCCACTCGCGCGGGTCGAACGGGCCGCTGATCCCGTTGGCGGAGTCCGCGACCACCAGTGCCCGGTCCTGAGGGTGGGCCGGCTCCCCGGCGACGAGGGGGAGGCGGGGCCGCGCCCAGACGGCCGCCTCGCCGGCGGGGCTCTCCCAGGAGCCGCGCACCCAGCGCCACTCGATGGACTCGCCGTACCCCCAGTTCTCGAAGCCGGGGAAATAACGCTGCGGCTGCGACTGCGGGATGGGCGGTGGCAACTGCGGGGGCAGGCGGTCGACGGGCACGCCGCCCTCGCCGTTGGCCGCGATCTGCCACGCGCGGGCCAGCGCCACCGGCTTGCCGGAGGCGTCGCTCAGCGTCCCCTCGATGAGCCGGATCCGGCGGCCGTCGCGGATGATCGCGGTCGTCACCGTCAGCGGCACGCGCGGGACCGGGCCGAGGAACTCCATCGTGATCCGGGCGATCCGCATCGCCTCCGCCGGATGCCGGGCTCGCATGACGTGCCCGAGCAGCGCCGTCGGCGGCCCGCCATGCTGAGCATCGGTCGACCACGGGCTCTCGGTCGCCAGGGTCGGCGCGAAGGTCCCGTCCGGCCCGGGCAGGTAATACGCCTCCGGTGTCCCGCCCTCGCCGCCCGTCCCGCTCACGAATGCCAAGCCTATACCGCCTCATCCCGGGCACTATGGTGGCAGCCGTCGGCGCCGATCCTGTCGGATGGGGTGAACACGTCGAGCAGGTGCGCGTCCAACGCCTGCGCGCTGCCCGCCGCGAAGCCGCACACGCAGGCCCGGTTGTCGTTGGCGGCCTCGGCATGCACGGTGCCGCCCAGCGCGGTGTCAGCGGGAGCCATGTCGTCGGCCGGGATGTACTGCTCGCCTAGGTGATCGGTGAGGTCGTCGGCGCTATCGGCGTCGTATCCGCAAGCACATCGGCAGGCGCTCATGCCATCACCGCCCACACGCGCTTGACCTCGTTGCCGGGCAGCACCTCCCAGCCCCAGTCCTGGCTAAGCGCGCTGACCAGTTCCAGTCCCCGGCCGGTCTCGTCGGTGGCGGCGGCCTGGCGCTCGGCGGGCACGCCGAGTTCGGGCGCCAGGTTGTCGCAGACCTCCAGCCACAGCCGGGCGCGATCGGACGACAACCGCAGCCACAGTACGGGGAGCCTGCCGTGGACGTCGTAGCGGGGCTGGCCGTCTGGTCCGGTGGCCGCGCGGACGACGTTCGAAGTGAATTCGCTGATGATCAGCCCGTTATCCTCGGTCAGGCTGGCCAGGCCCCAGCCGCCCAGCACCAGCCCGGTGAACGCGCGCGCCAGGGGCAGCACGGTCGGCAACGCGCCGAGCGGGCCGAGGTCGGCCAGCAACGGCCAGGCCGGCGCCTGTCGCGGCGCGGCTTGCGTTCTCGGCGGTTCCGAATTCCTGGTCATGAGCGCGAAAACCGTACCCTCCATTGTGCACCAACTTTCCGGGATGGGTAATTGCCGACCAAATTAGCTCGTGCTAAATAACTGCGACAACCCGAGTGGTGGAATTGCGGCGGCAATTTTGCGAGTAAATCGGCAATGGGCAAGACTCGATTCTTCCGAGGACTGGCCCATGTCGAGGTCGCGCGCACGCCCGCGATCCCGGCATGCAGGGAAAGGCGGCGTGCTCACGAGCGCGCCGTGCACCGAGACCCGCCTGTGTCGCAATCAGGGCGTGCCTTAGTCCAGTGCGCTGCACAGGATCGGAGTGTGCGCGAGATCGGGTGCTGCACGGCATCAGGCTGTGCACCGGATCGAGGCGTGCCCGGGAAACAGGGGTGCTCCGTGGGCCGTGCCATGGCTAAGCTTGACGTGGCCTGGTAGCCCATGGGCAACCACGGCAGGCAGTGAGGGATGAGGAGGTTGGGTTGCCATGATGAGCGACACGTTCACCGACTGGCGCAAGGCCACCTACAGTCACGCCAACGGTGACTGCGTGGAGATCGCAGCCAACCAGCGCGTTATCGCTGGCCGGGACACCACCCAGGCTCGGCGCGGGCAGGTACTGGAATTCCCGGCGGCCGCGTGGCGAGCCTTTATCGCGACTGTTCACCGGGTGAGCGCATAGCCAACGCCCTTTCCCCGGGAATCGGTCATGCACTGCAGTGTTCGACTTGCGGGGATACGCTTCGTATCGAATAATGGGCTTACAGTGATCTGTCGCGGTCTGCAGCATCGATAACCGCGCGTGGACGGGAGGCCCAGGATGAGCAGTCCCCTATGTCCGGCGGCTACGGCTTGGAATGGAACTGCGGGCACTGCGCGCCGAGCGCAATATGACCCAGGCCCGGGTAGCGCGGTTGATTGGAAAAACGCGAAATGACATCTCCCGGCTGGAGAACGGGCAGAGTGCCGACCTCGCCGACGTGCTGAACCTTCTGGAAGCGCTAGGCGTTGGGGACGAGCGGTGGATGGTGCTGACGGCCATCGCCCGCGATGCCGCCGAGTTGGGCTGGTGGGACTCGGTCAAGCACATTGGGGAGCGGCAGGCGCTCTACGTCAACCTGGAAGCTGGTGCAGCCACCATCGTCAAGTACGAGCAGACGGCCCTTCCGGGGCTATTGCAGAACTCGGACTACGTGCGGGCGCTAACCATGGCTGGCGCGGCGATCGAGCCAGTATCGGGAACCATTGGCGGCATCCTTGCTGGGCGTGCGGGCCGTCAGCGCAATCTGCGCCGCCCTGGCGGCCCATCGGTTGAGATGATCGTCGACGAGTTCGCAGTCCATCGGCGCGCGGCCCCGGCCGGTGTGGTGAAGCGGCAACTGCGGGACCTTGTCGAGGTCGTAAAGGGCAGCCAGCCGAACATCACACTCCGGGTCCTACCGGTCCAGGCGCAATTCAGAGACTTCGCGGTCCCGCGCTGTGCGTTCTCGATCTATGCCTACCCGGACCCCGGAGATCCGCGCGTGGTCGCGATCGACACCGTGACGTCCGACGTGATTCTCACCGACGCGGCCCAGGTGACCCCCTACGAGCGGATGTACGAGCGCCTCCGCGAGGCGGCCCTCTCGCCCGAGGAGAGCGCCAAGCTCCTCACCGAAGCCGCCGACGCCCTCCCTGACAACTAGGTCGCCGCCCTTCGCCCGTCAGGCCGCCGACCATTGCCAAGCCTGCTATCCGAGCGGCTAATCGCTTGCGTTTTCGAGAGAATAGTGATAGAGTTCTATGTAACTCATCTGATGTCACTTGCTATCGCGGAGCGGAGGTGTCGGGTCGTGGATATCAGGTACGGCAGCGAGTTCCTGGCCGAGCGGTACCAGCCCGGCACGCGCGACCAGCGGCTGGAGGAGTTCGCCCAGGGCCGGTGGGGGGATGGTGGCCGACCGTCGGCGCGGGCGGCCTCGGGGTGGCTAGCACTGCAGGCAAGTGACGTGTCCCGGCCTGAGGTGCTCGCCGAGGCGACCGGGGATGAACTGCTCGGCATCGGACGGGCGTGGAAGTCGCTGGAGACGTGGAGCTTCTGCGGCAAGCTGGCCGTGGTCCGGGAGCTGATCCGCCGCTTCCCGCTAAACGAGGACGACGAGCCGGGTCCGGCCGCGGGCGGGCTGCCCGATGAGTGGGACCTGCGGCTGCACCACGAGGTCGCCGCCGCGCTGGGCATCTCCGTGGCCGCCGCTGGCAAGCTGGTAAACCTGGCGTGGACGCTGGACGCGCGGCTCCCCGGCATCGGCCAGGCGCTCGAAGAGGGCCGCCTGGATCCCGGTCGCGTGAAGATGATCGTGGACGAGACCAGCGTCCTGGAGACCGAACGCCTTTTCGCGCGGGCCGAGGCGATCATCCTGTCGGGCCTGCCGGGCTGCAAGACCTGGTCAGATCTGCAGCGCCTCGTGCAGCGGGCGGTCATCACCGTGGATCCCGACGGCGCCTGCAAGCGCCGCGAGCAGGCCGAGCGGGAGCACGCGCGGATCCGATTCTGGCGGGAGAGCACCGGGACCTGCGCGCTGCGCGGCACCGGCCTGCCCACCGACGAGGCCCTCGCTGCTACGGCGAACATCGAGGCCCGGGCGCTGGAGTACAAGGCCGTGCCCATGAAGCGGCCGATGGACATCCTGCGCGTCATGGCCTACCTCGACTTGATCAACGGCGTGCCGGTGGCCAAGCGGGCCGCGTGGGCGCGAGCGGAGGACGATGCCCGCCAGGCGCAGGCGGCGCCGGGCGAGGCCGACCAGCAAGCCGACCGCGACGCCCGCCTGCGCGAGGCCGCCGCCCGGGCCCGGGACAAGTACCGGGAGAAGGCACGGGCGAGCGCTCGCCAGCGCGGCGACAGGCCACGTTCCGGCGATCACCGGGACGACGGGGACGACGGCACCGGCCGGGGCGGCGCGGATGGCGGCCCGCCGGACGGTGGCGGTCCCGGTGGTAGCCAGCGTGGCGGCCCGGGCGACTCGACCGCCGCCGGGGACGGTTTCCCTGATGACTGGCCAGGCGGCGAGGAGCATCCTGGCGGTGCTGGTCTCGATGGTGGTGGCCAGGATGACGGGCAGCTGCCTGAGGATCACGGTGCGGGCGGCAACGATGGTGACCTCTGCCCGCAGTGCGCCGGGCCGGGCGGTGTCGGCGGGCTGACCATCCGGGCGAACCTGACGCTTCCGGCGGGGGCGATCCCGTGGCTGGCCGAGCGGGCCGGGGGGTGGGGCGGATCCGGCGATGGCGACAGCGGGGGCGGTAGTGGCGGCGGCGGTGGCCCAGGTGGCGGTGGCCCAGGTGGCGGTGGCCCAGGTGGCGGTGGCGACCGGGCGGGCCCCAGCGGCGGCCGTACTTCCGGCTCCGGCCCCTGTCCGGGTTGCGCGAATCGGGGGAGTGACCGTATGCCCGGCGGACCGTTCATGCCCGTGCGCGGGAACCTGACGCTTCCGCTGCTGACGCTGCTCGAGCTGGCGGAGCGGCCCGGCGAGGCGCATGGCCTGGGGGCACTGGACCCTGCCCTGGTCCGCGACCTGGCGGCGGCGGGCGCCCGTCACCCGGCGAGCGAGTTCTGCGTGACCATCACCAACGAGCGGGGCTACGCGATCGGGCATGGCTGCGCCAAGGCTCAGCGCGGCAAGGCTCAGCGCGGCAAGGCGGGACGGGCGATCCCGGTCAGCCCGGATCGGGTTACCTTCACGCCCGCGGCTAGCGCCGGCCCCAGCGGTGGCTTCGGGTCCTGGATGCTCACCGTGCCCGGTGCTCCGGCGCCATTCACGGTGGACATCGGCCTCGTTCCGGTCGATGACTGCGACCATGGGCTCGCCTCGGCCGGCTACCAGCCGAGTGGCAGGCTGCGTCACCTTGTCCAGGTCCGTGACGGCGCGTGCTCGTTCCCGGCGTGCTCCCGGCACGCCCGGGACTCGGATTTCGAGCACGCGCGGCCATTCGGTGAAGGCGGCCGCACGTGCGCGTGCAACGCCCACGCGTGCAGTCGCTCCTGCCATCGCGTCAAGCAATCGCCCGGCTGGGCCGTCACCAAGCCCAGTCCCGGCTGGACCCAGTGGATTACGATGACCGGCCGGGCCTACCTCCAGAGCCCGTGGCGCTATCCAGCGTGACCACGGTGGCGACCTGGTCGAGGCCGGAAACCTTCAGCAGGGACTCGGTGATGGGACCCGCGGTGTCGGCGTGGATGGAGGCGGCAGCCGCCTGGTCGAGGGCGGCCTGGAAGTGCCCGACGTTAGTCAAGTCGATGTCGCCGATGGCGCGCACGGTGGCGGGGGCGCCGTCGCCGGCGGGCCGGACCTCGAACCGTGCATGCGGCACGGGACCGGCCGGGCGGCCGTCGTCGGTCATGGCTTCAGTTCCTTGGTCAAGGTCACCGTTGTCCCGTGCGCGGACGGGTCCATGGTGACGCTATCCATGAGAGCGTGCATGAAGATGATCCCGTGGCCTCGGGTGCCCGGGGCGGGCTGCGGGCGGTCGGCAGGAGGAGGGCGCCAGCTCCCGGTGTCCGCGACGGTCAGCTGGACCGTGTCGCCGGTCGCGTGGGCGGTGAGGGTGATCTGGACTGGCTCGGCACTCGCGGGGCGCCCGGCGCCGGAGTGCTCGAAGGCGGGTGCCCGGCCGCGATGCCGGTGCTCCCCGCCAGCCGGGCGGTGGTGCCGTCCTCGTCGAACAGGTACGTCAGGGTGAAAGGCAGGTCTCGCCGGTTACGGTCCAGCTGCCGCCCGGCGAACTCCAGCGCCTCCCGCTCGGTGCGCGCCACGCCCGGGTCGGAGCCCAGGTCGCGCAGGGTCGCCATCCGGCGCTCGCCGATAACGCGCCCGGTGTCCTCGCTGACGACGCAGAGCATGCCCACGACGGCGCCGGCGTCGTCCCGCAGCGGGCTGTAGGAGAAGGTGTGGTACGTCTCCTCCGGGTAGCCGGACCGCTCCAGGAACAGCCGCAGCGCCTCGTCCCAGGTCGCCTTCGCCGTGGCCAGCACGGCGTCGATCCGCGGGCCGATGTCGTCCCAGATCTCCTCCCACACCTCGCTGGCCGGCCGGCCGAGCGCCCACGGGTACTTGCGGCCCAGGGTGTCGCGCCGGTAGGCGGAGTTGCAGAAGAACGTCAGCCGCGGGCCCCAGGCCATCCACATCGGGAAGCGGGTCGACAGCAGGATGTCCACCGCTGTCTGCAGGCTCTGCGGCCACGACCCGGGCAGCCCGAGCGGGGCGGCGGCCCAGTCCACCGCGGCCAGGTCACGGCCGACCGCCTCATCGGCGCCGAACAAGCCAGCCGTCCCCGAACCTGGCTCGGCATCTGCCGCACGCGCCACCGGCTGTCCTCTCCTTCTCGCTGCGGAACCGCGATTGCCCAGTTACCCGATGCGGCCTGGTCGATGCACGCCCGGTCCGGGTACGTGCTGGCAGGCGGGTCACCCCGCGCTGGCCGCGAACGTCCGCCGGTAGGAATGGGGGCTCGTCGACAGCGCCCGGCCGAACTGCTTGCGCAAGTTGGCCGCCGATCCGAGGCCGCATGAGCGCGCGATCGCCTCAACCGGCAGGTCGGTCGTCTCCAGCAGCCGCTGCGCCAGCCGGACCCGCTCCCGGGCGATCCACTGATACGGAGTTGTCCCGGTGCTGGCCACGAACCGGCGGGCGAACGTGCGCGCGCTCATCGCCGACCGGGCGGCCAGGTCCGCCACGCTGACTTCCTCGCCCAGGTGCGCCTGCAGCCAGACCAAGGTGACGGCGAGCAGGTCATCACCGGCCTGGGCTGGCATCGGGGTGTCGATGTACTGGGCCTGGCCGCCGTCTCGGTGCAGCGGCACCACGAGCTCGCGGGCCACCCGCGTCGCCGCCTCGGCGCCGAAGTCCTGCTGCACCACGTGCAGGCACAAGTCCACGCTGGCGGCGCTGCCGGCCGAGGTGAGCAGGTCGCCGTCGTCCACGTACAGCACCCGCGGGTCAACGCGGACGCGCGGGTACTGCCGGGCCAGCTGCGCGCATTCCGACCAGTGAGTGGTCGCCACGCGCCCGTCCAGCAGGCCCGCGGCGGCCAGGATGAACGCCCCGGTGCACAGTGACATGATGCGAGCCCCGCGCGCGTGCGCCGCCCGCAGCGCCTCCAGCGCCGAGGGCGGCACCCGCTCGGCCAGCGACGTTGGCGTCACGACCACCGTCCGCGCCGCCCGCACCGCGTCCAGCCCGGCGGGCACTCCCATCGTCAGCCCGGCGTCGGTGGTCACCGACGGGGTGGCCGCGCAGACCGACACGGCATACAGCGGCGCGCCGCCGCTATCGTCGCCGAACACGTCGCAGGCGGCGCCGAGCTCGAACAGCGACACGCCGTCGTAGACCAGGATCGCCACCCGATGATTGGCAGCTTTAGCGCGCATGGTGTCAATACTGCCACTTTCGGGCGCGGGGCGCCAGGCGCAGGCTGGACCTATGCGAAACGTACACGTGGCATCAAGGCCGCGAGACGACGCGGCCGCCAGGCACACCATCATCTACGCGGTCCCCGCCGGGGCCCCGGGTCCCGGTCCGCGACGGCTGGACATGCGGCCGTACCGGATCACCGACAAGATCTTGTCCCGCGCGCTCGGCGCGTCCCTGGACCGCCAGCTCGCCGCGGGCCGCGAGCCGGAAGACAGCAGGCTGCTCGCCGCCCGCGCGCAGGACATCGTCACCCTGCGGCGACGGGAGGATCTCGCCCGCTACTGGGAGCGCACCCTGGGCACCGCCGCCCGGCCCGCCCCCGCCCTGCGCAATGCCGCCCCGCTGCGCCGCGGCCCCGTCCTGGCCGCCGAGCCGGCCATCACCGAGCTGGCGAGCCTGCTGCGCGCGCCACTGCCGGTCAGCGCGCGCGGCGTCGCCATCGCGCGGCTGCTGCTCACTGACGCCGGCGGGCCGCTGTACTGGAGCGCGGCGCCGGAGTCACTGCACGCCGCACTGCGCGCGGCCATCACGCAGCTTCTCCCGGGGGGTGTAAACCAACCCCCCGGGCCCCCCGCTCTCACGTGGTGCTGTCCGTAGAGTCAGGCTCCCCGGCCGGGCCCCGGGAAATCGCCGGGACCCGGCACGGATCGCCTGACCGCTCGAAGCTCCGCTCGCAGGCTCGCTTCGCCTCGCGGGCCTCCGTCCGAAAGCGCGGGCTTTCCAATCCGATAGCCTGCCGGGTCGGTCGGCCCAGCCGAGCGGCGGGAGGAGCGCAGTAGCGAGGCCAGGCCGGCCAGCACCGACAGCGCCGCCGACACCGTGAACACGACGATCAGGCCGCCGTGGAACGGCCCTTGCAGCAAGCCGGGGAAGAATGACTGCCCGGTTAGCGCCGCCCGGTTCGCCGCTGGCAGCGAGGACAGCACTCCCGTGGGGGCGAGCAGGTGCTGGATCGGGTTCACCCCGAGCACCGAGGCGAACAGCGAGGAGACCGGCGGCAAGGTCGCGACCTGGTGCGCCAGCGAGGCGGGCACTCCCTGCCGCGTGAGCCCGCTGGACAGGGCGGTCGGCAGCGACCCCGATAGCCCGGCGATCATCAGCGTGAACACCACGCCGATCGACACCGCCGTCCCGGAGTTCTGGAACGTCGCGCGCATGCCCGAGGCCGCGCCCCGGTCCCGGGCGGGCACGCTGCCCATGATGGAGGAGGCGTTGGGCGAGGCGAACATCCCCGACCCGATCCCGTTCACCGCGATCAGCGTCGCGAACGCCCAGTACGGGAAGTTCACCGGCAACAGCATCAGCCCCACGAAGCTCATCGTGAACACCGCCATGCCAGCGGTCGCGATCCCGCGTGAACCGAACTTGTCCGACAAGATCCCCGATGTCGGCCCGGACACCAGGAAGCCCGCGGTCATCGGCAGCAGGAAGATGCCCGCCCACAGCGGCGTCTGCTCGTAGCTGTAGCCGTGCAGGGGCAGCCAGATGCCCTGTAGCCAGATGATCAGCATGAACTGGATGCCGCCGCGCGCGATCGACACCAGCAGCCCGGCCAGGTTCCCGAAGGTGAACTCCCGGATCTTGAACAGCGCCAGCCGGAACATCGGCTCGGCCACCCGCGTCTCGATGATCACGAAGACGATCAGCAGGAAGATCCCGCCGATCAGCTCGCCCAGCACCACCGGGCTCTCCCAGCCCATAGAGCTGCCGTGGTAGGGCTGGATCCCGTAGGTGCAGCCGACCAGGACGGCGCCGAGGCCGATGGCGAACGTGATGTTGCCCCACCAGTCGATCTTGCCCTTGTGCCGCTCGCCCACCTCGCGCAGCCGGAGGTAGGCCCACAGGGTCCCGAACACCCCGACCGGCACGTTGATCCAGAACACCGCCCGCCAGTCCCACGCCGCCAGCAGCCCGCCCAGGACCAGCCCGATGAACATCCCGGCCAGCGCCGAGATCTGGTTCACCCCCAGCGCGAAGCCGCGCCGTTCGGGCGGGAACGCGTCGGTGAGGATGGCCGCCGAGTTGGCCATCAGCATCGACCCGCCGACGGCCTGCAGGAACCGCCAGCCGATCAGCCACATCGCCCCGTGGGCGCCCTGGAACGGGTCGAACGACAGCAGGATCGACGCGACGGTGAAGACCACGAACCCCTGGTTGTACATCCGCACCCGGCCGAACATGTCACCCAGCCTGCCCAGGTTCACCACGAGCACCGCCTGCACCAGCCGGTAGCCCATGATCATCCACAGCAGGTAACTGATGTTGCCCGCCGACAGCGGGTCCAGGTGGATGCCACGGAAGATCGCCGGCAGCGCGATGATCACGATCGACCCGTCGAGCGCGGCCATGAATATCGCGGCGGTGGTGTTCGCCAGCGCGATCCACCGGTAGTTGTCGCCTCGCGGCGCGATCGGCTTGTCGCCCGCCGCCATCACAGCCGCTCCGCCAGCCGCTCCAGCAGCGGCGTGACGGCCCGCAGCTGGGCCAGTTCCTCCCGCGTGAACCCGGAGGCCAGGGCCCGCGCGATCTGCGCGGTCCGCGCGCCCCGCCGGTCGCGGACAACCTGAAGCCCCGCCTCGGTGATGGACAGCACGATCCGGCGGCCGTCGCGGGGGTCGCGGTCCCGCGCGATCAGCCCGCGCTGCTCCAGCGCCGCGATCGTCGCCCCCATCGACTGCGGGCTGATCCGCTCCAGCCGGGCCAGGTCGCTGGACGCCGCCGGCCCGCCCCGGTCCAGCCGCGACAGCGCCGACGTCTCCGGTACCGTCAGCTCCTCATCCGCGGCCGCGGAGAGCTGCTTGAGCTTGCGCACCAGCATGCCGACGCTCACCCGCAGTGCCCCCGCCACCTCAGCCACGTCAAGGTCAACGTCAACGGCATCTTCACCGGCAACGGAACCAGCCGACTGCGTCATACGTTAAATCTAACCTGATAAGGGCAGGCTTAGCAATTGCCGCGACGCTCCGTGTCCGGGTCAGGCGGGGATCGAGTGGTAGCGGGCGAAGAGGACACCGTCTTCTTCGAGCAGGTGGGCCAGGCGCAGCCGCTGGGCCGGGAACAAGGCCCCGGCCAGGATGCGGACCGGGCCGACGCCGGCCAGCAGGGGGCTCACGGTCAGGCACAGTTCGCCGAGCAGGCCGCCGGCGACGATGTCCGTCAGCAGCCGGGGACCGCCCTCGCACAGCACGTGGCGCAGGCCCCGCTCCGCTAGCGCGGCGAACGCCGCCGCCAGGTCCACCGAGCGCTCGCCGGCCACGATGACGTCGGCGGCCCTGGCCAGGGCGGCCCGGCGGCCGGCGGGGGAGGACTCGCAGGTGATGATGATTGTCCGGGCGTCGTCGGGGGCGTCGGCGATCAACGGCGTGGCCGGGTCCAGCTCCAGCGCCTGGCTGACCAGGGCCAGCGGCGGGGCGGCCGGGCGGTTCGCGCGCAGGCCCAGGGAGGCCCACGGCTCCTTCATGCGGGTGGGGCGGTAGCCCTCGGCCCGCGCCGTGCCCGCGCCGACGACGATCACGTCCGCCAGCGCGCGCAGCGCCCAGAAGACGCGCCGGTCCCCTGGCGAGGACAGGCCGGCCGACAGTCCGTTGACCACGGCGGCGCCGTCCAGGCTGGCTACCATGTTGGCCCGCACCCAGGCGCCGGGCGCGCTTCCCGGGCCGGCCGGGTAAGCGTACAGCCGGGCAACAGCCGCGTCGTCAAGCCCGGCGTCCGCTGCCCCCGTGTGCCGGGGGACCGGCAGGGGGGACGCCTGCCCGGGGATAAGGATCCGCATGCTACGCCTCGGACATCAGCACGACGACGGCGCGCCCGGCCACCTCGACCTTGGACTTCGGTGCCATGTCGGCGGGGCCGAGTCCCTCGGGGTAAGTGGTGTCGATCATGACCTCCCACTCCCCGCCCAGCCGGGGCTCGGGCAGCGTGAAGTCGATCGGCTCGGCGCCCGCGTTGAACAAGAGCAGGAACTTGTTGTCAGTCACGGGGTCGCCGCGCGGGTCCGGTTCGCTGATCGCGGTGCCGTCCAGGAGAACGGCGACCGACTTGGCGAAACCGGCCTGCCAGTCCGCCTCGGTCATCTCCGTGCCCGAGGGGGTCAGCCACTGGATGTCGCCGGGCAGGAAGAAGCGGCGGCGGCGGAACACGGGATGCTCGCGGCGCAGCCGCGCCAGCCGCTCGGTGAAGGCCAGCAGGTCCCGCTCGGCGGCCGCGCGCGACCAGTCGACCCAGGATGTCTCGTTGTCCTGGCAGTAGGCGTTGTTGTTGCCGCCCTGGGTGCGGCCGATCTCATCGCCGGCCGACATCATCGGGACGCCCTGCGAGCAGAACAAGGTGACCAGGAAGTTCCGCTGCTGGCGGGCGCGCAGCTCCATGACCCGCGGGTCCTCCGCCGGGCCCTCGGCGCCGCAGTTCCAGGAGCGGTTGTCGTCGCTGCCGTCCCGGTTGTCCTCGCCGTTGGCCTCGTTGTGCTTGGCGTTATAGGACACCAGGTCGGCCAGGGTGAACCCGTCGTGGCAGGTGACGAAGTTGATCGAGGCCACCGGGCGGCGGCCGGAGGTCTCGTACAGGTCGCTGGAGCCGGTCAGCCGGGAGGCGAACTCCGGCAGCGTGGACGGCCGCCCGCGCCAGTAGTCGCGGACGGTGTCGCGGTACTTGCCATTCCACTCGGTCCACAGGGGCGGGAAGTTGCCGACCTGGTAGCCGCCGATGCCCACGTCCCAGGGCTCGGCGATGAGCTTGACCTGGGAGACCACCGGGTCCTGCTGGATCAGTTCAAAGAAGGTGGACAGTTTGTCCACGTCGTAAAACTCGCGGGCCAGGGTG
>JAICYD010000064.1 GCA_025934375.1 Streptosporangiaceae bacterium | reverse complement strand
GCGCCGCCGGTGCCGGTGCCGCCGCCCTCGCCCGCGGTGACGAAGACCATGTCGGCGCCCTTGATGACTTCCTCGATCTCCTCGCGGTGGTCCTCGGCGGCCCGCGCGCCCACGTCCGGGTTCGCGCCGGCGCCCAGCCCGCGGGTCAGCTCGCGGCCCACGTCGAGCTTGACGTCGGCGTCGCTCATCAGCAAGGCTTGCGCGTCGGTGTTGATCGCGATGAACTCGACGCCCTTGAGCCCCTCTTCGATCATGCGATTGACGGCGTTGACACCGCCCCCGCCGATACCGACGACCTTGATGACCGCCAGATAGTTCTGCGGTGCTGCCACGAGGAGGGTACCTTTCCGCTCGTCTTGCAATCCGGGTCGCCTGTTGCCTCCGGCCGTGCCTTCCGGCAACGCTGCCTCCCGACAGCACTGCCTTCGGAACACTGCCCTCCGACGACACGGCGGCCCAGCCCCGATCCTGCCTGGCGAACCTGGCCCTCGGCTCCCCGGCGCAAATTCCGCCGACAGGTTTCACCTTCAGGTTGAGATTTAGAGTTATGCTGTCCTACGATTGATAGGGACAGTAGGGTGGCTGGCCACCAGGGTCAACTAACCACGCCCGAACCCTCTCAACGTGTCGCTGTTCCTTCTCCATTGTCTCACGGAAGCGGTGCCCCATTCGGTAGCGCCTCATTTGGTGACGACGGTCCCAGGGGCGCTGACGTCGTAGTAGCGCACCGGGCCGGGCTGGCCTGAGCTGCCGGGCTGCGCTGTGTTTCCGGGCTGCGCTGTGTTTCCGGGCTGCGCTGTCCTTCCAGGTTGCACCGTGCTTCCAGGTTGCACCGTGTCGCCAGGCCGCCCGGTGTCGCGCATCAAGGTCGCTAGTTCCTGGGCCTTGACGCTGAGGCGGTCGGGACCTCCCCAGTCGACCGTCACGCCACCGGACAGGTACAGCCGCACTGAGGGACCGGGCCCGGAGCTGGGGGCGCTGGCGGAAACCGCCTTGACCTGATCGGACAGCCAGCCCGGCAGTCCCGCGAGGACGGCGGACACCGCGGCGACCCCCTGGTCGCCGCGCAGTTCGCTGCCCGGCAGGGTGGTCTCCAGCAGCGGGAGCCGGGCGGGCCTGGCCTTCGCCCAGTTCACGATGACCCCATCATGGTCAACGAGGTCATAGCCACCGCCAGCCATCCGGACGGCTACCACCGGCACCCGCTCCCGGATGGTGATCGCCAGCCCGTCGGGCCACTGCTTGGAGACCCGCGCCGTCTCCACCTGGCTGATCCTCGCCTCCACCCGCAGCGCGACTTGCGCCGGGTCCACTCGGATCAGCGGCGTCCCCGCGGGGACGTTCGCCGCCGCGATCACCTGCGCGGGCGTGACCAGGTGGGTACCGGTCACCGTGATGGCCCGCACGACCAGCAGCCGGGATCCCAGCAACGCGACCGTCACCGCGCCAATGATGCCCACCCCGGCGAGCACGAAGAACGCGGCCCGCCATCTTTTCCGGGGGGTAGACACCTTCTTCCTAGGGGGCTGCGCACCCATCCCCCCAGACCCCCCGCCTTCAGGGCCTGCATCCGTAGCATCCGGCTTGCCGGGCGGGCCCGCGGAACCCGCGCGGGATACTCCGTCCCGCTGCGGCTCGCTGGCGCTCGCTTCGCCTCGCGCTGCTTCCGTCCGAAATTGGGGGCCGCCTGATTCGCCTCGCGGAGCCTCCGCCCGGAACGGGTCGGTAATCGCTTTGGCTCGCGAGCCCCCCGCCGCGCCGCCCCGCATAGAAGAGGCCAGTCCCTCATCCCTCCGGCCTTCCGCCGCGGGTACCCGGGGAGCCTCGGGGGCGGCGTCGTCAGCCACGGGCGGCGATCTCGGCGAGGATGAGGGGGCCGAGGCGGGTGACGTCGCCGGCGCCCATGGTCAAGACGACATCACCGGGTGCCGCGATGCCCGCGACGATGGCGGGGACGTCCGCGACGTCGGGCAGGTACCGTGCCCCGGCGGGGACCGCGCTGGCCACCAGCTCGCCGGTCACGCCCGGCGCGGGGTCCTCGCGGGCGGCGTACACGTCAAGGACGACGGCGACGTCGGCAAGGCCGAGTGCCGCGCCGAACTCGGCGGCGAAGATCCGGGTGCGGCTGTACAGGTGCGGCTGGAAGACCGCGATCACCCGCCCGTCGCCCGCCACCTGGCGCGCGGCGGCCAGGTCGGCGGCCAGCTCGATCGGGTGGTGCGCGTAGGTGTCGAGGACCCGGACGCCGCCCGCCTCGCCCTTGGGCTCCATCCGGCGGGCCGCGCCCCGGTAGGTGGCCAGCGCCGCCGCCGCGTCCTGCCCGGGAACCCCGAGCTGGATGGCAACGGACAGGCAGCCGGTTCCGTTGAGTGCGTAATGGCTGCCGGGGACGCCGACGGACAGCCGCCACTGTTCTTCCCGCGGCCCGGTCACGGTGAAGCTCGTTGTCAGGCCGGCCACGGCGATGTCGCTGACCTGGTAGTCGGCGTCGGCCGATTCCCCGTAGGTGACCACGCGCAGCCCCCGCGACCGGCCATGGTCGGCGGCCACCCGCGCGCCGGGATCATCGGCGCAGGTCACCAGCAGCCCGCCGGGGACGATCCGGTCAACGAAGGCGCCGAACGACGCCCGGTAGGCCTCGACGGTCCCGTAGTTGTCCAGGTGGTCGGCGTCGATGTTGGTGATGACGGCGGCGTCGGGGGCCAGCATGAGGAACGACCCGTCGCTCTCGTCGGCCTCGGCGACGAAGTCGCGGCCGCCCTCGTCGGCCGCGTTGAGCCCGGTGGCGGCCAGGGTGCCGCCGATGACATAGCCAGGGGCGGCGCCGCTGCCGAGCAGCACGGTGGTGATCATCGACGTCGTCGTGGTCTTGCCGTGCGTGCCGGTGATGGCGATAACCCGGCGCCCCCGCGCCAGGGACGCCAGCGCACCCGCCCGGTGCAGCACCCGCAGCCCGCGCGCCCGGGCCGCGGCCAGCTCGGGGTTGTCATCGCGGATGGCGCTAGAGACCACGAGGGTGTCGGCGTCACGGAGGTTGGCGGCGTCGTGCCCGACGTGGACGCGAGCGCCGAGCGCCTCTAGTTCCTTCAGCGTGCCCGAGTCGGCCGAGTCGCTGCCGGAGACCGGCACTGCCCGGGCGAGCATCAGCCGCGCGATCCCGGACATCCCGGCCCCGCCGATGCCGGCGAAGTGCACCCGGCCGAGGTCGCTCAGCGGGACGACTTCAGCGGGCTTCACCAGTGCCATTGAGTGCTGCTCTCCTTTACGGGGCCTCTTTATCTTTATCGGGCGTGCCGGTGGCGGCCGGGGGACGGCGCGGCCCCCGGGGACGATGCGGGGCCGGGGGCGGGCCGCGCGCTGGCGGCGCGCTGGCTCGCGGCGCGCGCTTGCGTCGGCTGGAAGAAGCCGCCCTCGGGGACCGGGGCGGACTGGTAGTCCGGTGCTTGCGGGCGAGAGCCCGGCTGGCGGCGGGCCAGCGGACTGGGCGCCTGCTCGAAGGTCGCCTGCTGGGGGGGTGCCTGCTGGGGGGGCGCCTGCGGCGGCCACTGCTGGCCGGCCGCGGGCGGCTCCGGCCGTGCGGCGGGGGCACTGGCGGCGGCGATGGCGGCCGGGCGGGCGGGAGTGCTGGCGACCACCTCGAGGACGGCCCGCGCCAGCGCCCGGTCGGCGTCCCGGCGGCCCAGCCTGGCGGCGGCCTCGGACATGGCGACGACCCGGTCGACGTTGGTGAGCACCGGCAGCAGCGAGGACTTGATCCACTCGGGAGTGAGCTCGGCGTCATCGACGATCATCCCGCCGCCTTGCTGCACGATGGGCATCGCGTTGAGCCGCTGCTCGCCGTTGCCGATGGGCAGCGGCACGTAGGCGGCGGGCAGGCCCACGGCCGTGAGCTCGGCGCAGGTCATCGCGCCGGCGCGGCACAGCGCGAAGTCGGCGGCGGCGTAGGCCAGGTCCATCCGGTCCACATAGGGAACGGTGACGTAGGGCGCGCGGCCGGGCGGCGGGGAGATCTCGCTGGCGTGCTTGGGCCCGGTGACGTGCAGGACCTGCACTCCGGCGGCGAGGATGGCGTCCACCGCGCCGGCCAGCGCCCGGTTCAGCGAGCGGGCGCCCTGCGAGCCGCCGGTGACCAGCAGCACGGGCAAGTCGGTGCGCAGGCCGAAGTGCCCGCGGGCGGTGTCGCCGAGCGCGAGCCGGTCCAGCTCGGCGATCTGCCGACGGATCGGCAGCCCGATGTAGCGCGCGTGGCGCAGCCGCGCGTCGGGGTGGCCGGTGAAGACGTGCGTGGTCATCATCGCGCCGAGCCGGTTGGCGATCCCCGGGCGCGGGTTCGCCTCGTGCACCACGATCGGCACGTTATGCCGCCTGGCGGCCAGGTAAGCCGGCGCCGACACGTACCCGCCGAACCCGACCAGCACGTCCGCGCCGGTGTTGTCCAGCACCTTGCCGACGGCGTGAATCGCCCCCGCCAGCCGCCCGGGCACGGTCAGGTACTTGGGCGACAGCGATCGCGGCAACGGCACGGCGGGCATGAGCTCCAGCTCGTACCCGCGCAACGGGACCAGCCGGGTCTCCAGGCCGCGCTCGGTACCCAGGCACGTCACCGAGATGGACTTATCCGCCTGCCGCAGCGCGTCCGCGAGCGCGAGCGCCGGCTCAATGTGCCCGGCCGACCCCCCGCCGGCTAGTACGACCCTCATCCCACCATGCTCCTCGCTCGTAGCCTTGCCGCTCGCCTGGCGGCCGCCAGCCCTGCCGTCGCTAGCCTTACCGTCGCTAGCACGGCCGTCGCCGGCACTGCCGCCCCATCCGCCCGGCCGGCCACGTCAGCGCCGCCTTCCAGGGGCCAGCCAGCTGCGAACGTGCGAGGCCACGCCAGGGCCGCGTGCGGCCAGGGCCTCCCTGGCGCCAGGTTCACGCCGGGCGAATGACATGAGCATACCGAGCGCGACCATCGTCACGAGGACGGACGAAAGTCCTTCGGAGACCAGTGGCAGCGGAACGCCGGTGATCGGCAGCACGCCGATCACCGCGCCCATGTTCACGACCGCCTGCAACACGATCCAGGCGGTGATCGCGGAGGCGGCCAGGCGGGTGAAGGTGTCCTCGGCCCGGCGGGCGACCCGCAGCCCGGCGTAGGCGAGCGCCCCGTACAGCGCGGTAACGCACAGCGTGCCGACCAGCCCGAGCTCCTCGCCGATGATGGCGAAGATGAAGTCGCTCCAGTCCTCGGGCACGTACCCCCACTTCGCGCCGCTGGCGCCCAGGCCAACCCCGAACAGGCCCCCAGAGCCGAGCGCGATCCGCCCGTGCACGGCCTGGTAGTTCTGCGCGGTCACGACGGTGGTGTTGTCGTTCAGGAAGCTGGTCAGTCGCTCCACCCGGTACGGGGAAGTGACCGCGAGCAGCACCAGCACCAGGCCCATCAAGATGAGTATCAGCACGAACACCCGCCCGGGCGCGCCGGCCACCCACAGCAGCGTGAGGAAGATGAGCACCAGCACGAACGTGGTGCCGAGGTCGTCGCCGGCCATCACCAGCATGGCCAGCAGGCCGACACCGGGCATCAGCGGGACCAGCATGTGCCGCCAGTCGGCCAGCAGCCCGAGCTTCTCCTTGCGGGCCAGCAGGTCCGCTCCCCAGATCACGAGGGCCAGCTTGGCGACCTCCGACGGCTGGAACGTGATCGGCCCGATGTCGATCCACCGGGTCGCCCCGTTCTGCGTCTGGCCCACGCCGCTGATGAGCGTCAGGGCCAGGCCGATGGCGGCGATGGCCACCAGCGGGTAGGCCGCCGCCCGGAACACCCGAGGCGAGGACCGAGCGGCCAGCCAGGCCAGCGGGATGCCGACGACCACGCCGGTGAGCTGCTTGAAGAAGTCCGAGTAGGGCGACTGGCCGTTGGCGAGGTTCCGGATCGACCCGGTCGACAGCACCATCACCAGGCCGAGCAGCAGCAGCAACGACATGATGCCGACCAGTAGGTAATAAGGCGTCAGCGGACGGGCGAGCAGTTCCCGCGCGGCCCGCACCTGCCGCCCGAACCCGGATACCGCGCTGGCCTCCGTCGGCGCGGCGTCGCCGGCGCCCTGCTCGCCCGGCTGGCCGTCCGTTCCCGGTGCATCGGCGACGGCCGCGGAAGCCGCCGCGACGGCGACGTCGGATTCTGTCAGCGGGTGCGCACGCATGCTGTCCAGTGTCCTAGGGACATCCGCCCATACCCGGCACATCCGCCGCGTGTCGCGATGAACTCCCAGCCCGGTCCTGGTCAGTCGGATACCCGGGCGACTCCAAGGCGAGCAGGGCAGGAACGACCGTATTCGCAGCCGCAGCGATCTGGTTGTCCATGCAGCGATCATCGCGTCATGTCAAGCCACGGACGCGGGCGAGCAACCCGCCGAGCGCCGGTGCAAGGTCACGGCAACCACGCTTCAAGCACATGGCCGCCAGGCAGATGCCTGGTGCCGCGCTCCGCCGCCCAGCACGCTTGATCAGGCGGCAATCGGCGGCTGTCCGACTCTAGACAGCCGCACTTTGTGATCGCGGAGCGCGGGCGGCATGCGGAACCGGGCATTTCGCCCGGCTGCGGACCTCGGCAGCGACCCCACTCATGATCGTGTGTCATTTTCGGTGCCATAGTCCAATGCCGCTTACCTCCGGTGTCGCTCCAGCCCCAGAGGCAACGGAGGCCGCAATCACCCCGGTACCGCGCCGGGGGACCAGGACATGGGCTGCCTATGGGACGGTATTTTCATATATGTTTGGGGTTTGCAGGGTGATCACCCTGCAAACCCCAAACATATAAGCGATACGCGTCCAGGTGGGCGGCGCGTGGCATCAGGTCAGCACGGCGTTGCGACCCGGGGCGAACGGCACCTGGTCGGCGCCGCTGACCGCCGCGCCGCTGACGTTCTCCGGCGGCGGGCGTGGCCCGCTGGTCACCATGACGGACTCGCTGACCGGGAAGTCGGCCTCAGTTACGTTCCCCTACCCGCTGCCGCGCCCGGTGGTGACCGGGAGCACCGCGCTCGCGGGCAACGGGGTGATCTCAGCAGGAACCACGGTGCCGTTCGGGGGAAGATGATCTCGTGAACTTCTCACCGGAATCGCGGATCGTCCACGCAGGCACGGAGCGTAGCCCAGGCGCGCCGCTATCGCCGCCGCTGCTGGCCACCAGTACCTACGTCTCGCAAGGGGAGCCGGACCCGGCCCGCGGGTACGGCCGGATGGCCAACCCCGGGTGGGAGGCGGTCGAGGAGGCGCTCGGGGCCGTGGAGGACGCCGGGGCCGTGGTGTTCGCGTCCGGGCAGGCAGCCTGCCTGGCGGCGCTGCTGTCGCTGGCGACCGGGCGCGAGCGGATCGTGATGCCCGACGACGGCTACTACAACGTGCGGGCGCTGGCGGAGAAGCTACGGCCGCACGGGGCGCAGGTCGTGCCGGTTGATCAGCTGGACCTGGCCGCCGTGCAGCGGGCGGTAAGCGAGCGGCCGTCGGTGCTGTGGGCCGAGACGCCGACCAACCCGCTTCTGCGCGTGGCTGACCTGGCCGCGCTCGGCGCGATCGCGGCAGCCGCCGGGGCGCCGTTCGTGGTGGACAACACCGTGGCGACCGGGCTGCTGCAGCAGCCGCTGGACTACGGGGCGGTGGCGTCGGTGTACTCGATGACCAAGGCGATCTCCGGGCACTCGGACGTCCTCGGCGGCGCGGTCGTCTCGCGCGAGGGCTCGCTGCTGGCGGCCGTCCGGGACTGGCGGACCACCGGCGGGGGCATCCCCGGCCCGTTCGAGGCGTGGCTGGTGCTGCGCGGCATGAAGACGCTGCCGCTGCGGATCGCGCGGATGTCGGACAACGCGCTGGCGATCGCGCGGTTCCTGTCCGGGCACCCGGGCGTGCGCGCGGTGCACTACCCGGGCACCACCGAGGCGACGCTTGACATAGCAGGCAAGCAGATGCCGAACGGAGCCGGGCCGCTGTTGTCCTTCGAGCTGGCTGGACCGGGTGGCGGGCCGGGGACGGCCGCGCAAGCCGACGCCGTCATCGCGGCGGGGCGGCTGATCGTGCCGGCGACGTCCTTCGGCGGCGTGGAGTCGAACTGGGAGCGCCGCTCCCGGTGGGCCGGGGAGAGCGCCCCGCCGTCGCTGATCCGGCTGTCGGCCGGCATCGAGCCCGCGCGGGACCTGCTCGCCGACATCGAGGAGGCCCTCGCCGCCGCGGGAATGCCCGGCTAACGCGCCGAACAGGCTGGTGGCGCGCAGCCGCTGCCACAAGAACGGCGCCAGGCTCTGGGAGTACTGCGGCGTGAGGTGGTGCTGGTCCATGAAGACCAGGACGTTGCCGACCACCGGCTCGCACTCGCGGGGGCCGCAGATGAGGTCGTTCATGTCGACCACCGGGACCGTCCCCTTCATCGCCTTGGCCGCGAACGACGTGGCCGGGCCGGGCCAGATCGCCGTGGACGACGGCACCACGCACTTCGGGGAGTCACGCCCGTAGTCCAGGATGCACCCCGCCTGGTAGACGTAGCGCATCTCCGGGGTCTCGGTGATCGCGACCACCTTGACCCCGTGGTGGCGCAGTTGCGTCCAGTACGCGGCCTCGCCGGCCCCGATGTCGGCCCGGGATGGCGGGCCGCCCTTCGGGTGCGCCGCCGAGATCATCGAGACGTGCGCGGTGGTGAGCACGACATCGGGACGGATCCTCGTGATCAGGTCGTGCAGCACCGAGACGCCCCACTGGCGACAGCTCGTATACGGGCTGCCGTTGTCGGGGTCGTTCATCAGCGTCGCGGTCCACGCGCAGTTCGCGTGCAGGATGGTGACCAGCTTCCAGTGCTCTTGCCGGGCGATGATGTTCAGCGCCTCCCACCAGTTGCCGGCGACCGAGTCGCCGACGAGCGCCACGGTGAGCCGCGGGTGGGCGGTGTCGCCGAACGTGCACACCGTCTCGGTCACCACGTGCTGGGGGCCCAGGCACCCCTGTGCCCAGTAGCCGGGGACGCTCGTCGATTGCGGCGCGGGTAGCACGGGCCTGACCGGCACGTCGCGGGCCACCCCGGCCAGCGCGGCCGCCCCGGGGTATCCGGCGGGCAGCGGGCCGGTCATCGGCGCCGGCAGCCTGACCAGGTAGGTGCCGACCAGCGCGACCGGGACGACGGCGGCCAAGGCGGTCGACACCGAGCGCCAGCCATGGCCCTTCAGGGCCTTGGCGAGGCGAACGGGATCTTCGACGCAGGCCTTGGTCAGCCACGCCAGCAGCACGGCGGCGGCGATGATCACCGGCCCCGTCACGACGCCGGGCGCCTTACCGCTCCACGTGGCGTAGAGGCTGATGATCGGCCAGTGCCACAGGTACAGGGAATAGGAGATCCCGCCGAGGAAGACCATCGGGCGGGCCGAGGTGAGCCAGGCGGGACCGAAGCGCGCGTCCGCTGACCCCGCCGCGATCATGGCGGCGGCGCCGCCGACCGGCAGCAGCGCGATCCAGCCCGGGAACGGGGACGCCCCCGTGAAGGCGAAGGCCGCGGCGAGGACGGCGGCCAGGCCGGCCCAGGCGAGCCAGCCCTGGCGGGCCAGCGGGGCGATGACGCGGGCGGGCGTGATCGCGAGGAGCCCGCCGAGGCCAAGCTCCCACATCCGGGTCGTCGTCACGAAGTAGGCGGCGGGCGCGGCCGCCCGCGTGTCGTAGACGGAGTAGGCCAGCGACGCCAGGACCAGGGTCCCCGTCAGCCCCCAGACGACGGCGCGCCGCGCTTGCTGGCGCCGCCGGGTCGCCAGCGCGGCGAGCAGGAACAGCAGCGGCCACACGAGGTAGAACTGCTCCTCCACCGACAGCGACCAGAAGTGCTGCACGGGGCTGGCGGCGGCCCCTGACTTCAGGTAGTTGACCGCGTCGCTGGCCAGCTGCCAGTTCTGGTAGTACAGGGCGCTGGCCAGGATCTCCCGGGCGATGCCGGGGAACCGGATGGCCTGCCCGACGAGCATGGACATGAGCCAGGTGGCGGTCAAGACGATGGCCGCCGCGGGAACCAGGCGACGGGCGCGCCGACCCCAGAAGTCGACGAGCGCCACCTTGCCGGTGGCCGCGAAACCACGCCAGAGATGCCCGGTGATCAGGTAACCGGAGATCACGAAGAACACGTCCACGCCGACGAAGCCGCCGGGCAGCGCCGCCGGGTGGACGTGGTAGATCACCACGAGGGCCACCGCGATGGCCCGCAGCCCCTGGATGTCCAGCCGGAAGCCCCGCTCGTCAGCGGGCTTGGCGCTGCTCCTGCGGGGTGCGGCGTGGCGCGGTCCGCCGCCGCGCGCCGCGGGCGTTCCTGCGACTACCAGCTCGCTCACGCGTCACCCAGCTCATCTGCCGACCCCGCTCAGTCCTGGAATGGCCGTCGCGACGCCGCCCAGCCAGGCATCCGTAATTTAGTTTAAATATGTTGCCGCCGTGACGCACTTGGCGAAACCGCGCAGAGCGATCCGCCCGCGGCGGCTACCCGGGCCAGTGCTTGCTCGCGGAACAGGCTTTGGGGACCCGGGCTACTTGGGGAACCAGCCGACGTAGAACACGCCCAGGCCCAGCGCGACGAACATGCCTGCTATCAGCCAGAAGCGAACGACGATAGTCGTTTCGGCCCAGCCTGCTAGCTCGAAGTGATGCTGCAACGGCGCCATGCGGAAGACCCGCTTGTGGGTCAGCTTGTAGGAGCCGACCTGGATGACCACCGACAAGGTAATGATCACGAACAACCCGCCGAGCAGGAGCAGCAGGAGCTCGGTGCGGGTGGTGATCGCCAGGCCGGCCAGCGCGCCGCCTAGGGCGAGCGAGCCGGTGTCGCCCATGAAGATCTTGGCCGGCGGCGCGTTCCACCACAGGAAGCCGAAGCACGCGCCCATAACGACGGCCGCGACCACGGCGGTGTCCAGCGGATCGCGGACGGGGTAGCAGTTCGGCGCCAGCGCGGTCGTGCAGTCGTTGCGCAGCTGCCAGTTGCCGATGATCACGTACGCGGCGAGCACCAGGATCGCCGCGCCGGAGGCGAGGCCGTCCAGGCCGTCGGTGAGGTTCACCCCGTTGGAGGTGCCGGTGACCATGATGATGACCCAGATGACGAACAGCACCGGGCCGATGGCGACGCCGAAGTCGGCCAGGAACGAGATGTGCGCCGAGGCCGGGGTCAGGTCGTAGCCATCCGGGAAGTGCAGCGCGAAGATGGCGAAGACCGCCCCCACGACGGCCTGCCCGGCCAGCTTGGCGCCACTGCGCAGCCCCAGGCTGCGCCGCATGAACAGCTTGATGAAGTCATCGACGAACCCGACCATGCCCAGGCCCGTCATCAAGAACAGCACCAGCACGCCGGAGGCCGACATCGGGTCGCTGGTGAGCAGGTGACCGGCGACGTAGCCGATCAGCGACGCGATGATGATCACGATGCCGCCCATGGTGGGCGTGCCCTTCTTGCCCAGGTGCGCCTGCGGGCCGTCGGACCTGATCTCCTGGCCCAGCTTGCGCTTGCGCAGCACCGTGATCGTGGGCCTGGTTCCGATGAGCGCGATGATCATGGAGATCGCGCCGGACAGGAGGATGGTCTTCACCGGTCAACCTCCGCGAGCAGGCCATCGGCGACTTCCCACAGGCCAGCAGACTTCGATGCTTTCACTAGTACGACGTCCCCGGGGCGCAACTGGTTCGCCAGGATTTCCACGGCGCCCGCGGTATCCGGCGCGGCGATGGCCACGCCGTCCCAGCCGGCCTGCGCGCGGGCGCCGTCGAGCACCGGCCGGGCTGCCTCGCCGACCGCGACCAGGACGGCGACGCTGGCCTGGGCGGCGAGGCGGCCCACTTCAGCGTGACTGCTGGCCTCGGTGTCGCCGAGCTCGGCCATGTGGCCCACGACCGCGATCGCCCGCCGGGCCCGATGCCCGTCCGGGGCGCTGGCGGCGATATGCGCCAGCGCCTCGATCCCGGCCCGCATCGAGTCGGGGTTGGCGTTGTAGGCGTCGTTGATGACCAGCACGCCGTCGGCCCGCTCGCGGACGTCCATCCGCTTCCCGCTGCGGGCGGTGGCCTGGGACAGGGCGTCGGCGATGGCTGGCACCTCCATGCCGAGCTCGGCGGCGATCGCCGCGGCGGCCAGGGCGTTCGGCACGTGGTGGGCGCCGTGCAGCAACAGGCGCACCGGCGCCATGCCCCCCGGCATCATCAGCCGGAACGAGGCGCGGCCGAGGTCGTCGAGGATGACCTCGGCCGCCCGGACGTCGGCGGTCGGGGCTACGTTGCGCACCATCGGGGCGGCGCTGAAGGTCACCACCCGGGCGTCCGTGCGGCTGGCCATCGCCAGGACCCGCGGGTCGTCTTCGTTCAAGATCGCCACGCCGCCGGCGGAGGCCCGTGGCAGCGCCTCGACGAGCTCGCCCTTGGCCTTGGCGATGTTCTCGACCGAGCCGAACTCTCCGGCGTGCGCGCGGCCGACGTTGAGCACCGCGCCGATCCGCGGCGGCGCGATGTCGCACAGCGCCCCGATGTGGCCCACGCCGCGCGCGGCCATCTCCAGGATCAGGAACCGCGTGCCCGCGTCGGCGCGCAGCACCGTCAGCGGGAGGCCGAGCTCGTTGTTGAGCGACCCCTCCGGGGCGATCGTGGCGCCCAGGTGCTCGGCGACCTGGGCGGTGAGGTCCTTGGTGGAGGTCTTGCCCGACGACCCGGTGATCCCGGCCACGGTGAGGCCGTGCTCGCCGGTCAGCCGGCTGGCGACGGCCTGGGCCAGCCGCGCGAGCGCGGTCGTCACGTCGGGGACGACGATGGCCGGGACGTCGTCTCCCAGCGGCCGGGAGCCCAGGATCGCCACCGCGCCGTTGGCGAGCGCCGCGGCGGCGAAGTCGTGGCCGTCGGCGTGCTCGCCGGCGATCGCGGCGAACAGCCCGCCCGGCGCGGCCCGCCGGGAGTCGATGACGACCGGCCCGGTCACGACGGCGGTCCCCGCGCCGGGGCCGAGCAGCCGCCCTCCGGTCAGCGCGGCGACCTCGGCGAGCGACAGGCCGATCATGCGAGGTCCCCGTCGGGGCGGCCCGCCAGAGCGCGCGCGGTCACCACGGCATCGTCGAAGGGCAGCACGGCACCCCCGACGTACTGTCCTGTCTCGTGGCCCTTACCGGCGACCAGCACCACATCCCCTTTCCCGGCCCTGCCCACGGCGAGGCGGATCGCCGCCGCGCGGTCTGGCTCGATGATCACCCGGCCCCGCTCCCCCTGCGGGACGTCAACGACGCCATGCAGCATCTCGTCCAGAATCGCCAGCGGGTCTTCCGACCGGGGGTTGTCGCTGGTGAGTATGGCCACGTCGGCGAGCGTAGCGGCGGCGGCGCCCATGAGCGGCCGCTTGGCGCGGTCCCGGTCGCCGCCGCAGCCGAGCACGATGATCAGCTCGCCCGCGGTCACCGCGCGCAGCGCGCGCAGCACCGCCTCGACCGCGGCCGGCTTGTGCGAGTAATCAACGAAGACGTCCGGTAGCCCGCCCTGCATGCCAGACACGAAGGCGCCCCCATCGGGCATGTCCCCGGGGGTACGGAGGGTCGCCGCCCCGGAGGACACCTGCACCCGCTGGAGCCGGCCCGGGACGCCCTGGCACGCGGCCACCCCGGCGACAGCGTCCTCCAGCCGGACGCCGGCCTCCACCAGCGCGACGATCGCGCCGAGCGCGTTGGCCACGTTGAACGGGCCGGGCAGCGTCACCGACGCGTCAGCCTCGACGCCGCCGGGGCCGATCACCCGGAACGCCGAGCCGTCCGACCCCGAGCGCACGTCCCGCGCCTGCCAGTCCGCGCCCCAGTAGCCGTTCGGGCCGGCCTCGGCGCAGAAGGTCGTGACCGGGATCGACGCCTCGGCCACCAGCCGGCGCCCGTACCGGTCGGCCACGTTGACCACGCCGACGCCGGCGTAGCGGGGCGTGAACAGCTGGGCCTTGGCCCGGAAGTAGTCCTCGAAGCCAGCGTGGAAGTCCAGGTGGTCCTGCGACAAGTTGGTGAACACGGCGACGTCGTAGCGGGTTCCGGCGACCCGCCCGAGGGCGAGGGAGTGCGAGGACACCTCCATCGCGGCGGCGGTGACGCCGCGCTCGACCATGACCGCGAGCAGGGCCTGCAGCTCGGGTGCCTCGGGGGTGGTGAGCTTGCTGGCGAACCGCTCGGCGCCGGCCCGCAGCTCCACCCCGCCGATCAGCCCGGTCACGTGCCCGGCGGCCCGCAGCCCGGCCTCGGCCAGGTAGCTAGTGGTGGTCTTGCCACTGGTGCCGGTGACCCCGATCAGCCGCATCCGGGTGGACGGGTCGCCGTAGATCCAGCAGGCGACATCGCCGAGCCGGTCCCGCGGCGAGGCGACGACGAACACCGGCACGCCGTGGCGGGACGCCTGGTCCCGGCCCGCGGGGTCGGTCAAGATGGCGACGGCGCCACGCGCGACCGCGTCGCCGCTGAAGTCAGCGCCATGGGCGCGCTCACCGGGCAGCGCGGCGTACAGGTCTCCCGGCTGGACCTGCCGCGAGTCGAGCGTCACCCCGGACAGACGGGCAGGACCGTGAGGAATATTCGTCACTGCTGTGCCCAGGAGCTCGCCGAGCCCTGACAACGGCCGCGCCTGAATACGGGCGGGTCGGATCACGACCAGAGAGTACCCGTTATCAGGGCGCGGTGAGCCGGACATATGGGACTGTCGCGCCGTCGGGTGGAATCTGCAGCGTCTGCACGGCGAAGTTCATGACCTGGTCGAAGACGGGACCAGCCACCGTGGCTCCGAAATGCCCGAACTTCTTGTCGGGCGCCTGGACGTTCACGGCCACGACGACCTGCGGCTTATCACCGGGCGCCATCCCGATGAAGCTGGATCCGTACTCGCATAGCGGCGTCGTCTTCGGGCAGTTCGGCCCGCTCTCGTTGGACGTGCCGGTCTTGCCCGCGATCGCGTAGCCGTCCATGTTGCCGACCGGCTGGCCGCCCGCCGCGTCTATGACCGGGACTTGCTGCAGGATCTGGATCAGCTGGCTTGCGGTCGCCGGCTGGATCACCCGGCGTGACGGCGACGCCGCCGCCGGCCGGTACTTCCCGGACGGGTTGGTGGTGCCCGCGATGATCCTCGGCTGTACCCGCACGCCACCGTTGGCGAGCGTGGCGTACACGCTGGCCATCTGAAGCGCGGTCACGCTCACGCCCTGCCCGTAGGCCAGCGTGTAGTGCTCGGAGGCCCACCACTGCGACGGCTGCGGCAAGATGCCGGCCGACTCGCCGGGCAGGCCCAGCCCGCTCAGCTGCCCGAGCCCGAAGTTCCGTAGGTACTGGTACTGCAGCTGCGGCGAGACGGTCGCGGCCACCTGGGCCATCCCGACGTTGCTCGAGTGCGCGATGATCCCGGCCAGCGTGTAGCGCTCGCCGGGACTCCACTCGGCGTCGTGGATGACCAGCCCGCCCCGCAAGAGCCCGTACGGGATGTCATAGGCGGTCATCGGGGTTATCCCGCCGTGCTCCAGCGCCGCGGCGGCGGTGATGACCTTGGCCGTGGAGCCGGGATCGAAGACATTCTGCACTGGCAGGTCGGTCGCTTGCGCGACCGACGCCCGCCCGGCCTGGATGTCGGCCTGGGAGACGGTCGGCCACTGGGCCATGGCGAGGATGTCACCGGTCCTGGGGTTCATGATGACGACGGTGCAGTCCCGCGCGTGCATCTTGGCGACCTGCTGCTGGCACGCCTGCTGCGCCTCCAGTTGCAGCGCCGGGATGATCGTCAGCGTGATGTCGCTGCCGTCGGTCGCCGGCGTCACCGAGCTGCCCTCCAGGGGGATCACCTCGCCGTCGGTCCCCTTGTAGGCCTCCTCGCTGCCGTTGTGCCCGGACAGCAGGCTGTTGTACACCAGCTCGATGCCCGACTGGCCGATGATGTTCCCGTCATTGCCGGGGTCGTTGGTGAACCCGACGATGTTGGCCGTTGGCGACCCGTCCGGGGTCACGCGCACGTCAACGGGCTGCAGGTAGACGCCCGGCAGGTTGAGCGCGGTGATGGCGTCGTGCGTCCGCGCGCTCAGGCCGGCCTTGAGCTCGACGTTCTTGCGCGAGGTGGGGTGCTCCAGCTTCCCGAGGACCTGCGCCGCGGGCATGTCGAGCAGCGGGGCCAGCTTCGCCGCCACCGTGGCCTTGTCCAGGTGCGGGTAGCCGGCTACCGGCTTGATCTGCGTCGGGTCAGCCACCGCGGTGAACGTCTCCAGGGTCATCGCCAGCGGCTGCACCCCGCCGGCCCCGTAGATCGCGCCGCGCATCCCGTGCAATTGCACGGTGGTCAGCCGCTCGGAGGCGGCCAGCTTCTTGTACGTCGCGGACTGCATGCCCTGCAGCTGGACCAGGCGGCCGCCGAACAGCGTGAGCACGAACGCGACGGCCAGCAGCGCTATCGCCAGCCGCCGGCCGGGGTCACCCTGCCTGGCGATGAGCCAGCGGGGCGGCCGGCGCGGCCGGCGAGGACCCGGCGGCCGGGTCCCGCCCTGGCCGCCGGGGCGCCGCGGTCTGGGCGGGCGCTCATGGCCTGGCCGCCGGGACGCGGGTCGCGCCGGAGCCGGGCGGGCGGCGTTGCGGGGGGCGGCAGCGCTGCGGGCACCGGCGGATCTGCGGGCACCGGCGGTGTTCCCGGCCCCGGCGCTGGCGCCGGGGCCGGGAACACCGCTAAGCGGACCGCTCGCCTGCGATCGGCCTGGCCGTTGCCCCGGCCCGGGCCGGGGCGCCGATCCGGTACGCGGGGTAAGCCCGGCCCGGGACCCGGCGGCAGTCCGTCCGGACGGCTGCCCGGGCGCGGGGGGCTGTCGGGGACCGGGCCGGGCGGAGTAGCTGGACGGGGCGCCCGCGTCGGGACGGAGTGCCCCGGTCAGGTCCCCCCGGCGGCGCGTCACCGGTTGGGCCCGCGAACCTTGGCACCGTTGGCGGCCGCGCCCCCCGCGTCGGTCTTGACCTTGCCGTCACGCAGGTCAAGGAACCGGACCACGTCGACCGGGCGCATGCCCAGCTGGTAGGCGCGCTGCTCGATCACGGTCGCCGAGCGGGCCTGCGCGACCTGCGCCTCCAGGGCCTGACGCTGCCTGGCCAGGACGCTGTCCTGCTGCTGCAGCTGGCTGATCTGGAACGATCCCTGCGCCAGCGTGGTGCTGATCACCAGGGCCGAGACCAGCGCCCCGCTGAGCAGGCCGCATACCAGCAGCAGGAACGGCATCCGGCTGGTCGTCCGCGCCGGCGATGGGCGCAGCGCCTGCTGTGCCTTCTGGGCAGTCGGGGCCTTCTGGGCAGTCGGGGCCTTCGAAGCGACGGGAGCCTTGGAAACGGCGGGAGCCTTGGAAACGGCGGGGGCGGCGGGAGCCGCCGTCCGCGTCCGCTCGGCCCCCCCGTCCGGAACCGGCCCGCGCGGGCGCGCGAAGCCCTGCGGTGGGACCCGGCGACGTGCCTCCTGGCCCGCGGGACGCTCGGGCCGGGGGCGCGCCGGCGCGATGCCGTCGGCGCCCTGGGCGCCCGCGCGGTCGGCGGGCGGACGCGGCCGGGGCGGGGCGGGGCGCTCCCGGCGCGGCCGCGGCATGCGATCGGGACGGGTGATCGTCTCGGTCCCGCCGCGCGCCGCGCGGCCCGCGTCGCGGGTGTCGTCGTTGCCCATCTGGCCATCTCTCCCGTTGCTCACGCTGCCTCCCGGATCCGCTCGGCCGCACGCAGCCGCGCTGACGCCGCCCGTGGGTTGCTGGCTAGCTCGGTGTTGGTCGGACGCTCGGCGCCCCTGGTCAGCAGCCGGAACTCCGGGCCGACCGTGCCCCCCGGCCCGGCGAACACGTCGCCGGGCCGAACCGGCAGGCCCGGCGGCGCCGGGTCGGCCGCCCGCGCCGTGAGCTCCCGCTTCACGAGGCGGTCCTCCAGTGAGTGGTAGGCGAGCACGACGATCCGCCCGCCGGGGGCGAGCAGGCCGACGGCGGCCGGGAGCGCGCGCCGCAAGGCGCCGAGCTCGTCGTTCACCTCGATCCGCAGCGCCTGGAAGGTGCGCTTGGCCGGGTTGCCCCCGGTCCGGCGGGCGGCCGCCGGGATCGCGTCCCGGATGATGCCGCTCAGCCGCAGCGTCGTGATGATCGGCGCGCTCGCGCGCTCGCGGACGATGGCGTCGGCGATCCGGCGGGAAAAGCGCTCCTCCCCGTACTCGAAGAGCACCCGCGCGATCTCGGCGGCGGTGTAGCCATTCACGACGTCGGCGGCGGTCTGCCCCGCCGACTGGTCCATGCGCATGTCCAGGGGAGCTTCCCGCGCGTAGGAGAAGCCACGGCCGGAGTCGTCAAGCTGGGGTGAGGACACCCCGAGGTCGAACAGGATCCCCTGGACGCGCCGGTAGCCAGCCGACGCGACGATCGAGGCGACCTGGTCATAGAAAGAATGCGCGAGCGTCACCTGGCCCGGGTACTCCCGCGCGAGCGCCTGGCCGTGCTCGATGGCGGCCTCGTCGGCGTCGATCCCGATCAGCGCTAGGCCGGGGCACTGCGCCAGCAGGGCACGGGCGTGTCCCGCGCGGCCCAGCGTGGCGTCCACCATGACGGCGGGCGGCTGGAGGACGGGCACGAGGAGCTGCGCCACGCGCCCGGCCATGACCGGCACGTGCCCGTAGGCGGATTCGCCCACTCGACCCTCCCGTTCTCTTCTCGCAGGGGCCTGGCCGGGTGCCGATCTCGGTGCCCCGTTGCCGTGGCCCCTCGCCGTGCCTCTTGCTCTGCCCCCACGTGCCGTGCTTCCACGTGCGCTGCTTCCACGTGCGCTGCTTCCACGTGCGCTGCTTCCACGTGCGCTGCTTCCACGTGCGCTGCCCCCGCGCCTTTCCCCTTGCCGTTCTTCCTTGCCGTTCTTCCTTGCCGTGCTTCCTTGCCGCCGGCCGGGTCTCCGTCCGCGCCTTGGCGAGGCGGCCGCGCCTGGCACCGGGGAAGTGGCACCAGCCGGGCGGCCCCGACGCGGCTGGAGACCTCGCCGGACAGCCATGACCACCGGTTCACCGGTGGCCGGTTCACAAGATCCCTGGCAGCACCTCCTCCTCGGCGTCGGAGTACGAATCCTCTTGCGCGGCCAGGTAGGTCTCCCAGCCCTGCGCGTCCCAGATCTCAAGTCGCGTGTTCGCCCCGATCACCGCGCAGTCCCGCTGGAGTCCCGCGTAGGTGCGCAGCGCGGGCGGGACGGTGATCCTGCCCTGCTTGTCGGGGACTTCGTCAGAGGCACTGGCGAAGAGAATGCGAGTCTTGTCGCGAACCCCCTTGGCCGTGACCGGCGCGTCGCGCAGGGCCTCGGTGATCCGGGTGAACTCCGCGATCGGGAAGACGTACAGGCATCGTTCCTGCCCCTTCGTGATTACCACTCCCCCCGAGAGCTCGTCACGGTACTTCGCCGGCAGGAACAGGCGTCCTTTCTCGTCCAGCTTGGGCGCGTGAGTACCGAGGAACATCCGGATCCCACCTCCTGCCCCGCTGGCCGAGCTTTGATATCTGTCACTCCACCGCGCCCCACTCTACCCCACAACCCCCCACCGTCAACAGGCCAAATACCTTCGTCAGCGCCCACCAGCTTGTAAATGCGCAGGTCAAGTGGGGTGGAGCAAAGTGGGGGAAGAATTCGCCGGCCCTGGCGTGCCGCCTGCCCGGCTTGGCGCTCCCCAATGTCCACGCCGGTCAATAATCGAACTGATAATTCAACGATGCCATATGGCGGCAGCACGCTCAATATCACAAGCGGAAGATGATGCCGGCCGATAGCCCCAAAAAGGGATTATCAGCGACAAATAGCTTGAAACTCCGCAGTCGGCCAGTCGGCGTTGCGGTGATGATGGGGCCGGGAATGCGAGGCGGGCCACTCGCCGGGCCTCGGTGGGGGAAAGTGGAGCGGCCAGCCCGGCGCGGCGGGCGGTACCGCGATGACGACACTCACGATGATCTTGAGCGCTAGTGGGACGCGACTTCGCCGGCCGGCCCGGGCCGGGGGCGCGCGGGGATGCCAAACGGCTGGGTATTAGGTAAATTTCGGGCAGGTGGCCACGCCCGCGAAGCCAGGATCGGCCTAGCTCAGCGGGTAGCGGCAATCTTGCCGACGAACCGGCAACGTAATGTCAGATACGACGTACTGTTGCGTTGGTCAGCACGGGAGTCACGCCGGAAGTATTTCGCCAGGCCTATCGAGGAGGCCCGTTGGTAGTGGACACGGGGCGGCAGCGCGAACGGGACCTTGATGATCTCGTCGCCATTGCCCAGCGGATAGGCACGGCGATGGAGTCCGTGATCGACGGGAAGGCGGACGCGATCAGGCTGGCCCTGACCGTCTTGCTCGCGGAGGGGCACCTGCTCATCGAGGACGTCCCCGGGGTCGGCAAGACCATGCTGGCCAAGGCGCTGGCGCGGTCCATCGACTGCACCGTGCGCCGGGTGCAGTTCACCCCGGACCTGCTGCCCAGCGACGTTACCGGGGTGAGCGCCTACAACCAGGAGCGCCGGGACTTCGAGTTCAAGCCCGGCCCGGTCTTCGCGAACATCGTCGTCGGCGATGAGATCAACCGGGCCTCGCCCAAGACCCAGTCCGCGCTGCTCGAATCCATGGAAGAGCGGCAGGTCACGGTGGATGGCACCACCTACCTGCTCGAGTCGCCGTTCATGGTCATCGCGACCCAGAACCCGGTCGAGATGGAGGGCACCTACCCGCTGCCGGAGGCGCAGCGCGACCGGTTCACCGCCCGGATCTCGATCGGCTACCCGACGGCGGCGGCCGAGCTGGAGATGCTCGAGACCCACGGGTCGTCCTCTCCGCTGGACCAGCTCAAGCCGGTCGCCACCGCGACGGACGTGCGGGCGCTGATCCTGGCCGTGCGCGGGGTGCTGGTGTCGGCTCCGGTCAAGCAGTACATCATCGCGCTCGCCAACGCCACGCGGAAGGCGCCGGAGCTGCGGCTCGGCGCGTCACCGCGCGCCGCCCTGCACCTGCTGCGGGCCAGCCGGGCACGAGCGGCCCTGGCCGGCCGCGACTACGTCATCCCCGACGACGTCCAGGCGCTGGCCGCCCCCGTGCTCACCCACCGGCTGCTGCCCACCACCGAGGCCATCTACGACGGACGGCTTCCCGAGCAGGTCGTGATCAAGCTGATAAGCGACCTGCCACTGCCACGCGCGTGACAATGGCCTGACTGGGGAATTCGATGCGGGCGCTGCTGCTTACCTTGACCACCAGGGGAAGGTCCTTCATGGCGGCGGGCGTCGCCGCCATCTTGTGCGGGCTGCTCATCCCCGAGCCTGACCTGGTCCGCATCGGGGCGCTCCTGGTAGCGGTGCCGCTGCTGTCCGCGCTCGGCGCCGGGCGCGCCCGCTACCGGCTGTCGTGCGCGCGCCGGGTGATCCCGGCCCGGACCCCGGTCGGGCAGCCCGCCGAGATGACCATCCGGCTGACGAACGTCTCCCGGCTGCGGACCGGGCTGCTGCTGGCCGAGGACTCGCTGCCCTACGCGCTGGGCAGCAAGCCTCGGTTCGTGCTGGACGGGATCGGCGGCGGTGGGAGCCGGGAGTTCCGGTACCAGGTGCGGTCGGACGCCCGCGGCAAGTACGTCGTCGGCCCGCTGCGAGTGCGGGTCGCCGACTCCTTTGGCCTCGTGGAGATCAACCGGGCGTTCGCCACCACGAGCACCCTGACGGTAACGCCGAAGATCATCCCGCTGGCCCGCCCGCCGCTGGCCGGGAACTGGCTCGGCGGCGACGACGGCCGGCGCAGCATCGCCGCGACCGGCGACGACGACGTGGCCCCGCGGGCCTACCAGACGGGGGATGGCCTGCGCCGGGTGCACTGGCGCTCCACCGCCCGGTACGGGGAGCTGATGGTCCGCCGTGAGGAGCAGCACTGGCGCAACACCGCCTCGCTCTTCCTCGACACCAGGCGGCTGGCGCACGCGACCACCGCGTCCTTCGAGCTCGCCGTCACCGCCGCCGCGTCCGTCGGGGTTCACCTGGCCGGGGAGGGGTTCGAGGCCCAGCTGGTGACCGACGCGGGACTCATCCCCCGCCAGGGGCCATTCCAGGACGCCCTGCTCGACGCGCTGGCGGTCGTCCGGTCCTCCCGGGAAACCGGGTTGCACGCGGGCATCAGCGCCCTGCAGGCCGGCGGCGGGCAGATTATCGCCGTGCTCGGGTACCTGACCACCGAGCAGGCCCGGGAACTGGCGGCCACGCGGCGAGGGACGGCTCCGGCGATGGCGCTCGTGCTGGCTCCCTCCGCGGGGTCACCCTCCCGGGGCGGCGCTGGCACCGCCGCCGGGGACCGGGACCAGGCGGCCGTCGCGGCGATCCTCACCGCCGCAGGCTGGCGCGCCGCCCTGGTAACCGCCGAGACGCCGCTCGCCGCCGCCTGGGAGCAACTGCACCGGCTGTCCCTGTCGGGCAGCGCCCTGCGCGGGGCCGCCACCGCGGCATCCGCGGCGGCGGCCCCGCGAACGGCCCCGGAGACCGACCCGCGGGCTACCCCCGCCGCATCCGCATCCGCATCGGCATCGGCATCGGAGGGCTGACCAATGGGCTCCCATCGCCAGACGATCGCCGCCGGCGTCGCCACCATGCTCGCCGCGACGTCGCTGTACCCGCTGTTCATCGGCACCGCGTGGTGGTTCGGCGGGCTGGGTGCGACGGTCACGGTCGCGCTGGTCGGCACGCTCACCCGGCTGCGCCGCCTGCCCGTGGCGGTGTGCCTGCTGGCCGGGGCGGCCGGGCTGGTCTTGTACCTGAACCTGGTCTTCGCCTATGGCCCCTCGTTCGGGCACGTCCTGCCGACGCTGGCCTCCCTGCACCGGCTGACCAGCTTGGTCAGCCAGGGAACGAGCTTGTCGGCCAAGTACGCGCCGCCGGTCCCGGAACTGACCGGGATGCTGTTCCTGGCGGTCAGCGGCATCGGCATCGTCGCGGTGCTCACGGACTTGATCGCGGTCCGGCTGCGGAGCGCGGCGCTGGCCGGGATACCGCTGCTGCTGCTGGTCACCGAGCCTTTCACGGTCAGTGCCAGCCGGGGCTGGCTGGGCATCGCGCTCGCCTTCTGCCTGGGCGTCGCCGGCTACCTGGGCCTGCTGGCCACCGAGGGCCGCGAGCGGATCCGCGAGTGGGAGCAGCCCCAGCCCGGCTCGGCCGGCGGCGGGCCGGACACCAGCGCGCTGTCGTCGGCCGGCCGCCGCGTCGGCATCGCCTCGATCGCGATCGCGCTGTGCCTGCCGCTTTTCATCCCCGGGCTGCACACGACCCGGCTGTTCGGCGGGCAGCCGGGAATCGGCGGGCACCCCGGGTCGGACGGTTCGGGCGGCGGCCTCGTCGGCCTGCCCTCCCCGGTGACGGCGATGACCAGCGAGCTGCAGAGCAAGAAGGCTCAGCCGGTCCTGCGGTACACCGAGAGCGGCCCGTCGGCCGCCACGGGTGAGTACCTGCAGCTCTACGTCCTCGATCAGCTGACCGCCGCGGACTGGCACCTCGTCGACAGCCCGGGCGTGCCGGTGTCAGGGGACACGCCGCTGCCCCCGCCGCCCGGGCTGGCCAACGCGTTCGCCGGCACGTACGCGCTGACGACCGTTCATGTCAGCCCCGGCGTCAGCGCGGCCGCTCAGCTGAACGGCCGGACGACCACGGTGCTGCCGGTGCCGTATCCGGCTCTCAACGTGAGCGTCCAGGGAAGCTGGCAGGTCAACAAGAGCGGCCTGATGGTGTACTCCACGGACACCTCCCTGGCCGGCTTGACGTACCAGGTGCGCAGCCTGGACCTCAAGCCCGCCACGCAGGACGTGGCGGCGGCCGCCTCCCCGCCGGCCAGCATCGTTTCCAGCGACGGGGGCGTTCCCGCCTCCTTCGAGTCGCTGCGCAAGCTGGCCCAGCAGCTCACCGCGGGCAAGGCCAGCGGCTTCGACAAGGCGCTGGCGCTGCAGGCGTGGCTGAGCAGCCGGGGCGGGTTCACCTACACGCTGCAGGCCTCCCCGGTGCTGACCCCGCAGCAGCTGCTGAACTTCCTGACCTACACCAAGCACGGGTACTGCCAGCAGTTCGCGGTCGCGATGGCCGTGCTCGGCCGCCTCCTCGGCATCCCGTCGCGGGTCGTGATCGGGTACACCTCCGGGACCCGCCAGCATGACGGCAGCTGGCTGGTCACCACCCACGACGCGCATGAGTGGCCGGAGATGTACTTCAGTGGCTTCGGGTGGCTGAGGTTCGAGCCGACCCCGTCCGGCGCGGACGGGCAGGGCACCGCGGTCACCCCGGACTACGCCAAGTCGTCGGCGAGCATCCCCAAGGGCACCGGCGGTGCCACCGGGACCGGGACGGCGCCCTCCGCGGCGCCCGGCACGGTGAATGGCAAGCAGCTGCCACCCGACTTCTTCCCGCCGGTGGGCGCGGCCGGTGACCTCACCAGGCTTAACAGGCACCCCGGGCTGACCCCGTGGGAGATCTTCGGGATCGTGGTGGGCGCGCTGGCGCTGCTCGCGCTCATCGTGTCGCCGGTCGCGCGGCTGGCGATCCGCCGGCGCCGCTGGCGCCACGGCGCTCGCGGCGGGGACGCCGGGCTCGCGCACGTGGCCTGGCAGGAACTGCGGGACGACCTGATTGACTACCGGGCCGGGTACTCCCCCAGCGAGACTCCTCGCGCACTCCGGGCCCGGGTCGCGGCACTGGTCACCGGGACCGGGGACCGGACCGGGGAGGACGGCGCGGGGGGCGAGCCGCAGGACCTCCTGGATGGCGGCGGGCTGGATAGCAGTGCCTTGAATGGCAGTGCCTTGAATGGCAGTGCGCCGGATGGAAGGGCACCCGATGTCGTGCAGGTCGGGGCGCCGGACCTGCCGCCCCGCGGCGAGGTCGCGAGGGCGTCGGTCTCTCGGGCCGGGATCGCGGCGCTGGAGCGCGTCACCAACGCCGAGGAACGCGCCCGCTATTCCGCCCGGCCGGTTTCCGGGTCGGGGCTGCGCCGCGACAGCACCGCCATCCGCCGGGCGATCGCGCTGACCACCACGCGCCGCGACCGCTGGAGGGCGCGGCTATTGCCGTCCTCGGTCCTCACCCCGACGGCCAGCGGGGTAAGCCAGGCGGCGGACGTCTTCAGCCGGCTCAGCCTCAGGCGCGGGCGCGGCACGGCAGGCCCGTCAAGCGGCCTCACCCCGGACGACCTCGCCGGCGCCGAGCACGAGAGCCGGACCTTGGAGAGGATCAGTCAGTAACTGCCCGCCGGGGGGCGCCAGCGGAGGCCAGAAGGCGTCCCCCTGGGAGCGGTCAGGTGCTTACCGGTCGCCGCGTTCCTGGCGGCGGCGCCAGCGTTCGTCGAAGCGCTCCATCATGGCACCCTTGCCGGCCCGGCCCCGGTTGCCGCCGCGACGCTTCCGGCGGCCGCCAGGCGGTGCGCCGCGCCCGGCGACGCCAAGGTTCACCCCCGCCATGTGGCGCCAGCTGCTCAGCGCCCAGACGCCGCACAGCAGCATGACAACGAAGCCCGCGATGGCCAGCCAGGCATGCCAGCTCTGCGACAAGATCACGCCAGCGGCGACCATGCCGGCGCCGACGACAAAGCCGGAGGCTGCCTGAACCACCCGGCGCCGGTAATGCACGCGGGGGTCACTAGACCGCACCAGCCGGCCCAGCCTCCGATTCTCCCTGTAGAGCGCCTGCTCGATCTGCTCCAGCTGGCGCTGCTCATGCTCAGAGAGCGGCACGACACGCCTCCCATTGAACCCGGGGAAATGGGGTGACTCTCACCTCACCTACGTACCCGATTCATTTCCCAGGATACGAGGCTCCGCACGCCCCGTGGAAGGGGGCGATGTCGGGGTTGCCGGAGATGGCCTTGGCCGACCCTCTCCAACCAGCTTGGCCGGGCGCACCGCGCTGTCGCCAAACCTGCGCGCGATCTGGTCGATGGCCTGTTCCGCCTCCCGCCACCCGTCCGGGCGGTCGCCGAACGCCAGCTGGGTAGCCGCCGAAGAAGCAGGCCGGAGCCCCGAGGCGCGCACCCCGACCAGCCGCAGCCGGGCCCGGCCGTCAAGCCCGGATCCCTCGTACAGCGCGCACGCGGTGGCGTAGATGACCCGTGCGACATCGGTCGGATCAGGCAGCGTCCGTGACCTGGTGATGGTCTTGAAGCTGGCCAGCCGCAACTTTACCGTCACGGTCTTGGCCACGCACTCGGCCTCGCGCAGCGCCCGCGCCGTGCGATCCGACAGCCGCAGCAGCTCGCGCCGGATCACCTCGGGGTCGTCCACGTCCGTGGCGAAGGTCTCCTCCGCGCCGACGCTCTTCTCCTCCCGCCGCGGGATGACCCGCCGCTCATCGCGGCCCCACGCCAGCGCCCACAGGTGCTCTCCCGCGGCCGCCCCGAGCTCGCGCCGCAGTGTTTCGCGTGGAATGTGAGCTATATCACCGATCGTCCGCAGGCCCAGCCGGGAGAGGACTTCCTCCGCCTTGTCGCCGACGCCCCACAGCGCGCTGGCCGGCAGCCGGTGCAGGAACTCGAGCACGCCATCGGCCGAGATGACGAGCAGGCCGTCCGGCTTGCACTGGGCCGAGGCGATCTTGGCCACGAACTTCACCGGCGCCACCCCGACCGAGCAGGTGATGCCCTGCTGCTCGGCGACCTGCGCCCGGATGTGCGCGGCGACCTGGGCCGGCGTCATCCGCAGGCGGCGCAGCGAACCGGACACGTCCAGGAATGCCTCATCTAGTGATAGCGGCTCCACCTCCGGGGTGACCGCGCGGAAGATCGCCATCACCTCCCGCGATACCGCTCCGTAGAGGCCGTGCCGGGGCGAGATGTAGACCGCCTGCGGGCACAGCCGCCGGGCCCGGGTGATCGGCATCGCCGAGCGGACACCGAACGCCCGCGCCTGGTACGTCGCCGACAAGACCACCCCCCGGGCCCCGAGCCCGGCCACCACGACCGGCTGGCCGGCCAGCTCGGGGCGGCCCCGCACCTCAACGCTGGCGTAGAACGCGTCCATGTCGACGTGCAAGATGCTGCAGCCGGTGTCGTCCATGGCCGCCCGCGCGGTTCTCTAGCGGTGCCCGAGGACGTGCAGGCGCGCGGCGATGTCGCGCAGCGCGGGGTAGGCCGCCGCCGCGTCCTCCAGCACCGCCAGCGCCGCCGCCGCTCCGGGGTCCGGGTCCGCCGCCGGGAGCAGCCCGGCGAAGACCCGCACGCCGTACGCCTCGTCCGCGCGCAGGCCAGCCCCCTCGATCAGGGCGGTCAGGCCCGCCAGCGTGTACCGCCGGCGCCCATCGGCGCTCGCCTCCCCGGCGCCGTCCAGCGCCGCCAGCAGGTCGCGCGCCTGGTCATAGCGCCCGGCCAGCGCGCGGTGCAGCACCGCGGACACCGCGTTGGCGGCGAGCACGCTCACCGTCGCGCCGGGCCGCAGCACGCGCGCGATGGCGGCCATCGCCGCCGCGGGCTCATCGACGTACTCCAGGACGCTATGGCAGATCACCAGGTCCGCGGCGCCGTCCCCGACCAGGTGATCGAGGCCGTCGGCGTCGCCCTGCACGGCGGCCAGGCGCACCTGCCGCTCCGCCGCGCGCCGCTGCGCTCCGGCCAGGGCATCGGGACTCGGGTCGACGACGGTGACGTTGTGGCCCAGCGCCGCGAACGGTACCGCGAAGCCGCCGGTGCCGCCGCCGACGTCAACGATGTCCAAGGCGGCCCGCCCGGCTTGCCCCGCTCGCGTGGCGACCACCCGCTGCAGCGTGTCCCAGACCAGGGCGGACCGCGCCCCGTCACGCCTGGCGTCGGGACCGGTGCTGACCGGGACTCTGGCTGTCACAGTCCCAGCGTAGTGCGCTGCCCGTCCCCGCGTCGCTTCGCCACCCACCTCCCGCCGGCCGACACGATGCGCGCATGCATTGTTACTAATTGTTCATATGTGACCATGAACCGCCGCAATGGGCGGGACGTTCAACCAGCCGTGGAGACTTCCGATTCGTGTCCAGGTGGCCGGGAAATTCCGACACGCCGTTATCTCGCAATGACCCCCCGAGGCCGGCCCGGCTCTCGTATCCTCATCCGCATGCCCGACCAATCCCCCGCTCGGCTTGAGGTATCCCCGCCCCCGGCCCGCCGGCTGGACCCGCAGCATCACCTGGAGCTCCCCCATCCCAGGCGGCTGATCTGGACAGCCGGGTGGAACATGGCGGAGTCGGTGGGGCTGCCGTTCGGCGCGTGGATCGTCGTCACCGACGTGGCGGGCCGCAACCCCGGGCTGCTGGCCGGGCTGGCCGTGGTGTGGCTGCTGATCGCGATCCGCAAGCTGGCGACCGGCAGCGTCTCGGCGCTGCTCATGATCTCGGCCCTCGTGCTGACCCTGCAGACCGCCGTGGTGATCTTCACCGGCAACGTGTGGATCTACCTGCTGCAGTTCCCGCTGGCCAACCTCGCCATGTGCGTGTTCTTCGCGCGGACGGCGCCAACCCGCAAGCCCCTCGTGGCGCAGCTCGCCGCGGAGGTCGTCGCCCTCAAGCAGCCCGAGACCGCGCCGCCGGGGCTGCACCGCTTCTTCCAGGGCGCGACGTGGTTCTGGGCCGGGCTGTTCCTCCTGCTGACCCTGGGTATGGCGGTCATGATGGTCACCGAGCCGTTCAAGCTCTTCATGCTCGTCTCGACCGCCGCGACGATCGCCTTGATGCTGGTCGGCGCGGCCGTCTGCGTGATCTGGTTCCTCGCGGTAGTCCGCCGCCTGGGAATTCGCCTCCGCTTCAGCGCCACCTGACCAGCCCGCGCCGCCCCGCGGCCGCGCGGATTAGTCCTCGGGGTGGGGTTCACCCACGGGCACGTCGGGAGCGGGGCGCAGCACCGAGCTGATCTTCGGCCAGACCAGGCCCGCGGAACGGGCTCGCGGGCGCGGAGCCTGAGTCACCGCCTCGCCGCCGTCGGCCGAGGGGATGCCGGAAGCCTCCCCGCCAGCGGCGGTCTCGCCATCATCAGCCGGCTCATCGTCAGCACGGGGCCTCACGCCTTCACGAGGCTCATCGTCGTCAGCTAGCGCGGGCTCCGGCTGCAGGACCGCCTCCGCCGGGTCGTCGTCCTTGATCGCGGCGACCTTGGCGAGCAGGCCGTTGACGAAGGCGGGGGACCCGTCGGTGGACAGGTCCTGGACGAGCTCTACCGCCTCGCTGATCGCGACGCCGGACGGGACGTCTTCGGCCCAGCGAAGCTCCCACACCCCGATCCGCAAGACGTTGCGGTCCACGGCGGGCATCCGCTCCAGCGTCCAGCCCACCGAGTTGCCCGCGATCAGCTTGTCGATCTCGGGCAGGTGCGCGGCCACGCCGCGCACGATCTCCGCGGCGTACTCGGGCGTGGGCCGATCGCCGAGCGACATCCGCTCGGCGAGCAGCTCCAGGACCGGCAGGCAGCGCAGCTCAGCCTCGAAGAGCACGTCAAGCGCCCGCTTGCGCGCCTTGCTACGCGCCGCCACGCCGCATCACCCCTAGTTGTATGAAAGGCCGCTAGCTAAGCGCGGCCGAGGTAGGCACCGGTGCGGGTGTCGACCTTGACCTTCTCGCCAGTGGAGATGAACAACGGCACCTGGATCGTCGCACCGGTCTCCAGCTCAGCCGGCTTGGTGCCACCGGTGGACCGGTCACCTTGCAGGCCCGGGTCGGTGTGCTTGATGACGAGCTCGACCGCGGTCGGCATGTCCACGTACAGCGGCGTGCCCTCGTTGAACGCGATCGTGACAGTCTGCTCTTCCAGCAGGTAGTTCGCCGCGTCGCCGACGACCCCCGCCGGGATGCGCGGCTGGTCGTAATCGGTCATGTCCATGAACACGAAGTCGTCGCCCTCGCGGTACAGGTACTGCATGTCCCGCTTGTCGACGGTGGCGACCTCTACCTTGATGCCCGCGTTGAAGGTCTTGTCCACGACCTTCCCCGACATCACGTTCTTCAACTTGGTCCGCACGAAAGCCGGCCCCTTGCCGGGCTTGACGTGCTGGAACTCAACGACATTCCAAAGCTGGCCCTCAAGGTTCAGCGTCATGCCGTTCTTCAGGTCATTCGTGGTTGCCACGGGTAATTCTCCACACATCACAGGACGAGCAGTTCGCTGTTCGCCGAAATCACGGTCGTCGAAGGCTGTGCCAATGAGGTCAGCGCCCGGGCTCCCGTGCCTGCCGTCACGACCAGCACGTCCTCGATACGGACGCCCCCCTTGCCGGGCAGGTACACACCAGGCTCGACGGTGACAGGAACCCGGTCGGTAAGCTTACCCGTTCTTCCGTACCCCAGCATCGGGGCCTCGTGGATCTCCAGGCCCACCCCGTGGCCCAGCCCGTGCTGGAAATGCTCGCCGTGGCCGGCCGCAGCGATCAGGTCCCGGGCCGCCGCGTCCACGTCCCCGACGTCCGCCCCCACCGCCAGCGCCTCGATCCCGGCCCGCTGCGCGTCCGCGACCAGGTCGTAGACGTCGCGCTGCCAGCCGGCCGGCTCGCCGACGGCGATGGTCCGGGTCATGTCGGCGTGGTACCCCGCGTACTGCGCGCCGAAGTCGATCGTGACCAGGTCCCCGCGGCGCAGCGGCCGGCCGGTCGGCGAATGGTGCGGGATGGCGCCGTTGGGGCCGCTCGCCACGATGGTCTCGAAGGCCGGGCGGTCCGCCCCCAATTGCGCCATCCGGTAGTCAAGGACAGCGGCCAGGGACCGTTCGGCCATGCCTGGCCTTATCTGGGGAAGGATGTCCGCGAGGGCCTGGGCGGTGATGCGGCAGGCGGCAGCCAGCAGCTCCAGCTCGGCGGCGTCCTTTACCGACCGGAGGGCTTCAATTTTCCGCCCGAACGGAACAATGGTGACTGCCCCGGCGGCCCGCACCAGCTCGCAATGGCGATCAACGGTCATCTCGTGCGCCTCGAAGGCGACCTTCCGCATGCCGCGCCTGGCCATCTCGGCGGTGAGCGCCGCCTCGGCGTAGCGGTCCACGATGAGCTCGGTGTTGGCGGCGTCCCGCTGCGCGGCCAGCGCGTAGCGGGAGTCGGTGGCCAGGATGCCGGCTCCCTCGGCCGGCAGCAGCAGCGCCGCGTTGGAGCTGGCCAGGCCGGTGAGGTAGCGGACGTTGGGCCCGTGGGTGACCAGGACGGCATCGGCGTCCAGCGCGGCGACCATCTCCTGGGCGCTCCGCCGGCGCGCGGCGTGGATCTCAGCCATGTAATGACTGTAAGGACCGCCCCCGCCCCCGGGCCAGCGGGGTCAGCTCAGCGCGGACCGGCGGGAGTACGGACGGAGGCTGCGCTGGCTGGGGGACTGGGGTGCTCACCCCCCAGGAAGCAGCTCGCGGACCTTCTCGATGGCGGCGACGCGCTCGGCGAGGGTGGGCGCCAGCGGGGTGACGTTCAGCGTGGTGACCCCGGATTCGCGCAGCGTGGCCAGCCGCTCGGCGACGTAGCCCTCGGACCCGATGAGCGAGGTCTTCTCCAGCAACTCGACGGGGACCAGCGCGGCGGCCTCATCCTTGCGGCCGGCCAGGTAGGCGTCCTGGATGGCCTTCGCCTCGGCCTCGTAGCCGAACCGGACGGCCAGGTCGTTGTAGAAGTTCCGGCCGCGCGCGCCCATGCCGCCGATGTAGAGGGCGAAGTGCGGGCGCAGGACGTCGCGCAGGCCCGTGATGGCCTGTCCGTCGCCGATCGCCAGCGGGGCGGCGGCGATCACGTCGAGCGGCGCCAGGTCCGCCTGGCGCTTGGCCGCGCCGGCGGCCAGCGGCGCCTGCCAGGCCACGGCGGCCTTCTCCGGGAAGTAGAAGATCGGCTGCCAGCCGTCGGCGATCTCGGCGGCGAGCTCCACGTTCTTCGGGCCGAGCGCGGCGATGACGACCGGGATCCGGTCCCGGACCGGGCGGTTGATCAGCTTCAGCGGCTTGCCCAGCCCGGTGCCGCCCGTGTAGGGCAGCGTGTAGTGCTTGCCCTGGTAGTCCAGGACCTCGCGGCGCCATACCTTCCGGCAGATCTCGATCAGCTCGCGGGTACGGCCCACCGGCGCGTCGTAGGGGACGCCGTGCCAGCCCTCGATCACCTGGGGGCCGGACGTGCCCAGCCCGAGGGTGAACCGGCCGCCGGACACGTAGTCCAGGCCGGCGGCGGTCATCGCGGTCAGCGCCGGGGTTCGCGAGTAGATCGGCAAGATCCCGCTCGCGATCTGCAGCTGCCGGGTGCGCGCGGCGATGAAGCCGAGCTGGCTCACCGCGTCGAAGGAGTACGCCTCGGGCACGAACACGATCTCCAGCCCGGCGCTCTCGTAGTCGGCTAGGCCGGCGACGGCCTCAGGGAACCCGCCGGCGTAGTCCATCATCATCCCCAAACGCATGTGGTTACCGTACGGTAAGCCGCCCTCTCCTGGCCATCCGGGGCAGGCGCACACCACGGCCGCGGGTCACTCGGAGCGCAGGACCTGCGCGGGGCGCAGCCGGGCCGCGCGATGTCCCGGCCATATCGCGAGCACCACGGCGGCCAGCAGCGTGGCCGGCCCGATCAGCGCCAGCGCCCAGACGGCGAGCGGGGGGACGTAGGCCAGGGGCGTGAAGCCGGCCACCACCCGCCACAGCAGGCGCCCGGTCACGATGCCCAGCGGGATGCCCGCCGATAGCCCGATGATGGCGTGCACGCTCCCGTGGGTCACCACTACCGCCCGCGCCTGCCCGCGAGTCAGCCCCAGTGCCCGCAGCACGGCCAGCTCGTGCCGCCGACGGCGGACCGTGACGGCGAGCGCGTGCCCGACCGCCCCCGCGGCCAGGAGGGCGAGGAAGCCGCTGAGGGCCAGCGGGAGCCGTGCCACGTCCCTGATCACTTGCACCTGAGTCAGCGGCTGGGCCGGGCTGAAAGAGTAATCCGCGCCGCCGGGGACCGCGGCGGCGACCGCGTTCAGCCGCCGGGTCACCGCGGCCAGGTCCGCGCCCGGCCGCACCGCAACCGCCCCCAGGTGGTACTTGAAGGCGTAGTGGGCACCGTGGAAGACCTGCTGGTAGCCGGCCGGGGTGACCCACGCGCCCTGGTCGTAGGAGTTGTGCGGGCCAGTCGGGACGAAGCCGACGCCGGTGACGTTCATCGCCCGCGACGAGGCCCCGCCGTCGAGCCGGATGACCGAGCCGACCCCGGCGTGCAGGTCCTTGGAAGTGGTCACGCCGAGGACGACCTCGGTCGCGCTGGCGGGCATGCGCCCCTCGGTCAGCACCACCGGGACCGCCTTCCCGGCCACCGGCTCGTAGGTGAAGCTCTCGATGGAGACCTGGCCGGTCTGCGCGCCGGCCACGAGCGGCGCGTTGACCCCGGTCACGTCGGGATCGGCCGCCACCGCGCGCAGCACGCTCGCGGCGGCCGGCGAGATGTCCTGCCCGTTTTCCCCGATGTAGGCCTCCAGCTGCCAGGTCTGCCCGAACCGGTCCGGGTTGGCCGCCGCGTCGCTCACCCCGGCGTAGAACGTGAACGCCGCCAGCACGCCCAGCACCCCGGCGATCACGCCCCCGAGGGCCGAGCGGACTGGCACCGCGCTCTGCCCGCGGCCTGCCTCCAGCGCGAAGCGGGTGCCCACCACCAGTGGCACGGGGAGGCCCGCACGGGCCGCGGCGGCGGCGACGGCGGACAGGCGAGGCGGGACCGGGGAGCGGGCGGCGGGCAGCGCGAGCCGGGCCGCCATGGCGGTCCCGGCCGTGACGAGCGCCACGGCGAGCAGCCATCCGGGAACCAGCACCAGCCAGTCGGCTTCGATGCCGGGAGCTGGCTCGACGAGGGAAGCGATCCCGATCGGCATCCAGCCGGACGCGACGATGGCCCCGGCCACGCCGGCGGTGGCGCCTGCGACGGCCGCCAGCGACGGGCCGATCGTGGCGCAGCCCACCGCCTGTGACCGCGTCAGGCCGACCGCCTGGAGCACCCGCAGTTCGCCGGCGCTGGCCATCACCGCGCGGGCGACGGACTGCCCGATGAGGAAGATCGCGGCCAGCAGCGCGGCGACCGCGAAGGCCAGCAGCCACACCGACTCATACCCGCTCGCCTTGCGGACCGGACCACCGGTGACGGCGTAGTTGTCCCATACGTCGATGTCGTTGCGGCCGGTGGCCCTGGCCAGGTCGGCCCGGAACGCGGGGATCTGGGCCGCGCCGCCCTTGAGGCGGATGAGGGCGTTGATGAACGCCTGTCCTTTAGTGCCGATGATGTTCGCCCGGTAGTCGGTGGTCAGGGCGGGCGATAGCACGACGCCGCCGTTGTCCCCAGGGCCGTCCATCCAGAACGCGTCGTGGACCACCCCGACGATCGTGGCCGTGACCCGCGGGCCGAGGGGCTGTCCGCTGGAGGCGTCGAAGTTCTCATTGGCCTGGGCGGGCGAGGACAGGTGCAGGGTCAGCGTGTCCCCGACGCCCTTGCCGTAGGCGGCCACGAAGTGCGGGGAGACCTCCACCTCATCGGCGCGGGCCGGGTTGAGCAGGCGGCCCGCGAGCACCGCCGGGCGCTCGATCGACTGCCCGCCGGCCGCGTCGGCGTACGGGAAGCTGAAGCCCGCGCCGGGCAGGCCGTCGGCCGCGACCCCGTAGTAGATGACGATCCGGCTCATCGCGGCGACCTCGGGCAGGGGGCGGACCTTATCCCAGTCGAACCCGGGCTGGTTGGGCAGCACCGCCACGGTCGCGGGCATGGTGCCCGTCCACAGCCGGTCCCACGCGGTCTGCCCGCGCCTGGCCCCTGCGGCGGCCGTGAGGACGGTCCCCGTCGCCAGGGCGACCAGCAGGGCCAGGACCACGAGCGCCCGCCATCGTCGCCGCGCGTCCAGCGCCAGCCATGCCCAGGCGATGCCCACGCCGGTGCTCCCCTCGCCGTATGGCCGGGCGTGCTCTGGACGGCCCGCCCCCGCCTTGGCTTCAGTTAAGGGGCCGCGAGCACGCCGGGACAAGTGCGCAGGCATCACGCTTCGCGCGTGCTGTCCCCACCCGCGCGGCCATGCTGACCCCAGGGTGACCCGCGCCGGGCGTCAGCCGCCGAGCCGCCCGAGGATGTCCGCGGCGATGTCCCCGGGCGAGCGGCCGTCCACGGTCACGGTGACCGTGGCGACCTGCCCGTAGCTGGCCTGGCGGCGCTCGTAGACGTCGGTGATGTCGGGGCGCGCCAGCATGGGGCGGTAGCCGTCGGCGCCCACGCGGGCCAGGGCCTCGGCATAGGAGACCCGCAGGTAGGCCACCGGCACCGGGGCGAGCAGCTTGCGGGTGCCCTCGTGCTCGGCGGCGCCGCCGCCCACGGCGAGCACCGCGTCCGGTCCGCCCAGCAGGTCGGCGATCACCTCATGCTCAAGGATCCGGAAGGCCGGCTCGCCGTCGGCGGCGAAGATCTCGGCGATGGACCGGCCGGCCCGCGCCTCGATCACGTGATCGCTGTCCAGGAACGGCACGCCGGCCTGGGCCGCGAGCAAGCGGCCGACGGTCGTCTTGCCGGCGCCCATGAACCCGACCAAGACGATCACGAGGCGTCCGGCCAGGAGGCCACGGCGCGCAGCGCCAGCACGTAGGACCGGAACCCGAAGCCCGCGATGATCCCGCTCGCCACCGGGGTCAGCACCGACTCATGCCGGAAGCCCTCGCGTGCCGCGATGTTGGAGATGTGCACCTCGACGAGCGGGGCGGTACGCATCTTCACCGCGTCCATCAGCGCGTAGGAGTAGTGGGTGAGGGCCCCGGCGTTCAGCACGACCGGCAGGGCCAGGTCGCATGCCTCATGCACCCAGGTGACCAGTTCACCCTCGTACTCGGTCTGCCGGACCTCCACGGCCAGGCCCAGTTCCTTGCCCGCCGACTCGCACAGCGCCACCAGGTCGGCGTAGGTCGCCGACCCGTACACCGACGGCTCGCGCCTGCCGAGCCGGCCAAGGTTCGGCCCGTTGAGGACCAGTACCCGCCGGGTCCCGGCTTCGCCCTGCGCGCTCACGCCGACACCGCCAGGTACGCCTGCGCCAGCAGCGACTCCGGCGGCCCGTCGAGGATGCCGGGGTGTCCCTCCCCGTCCAGGACGACCATCCGCAGCCGGGCGCCGCGCGTCTTCTTGTCCAGGCTCATCGCCTCGCGCAGGGACGGCCATACGCCCCCGGCGTACGTCACGGGCAGCCCGACCGAGGTGAGGATGTCCCGGTGCCGCCCCACCGAGGCCGCCTCCAGCCGCCCGGCCAGCCGGGCGACCTCGGCCGCGAACACCATGCCGATCGCGACCGCGTACCCGTGCCGGAACGTGTACCCCTCGACCCGCTCGATCGCGTGCCCGAGGGTGTGCCCGTAGTTGAGCGTCTCGCGCGGCCCGGCCTCGCGCAGGTCAGCGGAGACGACCCGCGCCTTCATCCGGATCGCCCGCTCGATGAGCTCACGGGAGTGCGCGCCGGAGGGCGACCCGGCGCCGGCCGGGTCGCTGGTGACCAGCCGCAGGATCTCCGCGTCGGCGATGAACCCGGCCTTGATGACCTCGGCGAGGCCGGCCACGTAGTCCGCGCGGTCCAGCGTCATCAGCGTCGCCAGGTCGCACAGCACCCCGGCCGGCGGGTGGAACGCCCCCACCAGGTTCTTGCCCTCCGGGATGTCGACGGCCGTCTTGCCGCCGACCGCGGCGTCGACCATGCCCAGCAGCGTGGTGGGCACCAAGATCACCGGCACGCCGCGCAGCCAGGTGGCGGCCACGAACCCGGCCAGGTCAGTCGTCGCTCCCCCGCCGATGCCGACCACGGCATCGGTCCGGGTGACCCGGGACTCCGCGAGCCATGACCACAGCCGGGCCGCGACCGAGATGTCCTTGGCGGCCTCGCCGTCCGGGACCGCCGCCGAGATCACGGTGAACCCGGCCTCTTCCAGTGCCCGGCCCGCGGGCCTGGCGATCGCGCCCAGCCCCTCGGCGTGAATGACCGCGACCGTCTCGGCCTTCTTGCTCACCAGCGAGGGCAGTTCCCCCAGCACCCCAGTGCCGACGACGACCTCATAGGGCGCCTCGCCGCTCACCGGGATTCGCGTCACTTTGGTCACGCTCTACCGGTCCTCCAATCGCTTTACCAGCTCGTCGGCCACCTCGTCCGGCACCAGGTCATCGGCGGGCACGGTCAGCGCCGCGAGGGACTCATACACCGGGCGGCGCTCTTCCATCATGGTCCGCAGCCGGCCGCGCGGGTTGCCGGGGATCACCACGCGGGGCCGGTCGAAGCCGGTCCGCTGCGCCACCACCCCGAAGCTGACCTCCAGGTAGACGACCAGCTTCCGCTCGATCATCCGCCGCACGTCCGGGTCGAGGACGGCCCCGCTGCCCAGCGCGAGGACCCCGCCGCCCGTCCCGAAGCCGTCAAGTCCATGGGCCACCGCGGCCCGCTCGAACTCGCGGAAGGCAGCCTCCCCGTCCTCCACGAAGATGTCGCCGACCGGCTTGCCCGCGGCCTTCGCGACCAGGGCGTCGGTGTCGGCGAACGGCACGCCCAGCCGGGTGGCGAGCAGCCGCCCCGCGGACGACTTGCCCGCCGCCGGCGGTCCGACCAGCACCACCACGGCCGGCGGATGCTCCTCGCTCACGAGATCACCAGCGATTTGAGGTAACCCTCCGCGTTGCGGCGCATCTCCTCCACCGAGTCCCCGCCGAACTTCTCGACCGCCGCCTCGGCCAGCACCAGCGCGACCATGGCCTCGGCGACCACGCCGGCGGCGGGGACCGCCGTCACGTCACTGCGCTGGTTGATCGCCTTGGCTGGCTCCCCGGTCAGCACGTCCACGGTGAACAGCGCCCGCGGCACCGTGGAGATCGGCTTCATCGCCGCGCGGACCCGTAGCACCTCACCTGTCGTCATGCCGCCCTCGACGCCGCCGGCCCGGTTGGTCTCCCGCTGGACGCCGTCTTCGGTGCGGGATATCTCGTCATGCGCCCCGGACCCGCGCCGGCCCGCCGTGACGAAGCCATCCCCGAACGCCACGCCCTTAATGGCCTGCACCGACATCAGCGCGCCGGCCAGCCGGGCATCCAGCCGCCGGTCCCACTGCACGTGGCTGCCCAGCCCCGGCGGCAGCCCGTAGGCGAGCACCTCCACGACGCCGCCCAGCGTGTCGCCGTCCTTGCGGGCGGCGTCGACCTCGGCGACCATGGCCGCGCTGGCCCCGGGGTCCAGGCAGCGCACCGGGTCGGCTTCGATGCGGTCCAGGTCCTCGGGCACCGGCACCGGGCCGGCCTCGGGCGCCGTGACCGACCCGAGTTGCACCACGTGGCTGATGACCCGCACGCCCAGTGCCTGCTCGAGCAGGTGGCGGGCGACCTCCCCGAGCGCGACCCGGGCGGCGGTTTCCCGCGCGCTGGCCCGCTCCAGGATCGGCCGCGCGTCGGTGAACCCGTACTTCTGCATGCCCGCCAGGTCGGCGTGCCCGGGTCGCGGTCGCGACAGCGGCGCGTTGCGCGCCTGCGCGTCCAGTTCGTCGGCGGCCACCGGGTCGGGCGACATCACCGTCTCCCACTTGGGCCACTCGGTGTTGGCCACCCGTATCGCGACCGGGCCGCCCATCGTGACGCCGTGCCGCACGCCGCCGGTGAGCTCCACCTCGTCTTGCTCGAACTTCATCCGCGCGCCGCGCCCGTACCCCGCGCGCCGCCTGCCCAGCGCCGCCGCCACGTCGGCGGAGGTGATGCGCACCCCGGCGGGGACCCCGTCGCAGATCGCGGCGAGCGCCCGGCCGTGCGACTCTCCCGCGGTCAGCCATCGAAACATGGCTCAACCTTACTGCCGCGATGATGGCGCCCCCTGGCGGGCGCGGCGCCCGCCAGGGGGCGACGGGCGCAAGGGGGCGACGGGCGCAAGGGGGCGACGG
>JAICYD010000075.1 GCA_025934375.1 Streptosporangiaceae bacterium | reverse complement strand
GTGAGTTCCTCCGGGTGGCTTTCGGGGAGGAATACTTCGAGGAGAACCTGCGGTTCGTGACCGAGTCGCTCGGGGTGAAAGACCTGCGGTCCTACTTCCTGAAGTCGTTCTACGACGACCATGTGAAGCGGTACAAGAAGCGGCCGATCTATTGGCTCTTCTCCAGCCCCAAGGGTTCGTTCAACGCCCTGATCTACCTGCACCGCTACACGCCGTCGACGGTCTCGACGGTGCTGAATGAGTACCTGCGCGAGTATGCCGCGAAGCTGACCGCGAGCCTGCAGCAGCAGGAGCGGCTCGTGGCCGACGGGGGCACCCCCAGGCAAGTGGCCGTCGCGCAAAAGGAGGCCGACCGGCTCCGAAAGGTGCTGGTGGAGCTGGAGGAGTATGAGCACAACGTGCTGTACCCGCTGGCGTCCCGGCAGTTGGCCATCGATCTTGACGACGGGGTGAAGGCGAACTATCCGAAGTTCGGGGCGGCGCTGAAGAAGATCCCTGGCCTTGAGGCAACCGATGAGTGACACCAATACAGTCCGGCCGCATCTGGAGCGTCGGTTCGCGAGCCAGCGGATCGTGTTCTGGCATGACCCGAACGGCCAGTACGCCGATGACCTGGACTCTCTCGACCTGCCGAGGGTAGAGACGATCCGGGTCGCCGACAACGAGTTCGGTGTCCGGCACCGGCTGCTGCGCAGTGGCTCCACGGAGAAGTTCCTCGTCTACCGGGCGGGCCGGGTGGCAGACGGCATCGGGAACTGGCTGCTTGACCTAGAGCTGGCCTACGGGGTCTTCACCGCCGATCGCGGCTCTCTCATTGCGCAGGATCTCGGGCTGGATGCCGTCGGCGTTGACGAGGTCGTCCGGGCGCATGAGAAGTTCTTTAGCGCGGACCAGCGGATCGAGGCGCTCAAGGCGCTACTGAACCCAGGCGATGACCTGGACCGCCTCCAGGCCAAGATGATCGCTGTGGTGCTTGGCCAGCGGGAGCATCTTCTTGCTGAGATCACGCGGACGCTCCTCATCGAGAATGCGCAGGGGCAGCACGCCAAGTACGACGCGATCGCCGACTACGGGCTCGATGACTTCCACTGGCGGGGCACCGCCAGGATCTACGGGTACAAGTCAGACTCGCCGAGCGTCGATGACCTGGTGCTCTGGATCTTCCAGCAGGCCACCAACGGCTTCCAGTCCGACCGGCTCGGCGGCCTGCGGAACATCCAGTTCGACTTCACGAACCTACGCAACGACCGGCGCAGCGAGGCGGCCCTCGCCACGCTGGCGAAGCGGGCCGCCCGCGATCTCGGCTACGCCTCGACAATCGAGGACACCAGCTTCCGCGACCTTGTAACGACGGACGTGTTCGAGGAGGCCGACCGGAAGATCATCAGCGACCTTGCCCGGCTGGTCGCCGACCAGGGAGTCAGCGCTCGCGAGGTCGCCGAAGTAGTCCGGGCACGGCAGGACGGCTTCTGGTACGAGGATTACCAGAAGGTTTACCGGGCCATTGCCAGCGCCGCCGAGCTGCTGGCAGCGATCGCCGCGGTCGATCTCTCCGTGAAGTCCTTTGACGAGGGACTGGAGCGCTACCGGCGCGAGTGGTTCCGCATCGACCAGCTCTACCGCCAGTTCGTGTTCCTCGCGCGGACCGCCGAGCACCAGCAGCCGCTGGAGCCGCTGCGTGGGCAGGTCGAGAAGCGTTACACCAACGGATTCCTCTACGAACTGGGCACCGCCTGGCAGAAGCAGGTAGACGAGGCCGACCGGTGGCGCTCCGCTGACCTCAGCGCGCAGGCATCCTTCTACACGAAGTACATCGAGCCGCTGGTCCGGGACGGCGACAAGAAGGCTGTCGTCATCATCTCCGATGCACTCCGCTACGAGGTGGCGGACGAGCTCGGCTCGCGCATCCGGCAGGAGGACCGGTTCGACGCCACGCTCGACGCCGTCCTCGGCGTGCTGCCGAGCTATACGCAGCTTGGCATGGCGGCACTGCTCCCGCACTCGACGCTGGCGCATACGCCCGATGCCGAGACCGTCCTGGCCGACGGGCAGCCGACCAACGGCACCGAGGCCCGGGGGAAGGTGCTGCAGCAGGTCGGCGGTACGGCGATCCGGGCCGAGCGGTTCAAGGAGCTCAGCCCAGAGCAGCGGCGTGAGATCTTCAAAGCCAACCGGGTGCTATACGTCTACCACAACAGGATCGACGCCACCGGCGACAAGCCCGATACCGAGCAGCTCGTCGCCGAGGCCGCCGAGGAGACGCTCCGCGAGCTCGTCGCCCTGGTGAAGATGCTGGCCAACGCCAACGCCACCAACATCTTCCTCACGGCCGATCACGGCTTCCTCTTCCAGGACGGCGCGCTGCCGGACACATTCTACCTGTCTGCCAAGCCCCAGGGAGACGACATGCTGGTAATCAACAAGCGCTATGTCCTCGGACACGGCCTTAAGCCAGACAGCGCGTTCACGAGGTTCACCTCTGCCCAGCTTGGCCTCCAGGGCGACCTTGAGGTCCAGGTCCCCAAGTCCATCCACCGGCTCCGCGTCGCTGGCGGCGGATCGAGGTACGTGCACGGCGGTGCGACACTCCAGGAGATCGTCGTCCCCGTGCTCACGGTGAACAAGAAACGGAAGAGCGACATCCGGCCGGTCAGGGTCGAGATCTGGCCCGAGACCGACAAGATCACCACCGGGCAGGTGGCCGTCCGGCTCTTCCAAGCCGAGCCGGTGAGCGACAAGGTTCAGCCGTGCACCCTCCGCGCCGGCCTGTACGTCGGCGAGACGCTGATCTCGAACGCCGTCTCCCTGACCTTCGACCGGACGGCGGAGGACAAGCGGGACCGCTACCAGTACGCCCGGCTGATCCTCAGCCAGGACGCCGACGCCTACAACAATCACGTCGTCGAATTCCGGCTAGCGGAGCCCATCCCGAACACCACCCGGTGGAAGACCTACAGCAAGGTGAGCTACACCTTGAAGAGGTCGTTTACGTCCGACTTCGACTTCTGAGGGGAACGGACCTGGGATGAGTGCGATGGAGAACGACGACTTCGACACCAGCACGCCGCAGGGCGACCTCGACTTCAAGATCAATCTGCTCTTCCCAGGGGTCGTGGTCCGCAAGGACCTGGTCAAGGCGGTCAAGGGCAACGCCATCGTGCCCACGTACGTCCTGGAGTACCTTCTCGGCCAGTACGCGGCGTCGAACGACGAGGCCACCATCCAGGCCGGCATCGAGACCGTGCGCAAGATCCTCGCCGAGCACTACGTGCACCGCAGCGAGTCCGAACTGGTCAAGTCGACCATCAAGGAGCGCGGCCGGCACCGGATCATCGACAAGGTCACCGTCTCCCTCAACGAGAAAGCCGACGTCTACGAGGCAGTGTTCACTAACCTCGGCATCGGGGGCGTGGTCGTCGAGTCCGCGACGATCAAGGCGCACCCCAAGCTCCTAGTCGGCGGCGTCTGGTGCATCTGCGACATCGAGTACCTCTACACCGAGGACGCGCGGGTCGTGCCGTGGGTTCTCGGCTCGCTCAAACCCATCCAGCTCTCCAAGTTCAACGTGGAGCAGTACCTGGAGGCCCGCCGCGGGTTCACCACCGACGAGTGGATCGACCTGCTCATGCAGTCCATCGGTTTCAACCCCGAGATGTTCACCCGCCGAGGCAAGTTCTTCCAACTCGTTCGCCTGATCCCGTTCGTCGAGCGCAATTACAACCTGGTCGAGCTTGGTCCGAAGGGAACCGGCAAGTCCCACATCTTCTCGGAGTTCTCACCCCATGGGATGCTCATCTCCGGCGGCGAGGTTACCGTCCCCAAGCTCTTCGTGAACAACTCCAACGGCCGCATCGGCCTGGTCGGCTACTGGGACGTCGTCGCCTTCGACGAGTTCGCCGGCCGGAAGAAGCGCACCGACAAGGCGCTCGTCGACATCATGAAGAACTACATGGCGAACAAGTCGTTCTCCCGAGGCATCGAGACCCTCGGCGCCGAGGCCTCGATGGTCTTCGTCGGCAACACCTCCCACACCGTCCCGTACATGCTCAAGAACTCCGACCTGTTCGACGAGCTCCCCGAGGCCTACCACGACCCCGCCTACCTGGACCGCCTGCACCACTACATCCCCGGCTGGGAAGTCGACATCATCCGCGGCGAGATGTTCTCCGCCGGCTACGGCTTCGTCGTCGACTACATCGCCGAGGTTCTCAAGTCCTTCCGCTCCCAGGACTACTCAGACCGCTACCAACAGCACTTCACCCTCTCGCCCGACATCTCGACCCGGGACCGCGACGGCATCCACAAAACCTTCTCCGGCCTGATGAAGATCCTTTACCCGTCCGGCGAAGCCACCAGGGAAGAGATCGAGGAGATCCTCCGGTACGCGATCGAGGGCCGCAAGCGCGTCAAGGACCAGATCCTCCGCATCGACTCAACGATGGCGGACGTCAAGTTCGGTTACCTGGACAAGGACGGCACCTGGCACGCCGTCACCACCCTGGAAGAGGGCGAGTACCCCACCTATTACCACCGCCGCCACCAAGAGACCGACGTGGCGCCGATGCCGCCATCCGGCCGAACGCCCAGCGGCGGGAGCAAGACCGTTCCAGAGGCCGAAGCCGAACCAGCCAAGCCCGCAGAGCCGGAACCCGAACTGTTCCAAGGCCACCGGGACTACCAGGAAGGCGACCGCGGCGTCTCCTACGACACGCTACTCGTCCCCTACCTTCGTGGTGCCTCGCAGATCACGATCATCGATCCCTATGTGCGCATGTTCCACCAGGCCAGGAACCTCATGGAGCTCATCGACGCGCTCGCCCAACGTAAGGACCCCGCCGACGAGGTCACGTTGAAGCTCATCACCGTGGAGAACCAGGAGACCCCAGAGAAGCGCCAACGACAGCTTGAGGACCTGTTCCAGATCAAGCAAAGCGCCGCCATCCTCGGCATCGTCCTCGATGTCGAGTTCGTTGATCCGCAGGCGATCCACGATCGCTCGATCACCACCGACACCGGCTGGAAGATCCTCCTCGGTCGCGGCCTAGATATCTTCCAGCGCACGACCGGCCCCTTCGGCCTAGCCACGAAGTACCAGAAACGCCGCGAACTCAAGGGATTCGGCATCACCTACCTCCGGGATGCCATCCCAAGCGAATCCCGCACACGGTCGGAAGGTCATTAGCGTGGACCTCGAAGCCCTGTACCCGAATGTCGTTGCCTGGATGGCTGGAGCGCAGCGAGGTCACCCCCTGTCGCTCGTCATTGAGTCGGTCCACAAGAGAGGCGAGTCGTCCGCCGAAGGCGTGGCGATCGTAGCCGCTTTCGAGCAGATCATCGCGATCCTTGAGACTGCCAAGCCAGATCGGTTGCCGACAGAGCGGGCGGACTTCCGCAAGGCAAAGACCTGGGAGGACTTGCTCATCACCCGGGCGGAGTTGGTCGCAGGCGCGAAGCTTGCACAGGCGGGCATCCCGTTCGATTTCGGTGCCCGTAGCAAGTCACCCCAACCTGACCTGCTGCTGAGAGAAGCGGGACTCGGCGTTGAGGTTAAGGCGAGGCGCCTTGACGGGCTACGGGATCTCCACGATGAGCTGGAAGATGCCCTGGAGAACGCCAACGCTGATGTGATTGTCACCATCGCGTGTCGGGAACGTCCGCTCTACTTCAAACCAGCGGATCGCAGCGACCTCATCGCGGACATTCTGAAGCGCGTCTCGAACGGCTCCTACGGGGCAGTGCCCGTAGAACTGGATCAATCCTGGGCCGCGACGCCCAAGTTGCGGATCGTAGTCCAGATCGTCCCGGGGAAACCTCTCTTGCCGGGTCAGCGAGTCTTCATAGAAGGTGGAGAGGCCCTGACCGGGCACCTTACGAATGTTGAGTCTGAAATCATAACCGTGCTGACCGCCGACGAGCAGAAGGCAAACCAGGCTGCATCGATGCCGACCCTCCTCCTCGTCGATGTTGCCCGGACCGGGTTGAGTTGGATCCGGCCGGAACGCGTCTGGGCACAGATGCTCGCGGCAAGACTGCCGGAGAACACCCCTTTTATCGGCGCAGCCGTAATGGTGCCGAGACTTGACAGTCCTACTGTTGAGATCGCGATGGCGGCCCGCCCGAACGCTGCAGCAACGGAGGAAAGCCTTCTTCGTACTCTGGCAGGCCAGCTTGGCCTCGCCCATTCAGGCAGCGGATGGTTTGGCTGACGGCTGCACCTGCCATCCGATGCCGCGCCCTGAGTTCCGGCGTCCGTTCGCAGCGCCCCGGGTCAAGCGCGTCGCCACCACCACCTGTGCAGCTGCCTATATAGGCCCTAGGGAAGTTGATGCATCCGGTTATGCATCGGCGTGGAACTGAGCAAGGCAAGATGTTGGTCATGACGGCGACTGGGGGTTCTGTCTCGGGGCAGTTGGATCTGTTTGGGGACGCGGTCCCGGACGTAGTGCCGGAGCCCGTGCTGATGGCACTGCACGCGGAGTACTACGACCTGATCTGGCAGGGCGCTAAGACGCATGAGTTCCGGCGGCGGTTCTTGGAAGGCCGTCCGGTGCGCTGGTTTGTCTACCTGAACGCGCCGGTGTCGCGGCTCGCGGCGGTCATCGATCTCAGTCCTGCGGTGGTCGGCAGTCCGGATGCGGTCGCGGGGATCGCGGAGCGGATGCGAGCGGGGAACGGGGCGAGCGTGCTGGACTACGTGCGGGACCTGGACCGGGCGTTCGCGATTCCGATTCTCGGCGTGACCGAGTATCCAGGGCTGTCGGCCGAGGAACTGCGGGCGGAGTTGGGTGCTTTCCATCCTCCACAGGGCTATGTCCGGCTGGCGCAGCACCCGGAGCTGATGGCGGTGTGCGAGAAGGTGGCTGCGGAGGTCCCGATCCGGGCGATTACGGTGCATCATCGGTTATACCGGTTCCGTTGCGGGCGTCAGCGGCCGACGCTGGGAGGTGGCTGCCGGTGCCTGGGCGTCCGCCCCATCCGGTGCGGCAGGATTCTCCGCTGCGGCGGGCGAGGAAGGCACGGAACTGGACGCTCGAGCGGGCAGTCGAGGAGATCGACCTGCGAACTCCGGGTGGTCATTCCGGCGTGACGCCGAGCATGCTGTCCGGCTGGGAGCTGGGTCGGCATGTGACGAGCATCGGTCACCGGGCGATGCTGTGCGAGATCTTCGGGCAGCCGCCTGATGCCCTGTTCGCACATCAGGACGAGCAGCTGGCCTCCGGGTCGGCGGCTCTGCGGCTGCTGGCCGGGTGGGATGCGCTGCAGTCGGCGATGCTCGCGACGGTCGCGGGAGCGCGGGAGTGCCTTGTGGTGACGGGGTCGCGGTCGCGGGACCGGAAGTACCTGGAAGCGATCGAGGCGGTCTTGGCGGAGCGGCCGTCGCTGGTCTGCTACCGGGTGCTGTTCGGTCCGCCGCATCACCAGGTGCTGAAGGACCACCTGCTGGAGTTGCTGCGGCTGCGTGACCCTGGTGACCGGAGCCTGGGCATCAAGACGCTGCACGTGGGCATGGTGGAGGACGTGGCGGCGTCGCCGGAGCGGTTCTTCTGCGCCAGCGAGCGGATGGCGGTGATCCCGATCCCGTCGCTGACGTCGCATGAGGCGTTCGACTGCGGGATTGCGCTCGGCGCCGATGCCGCGCTGCGGCTGCTGGATCACGGCCGCCAGGCGTACGCTGCGGCCCGGAAGGTCGAGACGCTTGAGGACGTCGCCGCGCTGGACGTGCTGCGAGAAGGGAACCGCAGGCCATGACGCGAACGGATGAGCAGGTGACCGCCCTGGAGGCAGCGGCGAGGGAAGACAGTGCCTCTGTGCTGGAGCTCACCAGGGACCTGGTGCGGATTCCCAGCCGCGGCGGGATCGACCCGTATGACCCGGTGCTGGATTGCATGGCCTGCTGGCTGGACGCGCACGGCTTGGAGTGCCGCCGCCTGGCCGGTCCCGGTGGCGCGACCGTCGCGCTGGCGTGCGAGGCGGCCGGTGCCGTGCCCGGCCCCCGGTACGTGCTGGACGCCTGCCTGGACACCGCGCCGTTCGGCGACGAGTCAGCGTGGAGGAAGCCTCCTACATCCGCGCTGATCGACGGGGGCTGGCTGCACGGGCGCGGGTCGTCGGACTCCAAGGCCGGCGCCGCTATCTTCGCGCACATCCTCGCCCGGCTGAAGTCCGCCCCGGATCGCTGGGCCGGCAGTGCGGTACTGCTTCTCGACGTGGACGAGCACACAGGTGCCTTCGGCGGCGCGAAGGCGTTCTTCGAGGGCCCTGCCGCTTCTCACATCGACGGCGTGATGATCGGCTACCCGGGACCCGACCACGTGGTGACGGGCGGGCGCGGAGTGCTGCGCGCCCGTCTGCACGTCCACGGTGTCGCAGGGCACTCTGGCTCCAGCAGCACCGTGACGCCGTCGGCGATCGCGAAGGCCGCTGCCCTGGTTTCGCGGCTGCACGAGGCCGAGCTGCCCGGTCCGGCCGGTCCTGACTTTCCACTGCCTGCCCGGCTGACCGTGACCGCGATTAGCGGCGGCGAGGGCTACTCGGTCGTACCGGACCTGTGCGTCGTGAACGTCGATGTCCGGCTCACTCCCGCCTTCGACTCTCAGGCAGCCCTGGAAGTCGTCCGCGCCGCCGCCAATGCGACGGATGCAGGGTGGCCCGGGACGCAGCCGACCTACGTGGAGGTCGCCACGTCTTGGCCGCCCTACGCGCTGCCCGATACTTCTCGGCTGCGGACGGCCCTGCTGTCCGCGGCCCGAGACGCAGGCCTCACTGCCAGGGCGAAAGTCGCTGGGCCGTCGAACATCGGCAACTACCTCGCAGGTCTCGGCATCCCCGCAACCGCCGGGTTCGGCGTCGTCTACGAGGGGCTGCACGGCACCGACGAGCGCATCCGCATTGACTCGATTCCTCCTGTTCAGGCGGCCTACCATCAGGCGCTGCTTACCTTGCTGCAACCCGCCTGACCAGCTGGGCACCTTCTTGCGTCGGCAATCGGACGCAAGCTGATCAGCAAATGGCCGCAAGCTAGTGAGCTGGGCGCGGCCCGTCCGGCAGGTGATCGTTGCGTTAGCAGCCAGTCACCCGCCGGAAGGGGCGATGCCCGTGAATGCCATCAGCCTGACCATCGGATTCCCCCGCGAGAGCGGCGCCGAGCGTCGCACGATCCTGACTCCCGCCCTGGCCCGGCAGTTGACGGACGCCGGGTTCACGGTGATCGCCGAGCAGGGCATCGGCACCGGGGTCTTCACCAGCGACGCCGAGTACGCCGCCGCCGGAGCCTGCCTCGCCAGCCCGGAAGAGACGTGGGCCGCGCCGCTGGTGCTGCGCTACAAGTCCCCGGACCCGCAGGACCTGCGCCGCCTCACGGCAGGCCAGCACATCGGGGCGCTCTTCCACGCTGAAGGCGACCCGGATCTTCTCACGGCCTTGGCGGAGTCCGGAGTCACCGCGTGGAGCTATGAATTCGTCGCCGAGCACGGAAGGTTTCCGCTGGGCAGGCCGGGCGGCCGGATCGCGGGCGTCCAGTCCGTCCTCGCTGGCGCAGCTGCGCTGCAGGCTCCAGGCGGACGCGGAGTCCTGCTCGGCCTGGCCGACGGCGCGGCTCCCGCCAGCGTCGTGATCATTGGCAGCGGCCACGTGGGCAGTGCCGCCGCCGAGACCGCCGCAGCGCTCGGGGCGCGGGTCACCGTGCTCGCCCGGTGCGAGTCTTCCCGCGCCGCCTACTGCAGCCGGGCACCGGCCGGGACCCAGGCCCTTGTCAACACCCGCGCGGCGCTCTTGGAGTGCCTGGCCGGCGCCGACCTGGTGATCGGCGCGATCCTGGTCTCCACCTGGGACACCCCCGCGATGATCACCGAGGACGACCTCCGGGTGATGCGGCCCGGCGCCGTGATCGTGGACGCCACCTGCGGCTACGGGCCGGGCTACCTCCCGGCCGCCGGGCCCGTGCAAGCACCGGGCACCCCACCGAGGAAGGTCGCCGGGATCCTACACGTCAAGCTCGACATGCTGCCCGCCCTCGTCCCCGTCACCGCGACCAGCGCCTATGTCACCAACGCGGCCCCTTACCTGGAGCGGCTTGCCCGCACCGTCCTCCATGGGACCCAGGACCAGGCGATCGAGGCGGCGCGGATCGCAACAGGCGGCCGTCTGATCCACCCGGTGGCGGTCCAGCACGCGCGGATCTACGGACTTCGGCCATGACCGGCCAGGCAGGCTACGCCGGGCGCGCGTCCTGGTACGCCGCCGAGATCAGCCAGGTCCCTGAGCCGGCCCTGCTGGCGGGACTGCTGCGTCCCGGGCTGGCGGTCGCCGAGATGCCCAGCGGGACCGGCCACTTCCTTCCGGCCTACTCCTCCGTCGGCGCGAGCATCACGCTCGTCGACGCGTGCCCGCATATGCTCACCGCCGCCCAGGCTCAGGCGTCCCAGGACGGCATCGCGATCGCCACCGTGTGCGGCATGATCGAGGACCTTCCGGGCAGGACGAGCCCGTTCAGCCTGATCGTCATGCCGAACGGCGCGCTGAACCAGATCACCGCAGCAGCCCCTCTGGGCAGGCTGCTCACCGCCGTCGCCCGGCTCCTCGTCCCGGACGGGCTCTTCCTCGCCCAGGTCCTCGCGCCCGATGCTGCCTGTGGTTTCTACGACCCGGAGCTGGCCGACGGTGACTGGCATCAGGACCGGCAGTTCCCCGGCGACGAGGGAGTGCCTGTCTCCCGGCGGCGGCGCCAGCACCACGAAGGCGACGTCGTGCGCATCGAGTTCGAGCTGAGGACGCTCGCTGGCTGCCTGGTCCACCGCCAGCAGGTCGCCCTGAAGCTGATGGCCATCGGAGAGGTACACGCGGTCTTGGCTGGTGCCGAGCTGCGCGTCCTGCAGTGCGGGCCTGGTCCAGGCGGCCTCACCGAGATCCTGTGCACGCGGCAGACCCAGAGACCACAGTGACTCCGCAGACCATCGCCGGGGCCGGCGAATACTGGGATCACTACTACGGCAGCGAGTTCGTCTTCGGCCTGGGAACCGAGCACATCCTCGATGCCCTCCAGCGGGTCCCGCCGACCGGAACATGGGCAGACCTCGGCGCGGGATCGGAGTCGCTCCTGTGGTCCATCGCACTGGACGCACACCGCCTTATCGCCATCGACCGAGACGAGCAGCGGCTCCGCATCCTCCGCGCCTACGCCCTTTCCCGCGAGCCCCGGGGCGCCTACTGGACAGTCCTGGCCCTGTGCGGCAGAGGCCGCGCGGACTTCACCGAATGCTGCGCGCGGGTGTCCGGCACCCTGGCCGCCGACTGCCTCACTGAAGCCGCCCTTCCGCTCAGGCCTGGCTCCGCAGACCTGGTCACCCAGTTCGGGCTCCTCGGCCTGACAACCAGCCCAGGCCACTTCACCCGCGCCTGGCACGTGTGCCACGAGCCACTCACCCCCGGCGGCTGGGCCGCTGGCGCCAACTGGACCGCAACCCGTCGGGAAGGACGCGTACGCCTCAGCCGGCCGCTCTACCAGGCCGCCTTTACCCGGTCCGGCATGACGCCGCTGCTCATCGAGCAGGTCCCGGTCAGCGGCGACCCGGACTTCGACTCCGTCTGGATCTACCTCGGGAGAAAACAATGACCATCCAGGCCAGCCCCAGCGACCAGCTCATCTTCGCCCCCGTCGGGATCGCCCACCTCACCGCCGACAACGCCGACCTCGTCCGCGCCGCCGCAGCCGGCCGGTCCCGCATCCGGGTCACGACCGCCGCCCAGCTCAACGGCGTCCCCCACCTGGGAACCGTCGTCACCATGCTGACCGTGTTCGCGTTCACACGGCACGCGGCCGACGCCCTCGGACGGCCCGCGAACATCATCTTCGACGCCCTAGAGAACGCGCCAGCCGAGCAGATCACCATCGACGGCGACACCTACACCCGCAACGTCGGCGACCTCATCGACACCGGCCAGCTCGAACGCGCCGAGCGCACCAGCGGGTTCGAACGGCTCCTCGCCTGGGCCAGCGACAAGTCAGGCATCCCCTACGAGTACCGCCCCTACGCCGTCTACCAGAGCCTGCGGCCCGTCCGCGAATGCCTGCACATCATCGCATCCCGGCAAGACGACTTCGCGCCGATCGTCGCGCCCCGCGACGGCATCATCCGCATCCGGCCCCGCTGCCCCGAATGCCGCCTCATGCAGAAGTCCGCCGCCGACCTCACGATCACCGCACTGTCCGGAGCGGTCCGGCTCGGCAACCGCTGCCCCCGCCACGGCCGGTACGCCGAGACCGTCCACATCGACGGCGGCGGCTGGTACGACGCCAACACCCCCGTCCGCTCCATCCAGAAGGGCTACCTCCTCGCCGCCGAGCGAGACATCTACGACGCTTGCAGCGTGTCCGTCGACGGCGCGGACTGGAGCGGCTCCTGGCATGCCAACGTCCTGGCGCCCGCACTTGCCGAACTTGGTATCCCGCCCCGCGAATGGCCCGTCTCCGTCTTCACGCCGCTCATCACCGATCACACCGGCGGCAAGCTCTCCAAGACCCTCTACGTCGCCCGCGGCACCTACGCCGACCTGCCCGAGGCATTCCTCAACCTCGACATCCTTCTTGCCCGTCGCAGTGACCAGGTTCTCGACGCCATCTGGGCTGAGGTCACCCGCTGGGCCGCGGAACCCCGCCGTCTCCACCGCGGCTACGCCGTCGGCTACATCTCCAGCCTGCTCGGCCAGGAACTGTCCGCCGGGCAGCTCCGCACCGCCTGACCTACCGGGGAACCAATGATCCACGCCATCTTCGACGTCACCGGCTGCCAGCACGCCAATGCCGATCCCGAGGCCATCATGACCGCGATGCGCCACACGGCAAACCAACTCGGTTGCACCACCCGAGCCCAGGTTATCGAGCCGTTCCAGCCCCACGGTGCCACCTGCGTGCTCATCCTCGCCGAATCGCACATCACCGTCTCTACCTGGCCCGAGCACCAACTCGCACACATCGACGTCTTCACCTGCCGTGCCGACTGCGAGCCCGGCCACGCGATCCAGCCGATCCTTGACCTGCTTGCCGGACAGGTCACTAACACCCAGAACGTACTGCGCACCCCGCCCGAGACCGCGGGTCTCGGAAACGTGCGGTTACTCGAGATATGTAGAGGACTGGGCCAAGGTGAGACCTCGCCCGGTGCCTCGAGTGGGTCGTCTAGCCGATTGGCGCAGCAGCTGAATAGCGGTCCGTGTGGCCGCTCTGTCGCCCTTGGGGCTCTTGTCGGCGCTGTTCGCTAGCATCGGCTGGCATGGGCCACAAGGAACCGATGACGATCGCTGCCGCGCTTCGCCTGATTCAAAAGAACGAGCTGATCCTCCCTGCGATCCAGCGTGAGTACGTCTGGAAGCCCTCCCAAGTGATCAAGGTCTTCGACTCGATCATGCGCGGCTATCCGGTAGGCAGCTTCCTGTCGTGGCGGGTCCTTCCCGAGACGATCAGCAAGTTCAAGTTCTACGGATTTATGCGGGACTACAGCGCCTTCGACAAGCGCCACAACCCTGTCGTCGACATCCCGGCAGACCGCGAGGTCACGGCAGTGCTCGACGGGCAGCAGCGCCTGACATCGCTCAACATCGGGCTTCGCGGCACGTACGCGTACAGGAACAAGAATGGGTGGGCGAGCAAGGAGTGGTCTTATCCGACGCGGTGCCTGTACCTGAACCTGCTCGACGAGGCCCCGGAGAACGAGGCGGGCCTCAAGTACCACTTCGCCTTCCTGACGAAGGACCAGGTAGAGGCGGCGGCCGAGGACGAGGCCAGGAAGTGGTTCCCGGTAGCCGAGATCTTCGACGCGGCAGAGCCGGCCGCGATGATGCAGATCCCGGCGAAGTACAGTGTCGGGAACGACGCGGGCGCCGTGGCGATGGTAGGTCGGCTGTGGCAGGCGGTGCACCACAACGCCAGCCTTCACTTTTACGAGGAGGACGACCAGGACATCGAGCGCGTCCTGGACATCTTCGTGCGCGTGAACTCCGGCGGCACGGTGCTGTCGTACTCCGACCTCCTACTGTCGATCGCCACGGCGCAGTGGAAGGGCGATGCGCGGGCTGCGGTACACGACTTGGTCGAGTCGCTGAACAAGACGGGCCAGGGGTTCGACTTTTCCCAGGACACGGTCCTCAAGTCTGGGCTCGTCCTCGCCGAGGTCGGGGACATCGCGTTCAAGGTGAAGAACTTCACCAAGGCGAACATGGCAGTGCTGGAGCTGAACTGGGAGGCGCTGAGTACCTCCCTGCAAGTGGCGGTCGGGATCCTCAGCGACTTCGGCCTCTCGGCCGCCACCCTCGCCGCCGACAGCGTGCTCATCCCCGTCGCCTACTACGTGCACCTGCGCGGATTGACGCAGAGCTACCGCTTCAGCACCAAGGACAAGGCGGACCGTGCCGCCCTGCGGTCATGGGTCCTGCGGTCGCTCATCGTCCGCGGCGTCTGGGGGGTCAGGACTCGACACCCTGCTCCGGGACCTCCGCGAGACGATCAGGAAGAGCGGCGCCGACAGGTTCCCGCTGGAGGCCATCGAGCGCACCATGGCCCTGCGCGGCAAGTCGCTGGAGGTCACGGCTGCTCTCGTCGAGGACGTCCTTGACCTCGGCTACGGAGGCACCCGGACCTGGGCAGTCCTGGCGACCCTATTCGATCATGTCGACACGAAGATGCAGTACCACGTCGATCACGTCTTCCCGCAGGCGGCACTCGACGCGAAGCTGCTGAAGAAGGCCAAGGCGGCGAATGGCGGACGGACGTTCTCCGACGCTGAGATCGGGGAGATCACGGCCAGGCGCGACCTGCTGCCGAACCTTGAGCTCCTGCCGGGTCCGGTCAACATCGGGAAGTCAGACACCGCACCCGACACGTGGGTGGCAAAGGAGCACTCAGACGGCGACGAGCGCCGCTCGTTCCTCAGGCTGAACGCCCTGCCCGCTGACCTACCCCACTCCGCCGAGGACTTCCTGGCCTTCTTTGAGGCACGCCGCGCAACCCTTGCCGAAAGGATTAAGGACAAGCTCAAGACCCAGGCTCCAGACGCACTGCCCGTCTCAGCGGTGACCGCCGAGGACATCGACGAGAGCCTCGCCGAAGGCGACGTGGGCAACTAGGCCGTGCTGTCTTGATCAAGACAGCACGGCATCTCGGCCTCGACGACTGGGAGGCCATCGATCACTCCGATGAGGCGGAACTGGCCGCCTTCCTGCAGAACTGCCGCGAATGGGAAGGGATACCGAACCGGACGGTCGGCAGCTTCCACGGGCCAAGCACACGACGACAAGGCCATCGCCACTATGCGCCTGAGTTAACCCTCGTTCGGTGTTGCCAGGCCGAGCCTCTGTGGTTCGGGGTGTTTCATGCCCCCGCTGAGGGATTGGCCAGATCGGTGAGAAGGATCGCTGGCCAGATCGATGAGAAACGTTGGCGAAGGTCAGGTCACCGACCTGCCGTTGGCCATCAAACCTGAGAACCTACAACGTTCGGAAATATCCGCTCCTGCTATCCTCCTTCCAGCCAAATCGGGGCTGTGACGGGGAGTTCAACATGACGAGCGGGACGACGACATATCCATGCCTACCCCCATGGGGTCACCCCGCGTAGAGTGCGGGCAGGAGGCGCGGGTGACGGACGATCTGGGTGCCCCGGCCGATCCGCGCGAGGCGGTGCGGCGGCTGCCGCTTGAGCCAGGGGTCTACCGGTTCCGCGACGCGAGCGGGCGGGTGCTGTACCTGGGGCGGGCCGTCAGCCTGCGGCGCCGGGTTGCCTCCTACTGGGGCGACCTGCGAGACCGCCGGCACCTGGCGCCCATGGTGGCCCGGATCGCGCGGCTGGAGGCGGTCGCCTGTGACAGCCCGCACGAGGCGGCCTGGCTGGAGCGGAACCTCCTGCGCGCACGACGGCCGCCCTGGAACCGCGCCCCGGACGGCGGCCAGGAGGTCGAAGTGTGGATCGGCCTGCGCGAGTCGGCGCGCTCACCCGGCCTGACGGTCGGCCACCAGCCCGCACCGGGTACCCGCAATTTTGGCCCCTACCTGGGCGGGCGGCAGGTGCGGCTAGCGGTCTCGGGGCTGAACCGGGTGCTTCCCCTGGGCTACGCGGGCGACCTGGAGGGCACCCGCGGGGACCTCGCCCGGGTCCGCGGAGTGACCACCGCCGACCGTGCCCAGCTGGCCGCGAAGGTCGCCGCGGTCCTCGACCGCGTCCCCGAGCCGGTGGCGTCGGCGCGGGCCGCGCTCTGCGCCCGCCGCGACGCGGCGTCCGCCGAGCTCGCCTTCGAGCTCGCGGGCAGGCTGCAGGCGGAGGTCGAGGCGCTTGACTGGGTGACCGGCCCGCAGCGGGTGACCCGGCCCGGCGCTGGTGACTGCGATGCTCACGGCTGGGCGGACGGGCTGCTCGTCCGCTTCGCGATCCGCGACGGCTGCCTGACCGGCTGGGCGCAGCGCGCCTGCGCCGGGCCGGCCGCGCGCCGCTACCTGGACCAGACGCCCGCCGACTGGACTGGTTTCGCCGCCCGCAACGCCGCCCTCGCCGCCCAGTTGCGGCGCGGGTGCGACGCGACCTGGGCGGCTGCTCGTCATCGCGGGCAGGGGTAGAAGGTGGCGCCGTCCAGGTCCGCGTCGAGCTTCATCGCGCTGAAGCCGTAGTGCGGTGCGTAGACGGACCGGCAGAAGGTGGTGAACTCGCGGGCCGTCGGGCACTTGCGCCCGGGGTCGCACACGTAGTCATCCTCGGCGTATTCCGTCTCGCCTACCCATTTCCCGGTTGGCTGCCGCGCGGTCACGTCGGTGGTGAAGTCATCCCAGCCGCACGGGGTTACGCCGTGCACGGCGGTGCAGGTGAACCCGTACTGGCGGCTGCCTTGGAACTGCGCGGCGAAGCAGGCGTGCGACACGTAGCACTCCTCGACCACGGCGCCGTCGGTGTACTGGCGCCCCCACGAGGACAGGTAGGGCGAGTTCTTCCACAGCGCGGTCATCCCGTACCGGTGCACCTGGTTGAAGGCGTAGGCGAGGAAGTTCTCCACGTCTGCGGGCGTGAGGTAGAACCCGGTGGTGGACGGCGGGTCGAAGCTGTCAATGTCGTCCAGCTCGACCGCGTCGAACCCCTTTCGCGCGCACATGGCGATCCGCTCGCGCAGCATCGGCGCCAGCGCGTGCAGCTGCCGGAAATCCACCCACCGCTCCTGCGGGAACCCGAAGTACACGTGCCCGAGCGCGGCGGCGGGGAAGTACCGGCCGGGGGTCGCGTCGGGGCGATAGTCCTCCCAGGCCAGGTCCAGGTAGCAGACTGCCCGTGGGTGCGGGAGGGTGGCCGCCTGCCAGGTGGTTGTGATCGCGGTGACCTGTGCCCTGGTGGTCAGGAAGCCGTCGACGTCGTACATGTCCACCGCGCTTCGGCCAGTGCGCTGCAGCGGCGTGACCCGGCCGATCTGCCAGTCCCAGCGCATCGGGTGATGCCCGCTGTCCAGGTGCGGCGGGTACCAGCAGCCGCCCGGCGCCGTTGAGCGGCAGGTGACCGGGGCTGGCATCGGGATCACTGTCCACCCGAACGAAATGGTGGTGGCACCGGCATGGTTCACCGTCCGCACGGTTACGCGGTGCGAGCCCACGGCGAGCTTGCCGGTGGAGAACACGCGACTGGCGGGCAACGCCTTCCAGCCGCCCCGGTCGATCCGGTACCACTGCGCGACCGCGCCGTCCGCCGCGTTCGCGTGCGGCGCTGCCACCTGGAAGTACTCCTGCGTCGAGGCGGTCTGACGCTCTGGCGTGCCATTGACGAACGCGGTCCGCGGCGCCGTGTGCACGGGGTAGCCGCGGACGGCCGTCGGGGCCAGCCGGGTCACCGATTTCTGGATGACCGGGAAGTCGCCCAGGGATTCCCGCGACACCACGACCTCCGATGCCGTTACCGTGACCCGCAGGATCCGGCCGGTGTCAGCGTGCCCGATGACGTAGTCGCGAGCGGCGAACGGGGCCGCGGTCGAGCCAGCGGCGCTGCGGCAGTCCTTGCCGCCCGTCGCGCAGCTTTGCCACCGGTAGGCGACCTCCAGGCTGACCAGCGTGACCCCGGCCGGCAGCCGGGGCACTCGCCAGCTCAAGCCGGTGGCGGTGACCGTCGCGCCGTCCCGCAGCGTCCCGGAGATAAGCAGCGTGCCCCGGGGCACGGGGGCCGGGATGCTGGCGGGGACGGCACTCGGCGGCACCGCGCTTGCTGACGGCAGCGCCCTTGCTGATGGCACCGCGCTCGCTGATGGCACCGCGCTCGCGGCGGGAGCGGCGGCGGCGACCGCGGCCGGGGACAGGACGCCGAGCGCCACCATGGCCGCCAGCGTCGCGCGCGTTATCGTGGACATCGCGATAAGCCCAGCAGCGCCGGGGGGAGCAGGGGCCGGTGCGCCTCGAACAGCTCGTCGCACATCGCGACAACTTGCGCCGTGGTCAGCGTGGCGGCGGTGTTCGGGTCGAGCAGTGCCGCCTGGTACACATTCTCGCGTGACCCGTCCAGGGCTGCCCGCACAGTCAGCTCCACTACGTTGAGGAAAGTCCTGTTGAGCGCGGCCAGCTGCGCGGGCAGCGCTCCCACTGGCACTGGCTTGGCGCCGCCCGCCCCCACCAGGCAGGGCACCTCAACGCAGCACTCATCGGGCAGGCTGGAGATGAGGCCGCCGTTGCGGATGTTCACGTGCAGTTCGCGCTCCGTCCCGGTCTCCAGGGAGTGGATGAACAGCGACGCCAGCTCGTTCGTCGGCTCCAGGTCCAGCGGGGCGTCCCCCGCCAGCTGGCGGTCCAGCGACTCCAGCTCGCGCAGGTTCTCCTCCGACCGCTGGAGGTAGTCGCCCACGAAGATGCGGAACGACTCGACCTGGTCGTCATGGCGCATGAACCACGGCACGTACTCCGCGGAGTGCTCGCTGGACTCGGTCGGGAAGTAGCCGAACCGGCGGAAGATCTCCACCCGCACCCGGCGCCGCAGCTCCGGTGAGTCCTCGATGACCTCGGCCAGCCGGGGGTACAGGGATACGCCGTCCTGCTCGAAGCGCAGCACGAAGGCCTGATGGTTGAACCCCGCGGTAAGGAACCGGACCCGCTCGGGGTCGGCGCCGACCAGGCTGGTCAAGAGGGCCTGGGTGTCGCGGACCGAATGGCATAGTCCGTAGACCCGGCCGAGCCCGGTGCCTTCGTACACCGCCCAGGGCAGCATGGCCATCGGGTTGCTGTAGCTGAGCAGGTAGGCGTCCGGGCACTCCGCGAGCATGTCCCGGGCCAGGCCCACCACCACCGGGATGGTCCGCAGGCCGCGGAAGATCCCGCCGATGCCGAGCGTGTCACCGATCGTCTGGCGCACCCCGTACCGGGCCGGGATGTCGAAGTCGGCCCGGGTGGCGTCGTGCCCGCCCACCTGGACCTCGTTGATCACGTAGCTGGCGCCCGCCAGCGCGGCAGGCCGGTCCTGGGTCGCGGTGACGGTCGCGGCGGCGCCGGTCTGCGCGCTGATCCGGCTGACCAGCCGCTCGGCGTGCGCCAGCCGCTCGGCGCTGATGTCATACAGCGCGAAGTGGAGTTTGCCATGGAACTCGCGGTAACTGCACAGGTCGGTCGCCACGTTCCGAGTGAACTCGACGCTCCCGGCGCCGACGAACGTCACCTTGATCACAGCTCATTAGTGTTCCATCCGGCGGAGTTTCTTGCAAGATATTGCAAATCGATCCGGCCGGTGTGCAGAATGATGCTCACTTAACGCATGGTTAGAGCGTCTTCGAGCGGAGTGCGGCATGACTATCCCCAGGCACCTGTGGCGAGGGCCCCTGGCCGGGCTGCTCACCGCGCTCACGGCGGCAGCCGTTCTCGTCGGCTGCGGCACCGACAGCGGCGGCGGCGGATCCGGCGCGGGGGCGACTTCCGGCCCGATCCAGGTGTGGGAGGGATATACCGAGGGAGACGCCAAGGCCTTCGCGCACCTGGTCGCCGAGTACGAGGCGCAGCACCCTGGCCAGAAGGTGAGCACCCTGTTCGTCAACAACGACGACACCCTGCAGAAGGTGCTGACCGCGGTGCACGGCGGAAGCCCGCCCGACATCGCCTACCTCTACGGCTCGTGGGCGCCTAACGTTGCCCAGATCCCCCAGGTCGTCGACCTGACGCAGGTAGTCAAGCGGCCCGGGGTGAACTGGGGCGACTTCTGGACCGGCGAGCGCGACGTGGCCACCGTCAACGACAAGGTGATCGGCGTGCCGGCCCTGGTGGACAACCTGGCCGTCGTTTACAACAAGAAGCTGTTCACCAAGGCGGGCCTGGCCCCGCCCGGCCCGGACTGGACCTGGCAGCAGTTCACCGATGACGCCAGGAAGCTGACCGACCCGGCGATCAAGCAGTACGGCTCGGCCTACGTCACCCCCGGCACCGAGGACACGGTCTGGCACTGGGAGGCACTGCTGTGGGAGGCGGGCGGCCAGCTGCTGTCCGCGGACAACAAGCAGGCGGCGTTCGACACGCCCGCCGGGCTGGCCTCCCTCAACACGCTGCGGGACATGGCCGTCACCAACAAGTCCGTGTACCTGGACCCCAGCGACTCCAACTACGCCACCTTGTTCAACTCCGGCAAGATCGGCATGCTGGTCACCGGGCCGTGGGACCTGGGCAACTTCCCCGACGTTGAGTACGGGGTGCAGGTCATGCCGTCCTACCCGGGAGCCAGCGGAGGGCACCAGACCATCTCCGGGCCCGACAATTGGGTCGTCTTCAACAACGGCTCCGCCCGGGTGAGCGCGGCCGAGCAGTTCCTCCTCTGGCTGACCGCCCCGGCCCAGGTCAAGTCCTTCTCGCTGGCGACCGGCGAGCTGCCGACCCGCCAGTCGCAGGCCCAGCCGAGCCTCAGCCAGCAGATGGACGCCGCGCTGCCCGGCGTCAGCACCTTCATCACCAACCTGGCCAACGTTCAGCAGGCTCGCCCGCAGATCCCCCAGTACCCCAAGATCTCGCAGATCCTCGGGACCATGGTTGTGTCGGTGCTGCTCGGCAAGAGCCAGCCGCAGGCGGCCCTGGACTCCGCCGCCCAGCAGGTCAACCAGGCCCTGGCCGGGAACTGACGGTGGCGGCAGGCTCAGTGGCCAGGGCCGGCGGCCCCCGGCAGCGTTCCCGGGCACCGGGCGCGGCGACGGTGCGCCGGGTGCTGGACTCCGAGCAGGTCACCGGCTGGTCGTTCGTTACCCCCGGCGTCGCGATCATCATGCTGTTCGGCACGGTGCCGATCATCTGGTCGGCGGTGCTGTCCTTCCAGCGGTCCACGCTGGACACGCCGGGTAGCCGATTCGCTGGCCTGTCGAACTACCGGCAGATGGCCCGCGACCCGGTGGTGGCGCAGGCGATACAGCACACGCTCGTCTACACCGCGCTGTTCGTGCCCGGCACGATGGCCGTGGGACTGTTCCTGGCGGTGGCGATGAACCGCAAGATCCGGTTCATCTCGTTGTACCGGACCGCCGCCTACGCGACCATGGCGATCTCCACCATCAGCGAGGCGATCGTGTTCACCTGGCTGTTCGACCCGTCCTACGGGGTCGCGAACTACTCGCTCAGCCTGCTCCACCTGCCGCAGCAGCAGTTCCTCAACTCCCCGTCCGAGGCCCTGTTCGTGATCGTCGCGATGACCATCTGGGGCTGGACCGGCTTCGCGGTGGTGGTCTACCTCGCGGCCCTGCAAGGCATCCCGCGGACGCTGCTCGAGGCGGCCGCGATCGACGGCGCCGGCCCGTGGCGGACATTCCGCCGGATCACCCTCCCGCTGCTCAGCCCGGCCTCGCTGTTCCTGACCGTGTGGCTCACCATCAACGCCCTGCAGCTGTTCGACGAGGTGTACCTGAGCACCCAGGGCGGTCCGCTGCACGCGACCACCGTCCTCGTGTACTACCTCTACGACCAGGCCTTCCAGCAGTTCAACTTCGGCTATGCCTCCGCCATCGCCTACTTCCTGTTCCTCGTCATCATCGTGATCACTGTCATCCAGTTCCGGGTGGGCAGGCGCTTCACGTACTACCGGTCATGACCGCGGTATCGGCGCCCGCCCGCGACGGAGCGAGGCAGGCGGGGCGGGGCATCCGCGCGGGAATGCCGGTCAGGCGCCGACGGCGGTGGCCGTTCAGCCCCTGGCACCTCGTGCTGATCCCAGCCACGATCGTGCTGCTGTTCCCGTTCGCGTGGGTGCTCATCACCTCGGTGGAGACCCCGTCCGAGGCGCTGCACTTTCCGCCGGTCCTCATCCCGCACGCGCTGCGGTTCGCCAACTACTCCGATGCGCTGGCGAGCGCGCCGTTCGTGCGGTTCCTGGTCAACAGCGCCGTGGTCGCCCTGGCGACCGTGCTGTGCAACCTGGTGCTGTGCGCGCTAGCCGGGTACGCCTTCGCCCGTTTTCGCTTCCTCGGCCGGACCGCCCTGTTCGCGGTGATCATGGCGACGCTCATGGTGCCCTTTCAGGTCACGATGATCCCGCAGTTCATCATCACCAAATGGCTGGGCGTGCACGTGCTGGCCGGGGTCGGCATCAACCACCTCGGCGCCCTCATCCTCCCGAACGCGGCCACCGCCTTCGGCATCTTCTTCCTGCGCCAGTTCTTCCGCACCCTCCCGATCGAGTACGAGGAGTCCGCCCGGGTCGACGGCGCGAGCAGGCTGACCGCGCTCGTGCGCATCGTGTTGCCGCTGGCGACGCCGGCGCTGGCCACCCTGGCCGCGCTGACGTTCCTGGATTCCTGGAACAACTTCCTGTGGCCGCTGATCGCCGTTACGTCCACCGACCAGATGACACTGCCCCTCGGCCTGGCCACGTTCCAAGGGGCGCACGCGACCGACTGGACGCTCCTGATGGCGGGCAACGTGATGAGCCTGGTGCCCATGCTGGCGGTCTTCTTCATCGCGCAGCGCTACTTCATCCAATCGGTCGCCGCGACCGGGCTGGCCGGAACGTGAATCGTGGACAAGGAGGCTCGCTAATGGGGGAATCGGTGGCAGGCGGTCACACGGAGCAGGAGATCGCCTCGCAGCCGGCCTGCTGGCGCCGGGCCGCTCAGCTGGCCCAGGCCGTGGCGGGATCCCTGCCCGCCACGGGGGAGCGGGTCGCCGTCGTCGGCTGCGGCACCTCGTGGTTCATCGCGCAGTCGTACGCGGCGGCCCGCGAGGAGGCCGGACACGGGGAGACCGACGCGTTCGCCGCCTCCGAGATGCCGCGCGGGCGGCGCTACGACCGCCTGCTCGTGCTCTCCCGGTCCGGGACCACCACCGAGATCCTGCAGCTTCTGGAGCGGATGCGCGGCACCTTGCCGACTGTCGTGATCACCGCCGACGCGCGGACTCCCGTCGCCCAGGTCGCCGACCAGGTCATCGACCTCGATTTCGCGGACGAGGAGTCGGTGGTCCAGACCCGGTTCGCCACCAGTGAGCTTGCCCTGCTCCGCGCGCACCTAGGGCTCGATCCCGGCCCGGCCGCCGACGCGGCCCAGCGGGTGCTGGCCATGCCGCTCCCACCGGAACTGCTGGCCGCCCGGCAGTTCACCTTCCTGGGCACCGGCTGGACCTACGGCCTGGCCAACGAGGCCGCGCTCAAGCTGCGCGAGGCCGCCGGCCTGTGGACCGAGGCCTACCCCGTCATGGAGTACCGGCACGGGCCGGTGGCCGTCACCGGCCCGGGCAGCGTCGTGTGGCTGCTGGGGACCGCGGCGGACGGGCTGGCCGATGAGGTCGCCGCGGCCGGCGGCATCGCCTGGTTCGACGACGAGGACCCGATGGCCGCCCTGGTCCGGGTGCAGATGCTCGCCGTCGCGCTCGGCCGTGCCCGGGGCCTTGACCCGGACCGGCCGAGGAACCTGGCCCGCTCGGTCATCCTCGCGCCCGCGGGGCCGGGCTCCACGCCATGATCCTGGTCGTCTGCCTCAACCCGGCGCTCGACGTCACCCACTACGTGTCCGCGGTGGACTGGGCCGGGGTGAACCGACCCACCGCTGTGCATACCCGCCCGGGCGGCAAGGGCCTCAACGTGGCCCGCACGCTCCACGCGCTCGGGGCCGACGTGCTGCTCATGGGGCTGGCCGGAGGCGACACCGGCCGCGCCGTGGAAGCCGCCCTGCGCCAGGCCGGGGTGCCGTCGGCCCTCATCCCGATCTCCGGGCTGACGCGGCATACGTTCACCGTCGTCGACGACGCGGGCACGACCGCCTCCTTCAATGAGGCAGGTCCCGAGGTCACTGCGCATGAGTTCGACTCGTTGCGGATGGCCTATCTGGAGGCTCTGGCGACCACGGACGCGGTGGTGCTCTCCGGCAGCCTGCCGCCGGGGCTGCCGGTGACCACCTACGCGGCGCTCATCCAGGCCGCCGCGGCGGCGGGGGTTCCGGTTCTCCTGGACAGCAACGGAGCGGCGCTGCTGCAGGGTGTATCCGCTGGCCCCGCGATAGTGAAGCCGAACCTCGATGAGCTCGCCGGCGCGACCGGCAAGATCCTGTCCGCCTCCGGCACTGTCTGTGCGGCCGGCACTGTCTGTGCGGCCCACACTGTCGACCGGGCGGCCGTGCGCGAGGCCGCCACCGAGTTGCGGGCGGCGGGCGCCGACGCGGTCGTCGCCTCCCTCGGCCCGGCCGGGCTGCTGGCGGTGACGGCTGAAGGCTGCTGGCACGCGTGGCCGTCCGCGGTGGCCGCGGGGAACGCGACCGGGGCCGGTGACGCGGTGGCCGCCGCCTTGGTGCACGGACTGGTCGCCCGCCGCCCCTGGGACGAGCGCCTGCGGCACGCGGTGGCCCTCGGCGCCGCCGCCGTCGCCGCCCCCGTGGCCGGCGAGTTCCGCCGGGAAAGCTACCTGGACGGCCTGCGCCCGGTGGCGGTACGCCTGGAGGAGGTGCGCTGATGCCGCTGGCCGCCATGCGCGAGATCATCGCGCCCGCCCAGGCCGCGGGCCACGGGGTCGGGGCGTTCAACGTCATCGGCATCGAGCACGCGGAGGCGATCGTCGCCGGGGCCGAGGCCGCCGGTGCCCCGGTGGTCCTGCAGATCAGCCAGAACTGCATCGCCTACCACGGCGCCTTCGCGCCCATTGCCCGCGCCTGCCTGGCCGTCGCCACCTCGGCCACGGTCCCGGTGGCCGTGCACCTGGATCACGCGTCCGGCCCGGAACTGGTCGAGGCCGCCGCCGAACTGGGCCTCGGCTCGGTCATGTACGACGCGTCCCGGCTGCCCTACGCAAGCAACGTCAGCTCCACCGCGCACGTCGCGCGCTGGTGCCATGCCCGGGGGATCTGGGTGGAGGCGGAACTCGGCGAGATCGGCGGGAAGAACGGCCTGCACTCGCCGCTGGCCCGGACCGACCCCGGGGAGGCAGCGCGTTTCGTCGACGCCACGACGGTGGACGCGCTCGCGGTCGCGGTGGGTAGCTCGCACGCTATGCTGACCCGCGACGCCGTCGTAGACCTTGGCCTCATCGGCCGGATCCGCCGCGCGGTCAGGGTGCCGCTCGTCCTGCACGGTTCGTCCGGCGTGGCCGACGAGGACCTGGCCGCGGCGATCGGGGCCGGAATGACGAAGGTCAACATCGCGACCCAGCTGAACAAGGTGTTCACCGCCGCCGTCCGGCATGCCTTGTCCCGCGAGCCGGCCACGGTTGATCCTAGAAGGTACGGGTCGGCGGGCCGCGAGGCGATCGCGTCCGAGGTGACCCGGCTGCTCCGCTTGCTGGGCGCCGGGAGCACATCCCAGGAAGTGGCGGCCGGGCGGGTCGAGCCGGCGGCCAGTGGAGGCGCGCAGGCAGGAGGCGCTGGTGAGCCGTTATCGCCGGTGGAATGACCTGCTGGAGCTGCTGGCGGCCGCCGGCCAGCTCCAGATCGAGGACGCCGCCAAGGCGCTCAACGTCTCCGCGGCGACCATCCGCCGGGACTTCGATGAGCTGGCCAGCCAGCAGATGCTGACCAGGATCCGCGGCGGCGCGGTCGCCCAGGCGGTCAACTATGACCTGCCGCTGCGCTATAAGACCGAGCGCCATCCCTCGGAGAAGCAGCGCATCGGGCAACTGGCGGCCAGCATGGTCCGGGCCGGGCAGGTGGTCGGCCTCAACGGGGGCACGACCACCACCGAGGTGGCCAGGGCACTGGCCACCCGCCCCGACCTCGGCCAGGCCGGCTCCGCGTTCGCGGTTACCGTCGTCACCAACGCGCTGAACATCGCCACCGAGCTCGCGGTCCGCCAGCACATCAAGATCGTGACGACCGGCGGGGTGGCCCGGCCGCAGTCCTACGAGCTCACCGGGCCGCTCGCCACTGGCGTGCTGGAGCAGGTCACCCTCGACGTGGCGATCCTCGGCGTGGACGGGATCGATCCGGTGGCCGGCGCGACCGCCCACCACGAGGGAGAGGCGAGCATCAACCAGCTCATGGGCCGGCAAGCCCGCAAGGTCATCATCGTCGCCGATAGCTCGAAGGTCGGCCGCCGCGCGTTCGCCCGGATCTGCGGTCCGGCCGAGATCGACGTGCTGGTCACCGATACCGGCATCGCCGCCGACGACGCGGTCCTCCTCGAGGTGGCCGGGGTCGAAGTTGTCAAAGCCTGACCTGGACCTCGTGGTCATCGGCGACTGCAACCCCGACGTGCTCGTCCTCGGCGCCGACGTGACCCCCGCCTTCGGCCAGCAGGAGAAGCTGGTCGACGCCATCTCGCTCGTGATCGGCGGATCCGCCTCGATCACCGCGGTGGCCGCCGCGCGGCTGGGCCTGCGCGTCGCGCTCATCGCCGCCGTCGGCGCCGACCCGGCCGGCACGTTCATGCTGGATCAGCTGGCCAGGGAAGGGGTTGACGTCAGCGCGGTGGCTATCCGCGACGACCTGCCGACCGCGATGACGGTGGTCCTGTCGCGGGGCGGGGACCGGGCGATCCTCACCGCCCTCGGCGCGCTGGCCTCGCTGACGCCCGCCGATATCCCCCCGGCACTGCTCGCCCGGTCCCGCCACGTGCACGTGAGCGCGCTGTTCCTGCTGGCCGACTCGCTTTGGCCCGGCCTGGCCGCCGCCCTGGCGGGCGTCCGCGCGGCCGGCGTGACCACCTCGCTCGACACCAACTGGGACCCCGCGCAGCGCTGGCGCGATGAGCGACTGTCGGCCGTGCTGGCCCAAGCCGACGTGCTGCTCCCCAACGAGGCCGAGGCGCTCGCGCTGAGTGGCGCGGCCACCGCTGGCGCCGCCGCGGCGGCCCTCACCGCCACCGGGGCCAGGCTGGTCATGAAGCTCGGCGAAAAGGGTGCCCTGTGCGCCGATCAGTCCTCCCGCCAGCTAGTCAGCCTCCCGCCGGTGACCCCCGTCGACACCACCGGCGCCGGTGACTGCTTCAACGCCGCCCTGATCGCCGGCCTGCTCCAGGGCCTGTCCCTGCCCCGTGCTGCCGCCCTCGGCTGCGCGGCCGGCGCGCTGTCCACCCGGTTGCCGGGCGGTACGGCAAGCGCCCCCGACCTGCCATCCGCCACCGCCTTGGCCATGCTCGCCTCTTTTTCCGGCGTGCCGTCCACTTGAGTCCTGGCCGCACTGCCGGTCAGGACCGGGCCCGTAGCGTGCTGTCCGGGCGGAGGTGGCCGTCGGCGTCGAGCTCGGCGAGGACGGCGGGCAAGCCGGCGCTGAGCATCTTGCGGCGGACGTGACCCAGCAGCTGGGACATGAACAGGCCGCCAACGCCGGTGAACCCGGTGTGCTCATAGGTGAGGCGAGTGCCTTCACCCGCCGACTCCAGGCGGTAGGCGACCTCGGTAACGTCGCCTCCGCCGTCATCGGTCCAGGTGTAGCGGAGCAGGGCCGGCTCCCGGGCCGCTAGGACCTCGCAGTTGACGATGCCGTTCCAGCCGGGCTTGGGCTCGGCCACGAACCGGAACCGGGTGCCGGGCACCGGCGCGAAGCCCTCCGGGCGCCCGCCAGCGCCCGTCGCGGTCCACAGCGGAACCAGGTCCGGATCGGTCAGTGCGCGCCAGACCGTGGCGATCGGGTACGCGTAGTCGCGGACGATGCGGATCTCGCTCACGAGGTCCTCCTCGGGTACGAATGGTCTAGTCACTATAAAAATACTGTAACAGAAAAATTATGGCAACTATAAAACGGCGTTAGACTACGATCGTGAGCAGGCAGGCACTGGACTGGGCGGCCGGGGATGCCTCGGTCTCGCCGGCGGAGGGGCTGCGCGAGCGCAAGAAGCGGCTAATGCGCCAGCAACTGTCCGATACCGCGACCGCGATGTTCCTGGAGCGTGGCTTTGACGCGGTTCGCGTCGCCGAGGTCGCCGAGGCATGCGGGGTGTCGGAGAAGACGGTCTTCAACTACTTCCCCGTCAAGGAAGCCCTCATTATGGATCGCCTGGAAGGCACGCTGGCCGCCATGGGGGCTGAGTTCGCCGACCCCGCGCAAACGCCGGTCCAGGCCGCGCTGATGATCCTCGACCGGGAGCTGGCCGCCATGACCGGCTTGCTCGCCAGCCAAGAGCAGGCCGGCCAGGAGCAGCCGAGCCGGGGACGCGAGGCGATCCGCCGATTCGGCGACCTCGTCCGCGCCGCGCCCTCACTCCGCGCTTATCAGGCCGAAATGATGGAGCAGTCCGTCTCCGTTGCGGCCGAGATTCTGGCCGCACGGGCCGGGATGACCGCCGATGAACCCGAACCGCAGATCGCCGCCCGATCTCTTCTCGGACTGTGGCGCGTCCAAGCCGACAGCCTGCGCAAGTACCTAGACAGCGCCCCCACGGCGGACCGCCTTCACGAACTGGTAACCGCCGACGTCCGCCGCGCCGCCCGCCTCATCGACACTGGCCTGCGCGCATATAACGAGATGGCGGCCGGCTAGGAACGCAGGCGGAACAGGCTTGGGTCCGGCGCGGCGGGTCGCCTGATGTGGCTGCCTTAAGATCCGTTCGTGGACTTCCGGCGAAGGCGCCCGTCGGCGCAGGCGCTGGCCTGGGTGGAGCGAGAGCTCGGCGTGCGCGTGGTGGGCATCCGCCGGATGACGGGCGGCATCGTCGCCGCGGTGCACCGGCTGACCGTTGAGCACGTGCCCTCCGGGCGGCGGGAGCTCGTGGTGCTGCGCCAGTACGAGCACCACGGCGATGTCGAGCGAGAGGCCGTTATCCTCGGCCAGGTTGCCGGGGCCGGCCTGCTGGCACCGCGACTGCTGGCCGCGTCCGCCACGGGCGCCGGGGCCGGCGGTCATCCGGCCCTCCTGATGACGCGGCTCCCCGGACGGGCGGACCTGTCGCCCGGCGATCCGGGTCGCTGGCTGGGGCAGATGGCGGACATGGCCGCGCGGATCCACCAGGCCGCGATCACTCTCCCCGCTCGCGATCGGCAAGATCACGGCCCGTGGCGGCCGGCCGTCCCGGCCAGCGCCGCGCGGCCGGGATCGTGGCGCGCCCTAGGCCGTGCCCTCGCGGAACCGGCGCCGCCCTACCAGCAGCAATTCACGCATGGTGATTTCCAGCACTTCAACCTGCTGTGGTCCCGCGGCCGGCTGACCGGCGTCGTGGACTGGGGCTCGGCCGAGTCCGGGCCGCCGGACATCGACGTCGGGCACTGCCGGCTGAACCTGGCCCAGTCAGCGACCAGGGCATGGGAGCCCACCTGGCCGGCTTCGCCAGCGGCCATACCGCAGCACTGGAGGCACAGGCTCCTCTTGCTGCAAACCGCCAACCAGCGATCCGGCCCGCTCCCTGACTCCGACGCATACATGCAGGCAGCAATCTATCCAGACATCATCGCCATCGCCGCCGCCGAACTGAGGAACGGCATCATGGCGCACCTCGGAGGGCCGGAATAACTGGCAAGACCACGCCCGGAGCACCCAGCGGGCCAAGTTCGATGACACAACGCGGACCACGCTCTTGCCACTCAAAAAGGCCCGCCCAGGTCAGAGCCGGGTCACCGGGCCGAGATGCGTGTCACAGGACATCGTCGTCGGGGACTCGCACGCGCCACCGGCCACGGCTGACTTGGAACGCCCGGTGTGCGATGGCGTGCTCACGCAGGTGCCGGTAGAGGGTCGCGCGCGGCATTTCGGTGAAGACCATGAGTTCGCCGATGGTCCATCCGTCGCGGGGGCTGCACACAGCGCGGCCCAAACGACATCTTCCGGAGTCTCCGGGCCGTCCGTTGTTTCGTCGTCGGTTTTGTGAGCTAGTTCTGAGGTTGGCTGGCGGGTAGATGTCCCGTCGGCGGGCGCGGCGTGTAACCCCGGTGCCTACTACATGGCGTCAGGGATGTCCTGATGTCCGGTAGAGGAGGTTTTGGATGCGCATGCGCGTATCGGTGGTCGCGTCGGCGGCGGTCGTGCTGGCAACGGTCGCGTCGGCGGGCATGGCCGCGCCCAGCCAGGCGGCCACGGCGGCTCCGCAGTACAAGCTCGTGCTCGGCCCCATGAATCAGGGGCAATACGTCGGGATCAACAACAATGGCGACATCATCGGGATCGGTTCCGACCCGGCGGCCTTCGGACGGGAGGAGGGCTTCCTCATCAAGGCCGGCACGACCACGCCGGTGTACCTCGGCGCGCCCGGCGACGAGACCGACCAGGGCACTGACACCAGGCCGCGGTCGATCAACGACCAGGGTGTGATCGTGGGGAACTACGGGAAGACGGTGGTATTCGCCGGAGGAGAGCAGACGATCCCCCGCCCGGCCACCTGGCCGGGTACCGCCATCGGGTCTGACCTCGGCGTGGAGCCCGCAGGGGAGGCGGACGCGTTCGCCATCAACAACAACGGGCAAATCGTGGGCAGGCAGGCCGGCAGCGCGTTCACCCCGTGGCTCTTGCAGGGCACCACGGTAACCAACCTGCCGGTGCCCGCTGGCGCCGTACTCACAGAGGCACTGGCCGTCAGCCCCACCGGGGTAGCGGTCGGCGACTTCCAGCAGGCCAACGGCCACCAGGTGGCCACCGAGTGGTCCGGCGGGAAGGCCAGTTCCCTGGGCACGCTCAACGGCGGCACCTGGGCCGAGGCGTTGGCCATCAACGGCTCCGGGGTGGCGGTCGGCGCGGCTACCAAGCCGGGCAACCCGATCAACTTTGACAGCGCGGTGATGTTCAGCAACGGCAAGGCGATCGACCTCAACGCGCCCGGCACGGGTCAGGGGCCGACGCAGGCCAACGCGATCAACAGCAGCGGGGTGATCGTCGGCGAGGACGGCATCGACCCGGACGTCTTGCCCGTCGGCGACGGCTTCGTCTACAAGAACGGCCACGCGACCGACCTCAACACGCTGATCGCGCCGACCCCGAACGTGCGGCTGGCGAGCGCCCAGGGCATCAACAACGCCGGGGACATCGTCGGCATCGCCGCGATCACCCTGCCGGACGGGACGCAAGGCTCCGTCGGCTACGAGCTGATACCCATCCCGTAGCCGGCCGGGCATGCCGCCTCGGGGAGTCGGGCCCCGAGTTTCATGAATGCTGGGGATCCGACCGGATATCGCGTCAGATCCCCAGCATTAGGCCTGGACAGTGGTCCAGACCTGCACGCGATCACGGTGCCCACGCTGATCTTGGTCGGCGGCGCTTCTGCTCGATCGAAGGGGGTGCCGGCGCCTGCCGCGCCGTGCCAGACGGTGAGCTCGCCGTACTGCCGAAGACTGCGGTCGGGATCAGCCGTGCCGCAGTGCGGGCAACGATCCAGTTCGGGTGCCTGCCTGCATCGCTTAGCCGAGGTTACGGGTGCCGTAGGACCCGGTGGTCCGCAGGATGTTCGTGTTAGCCGCGAACGCGCTCATTCCGTCAATCCATAGGTCGCCGGTCCTGGCCTGGAAGGCAATCTCGTAGCCGGGCCCCGGAAGGGACGGCTGCGGACGTCGGCGAGGTCGCTTCTCCTCGGCGAGTGAACCGAATCGCCCGGCGGCCGCGCGAGCGACGCCTCGCGCATGCTGATCACGGAAGAAGGTACGGCGCCGGCAGACATGGGTTCCTCCCGGTCACCGGGTGCGAACCGCGCCCGCCATGGCGTACTCCGTGAGGTGTGCGCATGGCCCGTGGTGGGCTGCGAATCAGGCGGTCTAGCCGGTTACCCGTCGACGGCGCGGGCGCTGCCGGAAGTGTCGTAGACTAGCAAGGTGCCTGCTACAGGGTAGGTACAGTACAACCTAAAACCAGCACTCGTAGCTCAACGGATAGAGCATCTGACTACGGATCAGAAGGTTGGGGGTTCGAGTCCCTCCGAGTGCGCCACGTATCCGCAGGTCAGGGTCATCTTCTCGGCTGTGAGAGGTGGCCCTTCGGCTTGTAAGGAGCCGGATCTCTCACAATCTCTCACAGGTCACAGGTCACAGGTGTGCGATCCCGGTAGATGCTTGACACCGTGGTTCCGGTTCCTGGGCGACAGGTTGCGGACGCGGTTCCGGTAGCTGGCTGACAGTGGTTCCGGTAGGCCAGGGCATCCACGGTTGGCCCAGCAGCCCACAGTTAACGACCAGACGAGTCCTGGCGCGCCAGATCCAAGCCAGAACGGCCCAGCCGAACTGCGGTCACCGGCGGTCAAGGAACGTGGCCCTAGTGCTCGCTCTACAGTGGCCCTAGGACACTGGGGGCGAAGAGGATAAATCGAGGGGTATCGCTAGGGCCAGCCCGCAACCCGCCGCAGGTGAGCTGTCCGATACGCTTCCCGGTCGACTGGAGCGGCACTCTGATAACGAGGCGGTCGTGAGTGAAACGCCGAAGCGCACACTTGCTGGCGTAACTAAAAGGTCCGCCCCCTTTTCGCGGTTGCAGTCGGCGCACAAGAGCTGGAGGTTCTGGGCGGAGGTCGCGCCACCAAGGGCAACCGGGATCACATGGTCATACTGGAGGTCGAAGGTGCTGGCACATTGTGCGCACTTCCCTCCGTCGCGCTCGAACACCGCGCGCCGTACCTCGCGTGGGATTGGCTCACGCCGCCCGCGCGGGCGCGCGGCCTTGCCCTCATCGATGTTGAGCAACATGTGTGCTCGGTCCAGCCTCTGCGCCGATCGCCGTTGCCGATCGCGGATGAGAGCCAGAACGTCTCGCTCGCTGTAGCGGCCGGACTCCCAGTAGAACGTGCCCTCGAACCACCACCACACCCGGCCGCCTGACGCAACAAGGGGAACCGGGCGTGCCCTCTGATCCGCATGCATTTCGCCCTGCCGCCTGGGGTCAATCTTTGTTGGCGGGCAGCATGTTCCGACGAACCAGCAGCGTCGACGGAACAGGAATCCCCGGTCAAAGATGAACCCCGCGTTCGGGTCCTGCCGCAGTTGGACACTCGAAGTTGTCGGCGACCGGCGCGCGAAGCCGGGCGTGACGGGCGTCCGCATTACCAGCAACGAGAGGACCGCGAAGGCAAGGAAGCCGAGCACAGCAACGCCGATGATGTCTCCCAGCACCGCACCCATGAAGATGATCTCCCACCACTCCGTACAGATGCCGTTACCAAGAATGACTGACTGTGGTCACAAACGGGTCAAACCAACGGATGTTGCTACAAGTTTCTTTGCTGCGGCGGGGAGACTTCAAGTTGCCAGTGCGGACACGACCGCCTCGTACAGTGTGTGCGACGGGGCAGATCGCTGAACGGGATTCCGCCAGGTCTGGATGTCGGCGAGAGTCGCCACGGACGTCCTGCCCCGTTGGTGAACGCATGCTCTGATGGCGCAGGGGTCGCCCGTACAGTAGCCTGATGCGCCCGTGGAAATGGGGTAATTTGCGTGGCAGCGATAGGGCTGGGCTTGGGAGCGCCGAACCTCATCCTGGGGACGAGGCGCGGCCTGAAATGAGTGATCCAGCGCCTGAGACGATGCTCGGGCAGGCAGCATATGAGGCGTACCGCCTCGCCAGCGCCGGGAAGGGGCCCGTCGGCGGGCAACCACTCCTGGAGTGGGATGACCAGGCTCCGGAGGCACAGGCTGCCTGGAGCGCGGCTGCGGCAGCCGTGGCGGCGATCTGTGACGCGGGGAGCTGATGCGCTGGCGGAAGAGCGCGGGTTCTTGGTCATCCTCAGCGCGGGCGCGGTGGTCGGCCGGTACGCGCCGGGCACTATCGCCCGTGTGGTGGTCGACAGCCACCTGATCTCCGTGGAGGAGCTCGGCGGCTCCTGGCCCGGCACAGTCACAGCCTCTTC
>JAICYD010000115.1 GCA_025934375.1 Streptosporangiaceae bacterium | reverse complement strand
CGCTACGGCTCCGAGGACCTGGTGAGGTTCGCCGACGAGGCGGCCGCCGCCTTCCCCGGCGAGGTCGTCGTCGCCGCCGACCTGGACCGCGTCCCCGTCCCGGCGCGCCGCTGACGCTGGCGCACGATCAGGCACTGCGCGTGCTTGAGGTCCGGCGCAGGATTGACATGGCCCTGGCTGGTCAGTGGGAGCTGCCCGGTGACCTGCAGGTCCGCTGGGACCTGCGCGGCTGCGCCCCCGCCCCGGTCCGGCCGGCGGAGCACGCTCACGCCGCCCGGCTCGCCCGCAGCTGACCAGACCTGATTGGATGTCGCTAACGGCAAGGCACGCGACGAGGAGGTCAAGATGGCTAAGCGGAACGGCAGCGCCGAATGGCGCGGGGACCTGCAGTCCGGCTCAGGCTCCGTCAGGGTCGGCGACGGCGTCTTCGAGGGCGGCTTCTCCGCCAACTCCCGGTTCGGTGAGGGCGATGACCCGCAGACCAACCCCGAGCAGCTCATCGCCGCCGCCCACGCGGCCTGCTTCTCGATGGCGCTGTCGAACATCCTGGCCACCGCCGGCCACGCCCCCGACTCGGTGCACACCGACGCGAAGGTCACCCTGCGCTTCGTCGACGGCGCCCCCACCATCACCCAGATCGACCTGGACACGGTAGGCGCGGTCCCCGGCATCGACCAGGCCCAGTTCCAGTCCTTCGCCGACCAGGCCAAGGCCGGCTGCCCGGTCTCCCGAGCCCTCGCCGCCGTCCCCGAGATCACCCTGAGCGCCAAGCTCGCCTGATGACCGCGCCCCCGGCCGGATAACCGGGCGAGTCCGCTAAGTAATCGTATATGTTTGGGTTTTCCGGTGCCCTGGCACCGGAAAACCCAAACATATCGACGGTTTCGGCTTATGGGCTAGCTAAGGCCCGGGGCGGCAGTTCGTGATCATCAGCCGGCCAGGCGCGGCGAGGCCGTCAGGGAGCCGGGCCGACGTAGTGGTGCGGCCACCAGCCGATGAGGAAGGCGAGCAGGGCGGCCGAGGCGACCACGACCGGCCAGAACAGCCACTTGGGGAGCTTGGCGGCCAGGCCGATGAAAAGGCCGAACGCGCTCCACACGAACCGCGGCTTGGTGCTTTGCCCGTTGGAGACGATGCACGCCACCAGGGTCAGCACGGTGAACAGGGTCACCGGCCAGGGCAGCCGGGCCGAGATCATCGCGACGACGCCGGCGACCGCCACGACGAACATGATGATCAGCACGACGTTGAAGAATGCGGACTTCTTGGTGACCAGCGGCAGCTGCCAGGTCAGCAGCTGGAAGGTGTGCACGCCCCAGTCGACGCTCTGGTGCCAGCCGTGCTGCTCGGTCGACAGCCAGAACATCGCGTTGTGATACCGGGTGCCCAGCCAGGTGAAGTAGGCGGCCACCCCGGCCAGGGACAGCGGCGCGGCCACCAGCGAGCGCCATTCGCGCCGCTGCCGGATCGCGACGATCGCGCCGACCCCGAGGACCCCGGTCAACACGATCAGCGTAGGCCGCTCGGCCGTGCCGAGCGCCCCCAGCAGCCCCGCCAGCAGCCAGCGGCGGTCCAGCATGGCCAGCAGCGTGGCCGCGGCGATGGCCACCGCCAGCGGCTCGGAGTACACCATCCCGAGCACCATCGCGCCGGGGAACAGGCAGAACAGCGCGACCGCGCGGTCAGCGACCCACCGGTCGCAGACCTTGGCGGCCAGCAGCCACACCGTCACCGCGGCCGCCGCGCCGGAGGCGACGCTGGCCAGCAGCGCGCCGCCGAGGAAGCTGCCGCCCGCGACCCAGTGCAGCAGCCAGATGAGCGCCGGGAACAGCGGGAAGAACGCCGGCAGGTACGGGTACGGCGCCGGCGGCACCGGTGCCTTGTACGTGACCAGCGGGTGGGCAAGGCCGCTGGGAAGCGTGATCAGCGTCTGCGGGTCATAGCCGTGCGGCACGGCCTTCGGCGGGAAGACCAGCCGGGCCGGGTAGCCGCCGCGCGCGATCGCCAGGTAATGCTCGGCGTCCTTGAACAGGAAGTAGACGGTCCACGACTGGCCATGGCCATAGATCGCGTCAGTGACCTTCCAGGTGGCGACGATCAGCGCCCAGGTGACGGCGAAGACGAGCAGCGGGAACAGCCACGGCCGGGGCAGGCGGTCACTGAGCGCCCGCGGCCCGTGCCAGTCATCGTCGCCTGTCGCACCGCCAGTCATCGCCGACGCGGGCCCGGAGGACGCTTCCGTGGATGCCATAAAACGCGGTTACTTCCCATCAGGGGCCAGCTCGTTCTAAGCGGGGTATAGCGAACGTCGCAGGATTCTAGCAACCCGCAGTCACTATACCGGGGCGTCTCGGCAGGCAGCGGCATGGTTAACAGAACGTTAAGCATTGCCAACTTTAACGCCTGGAACAGGAACATCAGCCTCCAGGCGCTTGTTCCTCGTCTACAAAGGGTCGTACTACCCCGGCGCGGGGACGTGTACTCGTCGAGGCGGTGGGCAGGGAGCCGGAGTGGACCCCTGGGAGAAAAGGGATGCGTAGGCTTGGATGATGCTGGCTGACTCATACGGGCGGATCGCCACGGACATGCGGGTATCGCTGACCGATCGCTGTAACCTGCGCTGCGCCTACTGCATGCCGCCCGAAGGCCTGGAATGGCTGCCCAAGCCGGAAGTGCTGACCGGCGATGAGGTTACCCGGCTGGTCCGCATCGGGGTTGAGCTGCTCGGCATCCGCGAGGTCAGGTTCACTGGCGGGGAGCCGCTGCTGCGCCGCGACCTAACCGCGATCGTGTCCCAGACCGCCGCGCTGACGCCGCGCCCGGAGATCTCGCTGACCACCAACGGCATCGGCCTGGCGCGCACCGCCGCCGCGCTGCGCGAAGCGGGCCTGGACCGCGTCAACGTGTCGCTGGACACGCTGCGCCCGGAGATCTTCCGCAAGCTGGCGCTGCGTGACCGGCTCCCCGACGTCCTGGACGGGCTGGAGGCCGCCGCGGCCGCCGGGCTGGGCCCAGTCAAGGTCAACACCGTGCTGATGCGCGGCATCAACGACGATGAGGCCGAGTCGTTGCTGGCTTACTGCCTGGAGCGCGGGTACGAGCTGCGGTTCATCGAGCAGATGCCGCTGGACGCCCAGCATGGCTGGAAGCGCGCTGAGATGGTGACCGCCGGTGAGATCTTCCAGCGGCTGTCGCAGGCCTATGACCTGTCTCCCGATGCCGAACGGATCCGGGGCGCCGCGCCCGCTGAGACCTTCCTCGTTGACGGCGGCGGGGTCGGCGGTACTGCCCGGGTCGGGATCATCGCGTCAGTGACCAGGCCGTTTTGCGGGGCGTGCGACCGGGTGCGGCTGACCGCCGACGGCCAGGTGCGCAATTGCCTGTTCGCCCGCGAGGAGAGCGACCTGCGCTCGGCGCTGCGCGGCGGCGCCACCGACGAGGAGATCGCCGAGCGCTGGCGCGTCGCCGTGGCCGGCAAGCTTCCCGGCCACGGCATCAACGACCCCTCCTTCTTGCAGCCCGACCGCCCGATGTCGGCGATCGGGGGCTAGGAGCCGTACTTCGTGGTGACCCGCGTCACGCGCTCTCCCGGCGCACGAGCTCGGTAGGCAAGATCACCGCCGAGGGGCTGCTCGCCGCCGATCGCGGCGAGCAGCAGCCGCTGCAGCAGGCTGGTCATCGCGGATTCCCCCGAGCCCTGCGAGTAATCCCCCTCCTCGGTCAGCGACTCATCGAAAGCGGCCCCGGCCACGTCCCGGTAGCCCTCGAGCCGGCCGCGCCCGCCGGAAGTGTCCAGCGGCCCGGTGATGGTGGCGATCCGCGTTCGCCCCGCCGAGCGCAGGTAGCCGACCATAGTGCGGGCGCCCGCTCGCTCGTCGTCGGCGCAACCGGGCGTGCTGGTTGACCACGTAGCCGGTCTTCTTGATCGCCCGGTTGAGCGCGTCGAGGTTACCGGGGGACACGTAGCGCCCGCCGTTCAGCACCCGGGAAACGGTGCCGCGGGACACGCCCGCCTCCGCCGCCACGTCATGGATCGTGGGCCGCCGCCGGCCATTCATACCTCCCCCGGCGGGGCGGGTGCCCGCGGGCCCTGGCCGCGGATGACCCGGCCCCGGGGGCTGATGGCGTCACTGGAGCCGTCCGGGTGGACCACGATGTCCCAGCCGAGCCGGTGAATGAAGTGATGATGGTGCGCGAGGCACAAGAGCTTCAGGTTCTTCAGGGACGTTTCACCGCCCTGGGCGCGGTGCCGCAGATGATGCGGTTCGCACTGGGATGCCGGGCGGTCGCACCCGCCGGGCCACTGGCAGTGCTGGTCGCGCACGATGACGGCCCGGCGCAGGTGATCGGGACCGTCGTCGGTATCGCCGACGTCCAGGACCAGGCTGCGGCCGGCGAACGGCCTGCCCAGGAGGCTGGCGCGCAGGAACCCGGCCAGGCCCTGCGGGCCGGACAGGGCGCGGGCGGCCATGGCGAGCAGCGTGCGCTCCAGCGCGAGCCGGGCGGCGGGCGACAGTGGCCCCGGCCGCCCAGCCGGCGGGCAGTCGCACCCGCCGCAGGTGCACTCGCACGAGTGCGCGCGGCTGGCCGGGCGGGCGTTCCCTGGGGGGCCATCCCCGGTGGCCGCCGCGAAAGCGCTGGGCGCGCTCGCAAAGCCGTGGGCGTCCAGGAAGATGTCGGCCATGTCGCCGAGGACGTCCCAGTCGGGGGTGCCGGCGACGGCCGGGGTGATCTGGGCGGAGCACGCGGCGGCGCGGGCGCCGGGGCCGAAGAACCAGCCGGGCTCGCCCGCCCGGGCGGTGAGCCAGGCGTCCTGCAGCGCGGACGCGCCCTCCAGCTGAAGAAGGTCGGCCAGGGACATGACGACCATCGCGCGGGTCTTCATCCCGGAACTGCCGGGGATGTCGGGCACGCCGAGCGCCAGGCGCAGCGCGATCTCCAGGGCGTCGTGATTACGCTGGCCGGGGTTGCGAAGGTCATCCGGCCCGGCGTTCTTGCCGAAGGTCGCGAAGGCCTTCTCCAGCAGCGCCGCGCACTGGGCGGACAGGTCGCCGTTCAGCTTCCCGGCTCCGCCGATGGTGGTGCCCAGTCGCAGGCCCCGGTCGGCGAACCCGTCGTCCGGGCCGTCGTCGTCGGGGCGCTGGCCGCGGACGGCCTCGTAGATGGCGTGCGCCAGCCGGGCGATGTCCGGATTCAGGTCGAGGCCGGCCCGGGCGGCGTCGAGCAGGATCTTATCGGCCGCGTCGGCCTGGCTGGCCGGGAGCCGGTCGTTCCACTCGGCGAACTGCCGCGCCCACGACGGCGAGACCTCCCGCGCCGCCAGGGCGTCGCGCAGCATCGGGTGAGCGGCCAGTCGGCGCGGCCACAGGTCAAGCTCCCGGGCGGCGGGCCCGGTTATCCGCGTCTGGAACTTGAGCCAGGACCGGGTGGACGGGTGGCCGTCAGCCGCGTACCCGCCGCCCGTGTCCAGCGCGGCCAAGGCCTCCGCGTGGGCGACGGTGAGCGTGGACGTGATCGCCCCGAGCGATCGCAGCGCCATCCCCTGCTCGTGGCCGCCCAGCCCCGCCCAGCCCGTCCTCGCCAGGTAATCGGCGCCAGCGCGCAGCATCGCCAGCGCCTCGTCGACGTTCGACGGCCCGGGTGCCCCAAGCCCGGTCGGCCCAGGTCCTGCCAGCATCGCGATCACCTCCCGGAGGAGTCGTGAGGGTCAAGTCGTCGGGAGAACTGCGGGGACCCGAAGCGGCCGGGACGGCACGCGATGGGCCGGTGCCGCGTGATGAGTTCAGTGCGGCGTGCGCCAGCGCGGCATGAGGCCGTGCGGCATGGGGCCGTGCGGCAACAAGTCGGTGCGGCAACAAGTCGGTGCGGCAAGAGGCAGTGCCGCATGTAAGTCCGCATGTAGCCGTGGCCGAGGGGTGCTCGGGTGGACATCCTGGCGAGGTGTGCGCTCTCGGTAGCGCTGGCTACCGGCTTCTTCTCATTGAACGGCTGTACACGCTGAAATGCAGTACCCGCTGAAATGCAGTACCCGCTGAAGGGCTGTACACGTGTCATGGCCTGTACACGCTCAAAAGCAGGACACGCTGAAGGGCTGTGCCTTCTTGTCGTGAGCCGTCTGGCTGTATGCCACCTCGTCTATGTCCACTATACGGCTCATTTGGAAGTTGTACAAGACGTAGCACTCGAATGGTTGATCCAAGTCCCGGCCGCTGAGCGCCTAGGATAACAGCAAGTGGCGCTTGCGCTATCGCGGCCAGGCGTGTCGCGTCGAGGTTAGGGGCTGGCGCCGATGAAGTCGTCGATCACGGTGGCGTTGCGGGCCCGGCGCTCGCGGCGGACGCGGATGACCAGGTAGAAGATCAGCGCCGGGAGGGCGAGGGTGAACACGATGCCGACGATCAGGTTGGCCGTGGGCGCGCCGTGCCAGACCGAGCCGGTGAGCTGCTGGCGGGCGGCGGCGACGGAGAGGTTGTCGGGCAGGTAGACGACCGTCACCGGCACCTGCGTGTGCCCGGGGTCGCTTGCGTCAAGCGGCAGCGGCCGGCCGCCGATCGGGGGATCGGGCGTTTGCACGGCCTGCTGGTCCCGCGGGTCGATGGGCGCCATCAGTCCGATGGTCACAGCCCGGGACCAGTTGCCGGAATGCTCGCGGCGCTCGCCGCGCTCCTGGCCGAAGAACCGGCGGGCGGGCGCCACCGCCTGGGCGCGGGCGGAGGCGGCCATCCAGCGCAGCGCGTCCGGGGCGAGGTGATAGACCGCCCGGCACAGCCACAGGCCCGCGGCGGCGCCCAGGACCGCGCCGATGATCTCGAGCAGCACTCGCACCGACCCGATCCATCCGGGCAGTGCCCGCGCGGGAAAGGTGCCGGCGATGGCGGCGCCGCTGATGATCGCCAGCCCCAGCACGCCCGCGACGATGACGCGGACGCTGGTGCCTCGGGAGACGGTGCGCAGCCGCCGGTACCCCGGTGCCTTCGCATACAGCGGCGGTCGCCGCCGGGCCCTGCCGCTGGTTTTGGGGATGAAGGGCTTGTAGGCTGGCGAGGGCGCCCCGGCCTCACGGCATACGCGGGTGACCTCGCCGTAGGTCTCCCACTGGCCGGGCGCCCGCAGCATGATCCGGTGCTGGTGGTCCAGTACGAGCAGGGCCCGGGTGCGCTGGCGGCGACCGGTCCGGTACGCCTCGACCACCTGCACGGCGCCTACCTCGGCGGCGGGGATCGCGACCCGCTGCCCGCCGAAGCCGTAGGCCACCAGGTGACGGTCCTCGGCGCTCAGCCGCACCTTGATCCGGCCCAGCAGGTCCATGGGCCGCCGCGCCGGGCACGCCTGCGGACGCCGCGGATCCAGGGCGAACTCGTCAAGGTTTTCCCGCCAGGCGCGGCGGTCCCAGTGCGTAACACCAGCGCCCGTCGCATCAATCTGGACGGGACGCGGTCGAGGCTGTGGCTGGCTGCGTTTCCTGCGGGCCACATCAGGCAGGATAAGCCGCGAGGCGCGCTGAGCGCCACGGACATAGGCGGCGGGCAACCGCCCCCGCCCACGCGGCCACGGAGGCAGGACGACGAGATGAGCACTCTGGAAGAGTGGATGACCACGGTGCGCGCGGAACTGGCGCTGGACGGAGACGGAGTGGCCGACCTTCGCGTCGTCCAGAAGGTGATCTTGGACCTGGCGCGGGACGCCGCGCACGGCGTGGCCCGGCCCGCCGCGCCGCTCACGGCCTACCTCGTCGGGGTCGCGGTCGGCCAGGGAGCGCCCCTCGGCGAGACGGCGGCCCGGATCGCGGAGCTCGCCCTTGCCCGCCCGGCGGACCAGCAGCCGTCCGGGGAAGGGACGTAACTAGTCCGTAAGAACTGTTTTGCCCGGAAGTCCTGCGGCCCATATCACGAATCGCTAACGTCCGTGTCCAGGGAGCGTCACGGCCGAAACGAAGCGTGGTATCGAGAGGACCGTGAGCAATGGGACTGTATGCCGGGCGCGGCAGGAGATACGGGTCCAGGCGATACGGCGCGCGACGGCGCCGTAGCGCGGGCCGCGAGCTCTTCTGGAGCATCCCGCTTCCCGCCGTCATCGCCGCTGGCGTTAGCGCGGCGGTCATCATCGCTGGCGGCGTCGGGGCCGGGCGGTGGCTGTCGGCCACCGTCGCGGCGGACGCGAACGCCGCCCCCAACCCCAACTGCACGCTCATCGTGCCGGCCAACCCGTTGACCGCGCAGGGGCTGGCCACGCCCTACCAGCTCACCGCGACGAACCCGGCCGACGGCCCGTGCAACGAGGCCAACGACGGGCAGACGGCGTTCGTCCAGGGAGCGGTGTTCGACCCGGCGGCCGGCACGATCTCGATTTACAACCCGCTCGTCATCGACGCCGGGACCCAGCCCGCGAAGGCCCCGGTCGTGCCGGCGCTGCCGCAGGGTGCCGTCGTCGCGGTGTGGTTCGGCTACAACGGCGACACGCTGTCGCTGGCCGGGGCGGACCAGGCCATCGGGGGGACAGGGGGCGGGGCCGCGAGCGGGTCCGCGGCCCCGTCATCGAGTGCCAGCGGCGCGACCAGCGCGCCGGGCACCGGGCCTTCGGCTTCCGGGTCAGCGTCGGCGAGCGGGTCGGCGAGCGCCCCGGCATCGCCTGGCGGCGCGGGAACCCCCAGCGGCGCGGGAACCCCCAGCGGCGCGGGAACCCCCAGCGGCACGGGAACCCCCAGCGGCACGGCATCGCCGACCGGTACCGCCAGCGGCTCCGCGCCGCAGGGGTCGCCGTCCGTAACCCCGGTCGCTTACGTCGTCTCCGGTCAGCCCGCCGCGAACGCGGCGAATGGCCCGGCGGCGAACGGCAGCGCGGATCCCCTCCTGCAGCAAGCCAAGTGCGTCGCCGGGCAGAACATCGACGGGCAGTTCAGCGCGTTCGGGCAGGTCGGGGCGTGCAACGCGGTCGCCTTCTTCCGGGCCGCCAACTCCGCCGTCATGTCGGGGCACCTCGCGGTGCCCAACCCGGGCACCGCCAAGGACGGGATGCCGTGCCTGACCACCCGCAGCTTCGCGCTCATCGACCAGGACCAAAGCGACAACGTCACGTCCCAGTACCTCGTCAACGACGCCGGGCAGACTGCCCAGCTCACCGCGGCCAACCAGCAGGCGATGGCGGGCGCGACCACGCTCGTCAACGGCAGTGACAACGGGCTGCTCGACTTCTTCTTCAATCCGGCGCTCGGCTGCACCCCGTGGACAGCCCCGGACCTGGCCAATAACGGGGCCCCGGTGACCGCGCTGCCGCTCGATGAGATCCAGGCCGCGTCCTGGGCCGGCCGGGTGCGCAATAGCGGGCCCGCCGCCCTCGTGCCGCTGAACGACCCGATGACCGTGGACAGCGACAGCAACGCGAGCCGGGCCAAGACCAACACCTACCGCGCGATCATGGACATGCCCGCCGTCCCGGCCGGCCAGTCGCCGCGCGCCTACTGCGCCGACATGGAGAACATCCAGGCCAAGCGGCTGCAGCAGGACGTCAACCTGCTCATCGGCGCGCCGAGTCCGGCGACCGACACCGGGGACAACCTCTTCACGTTCCTGTCCGCCCGGCTGCAAGGGGCCTTCGACAACCTGAACTGCGGCTCGTTCGGCGTGCAGAACCAGGTGTCCACCACCGCCGACGGCAACGGCGTCGCGGTCGCGGCCTGCTTCACTCGGCAGGCGGCACCGGTCACGCCGGGGCCGGGCAACCCGACCGCGGGCATGACTAACTGCCCCGCCACCACGGCCTCGGCGTCGCCGTCCGCCTCGGCGTCGCCGTCCGCCTCGCCGACAGCCTCGGCGTCGCCGTCCGCCTCGCCGACAGCCTCGGCGTCGCCGTCCGCCTCGCCGACGAGCTCGGCCAGCGCGCCCGCGTCGGCGCCGGGAACTGGCCCGTCGTCGGCTTCCGCCGGGCCGACCGTAGGCTCCTCCGCTCCGGGCGCATCGTCGGTTCCCACGGGCTCCCCGATAGCGGTGGCGACCGCGACGATGCCGGGTGGCGGTGGCGGCGCCCCCTCGCCATCGAGTGCCCCCGCGGCAGGCGGTGCTCCCGCAGGCGGTGCTCCGGCAGGCGGTGCTCCGGCAGGCGGTGCTCCGGCGGGCACCGGGCAGGCGCCGGGGACGGTGCCGACGGCGCCGTCGGCGCTGGGATCCGGGGTTCCGGCCACGGTACCCGTGCGGGGGCCGGCGCCGTCCACCGCGCCGACCGCCACCGGCATCGGGTGGCCGGGGACGGGGTCATCCGGGGGTGGCTGGCATGACAGCGGCCGGACCTACTCCGCTGCCTACTGGCCGGGACTCGGCCGGAACTGGGCACGGCCGCCCGCCCCGCGCGGCGTATGGGTGCGCTCGGTGTTCCGCGGGTTCCTGAGCGGGGTGCTTACGGTGTTCTAACGCGGCACCGCGATGCCCGGCGGCGGCCGGGCGGCAAGCCGTAGAAATGTTCCGCGAGAAGAAAGTGCCCGCTAGGCAACGATGCCTTACCGCAGGCGCGGTGCCGCCAGGGAGGCCATACCCGGGCGGCACCGCGGGCATCGTTGCCAGCGGGCACTGTGCTGGCCTGCGAGAACTGTGCTGACTAGGAGACACGGTCTCGGCGAGCAGGCGAAGGGTGAGGCATGACTGAGGAGTCCCAGCAGGACCGGTGTGCTAGCCGGCGCGCGTTGCTGCTCGGCGCGGGCCTGGCCGGAGCGTGCGGCGCCCTCGCCGGATGCAGCACCGCCGCCGTTCCCTACAACGCGAACGAGGCCGGCCAGGCGCCCGGCGCGTCGGCCGCCACCGGAGGCGCGGCCGGCGATGCCATGGCGGGCGGTGCTGGCTCAGGCGCCGTCGGCACCGGCGCGAATGTCGCTGGCGCGAATGTCGCTGGCTCGGCTGGCGGTGCTGGCCCAAATGCCGGTGCTGGCTCAAATGCCGGTGCTGGCTCGGCTGCCGGTGGGGTGACCGGTACCCTGCTCGCCGCGGTCACGGAGATCCCGGTCGGCGGCGGCAAGGTGTTCGCGGGGCCCAAGGTGGTCGTCACCCAGCCCGTCAAGGGGCAGTTCAAGGCGTTCAGCGCGGTGTGCACGCACGTGGGCTGCGTGTGCAATGCCGTGACCGGCGGCACCATCAACTGCCCGTGCCATGGCGCCAAGTTCAAGATCAGCGACGGCGCCGTGGTGGCCGGCCCGGCCACCAGCCCGCTGCCGGCCCGGACGATCGCGGTCGCGGGCGGCAAGATCCTCTTGCGGTAGACCGCGCGCGACGCCCGTCTGACCGGTGATCCGGGCCCGGGCGAGGCTAGGATTGCCGGGTGGGCACGCTGATGCTGCTGGACACCGCGACGCTGTACTACCGCGCGTTCTACGGGATGCCAGAGACGGTGACCGCGCCGGACGGTACTCCGGTGAACGCGATCCGCGGGCTGCTTGACGCCATCGGCCGACTCGTGCGCGAGCATCAGCCGGCCAGGCTCATCGCCTGCCTGGACGCGGACTGGCGGCCAGCCTTCCGGGTGGCGGCGATCCCGTCCTACAAGGCCCACCGGGCGGAGGAGGACGGCACCGAGCAGACGCCGCCCGGCCTGGCGGTGCAGATCCCGCTGATCACCCAGCTGCTCACGGCCGCGGGAATCGCCACCGCCGAGCACGAGGGCTACGAGGCCGACGACGTGATCGCGACGCTGGCCACGCGGGCGGCATCAGGCGCGGGCGGGTCCGGTCCCGTGCCGGTCGACGTGGTCACCGGCGACCGCGACCTGTTCCAGCTCGCCGACGACGCGCGCGGCATCCGGGTGCTCTACACCATCAAGGGACTCGGGAAGCTCGACGCGATCGATGAGAAGGCCGTCAGCGACAAGTACCACATCCCCCCGGGCACCTACGCCGACTTCGCGGTGCTGCGCGGCGACCCGAGCGACGGCCTGCCCGGCGTGCCTGGCATCGGAGAGAAGACGGCCGCCGCGCTGATCACGGCATTCGGTGACCTGGAGACGCTCACGCATGCCCTGGACGCCGGGCACGGCGGGTTCCCGGCCGGCAGCCGCAAGAAGCTGGAGGCGGCCCGCGGCTACCTCGACATCGCGCCCGCGGTCGTCCGGACGGCCACGGACGTGCCGCTGCCCGAGGTCGACGGCACCCTGCCGGCCCGCCCGCCGGACCCGGAACTGCTCAGCGAGCTCGGGACGGCACTGGGCCTCGGGTCCTCGCTGAGCCGCTTCCGTGCCGCGGTGCTGGCCGAGGCCTGATACAGCAAGGGACTCTTCGCCCGCACCCGGCGGTTCAGCGCCGTTTCAGCGCCGGGCGCGATCCTGGCGCACGAGGCATCAGGGGATTTGGACAACGCGAGCGCCATCGCGCGGGATCGATGAGGAAAGGACGGAACATGAGCACTGACCTGAAGGCCCTGTACCCGGCGACGCGGCTGGCGGCGGTCACGGACGCGGTTCGCGCGGCCGGGCTGGGCGCGCTGCTGCTGACGCCCGGCCCGGACCTGCGCTACGTGACCGGCTATGACGCCAAGCAGCTGGAGCGCCTGACCTGCCTGGCGGTCCCGGCCACGGGCGAGCCGTTCCTCCTGGTCCCGCGCCTGGAGCTGGGCGCGGCGCTGGCGTCGCCGGTCTCGACGCTGGGCGTGGAGGTCGTGACCTGGGGGGAGACCGAGGACGCGTTCGCGATCGCGGCGGCCCGGCTGGGCGCCCCGGACGTGGTCGCGCTCTCGGACCGGATGTGGGCGCTGAACGTGCTGAAGTTCCGCGACGCGTTCCCGGCCGCCACGCAGGTGCTGGCGAGCACCGTCTTGTCAGGCCTGCGGATCCGCAAGAGCGCGGTCGAGGTGGCGGCGCTGCGTGAGGCCGGCGCGGCCATCGACCGGGTCCACGCGAAGGTACCGGCCTGGCTGAAGCCGGGCGCGACCGAGCGGGAGATCGGCGCGAAGATCGCCGAGGCCATTCTCGGCGAGGGGCACGTCCAGGTCGACTTCGTGATCGTCGCCTCCGGGCCGAACGGAGCCAGCCCGCACCACGACGTCTCCGACCGTGCCCTGGAGCGGGGCGACGTGGTCGTGGTGGACATCGGCGGCACGATGGAGTCCGGGTACTGCTCGGACTGCACGCGGGTCTACTCCATCGGCGAGCCGCCCGCCGAGTTCGCCGCCTACTTCACGGTGCTGCGCGAAGCGCAGGAGGCGGCGTGCGCGTCAGTGCGGCCCGGGGTGACCGCCGAGTCGGTTGACGCCGCCGCCCGCGACATCATCGCCGCGGCCGGCTACGGCGAGTGGTTCATCCACCGCACCGGCCACGGCATCGGCCTGGAGTCCCACGAGGACCCCTACATCGTGGCGGGCAACGCGACCCCGCTGGCGCCGGGCATGGCGTTCTCCGTGGAGCCGGGCATCTACCCCGGCCCGCACGGCGCGCGCATCGAGGACATCGTCGTGTGCACCGAGGACGGCTACGAGCGGCTCAACAACGCCCCTCGCGACCTGGTCATCGCCTGAGGGACTACAGCTCCGGCGTGTCGCCGCGCTGCTGGTCGGCCAGGAACTGCTCGAACTGTGCGGCGAGCTCGTCGGCGGTGGGCATCTCCTCGCCCTCGGCCAGGAGGTTGCCTTCCTCGGACGCGGCCGCGTCCCACTGGATCTCCAGGCCGTGAACGAGGTCGGCGACCTCGGTCGACTCGGCGACCTGGCGGTCGATCAGCGCGTTGGTGCGCTCGGCCGCCTCCTTGAGCGCGTCGCCGGGAAGCTCCAGCCCGGTAACCTCGCGGATCGGGTCCAGCAGGGTCAGCGCGGCGGTCGGGTAGGCGGCCTGGGACAGGTAGTGCGGGACCTGGACGACCAGGCCGACCGCGTCCCGGCCCGACTCGCCGAACCGGAACTCCATCAGGGCCGCCGCGCTGGCCGGCACCTGGAGCCTGCCCGGCGACGGCGCGCGGCTGGTGACCAGGCCGGGCCGGGTCGCGTGGGTCATCACGCCGAGCGGGCGGGTGTGCGGGATGCCCATCGGGACCCCGAAGTAGGTGACCATCATGCCGAGGCTGAGGTTGTCGGCCAGCGACCGCGCCGCCGCGACGAACAGGTCCCACTCGTGGTCCGGCTCCGGTCCGGTCAGCAGCGTGACCGGCTTCCCGTCCTCGGTGCGCAGCAGGTGGACCTCCAGCCGGGGGTCGTCATAGCTTTCCCAGCGGGTCTTGTCGAAGGTCATCAGCGGCCTGCGCGACCGGTAGTCCAGCAGCCGGTCGGTGTCGAAGCGGGCGATGACCGTGTCGCTGAGCTCGTCCAGCAGGTGCTCGGTAACCAGGCGCCCGGCCGACCCGGCGTCCATGAACCCTTCCAAGTGGACCAGGAACGCCGCGCCGCTCAGGCTGTCCCCAGCCTGGCTGAGGGCCGCCTGGTCGAGTTCGTAGAGTTCCTCCGGCTGCCGCATGCTTCTAGTCTCCCACCAGGTGCCACGTTCTTTGGCCGTCCGACGTACGGAAAGAGAGTATTTCCTGCGGGGCGCGTGCTCATTGCGGGACGCTTGTGACGATGGTTGCGCTGTGTGATATTACGGAGGCGTAAACGGTGAGATGATTCCGTAACCATGGGGTGTCACGCCGATGCACGTTTCACGTTAAGTTGCTGTGGTGGAAGAGATCGACCGCAGGATCGCGTCCCTGCTGTCCCGCAACGGGCGGATGAGCTTCACCGAGCTGGCCAGGCAGGCTGGGCTTTCCGTCTCCGCCGTGCACCAGCGCGTGCGCAGGCTGGAGGCCGAGGGCGTCATTACCGGTTACGTCGCGTTGTGTGATCCCGAGATCATCGGGCTCCCGCTCACCGCGTTCATCTCCATAAAGCCGTTCGACGCGGCCGCCCCGGATGACCTGCCGGAGCGCCTGCGCCACCTCACCGCCATCGAGGCCTGCCACAGCGTGGCCGGCGACGAGAACTACATCCTCAAGGTGCGGGTCGCCTCCCCGGCGGCGCTTGAGGAACTCCTGCAGCAGATCCGCGGGGCGGCGAACGTCTCCACGCGGACCACGGTGGTGCTCAGCACGCCCTTCGAGAACCGTCCCCCGGCGATCCCGTGAGCGCCCGGCGGGCGAGCCCTTCCGGGCGATAACTGCTTGCGCAGGCCGTCCAGCAGGAGGGACAGCAGCCGGTCGGTGTCTTCGGGCGCGTGCTCGGTGGCCATCGCGATCCCGTGCACGAGCCGCAGCAGGTCCTGTGAGGAGATGTCGTCGCGGAGCACGCCGGCCTCCTGGGCGTGAGTCAGCAGCCGGTCGGCGGTGTCGCGCATCGCGACCCAGCAGCTGGAGATCAGCTCGGAGTCCTTGCCGACGGCGGCGATGAGCGCGCCCGACAGGCCGCGCTTGGTGGCCAGGTAGCCGGCCATCGCGCGCAGCCACCCGGCGAGCGCGGCCTCCGGCGTCACGCTGATCAGCAGCTCATCGCCGGTATCGCAGACGGACTTGACCTGGCTGCGGAACACCGCCGCCTGCAGGTCGACCCGGGTCGGGAAGTGCCGGTAGAGCGTGCCGATGCCGACGCCGGCCCGCCGCGCGATGTCATCGAGCGGCGCGTCGGCGCCGTTCTCGGCGAACGCGGCGGTCGCCGCCTCCAGCAGCCGGGCGCGGCTGCGGCGCGCGTCGGCCCGCATCTTCTGGCCGCTGTCCGCGCAATCGGCGCCCAGCGGCATCGTGGCGGCGTCGCCCGCGCCTGCGGGGGAATCAGTGTTCATCTCACTCAACCAGGAATCCGGCTTGCCAAAACGGAGGGACTCTCCGTATAGTCAGAACCGGAGACCTCCTCCGAATCTTCCCTCATCATATCGGGGTGATAGTACCGTGAACACCTCCGCGCGGAGCTCTGTCGTCGGGACAGGCAAGGCCGGAAGGCCTGGCATAGCGCTCGCTATCATGCTCGGCGCTCAGCTGATGATCATCCTTGACGCGACCGTGGTCAATATCGCGCTGCCGCATATCCAGTCGGGACTGCACTTCTCGTCTACCAGCCTGGCCTGGGTGCTGAACGGCTACACGCTGACGTTCGGCGGGCTGCTGCTGCTCGGCGGCCGGATGGGCGACATCCTGGGCCGCCGTCGGATGTTCCTGGCCGGCATCGTCATCTTTACCCTCGCCTCGCTGGCTGGCGGCCTGGCCAGCTCGGCCGGGCTGCTGCTGACCGCCCGGGCCGTCCAGGGCGTCGGCGGCGCGCTCGCCTCGCCTGCCGTCCTCGCGCTGGTGGTGAGCGGGTTCCCGGAGGGGCGCGAGCGCACCCGGGCGCTGGCCCTGTACGCCGGCGTGGTGACCGGGGGCGGGTCCCTCGGCCTCGTCCTCGGCGGGCTGCTGACCGAGTGGCTGTCCTGGCGCTGGGTGCTGTTCATCAACGTGCCGATCGGCATCGCCGTGCTGCTGGCGACCCCCCTGTTCGTGGCCGAGACGCCCCGGCTGCCGGGCCGCTTCGACTTCGCGGGCGCGGTCACGTCCACGGCCGGGGTCGCCGCCCTGGTCTACGGCTTCATCCGCGCCGCCGGCGACGGGTGGGGAGACCACCTTGGCTGGCTCGCGTTCGGCCTGTCCGCCGTCTTGCTGGCGACCTTCCTCGTGACGGAGGCGCGCGTGCCGCAGCCGATCACGCCGCTGCGGCTGTTCGCCGACGCCAGCCGGTCCGCCTCGTACGCGGCGCGGTTGCTGGTCGTGGCGGGCATGTTCGGCATGTTCTACTTCGTGACGCTGCTCCTGCAGGAACTGCTGGGGTTCAGCCCGCTGCGCGCCGGCGTGGCGTTCCTGCCGCTGACGCTCGGGCTGTTCGGCGTCTCCCGGCTCGCGCCGCGGCTGATCCCGGTCCTCGGGCTCAAGCGGCTGATGATCGTCGGGATGGTGCCCATGATCGTCGGGATGGCCTGGCTGTGGCGCGTCTCGCCGGGGACCACGTACTGGACGGGCGTCTTCCCGCCGATGATGCTGTTCGGGATCGGCGGCGGGCTCGCGTTCGTGCCGCTGACGTCGGCGTCGCTGGTGGGCGTGCGGCCGGAGGACTCCGGCGCCGCCTCCAGCATGGTCAACGTGATGCAGCAGGTCGGCGGGTCCCTGGGACTGGCGGTACTTGTCGCCGTGTTCGGCACCGTGAGCCGCGGCGCGATCGCGCACCCCTCGCCAGCGGCGGCGGGCCTGTCGGCCGTCGCCCGCCAGCACTTCGCGCTGGCGCACGGGATGTCCGCCGCCTTCGGCATCGCCGCGATCTTCGACGTGGTGACGCTGCTGCTGGCCATCACGCTGTTCCGCAGCCCGCCCCGCCCGGCGGTCGCCACCGCGCCGGCCGTGCGCCGCGAGCCGGTCAGCGTCCCCGATATCGCCGACTCGGGCGACCTCGGCTAGGGCGATAGCGCGAGCGGCCCGCCCCGGGGCGGGCCGCTCGCGCTATCGGGCCACGGTCAGCTTGATCGCCTCGCTGTAGCGGACGCGGCCGAAGTACATCAGCTTGACCAGCAGCCAGGTCTCCCAGCCGGGACCGGCGGTCGCGGGGACCCGGACCGGGAACTCCAGCCGCCTGGCCTGGCCGGGGTCGGCCTGCACGGGCTGGACCCACGGCGCGGCGCCGTCCCACGGGGCGACCGCCTCCCAGGAGCCGAACGGCGATAGCAGCTGCGCCTCGCCGCGCAGCGGCGAGGCGAGCCGGCTGGTCACCTCAACCTGGACGCGGCCCTCCGCGCCGGGCGCCAGGGACAGCGCCGACGTGGCCATCGTCAGGTCAACCTCGTCCGCGAGCGCGGCCACCTCGGCCTGTATACGGAAGAACAGCTCATCCGGCGGCTGAGCCGGGTCGGGGCCGTCCGGCTCGCCGACCGTGACCAGGGCGGTGTCCTCGATGACGTGCCCGAGGCGGTCCCGCAGCCAGGCGGCCACGAAGTACCGGCCATCGGCCGCGCCGGGCCGCGCGCGGACGGTCACGTCCCAGGTCGCGTGCCCGCCGCCGTCCAGCGCGTAGGCCAGCGGCGTCCCGGGCACGGGGCCCGCGGGGGCCGTGCCAGAACCCCCGCCGGCGACCTCCGCGACCAGCCCCTCCGGCACGAGCAGCCCGACCTGGCCGGCCGCGGGGTCGAGGCCGCAGGCGACCGACAAGCGCAGCTGGCCGGCCTCGCCGGTGCCCGGGGGAGGCGCGTCGAACCCCTCCAGCGCCGACGGGCGCAGCGTGACCCGGGCCGGCGTCAGGTGCACCGCGACCGGCAGGTTCCCGGCTGGCGCGGGGCCCTTGCCGTGCAGCCAGTACCGCGCGTGCACCGGCGTCACCTTCTCCGGCGCCACGTTCCCGGGCGGCAGGTTCTCGGATGACACCGCTGGCGCCCCGCCGGGCAGGGCGCGCGGCCGCGCCACGATCGTCGCGGTGCCGAACGGCGGCAGCTCCACGTGCGCGGCGCCGCCGAGGACCGGCACCGCCGCGCCGGTGGCCTCTTCCAGCAAGTCGGACTCGACCGCCGACTGGATGCCGCCCGCCAGTTCGACCCGCGCCACGGTCCGCTGCCCGTCGGTCTCCCGTAGCCGCACGGTGACCTCCCCGGCCGGCGGCATTCCGGGACGCCCGGCCGCCAGCGGGTTGCCGCGCGGCTTCAGGGCCGACAGGGTGACGTTCGGCGGGCCCACGGTGAGCAGCGCCGCGCCCGGGACGGTCGACAGGGGACTCGGCCCCCGGGGGTGTACCGCGAGGAGGTCGTGGTTGTAGTCCTCGGCGGCGGCGTTGAAGCCGGCCGAGCGCCAGTCGCCGGTGGCGGAGGAGGCCAGCGCGTAGCAGAACGTGTGCGACCAGTGCTGCCAGGCGAAGCTGCTGCCGTCGGGGGCCGTGCGGCGGTCCCCGTCGATCCACACGCCCGACGGCCACGAGGAGTTGGCGCGCATGAGCGACATCCACAGCGTCCCGTCCGGCGCGACGACCCCGCCGGGGGTGCCCCGGTTGAATAGCGCCACTGTCCCGCAGGCGAGCGCCTCCTCGGCGGCCAGTTCCCCTTCGACGACGGCGGTCAGCTCGCCTGCGGCCAGGTCCGCGCGCAGCCCGGCGATGGCCGCGGCCAGCCCCTCCGCCGAGCCGGCGGGCCCGGCGACGATCAGCACCGGTAGGTCACGCGGGGCCCGCAGGTCCGCGTCGGGTACGGTCGTCGCCGATCGTGGCTGCGCGGCGGGGACCCACAGCCGCGCGGACCCGTGCTCGGCGACCAGCGCCGACAGCCGCTTGGCGACGGGCGGCTCGCAGGCCGCGAGCACCTCGGCGGTGAACGCGTTGTCTTGCGGGCCGCCCATGGCGATCCGGAAGTCCGGCACGTTGGAGTCCACGTCGACCGCCCCGTAGCGCGGGCCGCCGGCTCGCGAGCAGGTCGCCGTCACGCCGGCCCCGGCCAGCGTGATGAGGAGGGAGCGAGCGGGATCCTCGGATTCGTTGGGGATGAGAGCATCGGGGGTGATGACCTCCGCGACGCCGATCGCCTGCGGTACCGGCGCCCCCCCGGATGGCAGCAGCTCGACGCGGGCCACCGATCCCAGCCCGAACCAGTGGTGGGCCGGGTTGTCCAGCGTCCACCAGTGCGCGGCGGTGTCGGCCTCGGGGAAGCCGAACGGCCGGCCGATCACGGCGGTCGCCGTCTGGTACACCGGCAGCCCGCCGGGCACCAGCGCGGGGAACCGGACCCGCAGCAGGTTGTCCTTGCCGATCGAGCCGTCGACGTGCGTGCGGAACTCCACCCGCTCGGCGCCGTCCCACAGCAGGGTCTCCTGGGTGATCCGCAGGTCGCCGAGGGTGAACGCCGCCAGCAGGCGCGACCCGGCCGGGCAGCGCTGCGCGCGCACGCCGGCGGGCAGCGATGACGAGCCGGTGCCCGGGCCTTTCGGGGACAGGTGCCAGGCGCCCTCGCCCCAGCGCGGGTGCTTGTCGTGCTCTTCCTGCAGCACCATCTCGTTGCCGGGGCCGTGCAGCACCGGCCGCCCGGAGCGCTTGTCGACGATCGACAGCGTCCCGCCGCGGGCGGCGTCCGCGGTGATCGCGTAGGCCTCGTTCTCGATGGCCAGGCCGGCGATGTCGGTCCAGCCGGGCCGGGGGTGAGCGGGCACGGGGCGCAGCGCGAACCTCCGGTGGCCGAGCGCGGGCACCTGGCGGGCGCGGAAGGTGAGCGTCACCTCCGCGAGCGAGCCGTCGGGGTGCCGCCGGATCCCGTCCTCCAGCGCGGGGACGCTGGCCGCCAGCACCCCGGCGGGCAGGCCACCGGGGTCCTCGTCGACCACCGCGAGCCCGTGCGTCCCCGGCGCGGCCAGGGGCACGGTGACGGTGGCCATCGCGTCCCGCTCGCGGGCCAGCCCGTTGAACACCGTGACGGCCAGATCCCCAGGGCCGGCAGTGCTCCCGGCCGGTTCGGTGCCTCCGGCCGGTTCGGTGCTCCCGGTCAGGGTGGTGACCGCCGCGCGGCGGGCGCTGTCGCCGCGGTCCCAGGCCTCCCGCCAGCCGGCCAGCAGGTCCAGGTACACCTGGTCGGATTCGGTGCCGGTGATCGCGTCGTGGTGGGCGCCGTAGGCGAGCAGCCGCCAGGCTTTGTCCAGCGACTCGGCCGGGTACGGGGCACCGGACAGCCAGGCCAGCGTGGCCAGCCGCTCGGCCTCCAGGGCGGCGGTCTCCCCGGCCCGGTGCGCCTGCTTGGTGTCGATGTAGGAGACGTCCTTGCCGGTGTAGAGCGGGTTCATGTCGCGGGTCTGCGGCGTGATCTTCCGGGTCCCGGGGGAGGCCCCGGCTTCGGCGCGCACCGCGTCGAAGAACTCGCGCGGGATCGCCGTAACGAACCGGGGCCACAGGTACTTGTCATTCCAGGACCGGTGGACGTCGGTCACCCACCGGGCCGGGATGACGTGGTCGGCGCCGACCGGCAGCATCACGTTCCTGGTCGCCGCGACGGCGGCCAGCGAGCGGAACTGGCCCAGCGCCGCGGCCTGGGCCGCGTCCAGGTCGGCGGCCTGGTTCAGCGACCACCCGGAGCCGTAGTGGTTGGCCATGTACGCCGTCAGGACGCCGTTGCCGTCGGGGGACAGCCACTCGAACTCGGCCGGGTACTGCATCCGCGCGTTGTCCTCCGGGCCCCACTGGTGGAACGGCCCGCGCGCCCACGATGACGACGTCAGCCCGGCCTGCGCCATCAGCCCCGGGAAGCCCGGGTCATGCCCGAAGCCATCCAGCATCCACGCCGAGCGCGGGTCGCCGCCGAGCACGTCGCGCTGGAAGCCGATCCCGTACACCGCGTTGCGGATGGTGACCTCCGCGCCGGTGAGGTTGGTGTTCGGCTCGTTGTAGGTCCCGCCGACGAGCTCCAGCCGCCCGGCGGCGAGCAGTTTCCGCACCAGGGCGCGGTCGTGCGGGAACGCGTCGAAGTGGGGCTTAAGGTAGTCGATCTCGGCCAGCACGAACTTGTAGTCGGGGTCGCGCCGGGCCTTCTCCAGGTGCAGGCGCACCAGGTCGAACGCGGTCCGGGTGTCCGGCATCTGGCCGTCCTCGTCGGGCAGCACCAGCCGCGCCTCGGTGAACTGGCCCTGCGTGCTCCACCAGACCGGGTCGTAGTGGAAGTGGCTGACCATCCACATGGTCCAGCCGGGCTCGGCGACCGTGATCATCGCGTCCAGCTCGGACCGCTCCGGCCCGGTCTCGGCGATCACCGTGACCGGTACGCTCGTGCCGGGCCGGTGATAGTCGGCGACCTGGACCCCGACCTCCACCGTGCGGGTCTCGTCCTTCTCGTCCCGGCCGACGCGGAACGGGCCCGGCTGGCTGATCCCGTTCCCCGCCACCCGCACGATGCTGTGCAGCGGGTGATCGCCGGGCTCGCCGACGACGGTAACCCGGATGATCTGCAGCGGCCGCCCCGCGCTGCCGGTGAACAGGTCGGTCGACTCAACCCCGGTGATCCGCATGGCCCCATTTTCACATGGTTGCGCGACCGCTTCCCCGCATCTGTCGAAAGAAGTCTTCCGAAGGTCTTGCGGAAGACTTCTTTCGAGCGTAGTGTTTCGAAACATGAGTTCCGAAGAAGTGGGCACGCTGAACCTGGCCGATCCCAAGGCCATGCGGGCGATGGCGCATCCGGTCCGGATGGCGCTGATGGAGCTGCTGGCGGTCACCCCCACGCTGACCGCGACGCAGGCCAGCGAGGCGCTGGGGGAGTCCCCCGCGAACTGCGCGTTTCACCTGCGCACGCTGGCCAAGTACGGGTTCGTCCAGGAGGCCGGCGGCGGGAAGGGCCGCGAGCGCCCGTGGACCCGCGTGCACCGGTCCATCAACCTGAGCACCGAAGGCCAGGCGGACTACCAGGCGGAGCTGGCCGCCCACGCCCTCTCCGAGGCCTACGGGGAGCGCATGATCGAGCGCATCCGGTACGCCTACGGCAATACTTCCTGGCCGCCGGGCTGGGGGGATGCGGTCATCTCCAGCGACAGCGTCCGGTTCCTGACCGCCGAGGAGGCGATCGGGGTATCCAAGGAGATCCGGGCCATCATCGACCGCTACGAGGGCCGCCGCACCGACCCGGACAGCAGGCCCGCGGGGGCGCTGCCGGTGCAGATCGCGCACTACATCTTCCCGATGGCGGGGCTGGCCGGCGTCGCTGGCCGGCCCGGCCGTCCCCAGGCCGCGGACAACGACCATTAACCCCATGCCGTTAAAGAAGAGCGAAGGAGTAAAGGACATGCACCCGGAAATCGCGCGGCAGATGATCTCCCAGCACAACGAGGACCTGACGGCCATGGCGGGGCGCCGGCTCGCGCTGCCGCGCCCGCGCGTCCCGGTGTGGCGCGTCACCTGGTCACGGACGGCCGTCCCGGCCGGGGGCGGCCGCTCGTGGCTGATCGTCATCTCCGCGCGCCGCGCCCGCCTAGG
>JAICYD010000149.1 GCA_025934375.1 Streptosporangiaceae bacterium | reverse complement strand
GGGGGGCCGCCCCCCCCCGGGCCCCCCGTGCCTGGCGGGGGGGGGGGGGGGGGGGGGGGGGGGGGGCGGGGGTGGGGGGCGGGGTCGGGGGTCGCGTCTGACCGCGATCGCGGGACGGCCGCGGTCATCGCGTCCGACGGGAGTTCCACATCGGGAATGTCCAGGTCCGTGATCCCGCCTGTGGCAGGCGCGAGTTCCGGGACGCCCATGACGGACTCGCCGAGGGCTGGTGTCGAGGCGTGCGCGATGGCCGCCTCAGCGGCGGCAACCTCGGCGTCGCCCAGGTCCTCAAGCTGCGAATCCCCCGAACCCGCGTCGGCCAGTGAGCCACCCGCCCCGGCTCCTGCGGCTCGATCGAAGAACCGCAGCAGCTCCACCGGAACTGGCATCACCAGGGTGCTGTTCTTCTCCCCGGCTACCTCAACGACCGTCTGCAGCAGGCGGAGCTGCAAGGCGGCGGGGTCGCGGGCCATCACGTTGGCCGCCGCGGCAAGGCGCTTGGACGCCTGGTACTCACCGTCGGCGGTGATGATGCGGGCACGCCGTTCCCGCTCCGCCTCGGCCTGACGGGACATGGAGCGCTTCATGCCCTCAGGCAGTGAAACGTCCTTGATCTCGACGCGCTCGACGCGGACACCCCACGGCTCTTCCGTCGGCTCATCGATGATGCGGCGAAGCTCACGGTTGACGGTCTCGCGCTCGGCCAGCAGCTGGTCCATCTCGGACTGACCGATGATCGACCGCAGCGAGGTCTGGGCTTGGTTGGACACCGCCGACATGTAGTCCTGCACGTTGATGGTCGCCTTGATCGCGTCGACCACCCGGAAGTAGACGACCGCGTCGACCCGGACCGAGACGTTGTCCCGGGTGATGCCCTCCTGGGCGGGCACCGGGAAGGCGATGATCTGCATGTTGACCTTCTGCATGCGGTCACCGATTGGGCGCAGCAAGTGCAGGCCCGGACCGCGAACCTCGGGCAGCACCCGCCCGAAGCGGAAGATGATGCCCTTTTCGTATTGCTGGACCACCTTGATCGAGCGCGAGGCCGCGATGATCGCGGCTATGAGCAGGATCACGATGATTGTGACGATGCCAGCCATGCCCGGTCGCCTCCTTAGGACAACTACGGCCAGCCTACGCGGATCGGCGCGTGCAGGGGGCGGCAGAGGCTAGCCTCACGTAATGACGTCCCGAGACGGCAAGCCAGGGGCGCCATGTGAGAATCGATCAGGGGCTTTAAGGGCATGACTGCGAGGGATACCGACTGGGACGGGGTGCGGCTGCACGTCGTGACGGGCAAGGGCGGCACCGGCAAGACGACGGTGGCCGCGGCCCTGGCACTGGCGTTGGCGGGCAGCGGACGCAAGGTATTGCTCATCGAGGTGGAGGGCCGGCAGGGCATCGCGCGGCTCTTCGACAGCTCCCCGCTGCCTTACGCCGAGCGAAAGATCGCCATTGGCCAGGGCGGCAACGGCGACTCGAGCAGGCCCGGCGGCGACGTCTACGCGCTGGCGATTGACCCCGAGGGCGCCCTGCTTGACTACCTCGCCATGTTCTACGGGATGCGCAGCGCCGGGAAGGCGCTCACCAGGGTGGGCATGGTGGACTTCGCGACCGCGATCGCGCCGGGGCTGTCCGACGTGCTGGTCACCGGGAAGGCCACCGAGGCGGCCAGGCGCCGGGTCGCGGGGACGGGCAGCCGCTACGTCTACGACGCCGTCGTGATGGACGCCCCGCCCACCGGGCGGATCGGGCGGTTCCTCAACGTGACCACCGAGGTCTCCGACCTGGCCAAGGTCGGGCCGGTCCGCGCGCACGCCGACACGGTCGCGAACGTCATCCGCTCCCCGCAGACGGCCGTGCACTTCGTCTGCACGCTGGAGGAGATGCCGGTGCAGGAGACTCTGGACGGCATAGCCGAGCTCCGCAAGATCAAGGGGATCCAGGTTGGAGGGGTGATCGTCAACATGGCGCGCCCGGCGCTGCTCGCTGGCGACCTCCATCAGGCCCCGGACCTGCCCGCGCTCACGGCGGCCCTCACGGCGGCCGGGCTTGGCGATACCGGGCAGCTCGCCGCGGACCTCGCGGCCGAGCTAGCCGAGCACGCGGACCGGGTCGAGTTGCAAGACCGGGAGCGTGCCGAGCTCGACGCGGCCGGGCAGCCGATCTACGAGTTGCCGCTGATCACCGAGGGCATCGACCTAGCCGCCCTGTACCGGCTGGCGGCCGAACTGCGGGACCAGGGGGCCGCGTGAGCGAGCGCAGCGCCGCCACTGGGAGCGCCTCGGAGCGAGCGGGAGGCACAGCGTGAGCGCGACTCCGCCGCGACTGGAAATCGACCGGCTCATCGACGATCGGCGAACCCGGATCATCGTCTGCTGCGGCTCTGGCGGCGTCGGCAAGACGACGACAGCGGCGGCCATCGGGCTGCGGGCGGCCGAGCGGGGCAGGCAGGTGTGCGTGCTCACCGTCGACCCGGCCCGGCGGCTGGCCCAATCGATGGGCTTGACCTCGCTGGACAACACGCCGCGGCGCGTCGACGGCGTGGAGGCGAGCGGCAGCGGCAGCCTGCACGCGATGATGCTGGACATGAAGCGCACCTTCGACGAGATCGTCGAGGCGCACGCGGACCCGGCGCGGGCGGCGCAGATCCTGGCTAACCCGTTCTACCAGTCGCTGTCGTCCAGCTTCGCGGGCACGCAGGAGTACATGGCCATGGAGAAGCTCGGCCAGCTGCGCCGCTCCGATGAGTGGGACCTGATCGTCGTCGACACCCCGCCCAGCCGGTCGGCGCTGGACTTCCTGGACGCGCCCGAGCGGCTCGGCCGGTTCCTCGACGGCCGGCTCATCCGGCTGCTGGCCACCCCGGTTAAGGCCGGGCGCCCGTTCACCAAGGTGATCAACGCCGGGTTCACGATGATGACCGGCGCGCTCACCAAGCTGCTCGGCGGCCAGCTGCTGCGCGACGCGCAGACATTCATCACGGCCTTCGACACGCTCTTCGGGGGATTCCGGGAACGCGCGGATGCGACGTACCGGCTGCTCCAGGCACCGGGCACGGCATTCCTGGTGGTGGCCGCGCCCGAGCCGGACGCGCTGCGCGAGGCGGCGTACTTCGTTGAACGCCTTGGCGAGGAGCGCATGCCACTGGCTGGGCTCATCCTCAACCGGGTGCACCGCCTGCCTGCCTCCCGGCTGTCCGCGCCGCGCTCACTGGCCGCGGCTGAGACCCTGGAAGCAGGGACCCTGGAACCGGACGGGCATCAGGTCGCGGTCGCGGCGCTGCGCTTGCACGCGGAGCGCATGACGCTCAGCGAGCGGGAGCAGCGGGTGGCCGGCGCGTTCACGTCAGCTCACCCGGCCGTTCCCGTCGCGGAGGTCGCGGCGCTGCCGGTAGACGTGCACGATCTCGAGGGGCTTCGTCGCCTTGCCAAAGATCTTGCGGGGGACCCGGGGAGGTGATCCGTTCATCCCGTCGCCGGCTAGCAGAGAGCCTGTGCGGGAGGACGGCTCGGCCTTAAGCTAGCGGAGCCTCAGCTAGCCGAGCCAGCGACCAGGTCGTCGATGTCCTGGCGCTCGTAGCGGTCACGCGCGCGTTCCAGCAGCTCGCGCCATGACGTGACGTCGGGCCGGCGGCGAAGCAGCGCCCGCCGCTCGCGCTCGGTCATTCCGCCCCAGACACCAAACTCGATGCCGTTGTCGAGCGCGTCCGCAAGGCACTCGGTACGGACCGGGCAACCCCGGCAAATGAGCTTGGCGCGGTTCTGGGCCGCGCCCTGGACGAAAAGCTCGTCTGGGTCGGTCCCCTTACAGGCGGCGCGTGTGGTCCAGTCAGTGATCCACATGTGCCCAACTCCTCTTGATCGATCGCCGAGCATGCAGATGCTCGGGCGGTCTTCATCGACGGGATTGCTGCCGTGAGGGTGTGCGGCCACCTGCCCACGGTTTATCACTTCGTGACAAAGCAACTTACGGAAGTTCGACCCTCGCTGCCAAGCCCCATGATGGCTATTTCGCAGATAGTCCTTTCGGACTATAGACACGCATGGGCATAGTCACGTACTGAGTGCGGCCAGGCCCCCACAGTGATGGAAATGGCAGCATGCTGCACTAGCCGACCGCTCTGTCGCCGTAGTACCTTGCGCCCGCGCGTACGCTATACGCGTGCAGCTTCGGGACTGGGTATCGGGGTGGGGATCAAGCAGGGTAAGCGCCGTTGGGCGCCTGCTCTTGATGGCAGGGCTGGCGGGCGTGCTTTGCGCGGCCATGCTGCTGCCCGTCGTGGCCGCCAGCGGCATCCTGGTGCGAAACACCGCTGACAAGGTCACCTCGACCTCCCTGAGCGCTACCACGCTCCCGCAGCGGTCGGCGATCTACGACCGGGACGGCCGCCTTATCACCTACGTGTACGGCGTGGACCTCGGCAAGGGGATCAAGTACGACGGGGTGAACCGGCAGCCGGTGACCTATGACCGCATCTCGCCGTACATGCTGCAGGCGATCGTGGCGATCGAGGATGACCGGTACTGGCAGCACGGCGCCATTGACCTGGTCGGGACGCTGCGCGCGGTTATCAACGACTTGCAGCACAAGTCGGTGCAGGGCGGGTCCTCGATCGCGCAGCAGTACGTCAAGGGCGTGCTGGTGCTATCGGCGAACGGCGACCCCGAGGCGCAGCAGGCGGCCATCGCCGGCAACCTCTCCCGCAAGTACACCGAGCTGCGGATGGCGCTGGACGTAGCGCACAAGTTGACCAAGCAGGACATCCTGGACGGGTACCTGAACGACGCCTTCTTCAGCCACGGCGCGTGGGGCATCGAGGCCGCCGCCGAGACGTACTTCCATACCAGGGCGTCGAACCTCAACCTCGACCAGGCGGCCACGCTGGCCGGCATCGTCGAGGACCCGTCGCGGTACGACCCGATCAACAACCCGGTGGAGGCCAAGGCCCGGCGGGACACGGTGCTGGCCCGGATGATGGAGACCCACGCCCTGTCCCCCGCCAACGAGGCGAAGGCGGTCGCCCGGCCGCTGGGGATCCAGCCCGGCCAGGTGATGAGCGGCTGCACGGCCCCCACCGTGGACAACTACGGCTTCTTCTGCGACTACGTGATCCACACCATCTTGCTGGACAAGACCTTCGGCGCGACCCCGCAAGACCGCGCCAAGCTGCTGGCCACCGGCGGGCTGCAGATCCACACCACGGTCAGCAAGACAGATCAGAACGCGGCCACGCGCGCCGTCAACTACGTCCTGCCGCAGCGCAGCAAGACCTACAATCCGGCCCGCAACGCGGCCACGACGGCCATGGTCGCCCCGGGCACTGGCGAGATCATGGCGATCGCCGAGAACCGCCCCTATGGCACCGGCCCCGGCCAGACCGAAGTGGACTACGCCGTGCCCAGCCAGTACGGCGGCGCGAACGGCGTGCAGACCGGCTCCTCCTCCAAGTTCTTCACGCTCGTCACCGCGCTGGAGCAGGGCGTGCCGTTCGGCTTCCAGGCGACCGTCCCCGGGCAGACGACAATCCAGGGCTTCACCGACTGCGCCGGCGATCCCGCCGGCTACGCCAACGGCCAGTCGGGGGTCTTCCCGGTATCCAACTCCGAGGGACCCGGCACCACGACGGACTCGCTGGTCACCGGGACCACCAAGTCGATCAACGTGTTCTTCGCGGCGCTGGAGCAGAAGGTCGGCTTGTGCAACGTGGTCAAGACCGCGGCGAAGCTCGGCATGACGCGGGCCGACGGCCGGTCACTGTTCTCCGCGGACGGGGCGGCCCAGCCGCCCGCCGACCAGTTGCCGGCCTTCACGCTCGGCGTGGTCAACGTGGCGCCGCTGCAGATGGCCGCCGCGTACGCGACCGCCGCGTCGGGCGGCATCTACTGCAAGCCGATCGCGATAACCAAGATCAGCGACGCCGGCGGCGAGGCCGTCAAGGTACCGTCGGCCGATTGCCACCGGGCGCTGTCGTCGGATGTCGCCAACGCCGTCAGCTACATCCTGCGCGGCGTCCTCACGAACGGCGGCACCGCGGGCACTATCGGCCCGATCAGCGGCTACGACTCGGCGGGCAAGACGGGTACCTCGAACGTCGCCAGCGGCAACGGCACGCCCTACGCGGCCTTCGCCGGCTACACGACCAACCTGGCCAGCTTCACCTCGGTGTTCAACCCGATCTCGCCAACCGGGCACACCATGACCGGCTACTCCGCCTGTTACCGGACGTTCTACGGCAGCCAGAACTGCCCGGGCGAGATGTTCGGCGCGGACGCCCCGGCCAACATCTGGAAGCTGTCCTTCCAGCACTCCAACCTCGGCCACGCGCGGTCATTCGGCAAGGTCTCGCCGGGCAGCGCGCTGTGGGCGAGGGGCGGCGGCCTGACAGTCACCCTGCCCACGTGCCCGACCGCGAACAACGGCGGCAACACCAACCCGAACAACGCGCCCTGCACCCCGGCCAAGACCAAGGGCGGCAAGGGTGGCGGCGGCACCGGCGGCGGCGGAGGCAACGGTGGCGGTGGCGGCGGCGGCAATGGTGGTGGTGGCGGCGGCGGACCCCACGGCGGGCCGCCGACCCTCCCGCCCAAGCCGTAGCGCGCGTAGCCCCCAGGACGCAGAAGCGCCCGCCGGATCTCCGGCGGGCGCCCTGCTTTCTGGGGGCTGCAGACCAAGCCCCAGACTCCCGGACAAATGGGGGACACCGTCCCCCCTTTCACCCCCCTGGCCCCGGGTCGCAGGAACCGCTCCCCGGGGAGCCCTGCCATCCGGGTTATCCGGCGGCGAGCTGGCGGCGAACCTCGGCGGCGACGCGCGATCCCTCGGCCCGCCCGGCGACCTGCGGCGTCACGACCTTCATGACCTTGCCCATCGCGGGCATGCCAGCGGCCCCGGTCTCGGTGATCGCGGCCGCCACGAGCTGGCTGACCTCTTCATCGGTCAGCTGCCGGGGCAGGTAGTCCGCGAGCACCTCACCTTCGGCCCGCTCGGCGGCGGCCTGCTCGGCGCGGCCCGCGGCCGCGAACGCCTCCGCGGCCTCCCGCCGCTTCTTCGCCTCACGGGTCAGCACCTTGACGATCTCGTCGTCCGACAGTTGCCTGGCCGCCGCGCCAGCGACCTCCTCATTCGTGATGGAGGTGAGCGCCATCCGCAGCGTGCGCAGCCGCACCTGATCGCGGGCGCGCATGGCGCTGCTGAGGTCCGCGCGGAGCCGTTCCTTGAGTTCGTTCACGTCTTCTATCCTGCCCGACTGGCACAAGCGGTTTGGTGCCCGTGGCACGATGGGGACATGCGCGCACGAACCCTGATCACAGTCGCCGCCGCCGGGGGCGCGGCCGCGTTTGGATACGCCTCAGTCATCGAGCGCAACTGGTTCGCCCTCCGCGAGGTGACGGTGCCCGGCGCCCTGCCGGAAGGCGCCCGGCCGCTGCGGCTGCTGCACATCTCCGACCTCCACCTCACCCCGGGCCGTCACCGGCTCATGTCGTTCGTGAGGACGCTGGAAGGACTAGAACCCGACCTTGTCGTTAACACCGGGGATTCCATCGCGTCGCCCCACGCCGTTACGTGCCTCATGGACGCCCTGGGGCCGCTGCTGGAGCGGCCAGGGGCGTGGGTCTACGGGTCCAACGACCTATTCTCGCCCAAGCCCAAGAACCCGCTCCTCTACCTGTGGCGGACCAGTGCCCGGGAACACGACAGGGACGTGCCCGACCTGCCGTGGGAGCAACTGGGCGAGGAGATGACGGCGGCGGGCTGGCAGGACCTCAACAACGGCCGCGGACGGCTGAAGGTCGGGGAGCTCGACATCGCCCTGGCCGGCGTGCACGACTCGCACACCGCCAAGGATCGCTACGACCTCGTCGCGGGATCCGCTGACGTCAGCGCTGACCTGAGGATCGGGGTCATGCACTCACCGGAGCCGCGGATCTTGGACCAGTTCGTGGCGGACGGGTACGAGCTGCTGCTGGCCGGGCACACCCACGGTGGGCAGGTGCGGGTGCCGGGCTTCGGCGCGCTGGCGACCAACTGCGGGATCGACCGGGGGCGGGTGAGCGGGCTGAGCATGCACCCGCAGGTCGCCAGACCGGACGGCAAGACGGCGTGGCTGCACGTCTCGGCCGGCCTGGGGACGTCACCGTGGGCGCCGGTCCGGTTCGGGTGCCGCCCCGAGGCAACGGTCTTGACGCTGCTGCCGCGCTGAGTGACAGCGCGGCTGGGCAGCCCGGTCGGAAACCGGTGCGCGAGCAGGCCCCAGTATCCGCTAGACTAACCATCGGTTCGTCCGGCACTGTAATGCCGGACGGCGGGGTGTAGCGCAGCTTGGCAGCGCGCTTCGTTCGGGACGAAGAGGCCGCTGGTTCAAATCCAGTCACCCCGACCAGGCAGGGCCACCGGGAAGGCCACGGGAAACCGTGGCCTTTCGCTATTGCCTGATCGGTTGCGGCGCGAAGTGTTTCACCATGGTTCACGCTGTCGGCTGCGGCCCGGAGGAAAAATCTGCTAAGCCGGGTACTCCAGGGGCGCGGATCGCGCGTCCACTGTAGGAGGGATTGACACATTCGCCAGGTGCTCTTGGCGCCCGACGCCAAGGGAGGTGGACATGGTGCTCAGGAACCCGCCTGCCGCTCACGGTATTTCTCTCCTGTTCAGCCTGGGCTTCTTGGCGGTATTGCTGCTGATCTACGGGGGACGCCGCCTCGTCGACGGCGTGGCCGGCCTGTCCGACCGGGCGGTCGCGTGCGTTACCGGCTACCTGCGGCCCCCGCCGGATCCATGGCTTGAGATCAGCTTGCGCCAGGCGTTCGCCGACTTTGACCGGGAACTGGCCGCTATCTTGCACCACCAGCCAACCCGGCGGTAAAGCTACACAAACCTATAAGATGCCCCGGTGAAGCTCACGGTCATCGGGTGCGGTCACCTTGGTGCCACGCAGGCCGCCTGCCTGGCCGAGATCGGCCATGAGGTCCTCGGCGTCGACATCGACGAAGCCCGGGTAAGCATCTTGCGCGCTGGGCGGGCCTGGTTCCACGAGCCAGGCCTCGATGACATGCTGACCCGCAAGATCCGCAGCCAGCGGCTGCGGTTCACCACGAGCTTCACCGAGGCCGCCGCGTTCAGCTCCGTGCACCTGCTCAGCGTCTCCACCCCGAGCCTGCCCGACGACGACGGCTACGATCTCACGCGGGTATTCACCGCGGCTACGACGCTAGCCGCTCACGTGACGCGCCCGTCGCTGATCATCGGCCGGTCAACAGTGCCGCCCGGCACCACCGCGCGGCTCGCCCGCGAGGTCGCCGTGAGCGCTCGCGCCCCGATTGAGGTGGCCTGGAACCCGGAGTTCCTGCGCGTCGGCACCGCGATCAACGACACGCTCAAGCCGGACCGGATCGTCGCCGGGGTGCCCGGCCCGGAGGCGGAGGCCACGATCCGGGAGATCTACCGGCCGCTCACCCGGGCCGGCGTGCCGCTGCTCGTCACCGACCCGGTCACCGCCGAGCTCGCCAAGGGCACCGCCAACGCGTTCCTGGCGGCCAAGCTGTCGCTGATCAACGCGATAGGCGACATCTGCGCGGCCACCGGGGCAGACATGACGGCGCTGGCGCAAGCCGTCGGCCTCGACCCCCGCATCGGGGCGGGCTTCCTCACCGCCGGGATCGGCTACGGCGGGGGCTGCATGCCCAAGGACGTCCGGGGCCTGGCGGCGTTCGCGAAGGCCACCGCCGCGCACGACGCGGCCCGGCTGCTCAGCGTGGTTGACGACGTTAACACCAGCCGCCGCCAGCGGGTCATCGACCTCGTGCGCGCCGTGGCGGGGCCAGTGCACGGGCGGCGGATCGCGCTGTGGGGCGCGGCCTTCAAGCCGGGGACCGACGACGTGCGCGACTCGGCGGGCCTGGACGTGGCGGACCGCCTGAGCCGCCTGGGCGCGGAGGTCGTCGTGTACGACCCCGTCGCCACTGGCGCCGCCCTGGTGAACTTCCCGCACCTCGCGTTCGCCGACAGCGCGCTGGCGGCCGCGCACGAGGCGGACGCGGTCTTGATCGGCACCGCGTGGCCGGAGTTCGCCGCGATCAACCCGGCGGCAGCGGCCGCCGCGGTGCGCACTCAGTTGCTCGTCGACGCGTGCCAGGCGATCCGCCCGGCGCTCTGGCAGGCGGCGGGATGGACCGTGGCCGCCCCGCACCAGCCGTTTGACCAGGCGGAGCGTCCGGAGCGGCCCGCGTCGCCGCGCGAGGCCTAGCCCGCTCCGATCGCCCGGCGGCCGCCGGCGTCGCCAGCACCCAGCTGCCGGCTGCCACCGCCGAGCAGGCCACTGCGCACCACCGGGGCGGCGATCGGGACCGGGCCAGGGTCACGCTTGCCGGCGGCCTTCCTCGGGTCGGCGGCCAGCCGCAGCGCGAGCGCCGGGCACATCTCGACGGCCTGCTGCGCGTCCTTCTCCAGCCACGGCGGAACCGGGATGTTCATGATGACCGGGAAGCCGTTGCTGTCCAGGTGAATGAGCTCGGGCACTAGGTGGGCGCACAGGCCGTGTCCCTCGCAGCGCACCCAGTCAACGATGAGCTGCTTTTCGTTCTCGGTCTCGGGACCGGCCGGCAAGGGCAGGATCCCGCGCACCGGCCGGCCACAGGATGAGTGGAAAACGTGCGCGGCCAGGTCCTCGGTGAAGACCTCGAGGGCGGACAAGACCATCCGGGTCGTTCCGTCCGGATGCGAGCAGGCACCGCGCCGGTTGGTGGCGGCCGCGGCCCGGCGGGCCACGTCCAGGGCCTCCATGCCGCCGGAGCCATCAACGATCGCGTTCATCGCGCGCGCGATGGTCGGCAGGCCAAGCTTGCACGGCCCGCACTGGCCGGCGGACTCACCGGCCAGGTAGCTCGCGATCCGGGCCACCTCGCCGAGTGGGCAGGTACCGTCGCCGATCGGGAGCACGATCCCCGATCCGAAGGTCCCCCCGGCCGCCGCCAGCCCCTCGCGGCCGACCGGCACCTGGTATGCGGATTCGCCGTCGAGCCACATGCCGTGGTAGCCGCCGATCAGGACGCCGTCTCCGGCCGGCGCCTGGCAGATGTCCAGGACGTGGCCGAGCGGCACCCCGGTCGGGCACTCGACCACGGCCGCGTGCTTGGCGGATCCGCTGACCGACAGCAAGACGGTGCCCGGCTCCTCGGGGACGCCGACCGACGCGTACCGGGCCGGGCCGAGCAGGGCCAGGACCGCGACCTGAGCGAACGTGGAAGCGTTGGACAGCAGGGTAGGCAGGTCCCCGACGCCCTTCTCGGCGGCCAGTTGCTTGCGACCAGGTGGCACGGGCTTCTTGCCGTTGATGCCGCGGACCAGGGCGCCAGACTCACCGGAGATGAAGCGCTCGGGCTGCTGGAAGACGCGGGCTATCTTGCGCAGGGCCGGCTCGGTCGCGATGGCGGCCTCGACCGACCGGTTGGCCAGCTCGTTGCCGGCCACGCCAACGATGATCTCGTCGGCCCCGATGGCCTCGGCGACGAGGGCAGCGCCGCTCAGGATCAGGTACGGCGACCTGATCAGGAGCATCTTGTCCTTGAAGGAACCGGGCTCGCCCTCGGTGCCGTTGACGACCACGATCGGCGCCTCGCCGGTCTTCTTGGAGGCGTCCATAACGGCCTGGAGCTTGCGCGCGAATGGGAACGCGGCTCCGCCCTGGCCGCGAAGGTCAACCTGCGCGGCCATCGTGACGAGGTCGTCGGCCGACATCCGGGGCAGCGGGCCGAAGATCTCTCGGTGCGCGGCCAGGTCCAGCCGCATCATGCGGTCCAGCCCCGCCGTCATGCGGGCAGCGCCGATCCGCATGATGGTGGGGACGTCAAGCTCGACGGGATCGGTCGGATTCACCGGCGGCCATCCCAGTACGGATCGGCAGGGTACTGGTCGGCAGAGTAATGGTCGGCAGAGTAATGGTCGGCAGAGTAATGGTCGGCAGGGTACTGGCCGGCCGGATACGGGGCGGTCGGGTACTGAACCGCGGGGAACTGCGGATCCGTCGCGTCCGGATCAGCGGAGTACGGGTCGCCGGGGTAGTGGCCGGCCTGGCGGGCGGCCGGGTACGGGGCGGGGTGGCGGTGGGCGGGCGGCGGCTGCTGAGCCGGACCGTACGGGTCGCCCGGGTAGTGGGTGGCGGCGCGCGATCCGGCCGCCGTCCGGCTGGCGGCGTAGCGGTCGCCAGGGTAGGCGCCGTCGGCGTAGGATCCGGCGCTGTAGCCGCCGCTAGGGTAACGGTCGCCTGAGTAGAGGTCGGCGCTGTACGGGGCGTCGTCATAGGCGCTGCCGCCGCGCGCTTCGCCACCTCGGTAGCCGGGCATCCCGGGTCCCGGGTCGCGGTAGCGCAGCTGAGCGTCGCCCATGGGCAGGTCGCTGTCCCAGGGCGGCGTCGTGGCGCGCGGCATCGGGCCGGCCTGCGGGCGCGGTATCGGCCCGGTCTGGGGACGCGGCATCGGCCCGGCCTGCGGGCGCGGCCTCGGGCCAGCCTGCGGGCGCGGGCCGGATCCCCGGCCGGGGCCAGTCGGGCCGCCGGCAGTGCCGCCAACATGGGGATAGGGGCCGGTGGGCACTCGCGGCATCGGGCCGGACGCGGCCCGCGGCATCGGGCCAGTGGGGACCCGGGGCATTGGGCCGCTGCCAGCCCGCGGCAAGGGGCCGGAGGCGGCTCGGGGCAGGGGGCCGCTCTCAGCCCGCGGCAAGGAGCCGGACGCGGCCCGCGGTAGGGGGCCGCTCGCGGCGCGGGGCAGCGAAACCGAAGCTGCCGAGCGCGGCAGCGGGCCGGTGGCGGCGCGCGGCATCGGCCCGGTCCCGGAATTGCGGGGGGCGCCCGTGTAGCGGGGCGGCCCGTCGTAGCCAGGCTCGTACACCGGCTGCCGGCCGGTATCGGCCCAGGCGGTATCGCGCACGCCCGGGTCGGACCACCCGGTGTCCGCCACAACCGGGGCGGGGAGGGCCGTGATCGCGGGCATCGGCCCGGTGCGGCCGCCGGCCGCGGGCAGCGCGGCTCGCGTTCCGGCCCCGCCTCCTGGCATGACGGCCGACGCCGAGCCGGCTGAGGACGCCGCGCGGACGATGCCAAGCTGTGCGAACATCGCCGCGGCCCGCATCGGCGCGGAACCCGAGCTCGACGCATCGCTGACCGGCGGGGAGCTGAGGTTCTCCTTGGGCCGCAGCGAGTTGGCCAGCACGCGGATGCCGAGGCCCAGCGCGACGAGGGCGATGACGAGCCCGTAGCTCCAGTCCACGTATGGCTTGCCCGCCCGGCCCCCGAGCAGGCCGTGCCAGACGCCGAAGACGAACGACGCGTACGCGCAGTAGTGGATCGCTCGCCAGCGCCACGCCTTTCCATTCGTGGTGAACCGCTTGCGGTAAATGCTCGTTATCACCAGCAAGATGATGAGGTCGGAGGCGATCGTCCCCAGGCCGATGTAAAAGGTGCGAAACGGTGACAGGAAGGGGACCACGGCGTCGAGGACGTGGACCCGCTGGGCCAGGATCTCGGTCACGATGTGGAGGATCAGGAACGCGAGCGCCCCGAAGGAGACCGCACGATGCGCGGACTGGACGAGGACCCGGCGTCCGGGGCTGAGCACCATGCGGTCGGTCGCCACGAACCCGAGGCCAACCGAGGAGCACAAGGTGATGAGGGTGAAGACGCCCGCGTAGTAGAGCATGAAGTGCTGTACGGCGGCGTCGATGACGTGGCCCGCGCTGGTGAGGGCGAGGACCGCCACGATGACGACCGCGCCGCCGATGGCGACGCCGTAGATCTTCGCGGCGTGCTCGGCGACCGCTCCGCCAGACGCGTGACGAGCTTGCTCACGGCCGCGGGGAGGACGGCTGCGAGTCGTTGCCACGGGGTACCTCCTAAGAGTCTCCGCAACCAACTTGCGTGTATGCGTAACTCCGGCGCGCGGCCCCTAACGCGTCGGCCGACCTACGGTCAGGCTGTCCGAACATATCAGCTTTGGTAACCGTTAGGACACAAAGCTATATACAAGATCGATACTTCGACGATATTCAACTTAACTGCTGAAACTCTGACTCCGGCGATGAAGGCAGCACAACCGACCAAACTGACCTAGTTCGTCCCCAAGCCAGTTATACCGGCCGCAGGACCCTCATGCCTGTCGAATCACCAAGCGCGCTCCAGATCCAACGCAGAGCAACGGCTGAGGGACCAGCGAGGGTTCAGGGGCAGCCCACGACTGGTACCTCGTGCGCACTCAAGGTACTTTCGTCACATTGGCGACAGGGCAGGTCGCGGAGGATTTTCTGGTTTGGTAAGAACTACACGGCCTGCCGCGGGCGATCTTCCGCAACCGGAAGTGCTTCCGCAATCTGGGTGCTGGCCTGCGGAGCGCATGACCAGGCGGTTACCGCTCGGCGGCCACCAGCTCGGCGATCTGGGCGGTGTTGAGGGCGGCGCCCTTGCGGAGGTTGTCGCCGCAGACGAAGAAGTCGATCGCCTGCGGATCATCCAGGGACTGCCGGACCCGGCCGACCCAAGTCGGGTCGGTGCCGACGACGTCGGCGGGGGTCGGGAACTCCCCGCGGGCGGGGTCGTCGCTGAGCACGACGCCGGGCGCGACGGCCAGGGTGTCCCAGGCTTGCCGCTGGGTGACCGGCTGGTCGAAGCGGGCGTGCACCGCGACCGAGTGGGTGGTCACCACGGGCACGCGGACGCAGGTGGCGGAGACCCGCAGCGCCGGCATGCCCAGGATCTTGCGGGACTCGCCGCGGATCTTGAGTTCCTCCGACGACCAGCCGTCGTCCTTGAGCGACCCGGCCCAGGGCACCACGTTGAGCGCCAGCGGGGCGGGGACCGGCCCCAGGTCTCCGATCACCGGGCGGATGTCCCCGGCCCGCTGGCCGAGGGTCGTGGTCCCGGCCAGCTTGTCCAGCTGCGCGTACAGCGTGTCGATCCCAGCCTGCCCGGCCCCCGAGGCGGCCTGGTAGGAGGAGACGACCAGCTCCCGCAGCCCGAATGCCCGGTGCAGGGCGCCGACGGCCACGATGAGCGACAGCGTGGTGCAGTTCGGGTTGGCGATGACGCCCTTGGGCCGCCGCCGGGCGTCGCCCGGGTTGACCTCGGGCACGACCAGCGGCACGTCGGGGTCCATCCGGAAGGCGCCCGAGTTGTCCACCGCGACCGCGCCGCGCGCCGCGGCCACTGGCACCCACGCGGCGGACACCTCGTCGGGCACGTCGAACATGGCGACGTCAACGCCGTCGAAGGCGGACTCCGACAGCGCGATGACCTCGACCTCCTCGCCGCGCACGGTCAGCTTGCGCCCGGCGGAGCGGGGCGAGGCGATCAGCTTGATCTCGCCCCAGACGTCCTCGCGGGTGGACAGCAGGTCCAGCATGACGGTGCCGACGGCCCCGGTCGCCCCGACGACGGCCAGGGTCGGCCGTGAAGAACGATCGCTCATCGCCCGGTACCCCCGTAAACCACGGCCTCTACCTCTTCGGCGTCCAGGTCGAACGCCTTGTGCGTCGCGATCACGGCGGTGTCCACGTCCGCGGAGCCCACGACGACCGAGATGCGGATCTCGGACGTGGTGATCATCTGGATGTTGACCCCCGCCTCGGCGAGCGCGCCGAAGAACTTGGCGGTCACGCCGGGGTGCGAGCGCATGCCCGCGCCGATCAGCGAGACCTTGCCGATCCGGTCCTCGTAGAAGACCTCCTGGAAGCCGATCACGTCCTTGGCCGCGCGCAGCAGGTCCAGTGCCTTTTGCCCGTCGGCGGCCGGGAGCGTGAACGAGATATCGGTCAGGCCGGTGGCCAGCGCCGAGACATTCTGGACGATCATGTCGATGTTGATGCCGCCCTCGGCGATCTTGCCGAAGATCCGGGCCGCCTCGCCTACGCGGTCGGGCACGCCGACCACAGTGATCTTCGCCTCACTCCGGTCGTGCGCGACCCCGGAGATAATTGCCTGCTCCATCCCGGCTTCCTCCGACTCGTCATCCGCGTGCCTGTTGACCCACGTTCCTACCTTGTCGCTGAACGAGGACCGCACGTGGATGGGGACCTCGTAGCGTCGCGCGTACTCCACGCACCTGGGAATCAGCACCTTGGCGCCGCAGGCGGCCAGCTCGAGCATCTCCTCGTAGCTGATGACCGGGATGCGGCGGGCGCCCCTGACGAGGCGGGGGTCCTCGGTGAAGACGCCGTCCACGTCGGTGTAGATCTCGCAGACGTCCGCGCGCAGCGCGGCGGCCAGCGCGACGGCCGTGGTGTCGGACCCGCCGCGGCCCAGCGTGGTGATGTCCTTGGTGGTCTGCGACACGCCCTGGAACCCGGCCACGATCGGGATCGCGCCCTCATCCAGCGCCGCCCGGATCCGGCCGGGGGTCACGTCGATGATCCGCGCCTTGCCGTGCGCCGCGTCGGTGATCACGCCGGCCTGCGACCCGGTGAACGAGCGCGCCTCATATCCGAGGGTGGCGATCGCCATCGCGAGCACCGCCATCGAGATCCGCTCGCCGGAGGTCAGCAGCATGTCCAGCTCGCGGGCCGGCGGAGCCGGGCTGATCTGGCTGGCCAGGTCGATCAGCTCGTCGGTCGTGTCCCCCATGGCCGAGACGACGACCACGACCTGGTCTCCGTCTTTTCGCGTCTTAACGATCCGCTGCGCCACCCGCTTGACACCGTCCGCGTCGGCAACCGACGATCCGCCATATTTCTGCACCACAAGAGCCACGAGCCCAGAGTGTATCCGGGCTGTCCGACCGCTAGCCAATCGAAAAACCGGTACAGTCCCGTGCCCGGCGGACGCTCCTGCCAAGTCTGACGCCATAACCATCGAAGACGACGAATATAAGGCCAGATCGCAAGATTTACGGATATTTTTCTCCGAGGTCCCGCTCCTGACGGCCCTGGCTGAAAGATTTTCGGCGAAGGCGGGCCAGATGGCTAGCGGGCGCGGTTGACGCGGGCCTCGTCCCAGACGGGCTCGGATGCCTCGCGGACAACGCCGTCGGCGCCGAAGACCAGGTACCGGTCGAACGAGCGCGCGAACCAGCGGTCGTGGGTGACCGCCACGACCGTGCCCTCGTAGGCCTCGAGGCCATCTTGCAGGGCCTCGGCCGACTCCAGGTCGAGGTTGTCGGTC
>JAICYD010000169.1 GCA_025934375.1 Streptosporangiaceae bacterium | reverse complement strand
CCCGGATAACCTCACATATGCGGGTTATAGATGCCACGAACTGTGCTACGGAATACCGGGCATGACGGACCATGAGGGGGAGATAGTGACCGGATCGGACATAGAGCGCGCCCAGCCTCGCGCGTTCCTGCTGCCCGCCACCCACGGCGGCACGGTGCCTGACGAACTCACCCCTGATGTACTCGAACGGCTCGCGGAGCTCGAGCAGCGCAGCGCCAAGCATGAGCAAGACCTCCGGCCGAAGAACACCGTCGAGTCCTACGCCACAGACTGGAAGCAGTGGGAAGAGTTCTGCCGGCTGCTCGAGCTGCCGCCGAGCGCCATCACGGCCGGCTCCCTGACGGCGTTCGTGGAATGGCTGTGGGTACAGCCCGGTTGGAAAGCCGGAACCTCCATGGCCCCGTCCACCATCGACCGGCGCCTGTCCGGCGTCGTCGTCACCGGCCGCGACCGGTACGGGCTGCAGCTCGACAAGACGGTCGCCTCCCGCGCCCGACGCGTCCTCAAGGCCAGGGTCAAGGCGATGCAGGAGACAGAGGCGCAGCGGGGCCGCGGTCCGGCCAAGGCGCTACTCGTCGAGCATCTGCGCCAGGTCGTGGCGGCCGTGCCGGACAACCTGCGCGGGATCCGCGACCGGTCCCTGGTCCTGACGCACTTCGCCATCGCCGGCCGTGAGCACGAGGTGGCGTTCCTGCGGGTACGGGACTTCATCGAACATGAGAACGGCCTGCTGGTCGACGTGCGCGTCTCCAAGGTCAAGCCGCGCAAGGTCAAGGTGAAGTACGGCACCCGTCCGTCGACGTGCCCGGTGCGCGCCTGGCGGGCCTGGCGGGATGCTGCGGGGCTCGACGACCCGGACGACTTCGCCTACAAGCCGCTGCACCCGCGCTGGCACACGGTCATGGCAGGGGGTCTCGAGCCTGAGTCGGTCGGCGACGTCATCACCCGGCTCGGCGCCCAGGCCGGCCTCGACTTCCGGCCCACCGGCCACTCCCCGCGCCGCGGTGCGGCCACCAGCTCCAAGCGGGCCGGCAACGACCGCAAGGAGATCGCCGCCCAAGGTGGCTGGGCGGACAACTCGGTAGCCATGGAGGGCTACTTCGAGGAAGCCGAGGGCTGGGAAGACAATGCCATGAACAACGTTCTGTAGACGACAAGAACGGGCCGCCTGCCGGATACCCAGCAGGCGGCCCGTTTCTCCGCTCCTGTGCCCGTGTGGCCGCGCCGTGCCTACTCGGCGAGTTCGCGGCCGTGCCATCCAACGTCGATCGTCGTGTGATCGAAGCGCGGCCCACGGATCGATGACGGATGGATGCGCACCCGGAACTTCAGGGCCTCGAGAGCGCGCCGCTTCTGGTGCACCGTGAGCTTGGGCCACTTCTCCCGTGCCTGCGGGCCGATCAGCCCATCAAGGGCGGTCAGGTCGACGGGCTGCAGCCGCTTCGCTTCCTCCTGCGCTTCGGCGATCTCCCGCGTCAGCTTCTGGGTGATGCGGCGCAGCTGCTCACGGGTGAGGACGCCGTCGGCGTAGTCGTCGGCCGCCTCCCCCTGGCGGATCCGCAGCGCCTCCGCGCGCTCCAGGGCGGCGAGGGCGGCTGAGTCATCGCCCTTGAAGATGTCCGCGGCCTCCGGATCGCACAGCACTTCGACAGCGATGGCCTCGACGTACTCGTCAAGGGCCTGCTCATTACGGCCGACACAGCCCTTGGCATCGCAGACATAGGTTGGCTTGCGGATGCCACGCTTCATGTTGCCGCGGAGTGCAACCCTGATGGGGCCGCCGCACGGCCCGCAGGTGCAGACCTCGCCCCATGACAGCAGATGCATCCGCTGGCCGGGCCGGGTCACCTGGTCGCCTCGGCCGGCGAAAAGGTCGACGACGCGCAGATGCTGCTCGGTGCTGATCAGGGCGGGCCACGCTGCGGGGTACTCGTCACCCTTGTAGGAGCGGATGGCGATGTTGGCGCGGCGGATGGCGATCTTCTTGACGCTGGTGTCGGACCACCGCGACCCGTCCTCAGCCTGGCCGATCGCGCGATGCTTCCGCTTCTGGCCAGCTCCGGGGGACGGTACGCCACGGTCGTTGAGGTCGCGGGTGATGGCGAACAGGGTGTCGCCGGACAGCAGCCGCTTGACGATCTCGCGGACGATCGCGGCCTGCTCTGGGTGTTCGCTGTCCTCGAAGCCGATGACCTTGCCGTCCTCGTCGTGCAGGTAGGTGCGTTTCCAGCCGTAGGCGACCTTGCCGTTGGCCCGTCCCTCCTCGGCCCGCTCGAGCGCGGCGCGAGTGACGCGCTCCGACTTCACCTCGGACTCGGCTGTGTCGGACTCCCCCAGGTTCGCCAGCTGAGACCGGTCCGAGGCCTTGGCCATGTTGAAGTAGCCGCCGGACTCGAAACCGACGAACGCCTTCACGGCCCGCAGGTCTTCGATGGCCTGGGCCCGCTCGACGCGCTGCCGCCACAGCCGGGATGGGTGGTAGGCGCCGACGACGACCCGCACGCCCGGCTGTTGAGCGGCGGCGAGGGCGGCGGCCATCATCTTGTCGTACTCGGGGCGCTCTTCCCCACTGTGCGCGGAGCGGTCGTTCTCGACCCACTCGCCGGCTATCTCGCCGCCGATGTCCTCGAGGGCCCAGCGGCGGAGGTCTTTGATCTGCCGGCCGACGCCGCGTCGTTGGTCGAGGGGGTCTTCGCTGATGCGGGCGTACAGGAAGACGAGGGTGCGGAGTGCGGTGACAACTGCGGCCATGCCTCAGTATTACCCAGCGAGCGTCTTGCGGATTCCCCGGCGGCGCTGGACGGACAACACATCCCGAGGACTTCCGCAGCTTGATGACCGGGCTCGAACAGAAGGTCTTCACCCTGCCAGACGAGACGTGGATTTACCCGGGACACGGCAACGACACCACCCTCGGGGCTGAACGGCCGCACATCGCCGAGTGGTGGGCGCGCGGCTGGTAGACCGTCCCGCGCCGGTGACCGGAACTGTATTCCGCCCATCGTCAGCCGCGCAGCCGGCAGGTTGACCACCCCCTCCCTGTCGGCGCCACGCGAGCGCAGAGAAGCCCCCAGACAGTCGGGGGCTTCTCTCTGTCACGCCCCGCTGAGGGCGAGGGCCATCTCCCTCTTGAGGGCGGCCATCTGCTCGGTGTTCGGGTACTGGGTGCCGGTGAAGTAGATGTTGACCTGCTTCGACGCTCCCGGTTCCGATCCGGCCGTGCGCTGAGCGCGGATGTACTCGGCGTTGGCGATGAGTGCCTCGGACTGGTCCGGGGTGAGTACCGCCTCGGGCTTCCGGAGCCCGTTGATCGGCATTCCGCCGGGCATGAGCCATCCGCCTTGGTCGTACCAGTTGTAGGCCATCTCGTGGTTCCACGCTGCCGCCGGGCTCCCATAGCTGCTCGCGATGTAGTGCAGGCCCCAGTCGATCTGTGCCTTGTAGTCACCCAGGTTGTACGGGTGGCCATGGCCCAAGCTCTGAGGGATGCCGTAGGCCCCGGAGCTTGGGTTGACCGCGTAGGGGTTCCACGACGATTCCTGGTTCCACAGCTTGATGAGCGGACCCATCTGGTTGGAGCCCCACCCGAACTTGGCGAGTTGTGACTGCGCGTACTGCTGAATCACGCCCACCGCGGTACCGGAGAAGCCGCCGGCGTTGTTCGTGGAGGCGGATTGCTGCGCCTGCGACCGCTGCATGGCGCTCGCCAGCCCCAGCATCTCGACGAACGTCTTCTGATCGCCGATTGCACGGGGTGCGGCCGGGTCCACGTACCCACCTGTGGCGAATCGGTTGTTGATCGCTTCCAGCAGCGGCCGGTACATGGCTGTCGACTTGGCGTTGATCACGAACTCGCCATCGCTGAGCCGCGCGAGGATGCTGTCGGACGTTCCCGTGCCCGGCCCGGTAATGAGACCACCGGTCGCGTGGCCGCCGGGAAGCGCGCTCAAGGTGTCGTTGTTCATCTGCGTCATGATCCGCGTGATGTCCGCCTGCGACTTCGCGATCTCCTGGTCCATCCGGTCACTCTGGTGCTTGTCGACCTTGTCGTACATGTTGTCGATGTCGCCCTCGGTGTCCTTCCCGAGCTGCTTGATGTCCGCAGCAATCGCCACCGAGTTGTGGTCCTTCATGTCCAGGAAGAACTTCTCCATGTCCTGCGAAAGCCTGCTGATGTTCGACTTGCTCGTATCGATCAGGCCGTTGTTCTTGTCGGTCATGTACTGCTCGGTGAGCTGCTTCAGCCTCTCACTGTCCCGCTTCTCCAGGTCAGAGCGATGGTTGTAGCCGTCCTGGATCAGCTGAGCGGTGATCTGCTGCAGCGAGTCGTAATCCCTGGTCGTGGTCTGCCGCATCGACTGGTAGTACTTGTCGAGGCTCGTCGCCATTACCTGCTCGGCCTGCGCCCACGAGGCCTTCGTCTTGCCGCCCAGGTCCTGGAACGCTGCGGCCATGGAGTCGTCGTAGGCCTGGTTGAGGGTCTTGCCCTGCGCCCGTAGCGATGCGCCCAGCTGCTGGACGTTGCCGCCCATGCTGGTGACGTACAGGGCGACCTCTTGCCCGAACTGGGTCTTGCCTAGCTGGATCACGTCGGCCAGCGCGTTGTTGTGCTTGTGCCAGTCCTCTCGGTATTCGCCGATGCGGGTCATGACCCCGCCGCCGGACACCTTTACCTCGGTGGCCGTGGACTGCGAACTGTTCGCGATGCCGTTCTCCAGCTGCTTGAACGCGTCGGAGACGTGCTGGTTACCGATCGACGACGCCGCGGTCAGCTCGCCCGAGGAGTGTTCGATGACTCCGTGCGCCCGGTCGGATGCCCGCTGGACTTGGTTGGCGTAGTAGCCGATGGCCACGACAAGCCCCGCAGCTGCCGCCGCGATCCCGAGGGGCCCCGCCAGGCCCACGGCGGAAGCCTCGGCAGTGGGCACCACTGACGACTCGCCCAAGACGGGCATGCTGGCAGAGGGCACCAGCAGGCCGGAGGGCAATGCGGTGACAGGAACGTCGCGTCCAGCGGCCCGCACGGTGCCGGCGGCAGTCGCGCCCGCTCCGGCCGCGCCCGCGCCGAGCGCCCCCGATACTCCGGCCCCAGCTCCGGCCGAGACGGTTTCCAGCCCGCGCAGCTTGGCCCACGTCGCAATGATGCTCTCGACGATGCCCCTCAGCTTCGCAGGCAGGCCCTTGATCGACTCGACGGCACCTATGAGTGCCTTGAACGGCGCCGAGACAAACCCGACAAGCGGCTTGAACAGCAGCATCGAGGCGACGATCTGCCCCAGCAGCGTGATGATCGTGCCGTTGGGATGTGCGTTCAGGTAGCGCGTGATCGGCTCCAGGGTCTGGGCGATCAGCCCGATGATCTGCCCCAGTCCGGGGCCGATCTGCGCGATCAGATTGCCCGCCGCGGTGAGGAAGGAGTTGATCTGCGGCGTGTAGTCGCCGAGGACAGACGCCATCCCGGTCAGGGCGCGTGCGATCCCGGCGAGCAGGTTCGCGACGCCGTCGACCGCGCCCTTCTGGCCGCCGATGATGCCCAGCTCCAGGGCGAACTTCGAGAATGCGGGCAGCACGATGTCCGCGAACCGGATCCCGTTGGTGATCAGCCCGGTCAGCATGCTGGCGAACTCGGGGGTCTGCATCAGCTGACCCATCGCGGAGAACGCGTGGCTGATCGCCCCACCCATCTGGGTGACGCCGTCCTGGATGGTCGGCATCAACGCCTGGATTCCCCGCAGGAAGTCGGTGAATCCCGGCAGGGTGGCGGTCTGAGCGGCGAACTCCAGCTGCTTGAACGCGCCGGACATGCCGAGCACCTGGTTGACGAAGTCGCGGCCGGCCGGGCTCAGGCGGCTCATGTCCTTCATGAACTGGTTCGCGGCGGCGTTCTCGGTGGACATCATCGACGCCCACTGGAGCTGCTGCTCTTTGATCGTATTGGCGACGTTGCGCTGCGCGAAGGCGACCTGTTCGGCGTCGCGGAGCTGTGTGTATGCAGCCTGTTCCTGTGCGAGGGTGAGCTGGCGTTGCGCCTGGCGGATCTGCTCGGCGTCGCGGATCTGCGCGAACGCCGCGTTCCGCTCGGCGGCGGCGACCTGCATGTGCGCTTCTTTGATCTGCGTCGCGTTGTTCAGCTCGGTCAGAGTGAGCTGACGCTGGGCGTCAGCCGCCGCGAACGCAGCGTTCTTGATGCCGAACTCGGCCTGGAGAAGCGCCTGCTTGGCCTGGATGACCTGCTGGTTGCCGTCGACTCCCTGCTTGTTGACCAGGTTGGCCTGGTACTGGGAGGCGGTCAGCTGGTCCTGGGAGTCCTTGACCTGCTGCTGCGCCTTGAGGACAGCGAGCGCGGCCTGCTGCCGGTCCAGCTGCGTGCTGTACGCGTTCTGGTCGATCAACCTCTGCTGGTATTCGGCCTGCTTGACCGCGAGCTCGGCCTGCTGCACGTTGAGCTTGGAGTCGGCGAGCTGGTCGTTGAGCTGCCGGATCTGCTCGCGCGCGGCCTCCCACGCCTGGGTGAGGTTGTACTGGGCCTCGGACAGCCCGTAGTTGGCCTCCTCGACGCCCTGCTGAGCCTGCTGGACGGAGTGGAGGGCCTGGATCTGTGATTCGGCCGCCGACCGCTCCACCGACGCCAGGTTCATCTGTGACGTCTGGATCTGCTCTGCGGCCTGGGCGGCGTCCTGGGCGGCCTGCTCGTGCGCCATCCCCAGCTGTTCCTGCGCCGAAGCAACCTGAGAAGCCGAGGTGATCTCATCCTGCGCCATCTGCTGCTGCGCCAGCATGGCCTGCTGCTGCGCCTGCTCCTGCTGCACCGTGTTCGAGAACCGCGTGGCCGCCAACTGCTGCGGGGTCAGGCCGACGTTCAAGCTGGCCTGGTGCGCCTCGCTCAGCGCCTTCCCGACGGGCCCGAGTGCCATCGCGCCGACACCGCCGAGCAGACCGAGGCCGGTGACCACGCCGCCGATGCCAGGCATGAGCGCGCCCAGCCCCATCGTGAGCGCACCAAGCAGGCCGCCGCCCTCACCGCCGCCTCCGGCACCACCCTCCCCGCCACCGCCGGATGCGCCCAGGCCGGGCCGGGCGGACTTGGCGTTGAGCGCGTCGAGTCGGGCCTCGGCCCGGTCGACTTTCGCGTTGAAGTCGGCGTCGTCCAGGCCGAGTCGGGGCTCGACCCTGCGCCCGTCGAGTTCATCGAGCTTGGCGCGCACTTCGTCGATACGGGCGTCGAGGTCGCCTGCGGTCAGTCCGACGTCCGGGCGGGCCCTTCGAGCGTCCAGCTCATCCAGCGTGGCCCGGATGTCGTCGGCGCGCGCCGACACGTCCCCGTCGTCCAGGCGCACCGACGGCTCAGCACGATGCGCGGACAGCTCATCGACCTTGGCCTTCGCCTCATCGACCCGCGCGTCAAGCTCGGACGTGTCCAGGCCGACCTTCACCTTGGCGTCGACGCCGGCCGTGGCCTCGTCCAGCTTGGCCTTCAGCTTCTCGGCGAAGCCCTCCGTGTCCGGAGAGACGGAGACGAAGGCGGTAGCGATGCGCTATCGGAAGCCTTCCGGCATCCTCACATCACCTCCTTCCACGGCTGTTCAGGCCGCTGGTCGAGGATGCAGTCGGATGCGTCGGAGGTGATGTCGGCGAGCAGGCCGGCGATACCGCCCTCGTCGAGGCCGCCGCGGCGGCATACGGTCACGGTGATGACAGCCAGGGCGTAGGCGACGTGCCGGGGCGCGTCGGTGCCGGCGAGGACCGCGTGAACGCCTTCCCCATCGCCGGCAGCGAGGCAGCGCACGGCCGCCGCGGCATCACGGAAGGCGTCGATGCCGAGGGCAGGCTCCAGGTACGGCGTACCTTGCTGCGCCCCGCTCTGCTGCTCCTGCGGCATGCTCTCCACCCGGGCCCTCCCTGCGCGCCATCGGGTGCAGCGCACAGCGCGAGTCTGAGAGAGGGGGGTCCGCTAGAGGACGCTCAAACGGGCGAACGTGCGAACACAGAAGACGTGTGAACATCGGCGGCGCCAGCTGCACGGGCGTGGACCGTTTCGTCCCGGGTCTACGCTTCCGCTGTCCCGCCGATGAGGGTCTTCGGGACTCGCCGGGGCTCCGGATGGGCCCCGGCATTTTCACGGCCGGCCGCGGCGGACCTGCATGGTGCAGAGGGCAACGCAGGTGTGACCGAGACGGACACAACCGTAGGGGTATCCCCGCGGTTGCACGGTCCCTCGAGGACCGCGCAAACAACGGGGTGACGCCAGGTCACTCTGTCGCCGTTACGGCTATACGTAGAGGAATGTGACGACGGAGCGCCCTCCATACCAGCGAACGAAAGGCGAGTCAGCGACCGTTACGGCTACCGATAGAGGAGCGTTGCCGGTACGCCTTCTGTCTGCACTTGGGGGAGCAGTACCGGGAGTCGGCGCGGCCCGTGGTGATCTGCGTGCCGCACGTCTGGCACGGCTGGTCGCTGCCCTTGTTGCCGCGGGCGGCGTTACGGCTGTCCGACAGGGATGTCAAGCAGGACGCCGAGCAGGTCATGCGTTTCAGGAGCGGATCGGCGTTCCGGATGAAGCGCAGCCCGCAGTACTCGCACGGGGTGGGCGGCATCAGTTGGCCGCGCCCGACGACGCGGGTCCAGCGGACGTGGTTGACGTACCACTGGTCGACGGGGGTTTCGCCGCGGCCGTGGCAGTCCTGGCAGATGTGGATCCGCTCCGGGTGCCAGCTGCGCTGCTTCGGGTACTTGACGGACCCTTGAACGACGTAGACCACGTCGAGATCGGCGACACCGCACACGCGGCAGATTCCTCTACGCATAGCCGTAACAGTACCGTCGGACGGGTGACGCTTCTACAGGTAGCCGTAACGAACTTGAATCCCCTAACCGCATAGAGGATGCGGTTGGGCGGCTTTGACCAGCGGGTTTGCGGGCTGTCGGCACGCTTGCGGCACGCCTGGGATGCCGGTGTGGTCGCCCCCGACGGGGGTGACGGGGGCGACCACGCCTCCAGCGGAAGACCCCGCTCCCGATGCGCCGTCGGAGCCCGCTGGAGTCTTGCCCGTTCCCGACGCGATCGGCGTGCGCCGGGAACGGGAGCGTCAGCGGCGCGTCGGCGCCGTCTGCTGGGGAGCACGCCGGCAGGCATACGCGTGGACGACGATGACGGCACCGCCTGCGGTTGCGCCGTCGATGTAGACCTCCCGGCGCGTCTCATTGGGGCGGAAGGGCACGTTGCAGCGCGCGCAGGTCATCGGCGGAGCCCCACGGCGAGGGCGTGCAGGGCGCGGCGGGTCTCACAGAGGTCGGCGTCGTCCGTGCACTGCTCGCACCGGCCCGGGTGGGCGTTGCGTGCGGCCAGGACAGCGCGGCGGGCGCAGGGCCGGCAGGCGCGCGGGAACCAGTGGCCGCCGTCGGTCTCTCGCTCGCCGAGGTCAATGGCCGTCGCGGTAGACAGCGGCTCGCCACCCCACACGCACTCGGCGCCGCGCGCCCTGGCGTCGGGCAGGACGTCCAGGGGCGGCAGCAGGATGAGCGGCAGGAGATCGGCGGGGATGTCGACCAGGGCGCGGGTCTCGGCAGTCGTCATGCGCGGGCCTCCGCTTCGGTGCGGTAGCCGCCGGGACCGAACGCCGCGGCGATGAGCGCGGGATCGTTCAGGTGGCCCGTCCCGTCAGGGCGCCACAGCCAGAACCTGCCGTCCAACTGCCAGCCGGTGGGCGGGCAGGACAGCGACCAGCCCGCAGGATGCACGACCAGGCCGCGGACGTCGGCGAGCTCTTCGGCAGCGTCGGGCGCGACCAGCCAGAACATCTTGTTGGCGTCGGGGTCGGCGAGGACGGGGCCGTGCGGCGAGTCGCGGAGCCGGGAGGCCGCCGGCCACCCCTGGGTGAGGCTGGACTCGGCGACGAGCCAGTAAGCGCCGGACGGGATGGGGGCGAGCAGTTCCTCGTCCCACGCTGCGCGGACGAGACCCGGGTGTTCGCTGCATTCGGCGAGCCACATATCCCCGGCCTCGTACAGTGCGGCGAAACGCATCGGATGGGCCATGACCAGCACGTTAGGGACGGTCGAGAATCAGCGGAGGGTCTGATTCGCGAATATTCGCCTAGCGCCTGTCGTGATTCGCCGGGATGCTCAGACGAGGTCGGAGGCCTGGGCGCGGGCCCGTCCGAGCAGCCGGCGAGCCTGCGTGCCGTACACGGCCGATGCGGCGAGCGTGTCCCACACGCGGCGGTACAGGGTGACGGTGTCGGCCTCGTCCAGCCACAGCTCGGCGTGCCAGTCCTCGACGATGGCGAGGCGGTCGTCGTACAGCCAGAACGCGTTGGCCGGCGGGATGGACAGCTGCGCGCCGAAGGGCACGATGCCCAGCTGCACGGTGTCCAGACCGATGACGGACGTCAGCCGGTCCATCTGCCCGGCGAGAACGTCGCGGGGCGCCACAGCGGCGTACAGGGCCGCTTCCCACAGCAGGAGGTGGAAGACCCTGCCCGGCTCGTACAGCAGCGCCTGGCGGGCGACACGGGCCCGGACGGCGTCCTCGACGTCGCGGGGCGACTGCTGCAGTTCGGCGTAGTGGGTGAAGACGTGGCGGGCATAGTCCGCGGTCTGCAGCATCCCGACCACCATCGACCCCTGCCACGCCCGCAGTTCGGTAGACCGCTCGTATTCGATGGTGAGGACGTCCTGAACAGGCCTGTGCCCAGCGCGCAGCTGGCGGCGCCACGACCGCGTGTGAGTCTCCAGGCCCTGCAAGCGAGCGGTGAGTTCCTCGGCCGCCGTCGGATGGCCGGTGGCCGTAGCCCAGGCGGTGAGGTCTTCCGGGGTGGCTGTCTGCCGGCCGGTCTCCAGCTTCGAGACCTTGGCCTGTGGCCACTCCAGCAGGGCCGCCAGCTCACGTTGCGTGCGCTGGCCGCGCAGCTCACGGAGCCGGCGGCCGAGCGCCTCGCGGGCCTGCTGGAAGTCCGTGGTCACACTGGGGAAGTTACCCGCTGAACTGGTCAAACGGCACGGCGTGGTGCCAAGCAGCCTCGCGAACCTGGGCGTAGCGGAGCACCTCCACGGGGTTAGTGATCAGCTCCACACCGGTCATCTCGTCGGCGTCGTTGAACTGCAGCAGGGCGACGACACGGGCGTCGAACAGCCAGAAGTCCGCGCGCGGCAGCTGCAGCTCGTCGGCCCTGCTGCGGGGCAGGACGCGGATGGTCTCGCCGACGGCGGTGTTGCGGCGAGCGTTGTCGAGCAGGTAGCGCTGGCCCAGGGTCGGGGGCTCGTCGAGGATCCGCACCCGCTCGAACCGCTTGCCAGCCGCGGACTGCTCGCGCCTGTTGGTGCACCACGGATCGTCCAGGTCCCAGGTCACGGGCTGGCCGGCGGCGAACTGCCGGTAGGTGTCGGTGACCTCGTCCTCGGCGTAGCGGCGGCGGGTCTCGAGCCGCCAGGCCGAGTGCCGGAGCGTGGTGAACATGCGGCCGAACTCGGCGAAGCTGATCGGCTGCGGCACGTGCACGGGCTCCTTCGGGCCGAAGTTCGCGAGCAGTTCCCGAGGCACGGCCACCGCGGCTTCCCCGTCCGCGAGGTCGAGCTGCGACAGCTCGGCGGGGTCGGTGACCGGGTCGCCCTGCACGACGTAGGTATCGGTGCCGGCCTCGGTGTACAGGGTCGGGCATCCATCGTTGCCCGAGTTCGTGCCGACCTTCCACAGTCGCCTCGTCATGACGGTCCCTTTCGCTGGGCGGGTGGTCTGCTGGCGCACCGTAGCCATCTCAACGTCAGGCACAACAGGGCGCGAGAGAGTGGCAGAAAGCCCCCAGGCGGTCCGTCACGCCGTTCTGGGGGCTCTGGCTTCACGCTACCGGGAGGGTCTGACAAACGGCCTCAGATTCGTAAGAGCCGCCCTGTTGACGAACCATCAGAAGTGGGGCGGGCAAACCATAACAAACCCGTCCCGCTCAGGCGCTGCTCAGCGCTGCTCACGGGTGCTCGAGTGCAGGTCACGGGTGCTCGGCCGGCTGCTCAGCAACTGCTCGGAGCAGTTCGTGAGCACCCACTGAGCAGCAACCTGAGCAGCTGTGACCTGCGACCTAGCAGTGCTGAGCACCTGCCGAGCAGTTCACATAGCAGGGCAAACCGGCGCGCAGATTGGTCTAGTTCGATCCCCCAAGGGCGCCCGGTCGGCGCCCGAGATGCCCCGGTCTGTCGCCCGGTCGCAGGGCGGACATGCCCCGGTTTGTACCCGGTCAGAGGGTGGTCGCTGTCCGGACACTGACCGGGTGGGAAGATCGTTTGACCGGGGGACTGTCCGGGGCAAACCATCGCATGTCCACCCTACCAACCGGGCTCTGACCACCCAATTTGCCCCAATTCAAGGTCTGACAGAGGTCTGCCACCAGACGCCAAAACCGTGATCGGCTGGCAGGGATTGTCAGACCTCCGGAGACCTCGTGGCAGACCTCGACCTGCGGTTCGGCAGACCTCCGAAGGGCGAAATCCACCGGTACAGCGACCGTGACGGCACCGTGACGCCGCAGGTCCGGACCGTGACGGGATCCGTGACGCACCGGTACGGCGTCACGGTCGCCCGCCCTGAATCACGGTCAATCACGGTGGGCGTCACGGTCCTGACCTGCATGGTCACAGTGGTCACGGGGGTGTGACCCTGCCCGTGACCCTGCCTCCACCCTGTCCTGACCCTGCCCGTAGAGCGTCGACCCTGCCCCGGCCGGGCTGGGTCCGGGCAAGGTCCAGGCAGGGTCCGTCCTGCGGAAAGGCAGGGTCGGGGCAGGGCGTCTGCGGGCCCTCTATCGCCCGCCTAGACCTCGACTATGGCCCGTCTAGATCTTGGGCGGCCGGTGATCCGTAGACGGGTCCAAGACGGGCCCTAGGCGGGTCATAGTCGGGCGGTAGACACCCGGCAGGCACCCGGCAGACGCTCCTCGACGGCCGGCGCGCCGCCGGGCCGTCGCCGACCCCATGCCGGGCTTCCGCCGGGTCTCTGCCGGGCGACGTTCACTCGTTCACCCGGTCCCGTGACAGGTGAACGTCCCCTCTGCTACGCGCGCACGTGCGCGCACGGGCCAGCGTTCACCCGGGCATGCCGAAGGCCCCTGGCCCACGCCCGGGTGGAGTGCGGGCACGGCCAGGGGCCTTGTGGGAGTCGGGTTAGCGGGTTCGGGCGAACGCGGCGGCGTCCTGGACCAGTTCCAGCACCTCGTCGAACGTGCGGCCGGGCTCATCGTTCCACGCGGGGAACCACAGGTACTCGCCGGTGCGGGCCTCGACCATCAGGTTCAGGTAGGCGCCGGCCAAGAAGTGGCTGCTGTCCTCCATCGCCTTGCCGGGCGCCTCCAGAGCGTCGCCGAAACCCAGCTCGGCGGCACGCTGCAGTGCACCGAACAGACACAGACCGCCGCGGCGGAAGCTGCCCTGGGTCCAGCCCTCGTCGGCGAGCACCCGAGCGACCCCCTCGAGGTGGCGGGCCGCCGCGGCGCCGGCCTTCGCCGCCAGCCACCGCCAGTCAGGGCGATCCAGCAGTTGGGTGATGGTCTCGGACCTTGCGGACTGGTACGCGGCGGCCAGGTACTGTTCGGCCTCCGCCACGGGCGAATAGCCGACGACGGGTTCGGTCATGTTCATGCGGGTTCCTTTCGGGTTCACAGCCGGGGCTCTCCCGGCTCGTCTGGCGGGTGGTCAGGGCGTGTGCGGGTCAGGCGGCGAGCCGCTCCCACAACTCGTCCTCGACGCCGGCGGGGATCTCGCCGGGGCCGGGCTTGCCGAAGTAGGCGATCCGCACCCGGCGTGCCGTCCATGTCGGGTAGGCCGCCCAGTCTTCGGGCGTGTACGGCAGCTCACCGCGCGGGCCGATGCAGTCCAGGGCGAACGAGTCGCCGGCCTCGATGTCGGCGGCGAACGCGCGGAGACCGGCAGCGAACGCGGCCGGGTCGACGGGCGCCGGCTGAGGCTTCGGGGTCTTGCTGAAGAGTCGGAACACGGGTTGTCCTCTCGGTTCGGGTTGCGGGCCTACCGGGCTGGCCGGCCCCACCGCCCGACAGGGGTCCCAACGGAACCTCTGTGGGACGGAAGGGCGGTCAGCGGTGCAGGCCGATACGGGCGAGGACGGTGCAGACCTCCGGGTAGGAGGCTTTGAGGCCAGCCGACGAGGCGATCGCGGCGACATCGGCGGGGCGGACGTGACCGTGTTCGTGCTTCATCCGCCTGGCGATACGGGCGATCTGGGTACGACGCTCGCGGGCGGCGAGGGAACGGGGGCTCATCTCGGTTTCTCCTGACGATCAGTAGGGGCGGT
>JAICYD010000151.1 GCA_025934375.1 Streptosporangiaceae bacterium | reverse complement strand
GGGGCTCAATCCCCCTTCCAGGGGCCGCGCCACGCATCCCCGGGGGCGGGGCGGGGTTTTGCTCCCCGGGCCGCGCCCGCGTGCTCAAGGCGTCACCTCGTCGCGATGGCCGGCTCGGGCTGGCCTGGCTGACCGGCGGGGACCGCCGCCGGGGCCGTCTCCCGCGCCCGCCTCGGCAGCCAGAACGCGATCGCGAAGGCGGTGGCCAGCAGGCCGGCGGTGGCCAGCACCGTCCACTGGGCGGCGCTCAGGTAGCCCGCGATGTGCCGGGTTCCGGTGATCGCGAAGAAGACGGCGCCGAGCGCGGCCACGCCGGTTGACATGCTGAGCGAGTTCACGGTCTGCAGCACGCCAGAGGCCGAGCCCATCTCGTGTGGCCGGATGCCCGCCATCGCGATGTCGAACAGCGGGACGAAGACCATCCCCATGCCGATCCCGCCCACGATCATCGGGCCCAGCAGGTCGGCGGTGCTCACCCCGGCGCCGGTCGCGCGCAGGACGCCGGCCAGCGCGAGGAGGCCGGCCGCCTCGGCCACCAGGCCGGCGTGCAGCACCCGGCGGCCGAGCCTGCCCATGGTCATGCCGCTGACCGCCGAGCCGACGAACGCGCCCGCCGCCCACGGCGCGGTCGTGATCGCCGAGTGCCAGGGCGTGTAGCCGAGTCCCGCCTGCAGCAGGACGTTGAAGACGAGCACGATGCCGCCCATGGAGCTGACGAACGCGAGGGAGAAGCCGATGCCGGCGGCGTAGCCGCGGTTGGCGAAGATGCCGGGCTCGATCAGTGGGGTGCCGCCCGCTCGCTTGCGCCGGACCTGGTACCAGCCGAAGCCGGCCAGGACCGCGACGGACGCGGCCAGCATGCCGAGCAGCCAGCCCGGCCAGCCGAGGTCGCGCCCCTGCACCAGCGGGAAGACGAGCAGGAACATCGCCACGGCGGCCAGGGCGGCGCCGGGCAGGTCGAACCGGGCGCCGTTCGCCCGCACCGGGATGGCGGGCAGCCAGCGCGCCCCGGCGGCGAGGGCCCCCAGGCCGACCGGGATGTTCACCAGGAAGATCATCCGCCAGCCGGTGCCGAGCAGGTCCAGGCCGATCAAGCCGCCGGACACGATCGGGCCGAGCATCGCCGACAGTCCCATCACCGGGCTGAACACCGCGAACGCCTTGCCCATCTCGCGGGGTTCGAACAGGTCGCTGATCAAGCCGATGACCTGCGGCAGCATGACGGCGCCGGCCAGCCCCTGGATGGCACGGGCCGCGATCAGCTCACCGGAGGTAGCCGCCGCCGCGCAGGCGGCCGAGGCCGCGATGAAGACGGCCATCCCGGTCAGCAGCACGCGCTTGCGGCCATAACGGTCGCCCAGGCGACCGCCGGTGAGCAGCCCGGCCGCCATCGCGAGCGCGTAGGCGGCGGTGAGCCATTCGATGACAGCGTAGGAGCCGCCCAGGTCGAGACGGATGGACGGGGCGGCGACCTGGGCGATCGTGGAGTCGAGCAGGTCCATGACCGATGCCGTGATGACGGCGGCGAACGCTAGCCAGCGCTTGGACGACGACACTGGATGACCTCCGAGTGGATCGGAACGAAATCTTCCGTTCCATCGTAACGCGGCAACCCTTGGAACGGAAGAGTTTGTTCCGGTAGAATCTGCGGCATGCCACACCCCACGCCAGAGCGGCTCAGCGGCCGCCGCGCCCAGGCCGCTCGCAACGACCAGCTCATCCTGGATTCGGCGCGGGCGGTGTTCATCGCCGACCCCGGCGCCCCGATCACCGCGGTGGCCAAGCACGCCGGCGTGGGAATCAGCGCCTTGTACTCCCGCTACGGCAGCAAGGAAGAGCTGCTGCGCAAGCTATGCACGGACGGCCTGGAGAAGTTCGTCGCCGAGACCGAGGCTGCGCTCGCCGACGGCCGCGACCACTGGACCGTGCTCGCCAGCTACCTGCGGCGCCTCGTCGATGCCGACACCAGCTCGATGACCGTGTCGCTGGCCGGCACGTTCACGCCCACCGAGGAGATGTTCACCCTCGCCGCCCGGAGCGGGCAGCTGCTCGGCGAGCTCGTCGACAAGGTCAGCGACGTGCTCCGCCCGGGGATAAGCACGCACGACCTGTCCGTTGTCACCGAACTGGTGGCGTCGGTCAAGGAACCCGATCCCGGGCGGACCCGCGAGCTGCGCCAGCGCTACCTCGCGGTGATCCTCGACGGCCTGCGGGCTGAGCACGTAGACCCGCTGCCCGCGACCCCGCCCACCTGGCAGGAGATCAGCGACCGCTGGCGGGCCGGCTAGGCGGGCTGGTAGCGCAACAGGTCGGCGGGCTGGGCCGCCCTTGGGTCAAACCTGGGCTCGCTGGTAGCTTCCATACTCCGCTGTAGAAGACGGGGCGTTGCTGGGAAAGGACGGTGCGAGGTGCGGACCAGTCGGCTGGAGGCGTTCAGTGACGGGGTACTAGCGATCATCATCACGGTCATGGTGCTGGAGCTGAAGGTGCCGGAGGGTCCCCGCCTGGCCGACCTGGTCCACACGACCGGGGTGGGGCTGCTGACCTACCTGCTCAGCTTCGTGTACGTGGCCATCTACTGGAACAACCATCACCACATGTTCCACCTGGTGCGGCAGGTGAGTGGGGGGGTGCTGTGGGCGAACCTGGCGCTGTTGTTCTGCCTGTCGCTGTTCCCGTTCACGACGGCCTGGATGGACGATACGAGGTTCGCGCAGACCCCGGTCGTCACGTACGGCGTGAACCTGCTCGCGGCGGCCATCGCGTATTTCGTGCTCCAGACGGTGATCATCCGCCAGCAGGGCCCGGCGTCCCCGCTGCGGCAGGCCATCGGCAAGGACGTCAAGGGCAAGGTCTCCCCCGCGTTCTACCTGGCCGGGATCATCAGCGCGCAGGCATTCGGCCCGGACGGCCGGCCCGGGGTTGTCATCGCCCTGGCCTGCTTCGTCGGCGCGGCGATCATGTGGATCGTCCCCGACCGCCGTATCGGCCGGATGGTCAGCCACCACGAGACTCACGAGACGGCGGACTAGGACCCGATTTGCCACCGCGCCCGGACGGGCCGGACACTGAGGTATGGCGTTGCTTGGCCGGGAGGTGCCGCTGGCCGCACTCGCCGGGTACGCGGGTGAGGCGCGTAAGGGCGAGGGGCGGATGTCGCGAAGGTGCTCCACCGGCCATCGCCGGTCGAACAGTGCCGGGTCGCCCTGGTCCTCGGCGCGAAGGTGCTCGATCAAGGTGACGTACCGGTCGAGGTCCAGCGTCCTGATCAGGGCGAGCAGGTCGGCCGCCTCGCCGGTGACGGGTGTGGCGGGTGCGACGAACCGGTCGTAGATGTCCACGATCTGGCGGATCATCGCCAGGTGGTGGGGCCCGGGGTCTACGGAGGGGAAGTTCGTGGCGGCGAAGTCCTCGGTGAAGACGATCGGCTCGACGGCCAGGGCCTGTGGTCCGTAGTGCTGGGCGAGGTGGATGAGGAGCTCAACGTCGAAGGTCTCGTTAAACGACGTCATCTGGCCCAGGACCGGGCCGAGCGCCGCCTCGTCGAAGGCCTTGAAGCCGGCCTGGGTGTCGAGCACGCGGGCCAGGGACGGGATGAGCAAGGCGCGGACGAAATGACGGAACAAGACGATGATCTTGTCCGGCTTGCCGCCGGTGCTTTGCGGCTCGGTGACCGGCCCGTCCGCCCGGACCAGCACCGCCCCTTCGATCCCGTAACGCTGGCCGAGCGCGCCGGCCACCTTGTCGCCGGCCACTATCGGCGCCGCCAGTGAGCCGAGCTGGGCCAGGTTCGCGGACAGGTCCGCGTCGGTGTAGCAGATGACATGCCGTCCGGCGCCGTTGGCCCGCGCCGGGCCGGCCGTGACCGCGGCGGCTAGCGCGGCCAGTATCGATCCGCCCTTGCGGGACTGATCGGGCGAGACCAGCTGGTCGAATTCGGGGCTGATCGAGGTGTCGCCCTCGATCACCTCAGCCAGCCGGATCACCCGCACGCTGCGGTGGCCTTCGGCCGGGTAGCCTTCGGCCGCCACGATCTCCGTCATCAGGTCAGCGCTGGAGGGCTGGTCCGGGCATCCGTCGTCGCAGGCGATGATGCTCCACGTGATGCCAGGCAGGCCGCCGGTCAGCCAGTCGAGCTGGCGGACCTTGGCCCGCACGAAGTCCTCCCCGTGCGGGTGCACGGCCCGGGGGACCATGCGGCCGGTCTCGCCGTACATGGCCCACGCCACGGTCAGGTGAACCGGTCCGGTCAGCCCGGCCAGCCGCCGCCGCGCGCGAGCCGCCGCGAGCGCCTCGGCGGCCACCGCCGGGCCGTGGCCGCCCCCGGATTCCTCCGCCGTCGCGCGCCCCTCGGCCAGCGCGGAGGCCAGGTCGAGCACTGCCTGGTTCTGATCAGGGTCCGTCAGGTCGCGGGCCGGCGCCAATACCTTGTCCATGGTCCCAAGGATGCCAGGGCCTCCGCTCCCAGATCTCCAGAACCGGCTCCCCAACGGGGTTTGCGCGCCTGGGCTCCGCCGATGGCATCCGGGTCGGCGATTCACCCGCCGGCCTCAGCTCGTTACCGCTAGTATCCATCCAGTCACGGGCAGGCAGGGCGGACGGCAACGGCTGGGCCGAACCTGTTCCTTCCGGCCGGAAGCGGCCCGCATGGCACTGGCCCGTATACCCAGTCCCCGGGAGCTTGACATGCCGCGAAGCAAGCTGACACGCGTGCCGTACGCGCTGGTAACGGTGGCGGTGCTGCCCGTCGTCGCCAGGGAGTACTTCTCCAGCGAGACGGGGCGCGAGTACGGGGTTGGCCTGTACGCGAAGCTCCGGCTCCTCGCGCTCATGATCCGCAATAACATCAGGGTCGAGAGCGCGTCCAATTTCCTCTACCACGTGATAATGGCCGGAAAGATCCTGCGGATCCCGAAGGGCCTGCCCGGCGACCTCATCGAGTGCGGCTCCTACAAGGGCGGTAGCGCCGTCAACCTCTCGCGCCTGGCGGCGATGACCGGCCGGCGCCTGCATCTTTTCGACAGCTTCGAGGGCCTGCCGGAGCCCGGGCCCATCGATCAGGAGCATCTCGTCCTTTCGGAGTTCACCTATCACACTTATCAGGCGGGCGATTACGCGGGATCGCTGCGCGAGGTCAAGGAGAACATCCGGAAGTACGGCGCCCTCGGCGCCTGCGAGTTCCACAAGGGATTCTTCAGCGACACGCTGCCCGATTTCCGGGAGCAGCTGGTATTCGCCTACGTTGACGCCGACCTGACCAGCTCGGTGCTGGATTGCCTGCGTTATGTGTGGCCGCTGCTGCAGCCGGACTGCTACCTGTTCACCGACGAGGCTCACCACACCCGGATCGCGGCCCTCTTCTACGACCGGCAGTGGTGGGATGAAGAGCTGAACGCCGAGCCGCCGGGGCTCGTCGGGGGCGGGAACGGGCTCGGCCTGCTGCTGCATCCGGGCGGCTTCCGCAGCTCCCTCGGGTACACGCTGAAGCTGGAGAAGGTCGCGGTCCCCCGACGGGCGGGCTAGCCCGGAGGCTCCCGGTCGTTGTCGCTCCCCGAGCCCGCTATGGAATGGTGGTGGTGCTGGAGACGACGGACGAAGGGAGCTGAACCGCGTTGAGCGCACGAGTCCTGGTGCCTTGGAAGAGCGTCAGCGATGCTCTTGGTGACCTTGGCGGAACTGCCGGCGGGGACCTGACGGTGGAGGTGTTCACCGGGGACGCGCCCGGCCCGGATGACCTGGGCGACGTGGCGTTCTTCACCGTGCCGTACGACCGTCCGTTCGGGACCGAGCCAATCCCGCGCCTGACCGGCGTTCGGGTTGTCCAGGCGCTCACGGCCGGGTACGACCACCTGGCCGGCCTCCTGCCGGGCGACGTGACCCTGTGCACGGCCCGCGGCCTGCATGACGGGAGCACCGCCGAGCACGCCCTCGCCCTCATCCTGGCCGCCCAGCGGGAGCTGCCGCGCTGGACCCGGGCGCAGGACGAGGGCCGCTGGGAGCACACGCACACCCGCTCCCTGGCTGACAGCCGCGTGCTGATCGTCGGGTACGGCTCTATCGGGGCCGCGCTGGACGCGCGGCTGCGCGCCTGCGAGGCCGCGACAGTCCGGGTGGCCCGGCGACCGCGACCCGGTGGGCAGGTGCTCGGCGTGGCCGATCTGGACGGGCTGCTGCCCTCGGCCGACATCGTCGTCCTCATCACGCCGCTGTCGATAGAAACGCGCGGCCTGCTGGACGCGCGACGACTGGCCCTGCTCCCGGACGGCGCCCTGGTGGTCAACGTCGGCCGCGGCCCGGTGCTCGACGCTGACGCGATCCTCGCGGAGACGATGTCCGGCCGGCTCCGCGCGGCGCTCGACGTCACCGACCCCGAGCCGCTGCCCCCCGGCCATCCGCTGTGGCACTCCCCCGGGGTGATCATCACCCCGCATGTCGCCGGGGGCGCCGCCGCCTTCTATCCGAGGGCTGAGGACTTCATCGCGGCGCAAGTGCGCCGGTTCGCCACCGGAGAGCCTCTCCGCAACGTAGTGAGGGAGCCTGGGAATTAGGAGGGTGTAGCCCTCGTGGCGGCCAGGTGAGCCGGCGCCGCGCGCGCCGGCCGGCCGGGCGATCGCCTCCCGCGCTGGCGGTGATCGCGGCCAGGCAGAGGCGGGACCCGGGTGCCGGGTCCCGCTCTCGCCGTGCGGACCTCCTTGGATTACGCGGTGGCGGGCGAGGAAGCCTCCTGGCCGCTGATCGCCTGGAAGACGTCCACGGCCATCACCTGGTTCGCCTTGACGTTGCCGTACCAGGAGCTACCGCCGACGTTGGACTGGCCGGCCGCGTAGGCGAGGATCTGCGAGACCGTCAGGCTCGCCGCTCCCCCGAACGCGCCGGAGTCGTCCCCGGGCGCCGAGCACGCCGCGTCGGTGCAGATCCTGGTCAGGTTGACGCTGGCGCTGGCCAGCGCCGGGTCGTTGACGTAGGCATCCAGCGCCGCGGCGAGCATCTGCGCCTTGAGCATCCCGTTGCAGTTCGAGTGGCCACAGTTCGCGGTGAGCATGACGGCGGCGACGTAGAGCGCCACCTGGCCGCAGTTCGCGGTCGCCTTCAGGTCCTGGAACGGGGCGTACTGCCGCAGCGAGGTCGTCAGGTCGCACACCCCCGCGGCGGACGAGCCGCCGCTGAGGATCGTCGCCAGCCCGGCCAGGCCCGTCCAGAAGCCCTTCCCGAGCGGGTTGGCGTTGAAGACCTGCATCTCCTTGACCCCCACCGCGAACCCGGTCTGGGGCGTCATCAGCACCCGCACCAGTTGCGCGGTGACCGGCCGGAAGGCGACCTCGTTGTAGTTGGGCGCCGGCGAGCCGGGGCTGCGCAACTGCCCGGGCGCGTCGACCCACGCGGATCCGTTGTAGTACTGGACGGTGTAGGCCGACGGCTCCCGGTAAGTGTTGCCACCCGACCCGAACTGCTTGTTGCTGTAGAAGTACAGCTTCACGTTGTCGAAGGTGGCCGGCTTTCCGAGGTCGACCTGGAGCCAGTCCTGGGCGTTGGGTGAGCCCAGGTCCACCCAGATCGGGTTGGTGCCCACGTAGGAGCCCGACACCACCGGCAGGCCGCTGGTGGTGAACCCGTCGACGGCCTTGGCCGGGTCGGTCGCCTGCGACGCCGGGGTGGTGGCGGTGAAGGACGCGGACGCGGTCTTTCCCACGGCCAGGTTGACGCCCGTCCCCGCGACTGGCGCGGTGGCGGTCAGGTTCACGCCGGCCGTCTGGAAGCTGTCGACGACCCGGGCGTTACCAGACAGGTTCACCTGGTCGGCGGCCGCCAGCGGCGCGATGGCCCGGAACAGGACCTGCGCGTCGCCTCCGTCGGGGAAGCTGACCCGTCCGGTGAGCGAGTCATAGACCACGTGCTGCAGGTCGCTTACGGTGACGGCGCGACGTCCGTTGACGTAGAGCGAGTAGCCCATCGGCGCCGCCGGGTAGTACTGGGTGCCGCCGGGCCTTTGCCAGACGACGGTCACGTTGGCGCCGTGGTAGCTGACGTTGTCGACCGCGAAGTGGTCGAGTCCCATGTCGATCGGCCACAGCTCGACCTGGTTGTCGATCCGCGGCTGGAGGCCGGCCACGTCCTGGTACATCATCCAGTTGAACGAGCCGAGGACGTCGTGGTGGATGCTCGACCGGCCCAGGGTCTGGGTGGCCGGGTTCCAGGTGAAGTAGAACTCGTTGTTGTCGGGAAGCTGGTTGTTGCCGCCGATGTCCTCGTTCCACGCCTGCCACTCGATCATCTGCCAGTACATGTCGGGGGTGATGTACTGCGACGGGTAGTAGCGCAGCGCGGTGGAGAACAGCCGGGCCTGCAGCGTCTCGTTGATGTTGGAGAAGTTGTTGGACGAGCCGCCCGCCAGCGGGGAGCAGGTTGCCCCGCAGGCCGTCTCGGCCGCCTTGTCGGCCTGGTCAGCGGTGTACACCGGGAAGAGCGGGCATCGCGAAGTGCCCTTCCAATGGTGCTAGTGCGGCGATGGTTACTGATGATACCTAGGCCAGCCAGGTAACTCGAAGACTTTTTTCTTCGCGAAGAGTTCTCATCGCATACGATGAAAAGTATTCGCGATGAGAAAACTCTACGTGCTACGGAAGGCGGGGGGCCTGGCATCACGCCGGGGCAGCCGACGATCATGGGGTGAGCAGTGGGCCGCGATCGACGGGCGCCCACGGATTCCAGATTCGGGGACACTAGGGGTCGCACTGCGTGATGGCGAGTCACTGGACAGGCCCGGCCGACGGCGAACGGCCGCCCACGATCCAGTCTCGCGGGTGATTCAGGAAAAGGATTTCATCATTAGCGGGCGCCAAAGGGCGGCCGGTACCCCCGCCGCTGCCGGGCCTGGGGCAGAATCCGTCACTGGCGGCAAGGAAATTTGCGCTCGCCTACTTGACAGATATCCCGGAGCGGTCGAGTCTCATCCATGTGAGCGCTAACAAGCGCAGCGGACGGCCGGTCACGCAGGATCATCGACCAGTGCGCTGGCCGCCATAGCTGAGCGCTAACAACTCGGTCGTCGTGCGCGGGCTCCCGAACGCAACGCGCCCTGGCCGGCCGACCTGCGTGGTCAGCAACGAGGAAGAAGCGGCGCGGCTGGCGGCACCCATGCCAGCCACCAATAACCAGCAAGGCATTTCCATCAGCGGCAACGAAAGGTCCGTGGCTGCCACATGGATGCACCCCCAGCTGGCTTCACCGCCAAGCCCAGCACTGCTCAGTCAGCATAGGAGCTGATTTCCCATGTTCAGGCCCCCCATCTCGCGCACCCGGCTGCGAAGACTCACCGCAACCTTGGCGATGGCGCTGTTGCCGGCCGGCGTCGCGCTCGCCACGGTCACCGCGCCGCCGGCGGCACACGCCGCGCCGACCGTACCGGCCGTGCAGGCCGGGCAGGCCGCCCCGGCGGCGCACGTTCCCCCGCCCCGGCCGCAGGGCCCGTGTGACATCTACGCCGCCGGCGGCACGCCCTGTGTGGCCGCCCACAGCACCACGCGCGCGCTGTTCGCCTCCTACAAGGGCCCGCTCTACCAGGTCATGCGGCTGTCGGACCGCAGGGTCAGGGACATCGGCGTCGTCGCGCCCAGCGGCGGGCCGTCCCCGGACGCGGGCGGATACGCCGACGCCGCCGCGCAGGACGCGTTCTGTGCCAACACGACCTGTCTGATCACCAAGGTCTACGACCAGTCCGGCCATGGCAACGACCTCACCCAGGCGCCGCGCGGCGCGTTCAGCGGCCCGGCCCTCGGCGGCTACAACAACCTCCCGGTCGCGGGCATGGCACCGGTCACGGTCAGCGGGCACAAGGCCTACGGCGTCTTCATCGAGCCCGGCATGGGCCTGCGCGACAATGACACCAACGGCATCGCGACCGGCGACGCGCCGGAGGGGATGTATTGGGTCCTGGACGGCCATCACTTCAACGACGGCTGCTGCTTCGACTACGGCAACGCCGAGATCGACAGCCGCGACGACGGCAACGGCACCATGGAGACCTCCTACTTCGGCAATGCCACCGCCTGGTATCACGGGAACCCGCCCGGCCCGTGGGTTATGACGGACCAGGAGAACAACCTGGTCGGCTGCGTCAACCCGGGCAGCACCTCCAAGCTCTGCGCGACCTTGCCCAACATGACCTCGCAGTTCGTGACCGCCGTGGCCAAGGGCGAGCCGCACCACTGGGCCTCCCTCGGCGGTGACGCGCAGACAGGCGCCCTTACCACCATGTTCGACGGGCCCCGCGTCGACGCCACCTACGATCCGATGCAGAAGCAGGGAGCCATCGTCCTCGGCAACGGCGGCGACAACAGCAACGGCGCGCAGGGCACCTTCTACGAGGGCGTGATGACGTCCGGGTTCCCGAGCGACGCCACCGACCAGCTGGTTCAGGCCAACATCGTGGCCGCGAAGTACGCCGTGGCGCAGGTGAGCCTGACCCCGGCCTCGGCGACGGCCACCCCGCCCGGGCTGCAGACGTTCGCGACGGACTCCCCGCAGGCCTCCACCGTGACGTTCACCAACACCACGGACGCGACCGTGGTGGGCGTGAAGCTCAGCATTTCGGTGCCCCTGCTGTGGACCTCGTTCATCCCGGGTACCTTCCACACCTCGCAGACGTTCGACTCGGTCGCGCCCGGCGCGAGCGTGAGCGCCACCTTCAAGGTCACCTCGGGGCCGATCCCCTTTAACGGCGACCTGGTCGGCAACGCCTCGTGGACGAACCCGGCCAACGGCGGCAGGCAGTCCGTGACTTCCGCCGAGAAGGTGCGGAACACCAGCCCGATCAAGATCAACGAGTTCCGCTCGGGGACCAGCGCCAACGCCACCAACGGGTTCATCGAGCTCTACAACTCCGGCGACCGCGCCGTTGACCTGTCGAACTGGACGCTGACCGAGCACGCGGCCCAGCAGCCCGTCTTCTCGACGGTGACCGTCCCGGCGGGCACGCGGCTCGCGGGCCATCACTTCTACCTGCTCGGCCTGGCCAACTCGGGGCTGGCCGCTCCCGCCAGCGCCGGCGACACCACGATCAGCCTCCGGAACACCTCCGGCCTGGCTCCCGGCCAGCAGGTCCAGGTCGGGACCGGCTTCGGGGCCGAGACCGCCGCGATCACCCACGTCACCAATTCCGGCGCGACCGGGTCCCGGGTGCCGGGCAAGATCGGCAATGCCGTCCCCCTGTCCGGCAACGGTGAGTACGTGAACCTGCCGAGCGGCATCGTCAGCGGGCTGCACGACTTCACGATCTCCGCGTGGGTCAACCCATCCGCCAACACGGCCTGGTCACGGCTGTTCGACTTCGGCACCGGCACCGGCAACTACATGTTCCTGACGCTCAGCGCCGGCGGCGGGCCGCTTCGCTACGCCACCACCACGAGCGGGAACGGCGCCGAGCAGCAGCTCACCGCCCCCGGCAACCTCCCGCTGAACACCTGGTCGCACGTGGCGGTGACCCTGTCCGGCACTACCGGGACGCTGTACATCAACGGCCAGCCAGTGGCGACCAACGCCAGCATGACCATCAACCCCGCCGCGCTGGGAGCCACCAACCAGAACTGGATCGGGCGCTCGCAGTTCAGCGCGGACCCGTTCCTGGCCGCCACCGTGGACGACTTCCAGATCTACGACCACGCGCTGCCGGCCGCCGACGTCGCCGCCCTGGCCGGCGGGCAGGCCGGGGCCGGCAACGTCGCCGACTACAAGTTCGACGAGGACTCCGGCGACACCGCGCTGGACTCGTCGGGCACCGGCCACAACGCGACGATCATCAGCCCCGGGAACGTCAGCACGCCGCTGTGGCAGCCGGTGCCCGACGGTCCGATCACCGTCCCGGCCGGCGCGACCAACGTGCCCGTCACCGGCACCTCGGGCTTCAAAGTGGGCCAGAAGATCACCATCGGGTTCGGCCACCGGCTGGAGACCGCCACGGTGACCGCCGTCGGCACGCCGGGCGTCCAGGCCCGGCTGGCGGCCGGGGCGGCGGCCGGGGCGATCGTCATCAAGGTCAGCTCGACAGGCAACATTACCGCCGGTGACGCGATCCGGCTCGACATCGGCGCGAACGCCGAGACCGTCACCGTGGCGGCGGTGGGCACCTCCGGCGCGGGCGGCACCGGCCTGACCCTGGCCGCCCCGCTGCGGTTCGCCCACGCGTCCAACCTCCCGTTCAGTGACCGGGGCACCGGTATCACCTTCACCCCGGCGACGCGCTTCGCGCACTCCAGCAACGAGCCCGTGCAGTCGCTGAGCAGCAGCATCACCCTCGCGACGCCACTGCGGCGCGCCCTCGCGATCAACGCGCCGGTCATCGACGCCGCCGTGACGAGCGCGGGCTACCAGGGCTCGCCGAAGCCTGACCTGTGGTTCGGCGGCCCTGTCGTGTCCAGCGGCGCCGGCAGCATCGTGCTGCGGGACGCCCGCGGCCAGGTCGCCGATAGCCTCAACTACGGAGGCCTCGTCGACCCCTGGGCCGCCGAGGGCTACCAGGGCGCATCCGGGTCAGGGCGAAGCGGCTGCTTCGCGCCGGCGCCCATCGCGAGCGGGGGCGCGGGCCGCAGCGTCATCCGCCTCCCGGACGGCACCGACACCGACAGCAACTGCGCTGACTTCTCGACGACCAACAACCCCACGCCCGGTGCCGCCAACCAGGGCATCGCCCTGGACCCCGGTCCCCGGGTCTCGCTGCAGGCCACGACGGCGTGCTGCACGACGGACTACATCAAGCACGATGACACCGACGATCTCGTGGTCATCGCGCCGGTCACGGCGAGCAGCCCGGCCACTGACAAGGCCGACGCCACCTGGGTGGAGGCGCCTGGCCTGGCCAACCCGGCCTGCATCTCCTTCGAGTCGGTCAACAAGCCCGGCAGCTACCTGCGACACCAGAACTTCCAGTTCCACCTGCAACCCAACGACGGGAGCACGCTGTTCTCGACGGACGCGACCTTCTGCCCCGGCCCCGGCAACAACGGGCAGGGCATGTCCTTCCAGTCGGTCAACTTCGCCGGCCGGTTCATACGTCACTTCAACTTCACGCTCTACCTCGCCAGCGACGGCCCGCCGGGAACCAACCCGTGGGACACCGCCACCTCGTGGGCGGACGACACCAGCTGGGTGGTAGCCGCGCCCTTCGCGCCAGCCTCGTAAGGCGCCGGCCGTAACAAGCGCTTCCGGTGCCCGATGCGGACAGCGGGCACCGGAAGCCATCACCTGGCCCCCTCGATCTGTTTCTGTAATCGTGTCGATACAATCTGTCACACGAAGCAGCCAGGTCGAGGGGGTCATTCATGCCACCTGCTCCGCGGTATCCACGCCGATGACCACACAGGGCCGGCCTATGCTGCGCAGCCAGCGGTTGCGCCTGGTCAATCGCCAGGGTGACGCGCTCCGCCTGGGGATGAACTGGACCGAGGAGGACCTGGGCAAGCCGCAGGTCCTGGTGGACAGCGTCTACGGGATGGGGCATCCCGGCACGTTCCACTTCCGTGAGCTGATCGAGGAGGTCAGCAACGGGGTCTTCGAGGCGGGCGGCAAGCCGGGCGTGTTCGCGGTCAGCGACATCTGCGATGGCGTGGTCCAGGCCACCAGCGGGATGAGCTACTCGCTGGTCTCGCGCGACATCATGGCGGCGATGGTCGAGATCCACGCGCTCGGCCATCCCCACGACGGCATGGTGCTGATCTCCGGCAACGACAAGTCGGTCCCCGCCCACCTGATCGCGATCGCCCGCTGCGACCTGCCCGCCATCCACCTGCCGGGCGGCACCCAGCTGAACGCCCCCGACTATGTGACCTCCGACGAGATGTGGCCGATGGGAGCCGAGGTCGAGCGGGGTGAGCTGCCGGAGCAGGACCTGGAGAACGCCCAGCGCAACGCCTGCCCGACCTGCGGGGCGTGCCAGTTCATGGGCAGCGCCAGCACCGGCCAGGTGCTGGCCGAGGCCCTCGGCCTGGCGCTGCCAGGCAGCGCACTGACCCCAGCGCCGCTGATCAGGCTGCTGCGCTACGCCCGGGCAACCGGTAAGCAGCTGGTCACGCTGATCGAGGAGAACCTCACGCCGCGGCGCATCCTGACCCGCAACGCGTTCGAGAACGCGATTGTCTTGCACGCCGCCGTCGGCGGCTCGACGAACGCGCTGCTGCACCTGCCGGTGGTCGCCCGGGAGGCCGGGCTCGATATCAGCATCGACGACTTCGACCGGATTCACCGCCGCGTCCCGGTGCTGGCCAACGTGAAGACGACTGGCCGGTACCCGGTCGAGTACTTCTGGTACGCCGGCGGCGTGCCAGCGGTCATGCTGGAGCTGCGCGAGATGCTGCACCTGGATTGCATGACCGTTACCGGCAAGACCGTGGGACAAAACCTCGACGAGATCGAGCAGTCGCCGGTCTACTTCGCCGAGCGCCTCGGCTACCTCCGCAACCTGAAAATCGGGGCCAAGGAGATCATCCGGCCCCGGGAGGACCCGTTTGGCACCTACGGCGGCGTCGCCGTGCTGTACGGCAACCTGGCGCCCGGCGGCTCGATGGTCAAGGCATTCTCCGTGCCACCGGAGATGCACGTGCACACCGGGCCGGCCAGGGTGTTCGACTTCGAGGACGAGGCCGTGCACGCGCTAGTCGGGCGCAAGGTGACGCCGGGCGACGTGCTGGTCATCCGCTATGAGGGCCCGCGCGCGAACGGCATGCCGGAGATGTACTACGCCTCTGCCATCTTGTCGGCCGACGCCGACTTGAACACCACCACGGCGATCGTCACCGACGGCCGGTTCTCCGGCGCAATGCGCGGGCCGTGCGTCGGGCACGTCGCCCCCGAGGGACTCGACGGCGGCCCGATCGCACTGGTCGAGGAAGGCGACCTGATCGAGATCAACATCCCCGAGCGACGGCTGGCGATCGTCGGCACCGGCGGTGAGCGCCAGGGGCCGGAGGCCATCGACGCGACGCTGGCCCAGCGCCGCAGCATCTGGAAGCCGCCGAGGCGCCGCCATGACACCGGCATCCTCGCGCTGTACGAGCGAGTCGCCAGGACCGCCTCTGAAGGCGCGTCGATCACGTAACGGCAAGCTCATGACGTAACGGCACCGGGCCGCCTGCGGAAAGGTGAAGCGAAATGGCTGATGGCAATGGGCGCAAGACCGTCGTGATCGCGGACTACGACTACGGCGACGCCGACATCGAGCGGGCGATCATCGAGGAGGCGGGGCTGCGCCTGGTGACGGCCCAGTGCAAGACCGAGGATGACGTCATCGCGGCCGCGCGCGACGCCGACGCGATCATCGCCCAGTATGCGACCGTCGGCGCCCGGGCGATCAGCGCGCTGACCCGGTGCGAGGTGATCGCCCGGTACGGCACCGGCACCGACATCGTCGACGTCGACGCCGCCACGCGGCACGGCATCCTGGTCACGAACGTGCCCAGCGACTGGTGCGAGAACGAGGTCGCCGACCACGCCATGGCCCTCCTCCTCGCCGCCGCGCGCAAGGTCTGCCGGTATGACCAGGCGACCCGGGCTGGCGTGTGGCGGTGGCAGACCGGCGAGCCCATCCACCGGTTCAGCGGCCGCACGCTCGGGCTGCTGTCGTTCGGGGCGATCGCGCAGGCCGTCGGCCGCCGGGCGGCGGGGTTCGGCCTGCGGGTCATTGCCAGCGACCCCTACATGCCCGCCGCCGATATCACGGCCCGCGGAGCGGCGCCGGTATCCCTGGATGAGCTGCTCGATCAGTCGGACTACCTCGTCATCCAGGCGCCGCTGACCAAGGAGACCCACCATCTCATCGGCGAGCCGCAACTGCGCCGCATGAAGCCCACCGCCATCCTCATCAACACGGCCCGGGGGCCGATCGTCAGTGACGAGGCCCTCTGCCAGGCGTTGCGCGAAGGCTGGATCGCGGGCGCCGGCCTGGACGACATCGAGGAAGAGCCCGCCAAGCAGCGCGACTGGACCCCCGGCAACCCGCTTTTCGGCCTCGATAACGTGATCATCACGCCGCACGCCGCCTACTACTCCGAGGAATCCATTCACACGGTCCGCGAGTTCGCCGCGTCCGAAGTCGTCCGCGTCCTGACCGGCCGGCCACCCTTGTCCGCCGTCAACGCCGACCAGCTGGCCAGCACCCGGCACCCGGACTCGCGGTTAGATCTGGCGCTGGTGGTAAGTCGCGTCGCCCGCGCCGGCACTAACAGGTGATGAGACTAGCCGCCGAGCTCCAGACCCGGCGCGGCGCGCCCAGCGCGGCGGCCGCGGCGGCCGTTGTGCTTGCCTTCCGGGCGGACCCGCGCTTTCCTGGGGTGGTGACAGCGGAACCACCAGGAGCCCGGGTCACCGCAGGCGCCGCGGTATCGCCGGGCACGGTCGCGCCCGACACAGTGTTGCCGGACACAGCGTTGCCCGACACAGCGTTGCCCGACACAGCGTTGCCCGACACAGCGTTGCCCGACACAGCGTTGCCCGACACAGCGTTGCCCGACACAGCGTCGCAGGCGTGGGTGACGCGGCTCGGCTG
>JAICYD010000051.1 GCA_025934375.1 Streptosporangiaceae bacterium | reverse complement strand
GCGCGGCGGCGCTCCAGCCACGCCAGGTCACGACCGGACAAGTCAGCCACGCGGCCACCTCCGCATCTGAGTACCAACAACTCTCAGACTACGCCGCTGACCTGCCCAGGCAAAGAACCCTCACAATTCAGTCGTGCACCCGGCCACGCGTCACGGTCATGACATCGTCAGGCGACGGGGTGGCCGGTGCTCGTCTCGCCGAACATCTCGTGAACGTAGTCGGGGATGACCGGCTGGTCCGTCACCTCGGCCGAGCCGGAGCGCCGCGCGCGGGCAGCCTTGCGCAGCGACCGGGCCAGCCTGGCGGTACGGGCCTCGGCGCGCATGTCGTTGATGCGCAGCCGGGTTACCTCGGCCATCAGGTCCGGGTGCATGATTCCTCCAGGTTGGCGGTGAACCACCGTGATTCACCGTTACCTCGAGAATCGTTCTAAGACCCCCGCCCTCGCATCGGGCAAACTCCTTAACCTTGCCCCCGCCCCCGCCCCCACCCCGCCTAAGCCACCTAAGCCACGAGCAAGCCCGCCTGAGACCTACTCCTCTAGCTTTTCCATGATCTCGTCGGCGACGTTGTAATTGGCGTACACGTCCTGGACGTCGTCGGAGTCCTCGAGGGCGTCGATCATCTTGAAGACCTTGCGCGCCTGGTCCTCGTCGAGGGCGATCTCGCTGCTGGGCAGGAACGCCGCGTCGGCCGACTCATAGTCGATGCCGCCGTCCTGCAGCGCCTTGCGGACCGCCACCATGTCGGAGGGCTCGGAGATGATCTCGAAGGTGTCGCCGAGGTCGTTGACCTCCTCCGCGCCCGCCTCGAGAACCGCCGTCAGGACGTCGTCCTCGCTCAGCGCGCCGGCCTTGTTGACGATGACGACGCCCTTGCGGTTGAACAGGTACGACACCGACCCGGGGTCGGCCATCCGGCCGCCGTTGCGGGTGAACGCGACGCGCACGTCGGAGGCGGCGCGGTTGCGGTTGTCGGTCAGGCACTCCACGAGCACCGCGACGCCGCCGGGGCCGTAGCCCTCGTAGGTGATGTTCTCGTACTGCGCGCCGCCAGCCTCCAGGCCGGCGCCCCGGCGGACCGCCCGGTCGATGTTGTCGTTGGGAACCGAGCTCTTCTTGGCCTTCTGGATGGCGTCATACAACGTGGGGTTGCCGGCCGGGTCCCCGCCACCAGTGCGCGCCGCCACTTCGACATTCTTGATCAGCTTGGCGAACAGCTTGCCGCGCTTGGCGTCGACCACCGCCTTCTTGTGCTTGGTGGTCGCCCACTTGGAGTGGCCGCTCATGACGTTCCCTTCACAATCGAGACGAAAAGCTCATGCACCCGCCGGTCCGGGGTCAGCTCGGGGTGGAATGCCGTAGCGAGCAAGGCGCATTGGCGAACCGCGATGATCCTACCGCCGTCGGTACCCAGGACGACGACTCCCGGCCCCGCCTGCTCCACCCACGGCGCTCTGATGAACACCGCGGGAAATGGCTCGCCGGACCCGACGTCCAGCGTGACCTGGCGCTCGAAGGAGTCGACCTGGCGGCCGAAGGCATTGCGGCGCACCGTCATATCGATCCCGCCGAACGTCCGCTGCCCGCCAGCCCCGTCGAGCAAGCGGTCGGCCAGCATGATCATTCCCGCGCAGGAGCCGAACGCAGGCATGCCGCCAGCGATCAGCTTGCGGATCGGGTCCAGCAGCTCGAACGCGTCGGCCAGCCGCCACAAGGTGGTTGACTCCCCGCCGGGGATCACCAGCCCGTCCGCGGCCTCGATCTCGGGCAGCCGCCGGACCGGCCGGGCGGTCGCTCCCGCCGCCTCCAGCGCCTGGACGTGCTCGCGAACGTTGCCCTGGAGGGCGAGCACCCCGATGACCGGCACGCGCGCTTACCAGCCGCGCCCGGCGTAGTGCTGGCTGTCCGGGAGGGTGTCGATGTTGATGCCGACCATCGCCTCGCCCAGGCCGCGCGACACCTTCGCGACCACGTCCGGGTCGTCGTGGAACGTCGTCGCCTTGACGATCGCGGCGGCGCGCCGGGCCGGGTCGCCGGACTTGAAGATGCCCGAGCCGACGAAGACGCCCTCCGCGCCCAGCTGCATCATCATCGCGGCGTCGGCTGGGGTCGCGATGCCGCCGGCGGTGAACAGCACCACGGGCAGCTTCCCGGCCCGCGCCACCTCGGCGACCAGGTCATAGGGGGCCTGCAGCTCCTTGGCCGCGGTGAACAGCTCCTCGGGGGGCAGGCCCGCCAGCCGCCGGATGCCCTGGGCGAGCGAGCGCATGTGCCGGGTCGCCTCAACGACGTTGCCGGTGCCCGCCTCGCCCTTGGACCGGATCATCGCCGCTCCCTCGGCGATCCGCCGCAGGGCCTCGCCCAGGTTGGTGGCGCCGCACACGAACGGCACGGTGAACGCCCACTTGTCGACGTGGTGCGCCTCATCGGCCGGGGTGAGCACCTCCGACTCGTCGATGTAGTCCACGCCGATCGCCTGGAGCACCTGCGCCTCGGCGAAGTGGCCGATGCGGCACTTGGCCATGACCGGGATCGACACCGCGCCGATGATGGAGTCGATCATGTCCGGGTCGCTCATCCGGGCGACCCCGCCCTGGGCGCGGATGTCGGCGGGCACCCGCTCCAGCGCCATCACCGCGACCGCCCCGGCGTCCTCGGCGATCTTGGCCTGCTCGGGGGTCACCACGTCCATGATCACGCCGCCCTTGAGCATCTCGGCCATGCCGCGCTTCACGCGCGCGGTGCCCGTCCGCGCGGTGCCTTCCTGCGCCGTGCCCCCCTGTGCCGTGCCCCCGTGCGTCATGGCCATGGCATCGTTGTCAGCTGACACTGGAACCCTCCCGCGAGCATATTAATTTACATCGAGCACCAATTCTAAGGGCCGGAAGGCACCGGGGCGTCACTGGCGACGCGGTGCTCGCGGACGACCCGGTGCTCGCCGACGACACGGTGCTCGCCGACACTGTGCTCACGGACGACACGGTGCTCGCGGGGGACACGGTGCTCGCGGACGACACGGTGGCGGGCGGGCTACTCCTCGGCCAGCGCGTCGTCCATCTCGAAGAAGGCGGGCTGGGGCGCGTTGCCGGCCAGGCGCAGCAGGCGGACCAGCGGCCGCCGCCGGGCGTCGTTGGTGCGCGCGGCCACGTCGTTGTAGAACTTGCGGGCCAGGAAGACCTGGTGCGCGGCGGCCTCCACCTCGGCGACGAGCTCTTGCGCGCCAGCCTCGGCCTTGAGCGAGGGACGGAACTCGGGCTGGCTGAAGCTGGCCCGCAAGGCCTTCGTCAGGTCGCTTTCGGCGAGGTCGCGGGGCCGGTCGCCGTTCTTCGTGCCGCTAACCGCGTCGGCCAGCAGCAAGCTGGTCGCCGGGTCCAGCAGCCCGGAGGAGGCCAGCTCGTAGGCAGAGGAACTGCGCCGGACCAGGGCCAGGTCCAGCGCGGTGCGGGCGGCGTCCACCCGGGCGTGCAGCCGGTCGAGCCGTCCGGCCCGCCAGGACAGGTACACGCCGATGACGACGACGACCAAGACGATCGCCGCGATGTGGAACAGCAGCGTCACAGTGCCCTCCCCGTCATTGCGCGACCTCTACCTCGGTCCGGCCCAGGACCACGGTCTCGTAGACGCTGACCACGTCCCGGGCCACGACCGACCAGTCGTATTCGCGCACGGCGTCCAGCGCCGCCACCGAAAGCTCCGCCCGCCGGGCCGGGTCATCGAGCAGCGCCAAGGTCACGCGGGCGAGGTCGGCGGCATCGCCGTTGGCGAACAGGTCCCCGGCGGTTCCGCCGCGCAGCACCATCCGGAACGCCTCCAGGTCGCTGGCCACGATCGCCGCGCCGGCCGACATCGCCTCGGCGGTGACGATGCCGAAGGACTCACCGCCGGTGTTGGGCGAGCAGAACACGTCGACCGAGTGCAGCACCCGGTTCTTCTCCTCCTCGGTGACCTCGCCGAGCCGGTGCACCCGGTCCCGGTACGACTGCGACACCCGCTCGCGGGCGTCGTCGGCATCGCCGGGCCCGGCGATGAGCAGCCGCAGGCCGGGCCGCTGGGGCGCGAGGATCTCGAACGCCTCCAGCAGGACGCTCAGGCCCTTGCGCGGCTCGTCCATCCGGCCCAGGAACCCGATGGCCCCGCCCTCGCCGGGCCAGCCGGGCAGCGGGTCGCCGTCCCGGAAGCGGCGCGTGGCGACCCCGTTGGGGATGAGCACCGCGTCGCCGCCCAGGTGCTCCACCAGGGTCGTCCGCGCGGCCTCGGAGACCGCGATGCGCCCGTCGATCTTCTCGATCGCGGTGCGCAGCGCCGCGCTGGCCGCCAGCATCACCCGCGAGCGCGGCATGGCCGTGTGCATGGTGGCCACGATCGGGCCGGCCGCCACCCAGCAGGCCAGCAGCGACAGGCTCGGCACGGCAGGCTCGTGCACGTGCAGCACGTCGAAGCTGCCGTCCTTGAGCCAGCGCCGGACCCGGTTCAGCGACAGCGGGCCGAACGCCAGCCTGGCCACCGACCCGTTGTAGGGCACCGGCATGGCCTTGCCCGCCGGGACCACGTAACCGGGCACCGGCCGGTCCTCATCGGCCGGCGCGATCACGCTGACCTCGTGCCCGAGCTCCAGCAACGCCTCGGCCAGGTCCCTGATGTGCGACTGCACCCCGCCCGGGACGTCCCAGGAGTACGGGCAGGCGATGCCGATCCTCATCGGGTGCCCGCGGCCTCGGGGGCGCTCCCCCGGCTGTCCCGCCGGGCGAGCCGGTCCGGGTCGAGGTCGGCCACGAACAGCCGCTGCAGCATGTGCCAGTCCTCAGGGTGCTCGCGGATGCCCTGCTCGAAGGCGGTGGCCAGCTGCTGCGTCATCGCGACGACCTTCGACTTGCGGTCCCCGTCGGCCGGGACCGGGATCTCGTCGTGAACGTAGGTCCCCCATTCGTCCTCGCCGACGAACCAGCAGGAGACCGGCATCAGCGCCGCGCCGGTCTGGACGGCCAGCGCCGCCGGTCCGGCCGGCATCAGCGCCTTCTCGCCGAAGAAGTCGACCTCGATCCCGGCCTCGGACAGGTCCCGGTCGGCGACCAGGCAGACCAGTTTCCCGGCCCGCAGCCTCTGGGCCATCACTCCGAACGGATGCTGGCCGCCTGTGGTTGGCAGCACTTCCATCCCGAGGCCCTGGCGGTACTTCAGGAATTGCTGGAACACCGACTCGGGCTTCAGCCGCTCGGCGACGGTGGTGAACGAGCCGGCGCCCTTGGCGATGATCCACACGCCGGCCGCCTCATATTGCCCGCTGTGCGGGAGCGCGTAGATGACGCCCCGGCCGCTGCTGAGGTACTCCATGGTGAGCGGCACGTTCGGGCTGTCGTTGCGCATCCCGGCCAGGAGGCGCTCGGCCGGGATGCCCTGCAGCCGGAACGTCTCCATGTAGTAGCGGCCGTAGGACCGCAGGACCTGGCGGGACATCGCGCGCAGCTCGGCGCCGCCGGTGTCCGGGCCCAGGACCCGCAGCAGGTTGCCCTCGAGGACCTGGACGCCGCCGCCCTGGCGCCGCCAGGCGATGTCGGCGCCGAAGGTGAACAGCCGCCGGGCCCACGTCTCGGGCAGCCGGCAGACCAGGTTCCAGCCCGCCTTGAACGCGGCGCTGACCAGCTGATCCTTGATCACCCCCGCACTTCCCCTTCCACTTCCACGTCTCCTGCCTCTCCGGCCGCGCCCGGTTCCGCCGCCGCCCGTCCCGCCGTGCCCGTGCCTGAGGTGCCCGTGCCTGAGGTGCCCGTGCTGGCCTGCCCCGGGGGCGACGGGGGGGTACTGCGTTCGTCCCCCGGGGCGATAGCCGCTTCCTGGTGGACCGCGCGGATCCGCTGGCCCAGGGTGAACAGGCTGCCCGCGGCCAGCGCCCACAAGCCGATGGGCAAGACGTAGGGCACGCCCAGCCCGGACAGCCCCACCGAGGTCAAGCCGATCAGCATCCGCTCGGGCCGCTCGATGAGGCCCACCTCACACTGAAGGCCCAGGCCCTGCGCCCGCGCCTTGACGTACGACACCAGGAACCCGCAGGCCAGGCAGAACAGCGTCACCATGGCCAGCAGCGGGTTGTGGCCGCCGAGGATGAACCAGATCACCATGCCGCCGAAGACCGACGAATCCGCGACCCGGTCCATGGTCGAGTCGAGGAAGGCGCCGAATGGCCCCGAGCTGCCCTTCAGCCGGGCCAGCAGCCCGTCCAGCATGTCGGTGAAGACGAAGAACGTCGCGGTCAGCGCGCCCGGGAACAGCTCCCCGATGGGGAACATCGACAAGGCGGCGCCGGACACCCCGACGGTGCCGATCACGGTGATCATGTTGGGGGTGACCGGCGTGCGCGCCAGGGCCTGTCCCACGGGGTTGAGCAGGCGCGCGATTCCAGGGCGGAGGAAGTTGAGCATAGACGTCGCGATCTTACCGTTCCGCTCTACCGGACGCCTCGTGCCCTCGCCCCGGTTCTACCCCCGGCTACCTGCTAGCCATCCAACGGATTCCCGTGCTGGGGGTTGTGGTAACCGGCCCAACGGGTTCAGTCTTTGAGAACGGCTGAATACCTCCCAGGGGGCAGGTCCCGTCCCCGGGGGACCTGCCCGGTGCGCGCGAGCATCCCGCAGGTCATCGAGCGCAAGGAGGCGATCGGAGTGACGGCAAGCGCAGGCAATGTACGTAACGTCGTGCTCGTCGGCCATTCAGGCAGCGGTAAGACCACCCTCGTGGAGGCGCTGCTCGGATGGACCGGAACGACCCAGCGGCCGGGGCGGGTCGAAGACGGCACGACGGTTTCCGATTTCGACGAAGTCGAGATCCGGCAAAAGCGGTCAGTCAACCTCACCCTGGCACCTTTGGTGCATAACAAAACAACGGTTAACCTTCTCGACACCCCCGGGTACGCCGACTTCACCGGCGACCTGCGGGCGGGCCTGCGGGCCGCGGACTGCGCGCTGTTCGCCGTCTCGGCCACCAACGGCGTCGATGGCGTCACCAAGCTGCTGTGGGACGAGTGCGCCGCGGTGGGCATGCCCCGCGCCGTCGTCATCACCAAGGTCGACCACCAGCGCGCCGACTTCGGCGCGGCCCTGGAGGCATGCCGCGCGGCGTTCGGCGACGGCGTCCTTCCCCTGTACCTGCCCGTGCCCCCTGGCTCTGGCTCCGGCGTGACCGGGCTGGTCGGCCTGCTGTCGCAACGGCTTTACGACTACTCCGGCGGCAAGCGCGCCGAGGGCACGCCGTCCGACGCCGACCAGGCCCGCATGGCAGGCCCGCGTGATGAGCTCATCGAGGGCATCATCACCGAAAGCGAAGACGAGAGCCTCATGGACCGGTACCTGTCCGGTGAGGACATCGGCACCGACGTCCTCATCTCCGACTTGGAGAAGGCCGTCGCGCGGGGCAGCTTCTACCCCGTCCTGGCCGTGTCCGCCACCCAGGGCATCGGCATGGCCGAGCTCCTCGAGGTGATGACCGAGGCGTTCCCGTCGGCCCTGGAGCACCCCCTCCCGCCGGTCACGCGGATCGACGGCAAGCCGGTCAGCGGGCTGGCCTGCGACCCGGACGGCCCGCTGCTGGCCGAGGTCGTCAAGACCACCTCCGACCAGTTCGTCGGACGGATCAGCCTGGTGCGGGTGTTCTCCGGCACGCTGCGCCCCGACATGGCGGTCCATGTTTCCGGGCACGGTCGCGCCGAGCGCGGGCACGCCGACCATGACGACGACGAGCGGGTCGGCGCGCTGACCTACCCGCTGGGCAAGCAGCAGCGCCCGCTGCCGGAATGCCCGGCCGGGAGCATCTGCGCGGTGGCCAAGCTCGGTACCGCCGAGACCGGCGACACCCTGTCGGACCCGGGTGGCCCGCTGCTCATGGAGCCGTGGGCGATGCCCGACCCGCTGCTGCCGGTCGCGATCGTCGCCAAGTCCAAGGCCGATGAGGACAAGCTGTCGCAGGGCCTTAACCGGCTGGTCGCCGAGGACCCCACGCTACGACTGGAGAACAACCCCGAGACCCGCCAGCTCGTCTTGTGGTGCATGGGCGAGGCGCACGCCGACGTGCTGCTGGACCGCCTGTCGACGCGGTACGGCGTCGGCGTGGACACCGTGAGCCTGCGGGTGCCGCTGCGCGAGACCATCGGCATCAAGGCGCAGGGCCTGGGCCGGAACGTCAAGCAGACTGGCGGCCACGGCGAGTACGGCATCTGCCACATCGAGGTGGAGCCGCTGCCGGACGCCGCGGGCTTCGAGTTCGTCGACAAGATCGTCGGCGGCGTCGTCCCCCGGCAGTACATCCCGTCGGTCGAAAAGGGCGTCCGGGCGCAGATGGAGCAGGGCGTGCTGGCCGGCTACCCGATGACCGGGGTGCGGGTCACGCTGTACGACGGGAAGGCGCACTCGGTCGACTCCTCCGACATGGCGTTCCAGAAGGCGGGCCGGGCGGCCCTGCGGGACGCGGCCGAGAAGGCGGCCCCGTGCCTGCTGGAGCCGGTTGACGAGGTGTCCATCCTCGTCCCCGACGACTACGTCGGGGCGGTCATGTCCGACCTGTCGGGCCGTCGCGGCCGGGTCCTGGGCACCGAGCCGGTCGGCACCGGGCGCACGCTGATCCGGGCCGAGGTTCCGGAGCTGGAGATCACCCGGTACTCCATCGACCTGCGCTCAGTCTCCCACGGCACCGGCTCGTTCACCCGCGGCTACCTGCGGCACGAGCCACTGCCCTCCCACCTGGCCGCCAAGGTCGCCAGCGACTCCCGCCCCGCGTAGAAGTCCGCGACCACGCCCGGCCCGCTCGCTTATTTGTTTGGGTTTCGCGGTGTGATAGCACCGCCAAACCCAAACATATGTGACTGGTCAGCGCGCCTGTCGGCTCGTCAGTCCGCGGGCCACGCGTCCGCGAGGAGCTTGCGGGCGTCGGCCAGCAGCTGGGGCAGCACCCGGGTGCGGCCGACGACCGGCATGAAGTTGGTGTCGCCGCCCCACCGGGGCACCACGTGCTGGTGCAGGTGGGCGGCGATGCCGGCCCCGGCCACGGTGCCGAGGTTCATGCCCACGTTGAACCCGTGCGGGCCGGAGGCCGCGCGCAGCGCGCCCATCGCGCGCTTGGTGAACGCGGAGAACTCGGCCGTCTCCTCCACCGTCAGGTCCGCGTAGTCGGCCAGGTGCCGGTAGGGGACGATCAGCACGTGGCCGCTGTTGTAGGGGTAGAGGTTGAGCACCGCGTAGACCAGCGACCCGCGCGCGACGATCAGCCCGTCCTCATCCGACATCGTCGGCACCACGCAAAACGGGCACCCCTCCTCGGCTCCCGGGCCCTTCGGCCGGCCCTCGCCTTGGATGTAGGCCAGGCGATGCGGCGTCCACAGCCGCCCGAAGGCATCCGGCACGCCCGCGTACGACGCGTCATCGCTGGACAACGGCGATCCCCTCATCACTTGCGCTCGGGTCCATCAGCCAGCCATGCCCCGGGGGGTACGGATGATGCTCCGCGGGGTCGCCCCCCGGGAGATGCCGCGCGGCCAGGCCGTCCGGCCACGTCGAGCAGGTCATCCAGGATACGGCCGATGGCGGTGACCGTCATGGTGAGGTGGCCCTCGCCCGGCTCCAGGTGGGCGCGCGCGCCCGGAATGTGCGCGGCGAGCCACTGGCCGTGCGTGAACGGGACCATGCGGTCCTGGTCACCTTGCCAGATCGCCACCCGGCCCGCCAGCGCCTCCAGGCTGAACCCCCAGTCGGTGACGAACGCCAGGTCATCGTCGCGCCATCCGGCCAGGCCGGCCCGCAGGGCGGCGCGCAGCCCGCCGGCCAGCAGCTCAGCGTGCTCCCCGGTCATGACCGCCGCGTCGGCCGCTGAGATCAGGCCGCCCATGGCCGCGATGATGTCCCCGGCGGTGACCTTGGCGAGCGCCGCGGCCTCCTTCTCCAGGTACGGCTCGAGGGCGCTGGCGCCGCGGAAGGCGGCGCCGAACTCGGCGTGGTTCTCCGGGCCCATCCCGCCCAGGAAGTCCAGGCCGTCCGCGCGGTAGGGCCCGACTCCGGCGATGGACGCGGCGGCCAGGCAGCGGCCGGGCAGGCAGGCCGCGCTGGCCAGGGCGTGCGGGCCGCCGCCGGACATGCCGATGGAGACGAACTCCCGCGCGCCGAGCGAGTCCGCGACAGCGGCGACGTCCGGGGCGACATCCGCGACCCGGCGCCCGGGCCGCGGCGTTGAGCCCTCATAGCCAGGCCGGGCGATCTGCACATAACGCAGCCCCCGTGCCCCGGCGGCTTCGATCGTCCGCGGCGGCGTTACCAGCCCGAGGGGGGTGCCCTCGTGGACAATGAGCGGCAGCCCGTCCTCGGGCCCGGCCAGGAGTACCTCAACGTCGCGGCCGTCCGGCACCCGGACCAGCCTTCGCTGCGCGTCCATCACCGTCTCAGCGTAGCGGGGCGACGGCTGGCTGCCGACTCCTGGATAGCCGTCGCGAAGGCCGCGACGGCGGGATGGCTGGCCGTTCCCCTGCGGCAGGCGACGCCGGTGCGGCGGCGCGTGTCCAGCGGCGTGAGCGTGACCCCGGCCGACGCGACAGCGGGCTCCTCGCCGGGGGCGCGCGTTGCCGCCAGGCCCAGCTCCGGGATCAGGGAGACCCCCTGGCCCGCCCCGACGAGGACCAAGACGGTGGCGAAGTCGTCGGCGATGTGGCGGACGCGCGGCGTGAAGCCGGCCACCTGGCAGGCGCGCACCACCAGGGCGTGGCACATGCTGCCGGGGCTGCCCGCAATCCATGGCGCTTCGCGGCAGTCGTCAATCCTCGTCACCGGGCCACCGTGCGCGGCGGCCGCGCTGGCGAGGTAGACGGTCTCCTCTAGCAGGGGGGCGACCTCGATCGCGGGATCGGGCTCGGCCGGGACGTAGTCGTAGTCGGACGTGATCGCGACGTCCACGGCGCCCGAGCGGAGCGCGCCGGGAACGGCGGACGGATCCAGCTCGGTGACCATCAGCTCAAGCCCCGGGTGATCACGGCCGAGCGTGACCAGCGCGGGCGGCAGCACGGTGCGCGCGGCGGTGGGGAACGCGCCGATCCGCAACGGCCCGGCCAGGTGCTCGCGGGTGGCGGCGAGCGCGGATTCGGCTTCCTCGAGCACGGCGACCACCGACTCGGCGTAGCGGGACAGCACGACGCCGGCCGGGGTGAGCGCCACCCGCCGGCCCGCGCGCTCGAGCAACGGGACGCCCGCCTCCCGCTCCAGCACCGCCAGTTGCTGCGACACGGCCGACGGGGTGTAAGTGAGCGCTTCGGCGACCGCCGTGATCGTGCCCCGCCGGGACAGTTCGAGCAGCAGCCGGAGCCGGTTCACGTCCATCATTCAGCTCAGCTTACAAATCAGTGAAGAAACGTGAACTGGATCTGTAAAGGATTCGTCGGGCAAAGTCGGTGCCATGCCGCAGACACTGTCGCTCAAAGGCCTCTATGTCCCGCTGATCACCCCGTTCACCGCCGACGGGGACCTCGCGCCCGGCGCACTGGAAGACCTCGCGCACGCCGTCATCGACGACGGAGCCAGCGGCGTGGTGGCCCTCGGGACCACGGCCGAGGCGGCCACGCTGACCACCGCCGAGCGCCGCGCCGTTCTCGACACCTGCGCGCGGGCCTGCCGGTCGCGCGGCGTCACGCTGATCGCGGGGGCGGGCTCGAATGACACCGCCGCCACGATCGCCAGCCTGCGAGACCTGGCTCAATGGCCGGAGGTGTCCGCCGCCCTCACCGTGGTGCCCTATTACACCCGGCCGTCCCCGGACGGGATCATCGCGCACTTCACCCGGGCGGCGGCGATGAGCCCGGTGCCCGTCATCGTGTACAACGTCCCCTACCGCACCGGGGTCTCGCTGGGCTGGCAGGCCCTGCTCCGGCTGGCGGCCGTGCCGGGCATCGCCGGGATGAAGCACGCCGTCGGCGGCATCGACCACGACACCGTCATGCTGATGGCGGACCTGCCGGACGGCTTCGCCGTCCTCGCGGGCGATGACGCGCTGGCCGCGCCGCTGCTGGCCCTGGGGGCCGCCGGCGGGATCCTGGCCTCCGCCCACGTGGCCACCCGGTCCTTCGCGCGGCTCCTGGCGGCCGGCGCGGCCGGCAGGGACGCGGAAGGCAGCCCGCCCTGGCGGCGGCTCGCCCGGCTGTCGGCGGCGTTGTTCGCCGAGCCGAACCCCGCCGTCATAAAGGGCGTCCTGCACGCCCAGGGCAAGATCCCCAGCCCGGCGGTGCGCCTGCCGTTGCTGCCCGCCGGCGCCGAGGCCGTCCGCTGCGCCCTGAGCCTGCTCGGAGACCTACCTGCTCAGCGACTTACCTGCTCGGCGACTTAGTTGCCGCGGTTGGAGTAGGCGCGCTCGGGGCGGACCAAGACGGCGGTGCGCCCCTCAGCCAGCATGACGCGGTCGTATTCGCCGAAGTCCTCATGGGTGCCGCCCGCGGCGGTGAAGATCTCCTGCAGCAGCAGCCGCACCCGCTCGGCGTCCACCCCCGGCAGCGGGTCGGCCGGGCCGGCCAGTTCCACGGGCCCCTCGATGGTGACCCACTGCCACCCGACCCGCAGCGCCACCGTCGCCCGGGGCCGTGCCCGCAGGTGCTCCAGCTTGCGGGCGTTGCCCTGGATGACCATGCCGACGACCGGCTCACCGGTCACCGGGTGCGGGAGCACGCCCGCGTTGACCACCGACGAGGCGATGGTCCCGTTCTCGCGCAGGGTAGACACGACCACCAGGCCGTGGTCCCCGCCGATCAGCTTCCTGAACTCCGCGATATCCGCCACGACACTATTCAACCTCGCCCGCGCTTGTCCTCATCCCCAGTGCCCCCAGCCCGCGCCCCGCGGGCCTAGTGCGCGGCGGCGCGGCGGAATACCGTGCGATTATGCACTTTGGGATCATTGATCACAACGATGACTCGGGACGGCCGCACGGCCAGCAGATCGCCGAGCGACTGGAGCTGATCGAGGCCTACGACCGGCTCGGCATTCACGCCTACCACCTCACCGAGCACCACGGCACGCCGCTGGCGATCACCCCGTCACCGCACCTGATGCTGGCGGCGGCCGCCCAGCGCACCACGCGGATCCGGCTCGGCACGCTGATCACGATCTTGTCGCTGTATCACCCGATGCGCGTCCTGGAGGAGGCCGTCACCCTCGACCAGCTCAGCAACGGGCGGCTCGACCTCGGCGTGGGTCGCGGCGTGTCCCCGGCCGAGCTCGCCTTCCACGGCGTGTCCGGCGAGGAGGAGGCGCAAGAGCGCTTTGACGAGGCGTTCGAGATCTTGCGGCAGGGGCTGACCTCCGACAGCGTGACCCACGCGGGCAAGCACTACACGCTCACCGACGCGCCGGTGGTCTCGCACCCGGTGCAGCGGCCGCACCCGCCGCTGTGGTACGGCACCCGGACGCTGTCCAAGGCGCAGTGGTGCGCGCGGCTCGGCATGCCGATGATCGCGCTGGTCCCCTCGCCCGCCGTCCGGCCGCTCACCGACGCCTACCGGGCCGAGTGGGCCTCCGCCGGGCGGGCGCCGCAGGACTTGCCCCCGCTCGGGATCTCCCGCAACATGGTCATCGCGCCGACCAGCGCGGAGGCGATGAAGATCGCCAACCGGGCCTTCGCGCGGTTCCGCAGCAGCCTGTTCTACCTGTGGGAGAAGGCCGGCATCGTGCCGCCGCCGATCTTCCCCGCCGACGATTACGAGGGCATCCACGCCACCGGCCACTTCTACGCCGGCGATCCCGCGGGCGCCCGGGAGTGGGTCGCGCGCCACCGCGACATGGCGGGCGTGACGTACATGGCCCTGGAAACGTGCTTCGGCGACATGACCAAGGACGAGGCACTGCAATCCGCCGAGCTCCTCGCCACCGAGGTCATGCCGCACTTCACCTGACGGCGCCGGCCGGGACCGCGATGGCGCCACTGCCCCCTCAGATAGGGATCGCCGCCGCTCTCCTAGGGACGGTCCTTGCGGTCGCCGCTGTCCTTGCCGAGCAGGCCCGCCCGGCGCAGGGCGTCGGCCATCGCGCCGCTCGGGGGCGGAGCCGCCGAGCCGCCGCGCGGGGAACCACCGCCGCGGCCGCCCTGGCCGCCGCGCCCCCCGTCACGCTGACCGCCGCGCCGGTCGCCGCCACGCGGAGCACCGCCGCGCCGGTCGCCGTCCCGGCCGCGGGGAGGGGATGACCCGGAGTCGGCACCGCTCGTTGCGCGCCCATCGCCGGAAGGGGACGCCGGCCCGCGGCCTTGGCCCTCGGAAGCACCGCCCTCGGAAGCACCGCCCTCGGAAGCACCGCCTTCGGAAGCACCGCCTTCGGAAGCACCGCCTCGGGAAGCACCGCCTCGGGAAGCACCGCCTCGGGAAGCACCGCCGCGGTCGCCCCGTGCGGGCCCGCCCTCCGCCGGGTCGTCGAGGCGCATGGTGAGCGAGATGCGCTTGCGGGGGATGTCGACGGACAAGACCTTGACGCGGACGACGTCACCGGACTTGGCGACGTCGCGCGGGTCGGACACGAAGGAAGCGGACATGGCCGACACGTGCACGAGACCGTCTTGGTGGACGCCGATGTCGACGAAGGCGCCGAAGGCCGCCACGTTGGTGACGACGCCCTCCAGCACCATGCCCGGCTCGAGGTCCGTCAGCTCGTGGACGCCCTCGGCGAAGGTCGCGGTCTGGAACTCCGGCCGCGGGTCACGGCCGGGCTTTTCCAGCTCGCGCAGGATGTCGCTGACCGTCGGCAGGCCGGTCGACTCGTCGGTGAAGTCCTGCGGCTTCAGGGACCGCAGGACGGTCGTGTTGCCGACCAGCCCGGGCACGTCTGCCCCGACGCGAGCCAGGATCCGCTCGACCACCGGGTAGGACTCCGGGTGCACGCTGGAGGCGTCCAGCGGGTTACCGCCGCCGCGGATGCGCAGGAACCCCGCGCACTGCTCGAACGCCTTCGGCCCGAGCCTGGGGACGTCCAGCAGCTGCTGGCGGGTCGCGAAGGCGCCGCGCGCGTCCCGGTGGGAGACGATGGCGCCCGCCAGGCTGTCGGTGATGCCGGAGACGCGGGCCAGCAGCGGACGCGACGCGGTGTTCAGGTCGACCCCCACCGCGTTCACGCAGTCCTCGACCACCGCGCCCAGGGAGCGCTCCAGCTTGGCGCCGGCGACATCGTGCTGGTACTGGCCCACGCCGATCGACTTAGGGTCGATCTTGACCAGCTCGGCGAGGGGGTCTTGGAGCCGCCGGGCGATGGAGACCGCGCCGCGCAGCGACACGTCCAGCTCGGGCAGCTCGGCGGAGGCGTAGGCGGAGGCCGAGTAGACGGAGGCGCCCGCCTCGGAGACGACGATCTTGGTGAGCGACAGCTCGGGGTACTTGGCGATCAGCTCGGCCGCGAGCTTGTCGGTCTCCCGGGACGCGGTGCCGTTGCCGATGGAGACCAGCTCGACCTTGTGCCGGGCGCACAGCGCGGCCAGGACGTGCAGCGACTCATCCCAGGCGTGCCGGGGCGCGTGCGGGTAGATCGTGTGCGTGTCGACGACCTTGCCGGTGTTGTCGACCACCGCGACCTTCACGCCGGTGCGCAGGCCCGGGTCCAGCCCGAGGGTCGGCCGCTGCCCGGCGGGCGCGGCCAGCAGCAGGTCACGGACGTTGGCGGCGAACACGTCGACGGCCTCGGCCTCGGCCGCCTGCCACAGCCGCATCCGCAGGTCGATGCCGAGGTGGACCAGGATCCGGGTGCGCCACGCCCAGCGGACGGTGTCGCCCAGCCAGCGGTCGGCGGGACGGCCGAGGTCCTCGATGCCGAAGCGATCGGCGATCGGCTGCTCGTAGTCGCCCCGCAGGTCGCCCTCATCGCGCGGGTCCAGGGTGAGGTCGAGGATGTCCTCTTTCTCGGCGCGGAACATCGCCAGGATGCGGTGCGCCCTGAGCCGGCCGAACGGCTCGGCGAAGTCGAAGTAGTCCGAGTACTTCCGGCCCTCGTCTTCCTTGCCCGCGCGCACCTTCGCGGTCAGCTCGCCGCGCGACCACATGCGCTCGCGCAGCGTCCCGATCAGGTCGGCGTCCTCGCCGAAGCGCTCGACGAGGATCGCGCGGGCGCCGTCGAGGGCGGCGGCGGCGTCGGCGACGTTCTCGGTGACGTAGTCGGCGGCGGCCGCCTTCGGGTCGTGCGACGGGTCGCCGAGCAGGAGGTCGGCCAGCGGCTCGAGGCCGTTCTCGCGGGCGATCTGGGCCTTGGTGCGCCGCTTCGGCTTGTAGGGGAGGTAGAGGTCCTCCAGCCGGGCCTTGGTGTCGGCCGCCCCGATCTGCGCCTTGAGCTCAACGGTGAGCTTGCCCTGCTCGGCGATGGAGGCGAGGATCGCGGCGCGCCGCTCCTCCATCTCGCGCAGGTACGTCAGCCGCTCCTCCAGCGTGCGCAGTTGCGCGTCGTCGAGGGTGCCGGTGGCTTCCTTGCGGTAGCGGGCGATGAACGGCACGGTGGCGCCTGCGTCGAGAAGCTCGACAGCGGCGGCGACCTGGCCCTCACGGACGCCAAGCTCGGTGGCGATCCGCGCGATAACGGACACGATCTTTTCTTCCGGCCTTCCTGGCATGAGTTGTCTCAACCGTGCCCGACTCTACCTCGCAGCCGGGTCATGGGGCCGGTCAGACGGGGCATCGCGCCGGCCAGGCGGGGCATCGGGCCAGTTGGCGGGCCGAACTTCACCTGGACGCGCTCGCTGGCCATCTCGTATCCCAGGAGGTCGGCGCGGCGCATGGGCGAGGTCCGGTCGCTGATCAGCAGCACCTCGCGGACCTCATCGCGCGCCAGCGCCGCGCGGCTCGCGGCGACCATGACGGCGGAGGCGAACCCGCGGTGGCGGACGGATTGCGGCGTGTACACCACCACGATCCGGACGGCGTGCTCCACCGGCCGGGTGAGGGTGGCCAGCGCGACCGCCTGCCCGTCGGCCTCCCAGAAGATCGCCCCGCCGTAGCCCAGGAGGCTCGCGGCGGCGTCCTCGGGGGACCGGGCGAAGTCGCCGGTCTCAGTGCCGAAGGCGCGCAGCCAGTCCACCAGGAGCGGCGTGTCCTCGGCGGTGGCGACCCGCGCCCGCCCGGCGGGTCCTTCCGCGCCCGGCGCCGGGCCGGCCATCCGGTAGACCTTCACGTGCCGGTGCAGCCGGGCCGCCAGGCCAGTGCGCTGGGTCCACGCCGCCGCGAACGCGTCGGCGGCCTCCGGGGCGGCGTCCACGCCGCAGACCTCGCGGCCCAGCCGGTACAGCACGGGCGCCAGCGCGGCGGCGAACTCCGGCACCCGGCCCGCGATGAGCAGCGACTCCGGGGTGTCGTGCAGGAACGCGCCGCGGACCTCGGTGCCGTCGGGCGTGACCCACCAGCCGAACAGCGGCTGCTCTCCCCGGACCGCGCGGGCGGCCGTCAGCAGCAGGGTGCCCTCGGCACCCCGGCTCTTGAGGTAGGTGTCCGCCGCCATGCGGAACTGCGTGAGGTCGTCGGTGGTAAGCCAGCCCATTCGGTCATGCTTCCGGTCGGGGCGTCACGAGAGGGGGTGCGGGCCGAGGGAGACGTGGGGCCGTGATGAGATCACCTGCCAGCTAACATAATGCTCCAAGTATGGGTATGCCCGGCGAGTGGCGCAAGGACGACACCGCGTAGTTAATGGTTTTCGTTTTCCCCTGGCCGGCTCGAGCTTGTAGGAGGCACCCTTGCTTAACGTCGTCGTCACCGACCCGCCGCGCGCGGACCTGACGGAAGTCGACAAGCTCGCCGAGTACGGCGTGGCCACCGTGCATGAGGCGATCGGCCGCGAGGGCTACCTCGGCCCGGCGATCCGGCCGAACCAGCAGGGCGCCCGGATCGCGGGCACCGCCTTGACCGTGGTGTGCTGGCCGGGCGACAACCTGATGATCCACGCGGCGGTCGAGCAGGCCCGGCCGGGCGACGTCATCGTGATCACCACGGCGTCGCCGTCCTCCGATGGCGCGTTCGGCGAGCTGCTGGCCACCTCGCTGGTGGCGCACGGCGTGCGCGGGCTGGTGACCGCCGGCGGGGTCCGCGACTCAGCTGAGCTGCGCGAGATGGGCTTCCCGGTGTGGAGCGCGAGCATCAGCGCCCAGGGCACGGTCAAGGAGACGACCGGCTCGGTGAACGTGCCCGTGGTGATCGGCGGGCAGGTCATCCGGCCCGGCGACGCGGTCGTGGCCGACGACGACGGCGTGTGCGTGGTGCCCCGGGTCAATGTCGCCGCCGCGGTGTCCGCGTCGGCCGCGCGGGTGGCCAAGGAGGACGCCAGCCGGGCGCGGCTGGCCGACGGCGACCTCGGCCTGGACATGTACAACCTGCGGCCGAAGCTGACCCGGCTGGAGTACATCACGGCCGAGGAATACTCGCGCCGTTCCGGTGAAGTAATGAACCCATGACCATGCCGAACGGCCCTGTGGTTCCCGCTTCTGGCATCCGCTGCATGCTTATGCGCGGCGGGACGTCCAAGGGCGCCTACTTCCTCGCTGGTGACCTCCCGGCCGACCCGGCCTCTCGCGATATCTTGCTGCTGGCCATCATGGGCTCCCCGGACCCCCGGCAGATCGACGGTATCGGCGGGGCGCACCCGCTGACGTCCAAGGTCGCCGTGATTGGTCCCTCCGCTGACCCTGGCGTGGACGTCGACTACCTGTTCCTGCAGGTCATGGTGGACTCCCCGATCGTGACCGACCAGCAGAACTGCGGCAACATCCTGGCCGGGATCGGCCCGTTCGCGCTCGAGCGCGGCGTGGTGCCCGCGGGCCACCGCGCCGCGCCGCACGAGGACGTGACGCGCGTGCGGATCCGGATGGTCAACACCGGCCAGCTCGTCACGGCGACGTTCGCCACCCCGGGCGGGGTGGTCCGCTACTCGGGCGACGCCGCCATCGACGGGGTGCCGGGCACCGCGTCACCGGTCGTGCTGGACTTCGAGGACTCCTCGGCCAGCGGCTCGGTCTTCCCGACCGGCAACCTCCGCGACGAGATCGGCGGCATCGACGTCACCTGCGTGAATAACGGGATGCCGGTGGTCGTGGTGGCCGCCTCGTCCCTCGGCAAGACCGGGTACGAGACGGTGGCGGAACTGGAGGCCGACGAGGCCTTGCGGGAGCGGGTGCGGGAACTGCGCGTGGCGGCCGGCAAGGCGATGGGCCTGGGCGACGTCTCGGCGACCACCGTCCCGAAGGTGTCGCTGGTCGCCCCGCCGGCCGCGGGCGGGACGATCTGCACGCGCACCTACATCCCGGTCCGGGTGCATGAGTCGATTGGCGTGCTCGGCGCGGTCAGCGTCGGCACCGCGATCTTGACGCCCGGCGCGGTCGGGCACGACATCGCGGTACTGCCCGGCGGCTCGCGCCTGTCGATCGAGCACCCCAGCGGCGCGGTCGGCGTCGACATCGAGCTGGACGCCAGCCTCACCCCGCCGCGCGTCATCCGGGCCGGCGTCATCCGCACCGCCCGCAAGCTGTTCGACGGCGAGGTGTTCCCCCGCTAGCGGGGGGAACACCTCGCCCGGGCCGGCTTCGCTCCTGCCCCTACTCCTCGCGCACCGACATCAGCGAGAAGCCGGCGCCCTGGTCGTCGGTCACCATGGCCATCCGCCCGTAGGGGGTGTCGGTCGGCTGGTGCACCAGCGAGCCGCCCGCGGCCGTGGCCCGGGCGACGGCCGCGTCGGTGTCGGACACCCCGAAGTACACCGCCCATGACCCGGGGATGCCCGCTGGCACGCCCGGCGGGTACGCGCCGATGCCGCCGGCCGGGCGCCCGTCGAGGTTGAGCGTGGCGTAGGCGAAGTCCGGGGTGCTCATGTCGCCGAACTCGTAGCCGAAGACCTCGCCGTAGAACTTCTTGGCCGCCTCGAAGTCGTGGCTCATCTGCTCGTTCCAGGTTTGCGAGCCGGCCACGTTGGCCAGCTGCGCCCCCGTGTGCAGGCGCGCCTGCCAGATGCCGAACACGCCGCCGGTGGCGTCGGTCGCCATGGCCATCCGGCCCAGGTCCATGACGTCCATCGGGCCCATGATGACCTGCCCGCCGGCGTTCCTGATCTTCGCGGCGCATCCGTCGGCGTCATCGACCGCCAGGTACGTCGTCCACATGGTCGGCTGCTGCTCGCCGCCCATCTTGGGGCCAATGCCGGCCACGTTGCGGCCACCGAGCTTGGCAAGCGAGTACCCCCCGACTTCGGGACCGCCTTCCTCGATGTCCCAGCCGAACTGCGCCGAGTAGAAGGTGATCGCCTTCTTGATGTCATCGACCGCGAGGTCCACCCAGCAGGGCGTCCCCTCCGGCCATGCCGTGTCACGATTGACCACGATCCCCACCTTTCATCACCCGTTGCGGCGCACGCGGTCGCGCGTCGCCGTATCGCCGACGCTAACACCGCGGTACCCGGGTCACTGGTCCCGGCGTATAACAGAACTAGCGCAGAGTCTCAGCTGATGACCAGAAATCGCCCATATCTCCTAGAATGGCCCGATGACGATGACCAGCCCCCCTTCTGGCGTCTACTCCAAGTCCAATCCCAACGCCGGCGGGGAGAAGATGTCGCCGCGCGGGAAGCGGATCCTGATCATCGTCTCGGCGCTCATCACGGCGGCCGTGATCGGCGGTTCGATCTGGGGCGTGGTCGCCGAGGACAAGTACGGCAACTCGGCCAACGGGTGCGTGAACCTCAACCTGGCCGGCAGCACCGGCGGCGAGCTGATCCACAAGTGCGGCGCCGACGCGAAGGCATTCTGCGAGGTCGCCTACACCACCAACGACCGCACCGCCCAGCTGGCCCGCCCGCAATGCGAAGCCGCCGGCCTCACCCGCGCCGCCCTCGGCATCCCCAGCTAACCCCAGGCATCCCCAGCTAACCCCAGGTCCCCGAGCTACCCCCGCCACGCGCGCTCCGCGCCTCTTGCTGTTATCCTCCGGCATCCATGATCGCGGGCCAGAACCGCTAGCCCGCTATCGATAGTGACCCGCGATCATGAAAACCCGCCCGCGAGCCGTCACCCGGCCCGCAACCGCCAGCTACAGGTCCACGATGATCGTCACCGGGCCGTCGTTGACCAGGGCGACCTTCATGTCGGCGCCGAAGCGGCCCGTTTCCACGTGCGCGCCCAGCGCGCGCAGTTCCGCGACTACCGCCTCGACCAGCGGCTCGGCGACCGGGCCAGGCGCGGCGTTGATCCAGGTCGGGCGCCTGCCCTTGCTAGTCTCCGCGTACAGGGTGAACTGGCTGATCACCAGCAACGGAGCCGACACGTCGGAGCATGACTTCTCCCCGTCCAGGATGCGCAGCCCCCACAGCTTGGCCGCGAGCTTGGCCGCCTTGGCCCGCGTGTCATCGTGGGTGATGCCGACCAGCACCGCCAGGCCCGGCTCGCCGATGGCCCCGACTACCTGCCCGTCGACCGTCACGCTCGCCTGGGTGACCCGCTGCACAACTGCTCGCACGGCAAGTCAGCCTAGCGCCCCCTCCCCGCGAGGGCGCATCTTGCTGTTATCCGCCAATCATCGTGCGGCATCCCGTCCGCGTTCTTACCGGACGATCACGGCATTATCGCTGCTATTAGGCCACAACCTCCACCCGTGCAGCGACGCGCACGCAATAATCTGCACGTGATGCTTGACATGTCCGACGCCAACCCAGTACTCGCGGAGGTCGTCCGGTCCGGGTTCGTGGAGTCCCGGCACCGGGGGGCGCTGGCCGCCGTGGCATCGGACGGGACGTTCGCCTTCACCGCCGGCAACGCCAACTCGCCGGTGTTCCCTCGCTCGGCCAACAAGCCGCTGCAGGCCACGGCGATGCTCCGGGCCGGGCTGCCGCTGGAGGGGGAACTGCTCGCACTGGCCGCGGCCAGCCACTCCGGCGAGGACTACCACGTCGCGGGCGTTCGCGAGATCCTCGACATCGCCGGCCTCACCGAGGCGGACCTGCAATGCCCGGCCTCGCTGCCCCTAGACGAGCCGACCGCGCACCGGCTCATCAGGGAAGGCGACGCCCCCGAGTCCCGGATACGCTTCAACTGCTCGGGCAAGCACGCGGCGATGCTGGCGACCTGCATCGCCAACGACTGGCCGACGCAGACCTACCGGGAGCCGGCGCACCCGCTGCAGGTTCACATCATGCGCACCATCGAGGAACTGGCCCTGGAGCCGATCGCGGCCATCGGGGTCGACGGCTGCGGCGCCCCGCTGTTCGCGCTGACGCTGGCGGGCCTGGCCCGCGCGTTCCGGGCGCTGGTGCTGGCGGCCGACGGGACGCCGGAGCGGAAGGTCGCCGACGCGATGCGCAAGTTCCCGGAGTGGACCAGTGGCACCACCCGCGACGAGCGGCGGCTGATGGTGGCCATCCCCGGCCTGCTGGTCAAGTCCGGCGCGGAGGGCGTCGACGCGTTCGCGCTGGCCGACGGCACCGCCGCCGCGCTGAAGATCGACGACGGCAACCAGCGCGCCCGCACTCCCATTACCGTGGCCATCCTCACCCGGCTGGGCGCGCAGCCGCCCGCCGAGCTGGCCACCGCCCCGGTCATCGGCGGTGAGGGGCAAGTCGGCGTGGTCCGGGCTACCTTCTCCCGCGGATAAGCCGATCCGGCGCCCTCCCGGGGATAAGCCCGTCCCGGGGGCGCGGTGCGCGGCGAGGGTGAACCTCGCCTCCGCAGGCGGCTGGCCGTCCGCCAGGTCGGCGAGGATCTCACCGGTGAGCGGTGCGAACTTGGCGCCGTGGCCGGAGCAGGCGGAGGCGACGACGAGCGGGCCGCGGCGGTCGAGGATGAAGTCCTCGTTCGCGGTCTCGGTGAACAGGCAGGTCACCTCGTTAACCGGCTCGCTCACGAGACCGGGCAGGCGCTGGCCAGTGAAGCGGATCGCCCGCCGTCGTTCCGTGGGATCCACCATGAAGTCGCGCGTGTCGGCCGTGGTGAGGGTGCCGCGGCCCATCTCCCCGAGCTTGATCGCGCCGGGGACCTCACCGTCGCGGCCGCCGGGCAGGCCGTAGTAGAAGCCGTCATCGCTGTCGTGGATGAAGATCGGCCAGGCAGCCGCACCGGGCGCCGTCGGCCGGGCCGGCGCGAAGTGAAAGACCTGCTGCTGGGTGACCCGTAGCGGAGGCAGGTCAACCAGGCCATCGAGCAGGGGGGCGATCCAGGCGCCGGGCGCGATGATCGCCACCGGGGCGGTGACCGGCCCGTTCGCGGTCGCGACGGTCACGCTGTCCCCGCTCACGCTGACGCGCTCGGCCGGCGCGCCGAAGCGGACGTCGGCGCCCCGCGCCTGGGCGAGCCGCAGCATCGCGGCCATCGCGCGGTCGGGGTCGAGCACCCCGGCGGCGGCGTGGTACATGACCGAGCCGCCCGGGCCATGATCGCCAGCGGCGCCGAAGGCGCCGGCAGCGCCGAAGTTGAGGCCGGGCCAGCGCTCGGCCGCTTCCTGCGGCCGCAGCAGCTTGGCCGGGACGCCGCAGGACTCAACGACCGCGCGCAGTCCCTCCGGGTCGCGCCCCGGCCCGTAGTCGATGCCTCCGGTGAACCGCAGGAACTGCTCGCCGGCATCCTCCTGCAGTCGCTCCCACGCGGTAAGCGCCCGGGCCATCATCCGCACGTACAGCGGGTCGGGGTAGGCGTGCCGGAAGATTCGCGCGCTGCCGTGGGAACTGCCGCGCTTGTGCCCGGCCGTGAACGCCTCCAGCACCACGACTGACCGGCCCCGGGCCGATGCCGCCCAGGCGGCGGCCGACCCGGCCAGTCCGGCCCCCACAATGATCAGATCCGTGTTACCGGCGCTGCGAGTCACGCCGCCACGATAACCCGCGAACCCCCGGTAACCCGCCCTCGCCCGGTGAAAAGCCACAGGTCAGGCCAGGCATCAACCGTCCTCACCGTCAATACCCAACACCTGTGACAGAAATCAACGCGTGTTAGGTTGCGGTCACCGCTCGCGTATGACAGATTTCCCGTGGCCTGATCCGCTGGAAACGCGCGAGGAGCGACGATGCGAGCTGTGGCGGGGATGTTCGGGAGGCTCGCGGTCGCGGTAGCGGCCGTCGCGTCGTTCGCGGTCGCGGGGGCCGCCCCGGCGAGTTCCGGCGTGGACCGCGCCGGTCCACCAGAGTCCGCGGCGCGCGCGGCGCTCGCCGCCCGCCATCCCGGCCTGGCGCGGACGGCAGCGCCCGGCCGGAAGCCGCCGGCCGGGATCCGGGCGGCCTGCGACGCTCCGGCCAGCCCGGGGCAGATGTCGTGCTTCGCCCTCATCCGCAGCGCGGTGCACGCCAGCACCCGCCCCGCGACCGTGGTGCCCACCCTGGTGACCCCCGGCGCGTACGACCCGGCGGACCTGCGAAGCGCGTACGCCCTCACGACGGCGCCCGCCGGCGCGGGCCAGGGCCAGACCGTCGCGGTCGTGGACGCCTTCGATGACCCGAACGCCGCCGCTGACCTGGCCACCTACCGGCAGCAGTGGGGCCTGCCCGCGTGCGATACCGCGACCGGGGCCGGCTGCGTGACGAAGGTCAACCAGAAGGGGGCGGCGACCCCGCTCCCGAAGGCGGACGTCAGCGGCGGCTGGGAGGTTGAGGAATCCCTCGACATCGACATGGTGACCGCGATCTGCCCGAACTGCCACATCCTGCTGGTGGAGGCGAGCTCGGACCTCACCACGGACCTGGAGGCCGCCGAGGACCAAGCGGTCGCCCTGGGCGCCTTGTACGTGTCGGACAGCTGGGGCGGCTTCGCCGTGCCCAGCGACGAGCAGCACTTCCACCACCCGGGCGTGGCCATCGTCGCCGCCTCCGGGGACAACGGGTACTCGACCGCGTTCCCGGCGTCGTCGCAGTTCGTGACGTCGGTCGGCGGGACGTCGCTGATCCGCGACCCGCAGGCGTCGCGCGGCTGGTCAGAGACGGCCTGGAACGGGACCGGCTCGGGCTGCGCGGCCACCTGGGCCAAGCCCGCCTGGCAGCGGGCCGACAACAGCGAGCCGGCCGGATGCCTGGCCCGTACCGACAACGACGTGTCCGCCGTCGGTGACCCCAACACCGGGGTCTGGGTCTACGACAGCACCCCGTTCGAAGGGCAGCCGGTCGACTGGCAGGCGGTCGGCGGGACCAGCGCCTCGGCCCCGATCATCGCCGGGGTGTACGCGCTGGCCGGCCAGCCCCAGCCGCGCACCTTCCCGGCCAGCTACCTGTACCTGCCCGGCCGGGCGGCCAGCCTCAACGACGTGACGTCGGGGTCCAACGGCCACTGCGAGAGCGTCCGCGCGTACCTGTGCCACGCGATCGCCGGGTACGACGGCCCGACCGGCTGGGGGACGCCCAGCGGCGTCGCCGCGTTCACGCCCCCGGCGAACAGCGTCATCACGGTGACCGACCCGGGGAACCGGGACGCCGGCGTCGGGCGCCCGTTCGCGTTGTCCATCCAGGCGCTGGACTCGGCCGCCGGGCAGCCGCTGACCTACTCGGCCGCCGGCCTGCCCACGGGCCTGTCGATCAACCCGGGCACCGGCCGCGTCTCCGGGACGCTGCCCGCCGCCGACGGCACCTTCCACGTCACGGTGACCGCGACCGACGAGACGAGCGCCCACGGGTCGGCGTCCTTCCGCATCGTCGTCGCGCCGAACCTGCGCACCGCCTACCGCAAGGTCACCGGCCCGGTCCGGCTGACCCTGGAGCACCCGCCCGTCAGGTGCCTGACCGACACCGGCAACAGCGTCAAGGACGGCACCAAGATCGAGCTGTTCGCCTGCGACGGCAAGGCCGAGCAGCAGTGGACCTACCTCCCCGACCCCAACCCGGATGGCTCCGGGCGGCTGGTCATTCACGGCAAGTGCCTGACCATCAGCGGGAACGGCAAGGCGAACGGCTCGAAGGTCGTCCTCATGCCCTGCGCCGGCAGTCCCCGGCAAGGCTGGTCAATGCAAGACAGCCCCGTCACCCTGGCCAACCCGGCCAGCGGGCGCTGCCTGGACGATCCGGCTGACCTGATGGGCAAGCCCACCCCCAACGGCACCCAGGCCGACATCTTCGACTGCCTGCCGGGACTGCCCGCTCAGGACTTCACCGTGCCGCCGGGCCCGGTGATGTCGGCGATCGCGGGCATGTGCGTGAACGACCCGGGCGGCAAGACCACCACGGGCACCTCGGTCACCGTCGGGCCGTGCCTGGGCACCACCCCGCAGAAGTGGGACCTGTTCTCCACCCCGCAGATCTTCCCGGCCACTCACGCCGGGCAGTGCTGGGTCGCCACCGCGGTCACCGAAAGCGACGGCACCATCGCCTACCTGAACGGCGCGCGGGTCAAGCTCGGCCCCTGCTTCAGCCCGTCGAACCCGTTCGCCAGCAACCTGTGGTTCCCGCTGCCCGACGGCGAGATCCAGCAGTTCGACTCGGGCCTGTGCCTGGCCGTCCCCGGCAACAGCAAGGCGGCCGGCGCCACCCTGGTCCTCAACGACTGCTACGGCGACCCCGGCGAGCTCTGGGCCGTGAGCTAACCCACCCATTCTCTACTCAACGGGACGGCGCTTCTGCGCCATCCGCATCGCTGCCCGCGATCCTCGCCAGGACCTCCCGCGCAATGGCGCGGACCGCGCCTCGTCCGTGACCCGCCTGTCCAGCGCAGGTCAGCGCCTTCACATTACCTGACAATCATCATTATTTGTGACAATATTCGAAGTAGCTTTACAGATTGCTCACTCAATCAAGCGAGGGTTGGGCGGAGGTGCGCGCGGTGGATTTCAGGGTCGAGGGGCTAGGTGGCGCCGGGGCGTACCCCGCCAACCGCGACGGACGCGATGACCGGCTGGCCGACTTCGCGCAGGACCGGTGCGGGGACACTGCCCGGCCGAACGCGTGGCACGTGATGGTCCTCAGCGACCTGACCGGCGCGGATGACCGCTGCCCGGGCGCGACCGACGACGAGGCGCTGGGGCTGATGGGCCGCTGGAAGGCGGCCGAGTCGTGGGCGGCGGCGCGCAAGCTCGGCCTGGTGCGGGAGATGATCCGCCGCCGCGCGGTCCCCGAGAAGGGCATGGCCAGCGCCGGGCTGCCCTGGGAGTGGGAGCGGGACCTGGAGCACGAGGTCGCCGCCCAGCTGCGCGTCTCGCTGGTGGCCGCCGGCAAGCTGCTGGAACCTCACCTCCCCCACCCCCGGCTGGCACCAGTGGACCACCCCATCCGGCCGCACCTACACCCAAGGACCCTGGCAATACCCCGCTTGACGCGAGTTGCGGGTGGTTACCCGATCGCGGCCAGGGCTTGCTGGACGTGCTGGCGCTCTTCCGCGCCGAGACCGGGGGCGGCGAGGTGAGCGCGCAGGATCCCGGCGACCTGGCCCGCCGATGACGGGCTGAGCGTGAGAGCGGCCTGGGCCGCCTCGGGGATCGCCGTGGACTCCGACAGCCCGGTGGCGGAGACGGCGTCGATCAAGAACGCCAGCGCCTCGTCCCGGTAGGCCTCGTCAAGCTCCGCGAGCGCGACGGCGGCCGCCGGGCGCTGCCGGTAGCAGCGCCGCTCCCCCGCCAGGCGCCGCAGCGCCGCCGCCGACTCCTCCTTCCACTGCGGGCCCCAGGTCGCGAACGCTCGCGCGGCGTCGAGGTTGACGCTGGTGCCGCCGTAATACTGGTCCTTGTCCGGGCCGACCTCCTGCCGCAGGACCGCCGCGGCCTCGGGCTGGTACGGCTCGCCGAGCGCGCCGAGCTCCCGCGCCGCCTGCACGCGAATCCACCCGGGGTACAAGGCGATGACCGACCGCAGGGCCGCGGCGGCCTCGGCGGAGTACTGCAGGCCGAGGGCGCCCAGCGCCCGGGCGGTGTACAGCCGCTGGAACGCGCCGTCCTCGTCGCCGGCCCCCAGCCGCAGGTCCCGGGCGGGGTCTTCGGCCCGGCCCATCGCCATCAGGCGCATCAGCTCAACGTAGGCGGCCGCCTTCGGCTGGTCGCCGAGCCGCGCGAGGGTGGCGGCGGTCTCCTTGCGGTGGTAGGCCGACACCCGTAGCTGATCAAGCAGGCGCGCCGCCGCGACCGCCATCCCCGGTTCGTCGTTGGCCGTCATGCCACGAATGATGCCGAAAAGCACGGCGTTGTTCACGGCGAATCAGCGCATCGGGCCCCCGGCATCCACCCCTGGCGGCGCTTAGCTGGTGACGATGTCGATGGGGGTGCCGGGCGGCACGACGCGCAGCTTCAGTTGCGCCGACTCGTGCAGCCGGATGCAGCCGTGGGAGATCCGCGCCCCGCCGGCGCCGATCGCCGCGTCCTCGCCGAGCGGGCCGTGGATGCCGATGAGGGCGTCGCCGGACCCCTCCCAGTCGGCGATGTTCGGCGAATGGGCCGAGGTGACCATGATGAACGGGCCGTACCCGGAATCGCGGTGCGGGGGCGCCTCGTCGAAGGCGAGGAAGTAATGCCCCGGCGGGGTCGGGTCGCTGGTCGTGCCGATGCCGGCCGGGGCGGTGAAGGCCAGCTTGCCGCGACTGTACAGGGCCAGCCGCCTGGTGGTCACGTTGATGACGATCCGGTAGGTGGTCGCGTTCAGCGCGACATCGTCGGCGGGCAGCCAGGAGGTCGAGCCGTTGGGCCGCTGCGGGATCCGCACCCGTACCCAGCCGGGGCGGGTCGCGATGACCGGGAGGATCGAGGGCCGGTACTCCCACGTGGCCACGACCGTTCCCGCCGCGCGGTGGTTCGGCCTGTCATACCTCGGGGAGTTGGCGAGGACGATCGCCACCTGGGTAACCCCCGGGGCGGCCGGCGCGGGATGGCCGCCCTTACCGGGGGTCGCGGTGACGGGCGGGCGACTGGACCGCGCGACCGGAGCGGGCGAGCCGGCTGCGGACACCGCCAGCCAGGACCCGGCCCCCACGACCACCACGCCGAACAAGGCGGCGGTCACCGCCACGGGCCGCCGGGAGATCACTTCGCGCAGACCGGCCATCAGGCGGCCGCCGTTGGGACAATCGCCACGAGTTTAGTCCTTTTGATGATGAATTTTGAGAGCTAGGCGTCTCACATTGCAGGAAAGGACGATACCATCGCGCGCCGCCGTCCGCACGGAAATGAAAGGCCAGCTCAGCGGCCTTCTTTAAAGCTCTGCGACAATATTCTCAAGCCGGTCAAATTCCATCCGGCCACCTGCCTGGCGGGCGATTTACCGTACGGAGGAGGCGACGGCCCGTTAGGACTGGGAAATGGTGACCAGAAATGGAATTGAATCCACGACGGTATCCCGGGCCCCCCGTCAGGGGCGCCCGCGTCCTGTTCACGGGCTCCCGGGCTGCCGATGGTGGCGGTGACCGGGTAGCCCCGCCGGTTCAGGCCCGCCCGTCATCCGGTGGTGGTTACCGGGGAACTACCGGAAGTGGCGCTGGATGCCGGACCAGACGGCGTCGTAGTCGGGCTGGCGGTGGGCGGCCTCCATGGCCTGCCTGGTCGGGATGAGGGTCCAGCGGCTCTCGAACATGAAGGCCAGGGTCTCCTCGAGCTTGTGCGGCGCGAGCGTCGCCGTGGAGGCGGACGCGTAGGTGGCCGCGTCCGGGCCATGCGAGGCGAACGTGTTGTGCAGGCTGGCCCCGCCGGGGGTGAACCCCTCGGCCTTGGCGTCGTAGGTGCCGCGGATCAGGCCCATGAACTCCGACATGATGTTGCGGTGGAACCACGGCGGGCGGAAGGTGTCCTCGCCGACCAGCCAGCGCGGGGCGAAGATGACGAAGTCCGCGTTCGCGAGCCCCGGGGTATCACTGGGGCTGGTGAGCACCGTGTAGATCGACGGGTCGGGATGGTCGTAGCTGACGGTGCCCATGACCATGAAGCGGGCCGTGTCGTACTTGTACGGGGCGTAGTTCCCGTGCCAGGCCACGACGTCCAGTGGCGAGTGATCGTAGTCGGCGGCCCATAGGTTGCCGCCGAACTTCTGCACCACCTGGACGGCGTGGTTACGCTCTTCGAAGGCGGCGTGCGGCGTGCGGAAGTCGCGCTCGTTGGCCAGGCCGTTAGCGCCGATCGGGCCGCGCTCGGGCAGGCGGAAGTTCTCGCCGAAGTTCTCGCACGCGTAGCCGCGGGCCAGCCCGTCGGGGACCTCGACCCGGAACCGGATCCCGCGCGGGATGACCGCGATCTCGCCGGGGCTGGCCCGCAGCGATCCCAGCTCGCTGTGGATGACCAGCGCGCCAAGCTCGGGCACGAGCAGCAGTTCCCCGTCGGAGTCAACGAGGTACCGGTCGGTCATGTCGTGGTTGGCGGCGTACAGGTGCACCGCGATGCCGACGCGGGTGCGGATGTCGCCGTTGCCGGCCATCGTGTACAGGCCGTCGATGAAGTCCTGCCGCTGGCCTTGCGCCGGCAACGGCAGCGGGTCCCAGCGCAGCCGGTTCGGATCCGGCTCGATCTCGTCGAAGGGCGTGCCCGCCAGGTGCCCGTTGGGGATCCGCGCGAACTTGGGGTGCTTCGCCGACGGCAGGATCCGGTAGACCCACGTGCGGCGGTTCACCCCGCGCGGCTGAGTGAACGCGGTCCCGCTGATCTGCTCGGCGTACAGCCCCAGCGGGGCGCGCTGCGGTGAGTTCCGGCCGGCCGGCAGCGCGCCGTCCACCGCCTCCGTCGCGAACTCGTTGCCGAAGCCAGTGGCGTAGGTGAACTCGTCATCGGCCATGATTGACGCGCCTCCTCGTTGTCCTGTAGCCCCCATGATCTCGCGGGCTTGCCATCGCCGCGTGGCGGGCGAGGCAGGAAAACACTAAAGGTACGCCAGGGATTCAGTGCGCCCTGTTGTATGGCCGCGCGGGGAGCAGACTGAGTTAACAACAGTTACCGTAGATGCACGCTAATGAGGAGGTTTGCTCCGAAGGTTCTCGCGGGAGGTAGCGATGGCCGACGACAGGTGGGTCACCTTCGACTGCTACGGCACGCTCGCGGACTGGAACGCTTGCATGCAGTCCGCGCTCGAACCGGTTGCCGGCCCGAACAGCGGGCGGCTGCTATCCGCTTATCATCAGGCGGAACTGATTTTGGAGGCCGGGCCGGAGTGGCTGCCGTACCGGGAGATCCTCGTGGCGGGACTGCGGATGGCCGGCGAGCGGACCGGCATCCGGATGCGGGGCAGCGCGGAATCGGCCTTCGTGAAGGCCTGGCCGGACATGCCGGTCTTCGCGGACGCCGGCCCGGCGCTTTCGGCCCTGGCGGCGGCCGGGTGGAAGCTGGCGGTCTTGACCAACTGCGACGATGACCTGTTCGCGACGACCGCGCCCCGGCTTCCGGTGCCGATCGACGTGGTGGTGACCGCCGAGCAGGTGCGCGGGTACAAGCCCGACCTGGCGCACTTCCGCCGGTTCGCCGACCTGACCGGAGCGACGCCGTCCGGGTGGATCCACGTCGCCAACAGCTGGGTGCACGACATCTTGCCGGCCGCGCGGATGGGCCTGCGCTCGGTGTGGGTCGACCGCGACCTCACCGGGCACCCGGCCAAGCTCGCCGAGCGCCGCATCACCGCGATGCGCCGCCTCCCCGAGGCAGTCGCCGACGCCGCCGCCGAGCTCTCCTGGTAAGCCGCCCGCCGCCGCCCGGCCGCCCGCCGCCCGCCGCCCGCGCCGCCGCGTCTAGCGCTCCGCGCCTCTTGCTTTATCAGGGATAGGAGGGGCTGTTCGGGCCGGCGAAGGCGGCGGCGTCGCTGTTGCAGGCCGCCGCCGCGTTGATGCCGCCGTTGTTGGCCGCCAGCGACCTGATGCCGCTGGGGGAATCCGAGGGTGACGGCGAGGCGCTCGCCCCCGCCGAGGCCGAGGCACCCGCGCCCGCGGTCGCCGACGGGGTCGCGTCCGTCGCCAGCTTCCGGCTCCCGGTGGCCAGGGCGGGCGCGCCGCCCTGGGTCGCGCTCGCCGACGCAGTCGCCGCCCCCGAAGCCGCCGTCCCCGAAGTCGCCGCCGCCCCCGACGGGCCAGCGCTCACGCTCGCGCCGCCCTTGGCGCCCCTCGGCAGCGTGATGTCATGCGCGATCGCGGCGAACATCGCGTGCGCGGTCGGCTGGGTCAGCCCGACCGCGTTCGGGTCGTACGGCCAGGCCCCCACCGGGGCCGTCACGAACTGGACGTCCTTGCTGTCGAGCCCGTGCAGGCTCTGCCCCAGGTGCAGCAGGTCGGTCACGCTCATGCCGGAGTCGATCGTGAGGTTCGGCGCCAGGTCGCTGAGCACCCGGAACAGCTTGATCGGGTCGCCGAGCAGCCCGGTGGCCAAGATCCCCTTGACCACCTGCGCGGACATGAACTGGTCGCGCTGGATCCGCTGCAGGTCCGACCCCTCGCCGATGTTCTCCCGGGTCCGCCAGAACGCCAGCGCCGTGACCCCGTCGATGTGGTGCTCGCCCGCGGGCAGGACCAGGCCGGAGACCGTGTTGCTGACGTCGAACGGCGCGCACACGTTGACGCCGCCCAGGTCGTTGATCACGTTCACGAACCCGCCGAGGCCGACCTCGATGAAGTGGTCGAGGTGGATGCCGGTCACCTGCTCGACGGTCTTCCACAGGCACTGCGGGCCGCCGATCGCCAGCAGCGAGTTGATCCGCTCGTAGGAGCCCGGGTTGGCCGCCTGGCCCGGGTGGCCCCCGCCGGCGTCGCACTGGTAGCGGGGCACCATCAGGTCGCGCGGGAGCGACATGGCCGTGACCAGGTGCCGGCCCGGCGAGACGTGCAGCACCATGATGGTGTCGGTGTTGTTGCCGCCCGTCGTGGCGTCCCCGGTGTGCAGCAGCACCTGCTGGTGGCGATCGAGGCCGGCCCGGCTGTCGTTGCCGAACACCAAGATGTTCATCGACGTCGTGCTGTAGACCGGCGGCCGCTTGCCCAGGTCCTTCTGGTTCACCGGCACGTGATGTATCTCACTGACCACATGGCGCACGGTGAAGTAGCCGGTGAGCGCCGCGCCGGCCACCGCGCACGCCAGGACCAGCGCGGTCCAGGCCAGGATCCGCCGCTTGCGCCGCCGGATGAAGCCGCCAGCGCGCCGGAAGAAGGCGGGGAGTGGCTTGATGAGGCGCGCGAGCGCACTCCATCGCATCGTTACACTCCCTCGCTCCACATCTGCCCCCGTTTGCGCTACCGTCGGCAGATTACCTGCTAATCCTGATAAAACGGTCAGAGCCAGCTGCGCATTGGCAACACTTCATGTAGCCGTAACCAGCCATTTGCTACCCTCCGGCATAGCCTTGCTACACATGGTAGCTAGATCGCCGCCTCAGGTAATGCTCACGAGCTGTCCCGGTTTGCCCGGTAAGCCCGGGACGCCCCAGTAAGCCCCGGACATCCCGCTACCCTGAAGACGATTTGTTATCCGGAATGGTTGCGACAGCCGGGAAAGCGGCGGCCAGTGCGTCGGCGATGAGCTCGCCGCGGGCGGCGTAGCCCCACGAGGTGTAGTGGATCTTGTCGGTGATGAACCACGCGGTCTGCGCGACCGAGGCCCAGTCGTAGATCCGCATGTTCGGGTACCTGGGCGCCGCGGCGCGCAGCGCCTGGTTCCACTGCCTCATTCTCTGCTCGGAGTACGGGCCCGACGACAGCAGGGATTTCACGGTCACCCACATGACCGGCTGGTCGCCAATCACCGACATCATCTTCTTGATCCGCTCGGCGACGCCGACGTTGGACCCGACGGCCACGTCAGCGGTGTCGTTGGTGCCGAGCACGATCACCCAGCAGCCGTCATAGCCCGAGGCCCGGTACCGCTTGGCGACCTTGTAGGCGTTCGGGTGCCCCTCGTACTCCTCGACGATCGACGTCGCGCCGACGACCTCCATGTGCACGGTGCGCACGCCAACCGCGCCGTAGCGGGCCGGGATGCGCTGCCTGGCGTTCGGCAGGTAGTCGCTGGAGATCAGCCCCTCGGAGGTGGAGTCGCCGATGTGCACCACCGACGTGCACGCCGTGCGCGGCCGCGCCCGCGGCAGGCTGGCCGTGTAGGCGGCCCCCGGGCTGGCCACGCCGGCGTCGGCGAGGGCCTGCGCCGTGTCGACGGACGGGCCCAGCGAGGTGGCCCCGGGCGAGGTGAACCACAAGGCGGCCGAGCCCGCCGGCGCCCCCGAGGCGCCCCCCGGCCGCGCGCCCGGCGCGGTCCCCGCCCCGCCACCGGATCCGCTCAGCCCACCGGACACGCCGGTACCGCCGGATCCGCGGGCGGTGCCCGCGGAGGCGGCCGCGGATCCCGAGACGGTGCTGCCCGCCAGCAGCCCGCGCGACTGCGCCGTCGGCCGCAGGCCCCCGGTCACCAGCAGGCCCGCGAACGCGGCCCCGCCCGCCACTGCCAGTGCCATCACGCCCGCGGTGACCGCCCGCGCCCAGCCCTGGCCGGCCCAGGCGACCGTGCCGCGCACCCAGCCGCGCGCCCAGCCGGGCAGCCGTGGCCGGCGCCGGGACCGGATCGGGTCCTCCACCAGCGCCCATGACAGCGCCGCGACCCCCACGCACGCGAGCGCCGTCAGCGCCTGGCGCAGCCCGCTCGGCGGGGCGCTGTCCGGGTTCCCGCCGGCCGCGGTCAACACGATGACCGGGTAGTGCCACAGGTAAATGCCGTAGGAGCGCACCCCGAGCCAGCGCAGCGGCCCGATCCCGAGCGCCCTGGCCGTCAGCGTGCCCGGCATCACGACCGCCGCGATCACCAGCGCGGTGCACAACGAGAGCAACTCCATCCCGCCGCGGAACATCACCGCCGAGTACTCGTTGGTCCGCCAGATCAGCAGCGCTATCCCGGCCAGGCCCGCCAGCCCGGCCAGGTCGCAGGCGAGTCGAGGCAGCCGCCCCGTCCCGTTGCGAGTACGGGTCGTGGGTACCGGGTCGCCTCCGGGGGCGCTGGCCGCGGCCGCGCGCCCGGGCCGGCGGGTGGGCAAGATGATCGCCAGGGCCGCGCCGATGAGCAGGCCGCCGGCCCGGGTGTCGGTGCCCTCGTAGGCCCGCGTCGGGTCGATGCCGGGGTGGTAGAGCAGCGCCAGCGCCACGAAGCTGGCCGTCGCGGCGGCCAGGGTGATGCCGATCGCCGCCGCCCGGGCATGGGCGCGGGGCAACCGCAGCCAGCGGTGCAGCAGCACGCCGCCGGTCAGCACGATCCACGGCCACAGCAGGTAGAACTGCTCCTCGACGGCCAGCGACCACAGGTGGCTGACCGGGGAGGGCGGCCCGAAGCGGGCGAAGTAGGACCCGTTCTCGGCGATGAACCACCAGTTGCCGACGTACAGCGCGGACGCCACGACGTCGCCGCGCACCGCGGGGACCTGGCTCCGGTAGGCGATCGCCACCCACGCGCAGACGACCGCCAAGACGACGAACAGCGCGGGCAGCAGGCGGCGCGCCCGGCGGATCCAGAAGTCCTTGAGCTGGATGCGGCCGAGCTTGCGCCACTGGCTGAGCAGGATGTCGGTGATGAGGTAGCCGCTCAGCGTGAAGAACACGCCGACTCCCAGCAGCCCGCCGCCAGCCCACCCCAGGCCCAGGTGGTAGGCGATGACGACGGCGACCGCGAGCGCCCGCAGTCCGTCCAGTCCGGGTAGGTACTTCTGGCCCTCGCCCACCGGCTTCGGCATGCCCCAGCCCCCCGTCATGCGCGCTTGCCCCGCGTTGACTTTGCCGGTCGTCGGTGTACCCAAAGAGTAATTTCTTAGTCACCTTTAGTGAGTAAGTCGCTAGCGGCGGACGCGCGACAGCGCTATCATGCGCGGCTGGTGGCGGGCGTAGACTGCAGCTCATGACCAGGGCGGGACTGCTCACTGACGCTTTCGGCCGGATCCGGGAAACCGTCGCGGAGGTGGCCGATGGCCTGTCCCCCGCCCAGCTGGCGGAGCGGCTGGACCCCGGCGCCAACACGATCGCGTGGCTGATCTGGCACCTGACCAGGGTGCAAGACGACCACGTCGCGGCCGCCTTCGACGCCGAGCAGGCGTGGGTCGCCGGGTCGTGGGCGACGCGGTTCGGCCTGCCGGCCTCGACCCGCGAGCACGGCTACGGGCACTCCAGCGCGCAGGTCGCCGCGGTGACGGCGGCCATCTGCGGCACCCCCGAGCCAGCGAAGCTGCTGGTGGAGTACCACGAGGCGGTCCACGCGCAGACGATCTCCCTGGTGTCCGCGATCACCGAGGCCGACCTCGAGCGGGTCGTCGACCAGCGCTGGACCCCGCCGGTGACACTCGGGGTGCGACTGGTCAGCGTCATTGACGATGACGCGCGGCACATCGGCCAGGCCGAGTTCATCCGCGGCGTCCTGTCCCGCCGCTGACCGCCAAGCCCTTCCAGCACCCAAGGCCTTCCAGCACCCAAGGCCTTCCAGCACCCAAGGCCTTCCAGCAACTAAGCCCTTCTAGCACCCTTTTCCCCTTAACGCTCCCCGGCGCCGGCGGCATTCACCCGTTGCCCGCGCCTGAGCCGGCCAGCGGGGTCCCCGGGTCAGCGCAGATCAGCCCCCAGGGCTGGTCGGCGACCCGGGTGAGCACGATGGTGGCCCGGTGCGGGCCGGCCAGCTTGAGGCGGCGGCGGATCGCGTCCACGTCGCCCGCCAGGCCGCGGCGCCGCAGGTCGGCGGCCCCGACCCCCAGCTCGCGGAGCCGGGCCCGGGCGCGCTTTTCGGTCCACGGGGCGGAGTCGATGACCTTGAGCGTGCGCGCGAACGGCGTCGCCGCCTCCGCCTCCGCGGACAGGAACGCGATCTGATCGTCGATCTTCCACGCCCCCAGCTGGCGGGCGAGGTCTTCCACCAGGCCCGCCCGGGTGACGGCGGGGCTGGGGTCGTAGAGGTACTCACCGGGCGGCGCGACGCGGACCCCGGGACCGGGGCTGGGCGTGAGGGCGTGCACGACGGGCGCGACGGGCGCGGCGGACGCGGCGGACGCGGCGGACGCGGTGTCCCGGTCACCGCGGGCGATGATGGTCGCCCGCCGAGAGGTGGTGGCGAGGGCAGGAGACCACAACACCGCCTCCTTCAGGTCGCGGCCGTCGGCGATGAACTCGGCCTCCCAGCCCGCGGGGACGACGCTCGTGTCGATCCCGGGAGCGGCCTTGACGCAGACGGCGCGAGCCTCCCGGGCGGCGACGCTACGATCAGCGGCCAGCTCGAAGCACCACTCCAGCGGCGGCTCGGATGTCCCGGCCCGGAACCGCTGCCGCGGGCCGTCCCCGGCGGCGGTGCGCCGGGCCGGGTCGATGAAGACCGCGCCGACTCCGGTCAGGTCGGCGTCCCGCACGTCGGTGACGCGGGCGGTCACGTTCCCGGCGACGCCGTAGACGCCCGCGTTGTGCCGGGCGAGCCGCGCGTGGACCGGGTCCCGGTCGACGGCCAGGACCTCACGGCCGGCCGCTAGCGCGATGAGGTCGCCGCCGATGCCGCAGCACAGGTCGGCGACCCGGGCCGTTCCCGTGAACCGCCGCGCCCGGTGCCAGGCGATCGGCTCCGACGTCGACTGCTCGTACCCGCCCCGGGTGAACACCATGTCCATCGCCCGGGAGAACTTCGCCCGCGCGGTGAGCCGCAGCTCATGCTGGGCCATGGCGGCGGCGACGAGGCCGGCCGGGTAATCGCGGCGAAGCGCGGTGGCCTCCGCGAGGCCGGGCAGGTCACCGGGGTGGGCTCTGGCGATCCTGGCCAGCAGTTCCCGGCCCGGGTCGCCCAGCAGCACGCTCGGGTCCTCGTTCGGCACGCCACGATGCTAAGGGGTACCGGGCGCCGGGCTTGACGTGGCTTCCCGTGGCTGCCCGACGGGACGCCAATGCGACAGATGGCATTTTTCGCCCATAGTCGGACAAATACGTTACTCAGAAAAAAGACATTGAGGCATGTCAAACCCCTCGCGTTATAGCATTCACATCTTTCTTTACTAGTTCTTAAAGATGTGCAATTAGTGAGATGTAGACCCATTTAGGTTGATATAACCAACCCTGAGTACCGCGAGCAACCCCGTGCTCGCGAGGAATAGGGAAGGAGGAACCGGGTGAAACGTGCCCACCCTCGGTTCCCCGCCAATGCGATCGCGGCCGCGGCCATTACGGTGCTCGCCGCGGGCGTCCTCGGCGGGTGCACTGGCAGTGGCGGCAGCACTAGCAGCGCCGGCGGCACGTCGCCGGGCAACTCCAGCGGCCCGATCGTCATCGGCGCGTCACTGTCGCTGGACGGGCCGCGCGGTGCCGACGGGCAGGCGTTCCAGCGCGGGTACGAACTGTGGGCCAGCGACGTCAACGCCCACGATGGCCTGCTGGGGCGCCAGGTCGAGCTCAAGATCCTCAACGACCACAGCTCGCCGGCCAACGTGGTGACCAACTACCAGACGCTCATTGGCCAGGACAAGGTCGACTTGACCTTCGGGCCGTACTCGTCGCTGCTCACCACCCCCGCCTCCGCGGTGGCCGCGCGGTACGGCTACGCGTTCGTGGAGGGAGCCGGCGGCGCCCCGGCCGTCTTCGACACGCCGCTCAACCAGGCCGACCACAACGTCTTCGACGTTTCCCAGCCGGTCGCCGCCGCCATGCTGCCCCTGGTGGACTACATCAAGAACCTGCCGGCCAGCCAGCAAAGGCAGCTGACCGTCGCGTTCCCCTACACCGAGGACCCCTTCGCCGCGCCCCCGGTGCAGTTCGCCCAGACGCTCGTGACGAACCTCAACAAGGCCATCACCATCAAGAGCTTCCCGCCCTTCGTCGAGTCCACGGCGTCCGACCGGGCCGCCGCCCAGGCCGTCGCCAGCACCAAGGCCGACATCGTGGTGCTCGGTTCCACCGACGTCCCGATGGTCGCCGACTTCATGAAGGTGTTCGAGCAGGACAAGTACAACCCGCGGATGTTCATCGCCGCCTCCGGCCCGGACCAGGGCAAGGCGTTCACCGACGTGGTGAACGTGAAGAACGCCACCGGGGTCATGGTGCCCAACGGCTGGTTCCCCTCGTTCCCCAACGCCCAGAGCCACCAGATGGTCAAGGAGTACCTCGCCAAGTACGGCGGCACCGCAGCTGACATCAACGCCGACGTCGCCGAGGCCTACTCCGTCGGGCAGGTGATGGCCCAGGCCGTCACCGCCACCGGCGACGTCGACAACGCCAAGATCATCCGCTACCTGCACAGCGGCGTCACGCTGAGCAGCGTGCAAGGCCCGGTCATGTTCGACGCCCTCGGTGAGAACGGCAAGGCGGCCGGCTTCATTTTCCAGTGGAACAACGGCAACTTCGTCCAGGGCCTGAACCCCGACGGCAGCACCACATCTCAGTTCATCGCCAGCAAGCCGAACTGGGGGGCTGGCTAACCCGCCGGCCGGCCTCCCGATCCCCGTCATCCCGCATCTTTCACAGCGAGTGGCGCCATCTCGCGGTGGCGCCACCGTCCGATTCTCCTGGAGCGTAATCCGCCCCAGGCCTTGAGGCCAGCAAGGACAGTAGGCATTGGACAATCATGGAGTAGCGCTCGCCGCTCGCCGCGTCGGACGGGCCTCTAAGCACGCCAGGAAGCCGGCGGGCATCAATCTCAGCGGTCCGCGGGCGCTCGCCTTGCGGGACCGGCCAGTGTCGTGGCGGCTGCTCGCGGTCTCCGCGCTGGCGCTCGCCATGGGCCTGGTCTTCGGCGGCCTGCGAGTCGCGACGGCGGCCAGCACCGCGGCGTCCTTTGGCCGCGTCTCCCAGCTCGCCACCCTCGGGCAGCAGGTCACCGTCTTGGTGCAGGCGTTGGAGAACGAGCGCGACCAGACGACGGGCATCGCTCCCGTCGCCGCCACCACCACCCAGCTCGCGTTGCTGCAGCCGGCTTATGACGCGACGAACACCGCCGCGGCCAGCGTGCGGACGCTGGCCACCGGAATCGGCGCCTCCTTCCCGGCGAACATCCAGGCCAAGGTGGCCACCGTGCTGTCGGCCGCCAGCAACCTGCACCAGACGCGCGAGATCGCGCAAATCAGCCAGTCCGCCCTTTCGGTGGTCGCCGCCTACGCGACCCCTATCAACGCGATGATCTCGCTGAACGACCAGATCGCCCAGGGCACCTCGGACGCCGCCCTCGCTAACGACGTCCAGGCGCTCAACTCGCTGGCGCTGGCCAAGGACGAGGCCTCCCAGCAGCGCGCGCTGATGGACAACGCGCTGCTGAACCACAACTTCGCGGACGGGGAACTGCAGGCGCTCACGACCGCGCAGTCCGTCCAGGCCACCGACAAGACTGCGTTCGGCACGACCGCGACGCCCGCCGAGCGCAGCGCGTTCTTCAGCCGAGTCGGCGGGCTCATGGTGAGCCAGGCGGAGTCCATCGAGATCTTGGTCTTCGGCAACGGAGCCGTCGACGCCGATACCATTACCGCCGGCGGCTACGACCCCAAGGTGCTGCCCCAGACCTGGTACACGGACATGTCGGCCACGGTCGACGGAATGCAGGCGGTCGAGCAGCAGGTCGCCGCCAACATCGTCGCCCGTGCCCAGCAGCTCCAGCAAGGCGCGGCGTCGTCGGCGGTGCTCACCGCCGTGCTGACCGTGATCATCCTGCTCATCGTGGCGATCGCGACCCTACTGGTGACCAGGTCCCTGGTCCGCCCGCTGCGCAGGCTGCGGGCCGACGCGCTCGACATCGCGTCCGTTCAGCTGCCCGAGCGGGTGCGGCGGCTGGGCGAGTCCGCGGACGCCGCCGCCAGCTTGGACATCGTCCCGATCGACGTGACCTCGGGCGACGAGATCGGCCAGGTTGCCCGCGCGTTCGACCGGGTGCACGCCGAGGCGGTGCGGCTGGCGGGCAACGAGGCGCTCCTGCGCACCAGCTACAACGCGATGTTCGTCAACCTGTCGCGGCGCAGCCAGGCCCTGATCGAGCGGCTGGTCCGGATGATCGACTCCCTGGAGCAAAACGAGGACGACCCCAGCCGCCTGTCCAACCTGTTCGCGATGGACCACCTGGTCACCCGCATGCGCCGCAACTCCGAGAACCTGCTGCTGCTGGCCGGGCACGAGCCCGCACGCAAGCGGAGCGAGCCGGTGCCGCTGACCGACGTGGCCCGCGCCGCGATCTCGGAGATCGAGCAGTACAGCCGGGTGACGCTGAACATCCAGCAGGGCGTCTCGCTCGCCGGGTCAGCCGTGTCCGACGTGGTGCACCTGCTGGCTGAGGTCGTCGAGAACGCCACGACGTTCTCGCCACGGGACACGCCCGTGCACATGACCGCCCAGCAGGTCAGCAGCGGCGGGGTGCTCGTCGAGGTCGCCGACAACGGGGTTGGCATCCCCGGCGGGGCGCTCGCCGAGCTCAACGACCGGCTGGACAACCCGCCCGTCATGGACGTGTCGGTCTCGCGCCACATGGGGCTATTCGCCGTGGCGCGGCTGGCCGAGCGACATGGCATCCGCGTCCGGCTGCGCGCCCGGCCGCCGCAGGGAATCATCGCCATGGTGTGGCTGCCGGACACCATCATCTTGCAAGGCGACCGTCCCTTCGGCAGGCTCCACCCGGCGATGCGCCACATCGGCGTCCCCGGCCGGCGTCCCGGGGGGGCGTCGCGCGCGTCGCTGCCCGCCCAGCCCGCCCTGCCCACCCCCGCCCCCGAGCCCGTCTCGCCGCGTCCAGCCGGGCGGACGGCCCCCGTGGCGTCGTCGAAGTGGTTCACTGACCCGCACGCGGGCCCGAACGACGTCCCGCGCGTCCCTGCGGCCGCCAGCATGACCGCCAACCAGGGGTACGACGCCCAGGGCAACGGCGGGCACGCGTACGACGCCCAGGGCAACGGCGGGCACGCGTACGGCGAGCAGGGATACGGCGAGCAGGGCAACGGCGGGCACGGATACGGCGGGCACGGATACGGCGAGCAGGGCAACGGCAGCCAGGGCAACGGCGAGCAGACGCGCAGCGGCCTGCCGGTGCGCGTCCCGCGAGCCAACCTCGCCCCCGGGCTGGCCGACACCACCCGCCGGACGGACATCACGCGGCCCAGCCACCAGCCGGATCATCATGAGTCCCCGTCTCCCCATCAGCAGTGGGCGCACCGGACGCCGGACATCGCGCGCAGCCGGCTGAGCGGGTTCCAGCGCGGCGTCCGCCGCGGCAAGAGCCAGACACCTAGCGCCGGAGAGGGCATCGACCGTTGAGCTACGCATACCGCCAGGACCTGAACTGGCTCGTCGCCGATTTCACCGCCCGGGTGGCCGGGGTGACGCATGCCATCGTGGTCTCCGCCGACGGCGTGCCGCTCGGGGTATCGGAGTACATCCCGCAAGCCTTCGCCGGGCAGTTCGCGGCGATCACCTGCGGCCTGTACAGCCTGATCCAGGGCGCCGCGCGGATCTTCGAGGCCGGCCAGCCTGGCCAGGCGCTGGTGGAGATGGAGACCGGCCTCATGATCGTCATGGCGATCAGCGACGGGGCCAGCCTCGCCGTCCTGGCCGCCCTAGACTGCGACACCGACATCGTCTCCTATGAGATGACCCAGCTCGTCGAGGCGGTCGGCCACTACCTGACCCCCGCCCTGCGCGCCCTGTAGCCTTGCGGCCTGCCGTGCGCGCTGGCGCACGGCAGGCCGCAAGATGCGCTACGCTGTACCTGTTCCCGGGCGATTGGCTCAGCGGGAGAGCGCTTCGTTCACACCGAAGAGGTCACTGGTTCGATCCCAGTATCGCCCACCAAAGAAATCCCAGGTCAGACGCTCATCAACGCGGCTTACGCCACCTGTGCGTCGGCATCCGGGGTGTCAGTGGGAGGAATTTGGGAGGCCGGGTTACGCCCGCCTCCCTGATCCAATCTCCGCAGCGGTGCCAGCCACTTATCGAGGACAGGCACTGCCGAGTGCGGCGACAGCTCCGCGCGGACCTTGAGGGACTCCTCCCACCGCCGCTGCAGAGCGTCCGCCAGGTCTTGGCGCATCCGCTCGCAGACGTGCGAGTGCAAGGGTCCTCGGCGGGCAGGCCGCCGCTTCCTGGGCACCGCTCGTCGCGCACCTTGTGGGCGACCAGGGTTCCGCTCGCGAGCCACTTCACCGATCTCCCGCACGCCGGGCATCGCGCGGCCAGGGTGCCGCTGTTGACGAGCCGCGCGGTGCCCCGGCCGCGTGGCGGCTCGAGCGGAACCCCGGGGACCGCAGGCGGCCAGCTGGCAACCGGCAGGCCGGGTGACGTTCCTCCGCCGACGATGACGAGGTCGCCGGGGGCCCTGTTCGCACCCCCCTCCAGGGAGAGGTCGGGTCACTACTCGCTACCAGCAGCACGATCGCGAACCGCCGTTCTGGACGGCAGCCGAGTCGGTGTCCTGGCTGTTGTGGTGGAGCCAGAACGGGACGATCTGCCGCGGGTGCGGGGCAGCTGGCCGCGCACCCGCGTGGGCCAGGGCTGGCCGCCCACGCCCCCCTGGTGCCGGCTCTCGCGTGCCGCAGGTTGGGGTGCCCGCGCTTCCGGTTGACAGATGATCCGCGCGTAGTTAATCTGTGCGTAGATCAACTTAGCGGTGGACGCATGTGGGAGTATGAGCACGCCGTGGAGACCACCGCCGCGCCAGATGTGGTCTGGCGCCTTTGGTCCGATATCGCGGCATGGCCGCAGTGGAACGAGGGCATCGAGAAGATCACGGTCGGCGGCCCGTTCGCTGTCGGCACGGCGTTCACGATGACCCCGCCCGGGGACGAGCCAGTCCAGATGCGCCTGGCCAGGATCGTGCCCGGCGAACTGTTCACCGACGAGATGGACGCCGGTGACTTCACCGTCCGCACCGTGCACCGGCTGGAGCCGGCGGCCGGCGGCCGGACCCGGATCATCTACCGGACGGAGATCTCCGGCCCGGCCGCTGACCAGGTCGGCCCTCAGCTTGGCCCGGCGATCACCGCCGACTTCCCCCAGGTGCTCGCGGCCCTGGCGGCACTGGCGGAAGGCTAGGCCGTGCCACTCGACCCCGATGAGAGCCCGGGGTTCCTGCTGTGGCATGTCACGCTGCGCTGGCAGCGTGACATCGCCGCGGCGCTGGCCCCGCTGGACCTGACCCACGTGCAGTTCGTGCTGCTGGCCGCCACCTGGTGGCTGAACTCCCAGGGCCAGGACCCCAACCAGCTCAGCCTGGCCACGCAGGCTGGCACCGACGTCAAAATGACCTCCCAGGTACTGCGCAAGCTGGAAGCCAAAGGCCTGATCCGGCGCGAGGTCGACACCGCAGACACCCGCGCCAGAAGGCTGCGCGTGACCGGCCGCGGCGCCGAAGTAGCCGTGCAGGCCATCGCCGCCGTGGAAGCAGCCGACGCTAAGTTCTTTGAGCCCGTACCCGGCTCCGCCGCCGTGCTGGCACTGCTGCGGCCCCTCGCCCACCGCAACGACCGCTGACCCCGCTAAGCACCAGACGCCCCGCATACCCCGCAAGGGACGGCAGGATTGAGCCAACGCCGGCCCAGGAACCCTAGCCTGCTGCGCTGATGCCTGCTTTCCCCGGTGCAGCCGACGGCACACGCCGGAGGCCTCACGGCGCGTACGAGCTGACGGGAAACGCCCGGTACTCAACGCCGCTCCAGAAAGGATGACCTGTGCTCGCCGGCCGCCGCACCAGCCGGCGGGGGGCGGTCCGTTCAGTCGAGGTGACTGTCCAGGAACTCGAGGATTCCGTCGATGGCGCGCTCCTGGATGTCGTCAACCTGAGGCGTGCCGTCGGGGCCGGCCTCGGGGTAGATGTAG
>JAICYD010000105.1 GCA_025934375.1 Streptosporangiaceae bacterium | reverse complement strand
GACGCGCTCGATTTCCTTCTCCCGGCCGATAACCGGGTCGAGCTTGCCCTCGCGGGCGCCTTGCGTGAGGTTCCGCCCGAACTGGTCGAGCACGAGCGACGTGGACGGCGCGGACTCGGTGCTGCCAGCGGCGGCCGACGTGGGCTCCTTGCCCTGGTAGCCGTGCAGCAACTGGATGACCTGCTGGCGGACGCGGTTCAAGTCCGCGCCAAGCTTCACGAGCACCTGCGCGGCGACGCCGTCGCCCTCGCGGATAAGGCCCAGCAGGATGTGCTCGGTCCCAATGTAGTTATGACCGAGCTGCAGCGCCTCGCGTAGCGATAGCTCAAGCACCTTCTTGGCACGCGGCGTGAAGGGGATGTGCCCCGACGGGGCCTGCTGGCCCTGGCCGATGATCTCCTCGACCTGCTGGCGGACCGCCTCCAGGCTGATGCCCAGTGACTCAAGCGCCTTGGCCGCCACGCCCTCTCCCTCATGGATGAGGCCCAGCAGGATGTGCTCCGTGCCAATGTAGTTGTGATTGAGCATCCTGGCTTCTTCTTGCGCCAGGACAACAACCCGCCGCGCCCGGTCAGTGAACCTCTCGAACATCTCGTCGCTCTCCTCACAGCGGGGGATCCGGCAGGCTCTGGCGTGCCTGTCCTGCTCCGCATCGTAGCCGCGTGCCCGACCCGGTACTTAACGCGATTATGCGTCAACTACAGGAGAACTTCCCCGGACACGCTGCCTTCACCCCATCCAACAGCGTGAACAGGCATTGATGTTTCCGAGTACGCCACTAGCGAACGCCCTGCGCCGGCCCGCGCCCCCGCAGGGCAGGGCGCCCTCCGCGCTGCCTGGTGGCCGCACCGGCCTGTAGCAGGACCGTCCTGTATCCGCACAGCGCGGATACAGCCGCTGGCGGCTAGTGGGGGCTGGGAAGCTCGCGGAGGAGGCTTCCCGTCCTCCGCTGAGCTGACGAATCGACGACCGATGGTCGTCGCGATCCAGCGGTTCCGCCGGAGACGCGCGGGCTGGTCGGGCGGGGACTCCAGGGAGTCACCCGCGGTCGAGGTTACTAATGAACGGCTTCGTACTCGGCGACGATGTTCGCGGGAATGCGGCCACGCTCATTGACCTTGTAGCCGTTGGCCTTCGCCCACTCGCGGATTCGCGCGCTCTGCTCGCGGCCAGCACCCGTGCGCGGCCGACGGCGGCTGCGCGCCGCGTTAGCGGCACTGACTTTGCGCGCGTGTTCCACATAGTGGGCAAGTTCATCGCGAAGCTGGCCGGCGTTCCCCGAACTCAGGTCGATCTCATAGGCGACGCCGTCGAGACCAAACGTCACGGTCTCGGTCGCCTCGCTGCCGTCGAGATCGTCGACGAGAAGCACTTGCACCTTCTGGGCCATGGGGAATCATCCCTTCTGCGGAGCAACCTATTTGGTTGCCAAAGATATACCCACCATCTTGCGTTGTACAAATGGCCGGGGAGATTCTAACAGTACATCTTGGCGGGCGACTTGTGCCATCGCCGCCGGCGTGAGGTGCACAAGAGGGGAGCAAGAGGGACGCAACCCCCGCGCGACGACGCTGCGTGATCGGCCATTCGGTGCACTGTTAACATTCCGCCCGTCAAGGGCTGAGGTACGCAAACTTCCGATGTCCGCGTTTGGCGGCGGCGAGATAACTGATGCAGAAGGCAGGATAATCCCGTTGTAACCGGAATATCAGGTTTGGCTTCCATCGCCCCGGTCCGGGGCGGTTTCCGCTTCGCGGGGCGCGGAGCCTTCGCGGGACGCCGCGGGTCCGGGCCGCAACCGGGCCGCCCGCCGCTTTGGCGCCAGCTCACGCCGCACCAGGAACCCCACGCCGATCAGGAAAGCAACGCACACGATGAGCGGCGGCGTGAGCGCGGCGAGATCCTGCAGCATGTGCGCCACTCTACCTCGCCGTCACCATATGCCACGTGAGGGCCCATCCCGCAAGAAACTTACCCGACTCGCAAAGAGTGGGCCATGCGGCAAGAACGGCGCAGTCGGTGGCAAGAAAGTTCCGGGAACTTTAAATTGACGTTCAGAGTCGCAGCAGCATCCGGGTGTTGCCTAGGGTGTTCGGCTTGACCCGATCCAGCTCGAGGAACTCCGCAACCCCGTCGTCGTAAGAGCGCAGCAGCTCGGCGTAGACCTCGGGCGCCACCGGAGTACCCGAGATTTCGTTGAATCCGTGGCTCGCGAAGAACTGCACCGCGAAGGTCAGGCAGAAAACGCGGGCCACGCCTACCATCCGGGCGCGAACCAGCAGCTCGTCGACGATCAAGTGACCTATGCCTTGACCGCGCAGGCCATCGGCCACGGCGACGGTCCTGATCTCGGCGAGGTCTTCCCACATAACATGCAGCGCGCCACACCCGACTACGGTCTCGCCAGCCGCGTCCTGCACGACGCAGAACTCCAGGATGTCCTCATAGAGATTGACCGTGTGCTTGTCGAGCAACCGCCCTGATCCCACGTTCTGGTCGATCAGCACACGTATTACCGACACGTCCTTGGTGCGCGCTTGCCTCACTGTGTACCCCATCGCGGCACCACTGTATCCGGTAACCATCACGTCCATCCCGGAACCGTTACAGCATCGCGGAACGACCGGGCCGAGCAGCTTCGACTGCTCCGGGCTAGTGGCCCGGGATCGGTTGCTCGCCTGGGCGCCGAGGCCCGTTACGCGGAGGTCCTTATGAGCCGGGACGGACGAAGGGGAAGAGGAAGGTCTCGCGGATGCTCTCCCCGGTCAGCATGATCATCAGGCGGTCGATGCCCATGCCCATGCCGCCGGTGGGCGGCATGGCGTACTCCAGCGCCCGCAAGAAGTCCTCATCTAGCTGCATGGCCTCGGGGTCGCCGCCGGCGGCCAGCAGCGACTGCGCGGTCAGCCGCTCGCGCTGAACCACCGGGTCGACCAGTTCCGAGTAGCCGGTCCCGAGCTCGGCGCCGAAGGCCACCAGGTCCCAGCGCTCGGCCAGACGGGGCTCGGTGCGGTGCTGGCGTGTCAGCGGCGACACCTCAACCGGGAAGTCGCGATAGAACGTCGGCTCCACCGTTTGCTTCTCGACCAGCCGCTCGTACATTTCCAGGACGACCTGGCCCACGTTCCAGGACGGCTGCAATGGCACGTCCGCCTTATCGCACAGGACTCGAAGTTCCGCCTCAGGGGTATCGACCGTGATTTCCTCGCCGAGCGCGCGGGAGATCGCCTCGTGCACGGTCACCGACCGCCACGGCCCGCCGATGTCGTACTCGCTGCCGTCGGAGCGCCGGATCACCGTCGAGCCGAAGGCCGCCACCGCCGCGCCCTGCGCCAGCGACTGCGTCAACTCCCCGATGGTGGCGTAGTCCCCGTAGGTCTCGTACGCCTCGAGCATGGTGAACTCGGGATTGTGGGTGGTGTCGGCGCCCTCGTTGCGGAAATTCCGCCCGATCTCGAAGACCTTCTCGATCCCGCCGACGACTAGGCGCTTGAGGTACAGCTCGAGCGCGATTCGCAGGTAGACGTCGACGTTGTAGGTGTTGTAGTGCGTGATGAACGGCCGGGCGTTGGCCCCGCCGTGCAGTGCGGTCAGCACCGGCGTCTCAACCTCGATGTAGCCACGCGCGGCCAGCGCTTCGCGCACCGACCGGACGACGGCCGAGCGCATCTCGGCGATCCGCCGCGACTCCGGGTTCACCAGCAGGTCCAGGTACCGCTGGCGGACGCGCGTCTCGGGGTCGGTGAGCCCAGCGTGCTTTTCCGGCAGCGGCCGCAGCGACTTGGCCGTCAGCGTCCATGAGGAGGCCATCACCGACAGCTCCCCCGACCGTGAGGTGATCACCTCGCCGATCACCCCGACGTGGTCCCCGAGGTCCACGTCCCGCTTCCAGGCCGCAAGGGAGTCCTCGCCGACACCGGCCAGGGAGATCATCACCTGGATGTCCCCGGAGCCGTCGCGCAGGGTGGCGAAGCACAGCTTCCCGCCGACGCGGGACAGCATCACCCGTCCGGCGACCGCGGCCTGCTCCCCGGTCGCGGTATCAGCGGGCAGCTCCGGGAAGCGCGCGCGCAACCCGGCGGCCGTGTGGGTCCGCGGGAAATTCACGGGATAAGGGTCAACGCCGGACTCAATAAGGCGGGCGCGCTTGTCCAGCCGGACGCGGACCTGCTCCGGGACGTTATCGTCAGTCACGTCCGAAGGTTACCGGGCGCCGTCCCGGGCAGCACGCTCGTTTCGGCGCGGTCAGTTTCCGCGCGGGACGTCGGCCCAGTGCCCACGTTGCGCTCGTAGACCAGCCGCAGCCCGATCAGCGTGAGCCAGGGCTCGTGATGGTCGATCGCGGATACCTCGTTGATGACCAGTGGCGCCAGGCCGCCGGTGGCGATGACGGTCACCGCGTCCGGGTCGGCCGGGGAGAGCTCGGCGGCCATCCGCCGCGCGATCCCCTCCACCTGCCCGGCGAAGCCGTAGACGATGCCCGATTGCAGCGCCTCGACGGTGGACTTGCCGATGATCCGGGGCGGCCGGGTGAGCTCCACCTTCAGCAGCTGCGCGGCGCGGCGGGCGAGGGCGTCCACGGAGATCTCGATGCCCGGCGCAAGCGCGCCGCCGACGAACTCGCCCTTCGCGCTGACCGCGTCGAAGTTGGTCGAGGTGCCGAAGTCGACCACGATCGCCGGCCCGCCGTACAGGTGGATGGCCGCCAGCGAGTTCATGATCCGGTCGCTGCCGACCTCCTTGGGGTTGTCGTACCTGATCGGCACGCCGGTCTTCACCCCCGGCTCAACGATGACGGTGGGCCGGTCGCCGTAGTACTTGCGGCAGACCTCGCGCATCTCGTGCAGGACCGACGGCACCGTGGAGCACAGCGAGATCCCGTGCAGGTCGGAGTCGCGGATCACCCCGGACTGCTGCAGCAGCCCGTGCAAGACGACCGCGATCTCATCGGCGGTCCGGTCCGGCACGGTGGCGATCCGCCAGTGCTCGACAATCGTCTCCCCGTCGAACACGCCGAGAACCATGTTGGTGTTCCCGATGTCAATCGTCAGCAGCATCGCCGGCTCCCGTCCACGATCAAATACTCAAAGTCACTCACCACGCGCAACGATCCGTTGGTTCCCGCCGCGTTCAGCCCTGGCTTCATGGGTCGCCGAGGACGTCCAGGAGGCGCTCGGCGTCCGCGGGCCGCAGCGTCCCGGCCGCCAGCGCCCGGTCGGCGGTCAGCCTGGCCAGGGCCAGGTAAGCCTTCAGCGCTCCCGGGGAGGCGTCGCTGAGGGCCGCCACATGCGCGGCGACGCTGCTGTCGTCGCCGCTCGCGACGGGACCGGTAAGGCCAGCGTCGCCGAGCCGGACAGCGTTGTCCAGCGCCGCGCCGAGCAGGGGGGCGAGCATCCGGCCGGGCTGTTCGGCGCCCGCCCGGGTGAGCAGTTCGCTGGCCTCGGCGACGAGCGCCGCCAGGTGGCTGCTGGCGAAGGCGAGCGCCGCATGATAGAGCGCCCGGTTCTCCTCGGGGATGAAGACCGGGTCCCCGCCCATCTCGAGGACGAGGACCTCGGCGACGGCCCGCAGCGCCTGCGGGGCGGTGATGCCGAAGCTGGTGCCCTTGATCCGGTCGACGTCGTCGTCGCGCCCGGCGAATGTCATCACCGGGTGCAGCGCCAGCGGCAAGGCACCGTTCCTGGCGGCGGGCTCTAGCACCCGCAGCCCGTGCCGGCCGCTCGCGTGCATCACCAGCCGGCCCGCGTAGGGCGCGCCGGTCTCGGCGAGGCCGTTGACGAGGCTCGGGAGGGCATCGTCGGGGACGGTCAGCAAGACGAGGTCGGCGTCCTCGATGACCCGCGCCGGGGCGGCCAGCGCCGCCTGCGGGAAGCTGGCCTGAGCGCGCTGGAGGGACTGCTGGGAGACCGCGTGCACAGCCACCACGCTATGGCCGGCTCGCGCGAGCGCGCGGCCGAGCGCGGTGCCCGCCCGGCCCGGCCCGATCAGGCCGACGCGCAGCCGGGCGGGGTGTTCTGCTCCAGCTTCCACGGATACCTCGGTGCTCTCAGTGCTCTCAGTGGTGCGGAAAGGGGGCCGGCCGGTCGTCTTCGTCACGGTCGGGGCGGCCGCCGTTGTCGTCTGGTGGCTTGGGCACCCGGCAGCAGTACTCCAGGTACAGGGCGGCCACCGCCAGCAGCAGGGCGGCGGCGAACGTCAGGCCGGCCGTGACCATGTCGGTGCGCGGAGTGCTCGCGTCAAGCATGCCGGACAGGTAGATCATGAAGCCGATGGCGACCCCGCCGAACAGGGCCGCGACCTGCGCGCTGGCCTTGGCGAGGACCAGCATCCTGGCCATGAACAGCGGAGGGGCCGGCTGCCCGCGCTCTCCCGCGATCCGGGCGCGCAGGTCCCGGCCCGTCCACGCCTCAGCGCCGGCGGCGATCAGCAGCGCCGGAACCGCGCTCCAGGTCAAGGGGGGCAGCTTGCTGTAGATCACGTGCAGTACCGCCCATGTCACGGCCGCCCAGGCCAGGGCGATGAACAGCAGGTACCGCGGCCGGGTGGGTCTCACGGGAGGCTCAACTCCTCCTGGGCGCGCCGGATGCCGCCATCGCCGGCCACGGCGAGCAGGGCCGCTACCAGACCGTGGCCAGGCAGCACCGCGGCGGGATCGACGTCGTGCCAGGGGACGAGGACGAAGGCACGCTCGTGGGCCCTGGGATGCGGCAGCGAAAGATCGGGGTCATCACTGGTGAGGCCCTCGTAGATGATGATGTCCAGGTCGAGGGTGCGCGGTCCCCAGCGGACCTCGCGGACCCGGTCGAAGGCCGCCTCGATCTCGTTCAATCGCCTCAGCAGGTCGCGCGGCGGCAGGGTGGTCCGCGCCAGCAGGATGGCGTTCAGGTAGTCCGGCTGGGCGGGGCCGCCCACGGGGACGGTCTCGTAGACCGGCGATACCGCCGTCACCGTGACCCCAGGGATGGCGGCGATCGCGGTGACCGCCCCCTGGAGGATGTCCAGCCTGGCGCCGAGGTTGCTGCCCAGCGCGACGACGCAGTATTTCCCCGGGGGGGCGACCCCCCTGTCGACCCCCCGGCAAAGGGGGGAGACCCCCCTTTCACCCCCCTCCCCAGGGGAACCCGCAAACACCGCGGCCCCCCGGGCCTCCCTAACTGCCGGGCTGGGCACGACCCCCCTGTCGCCTGGACCACTCACGGGTTCACTGTAGCCGCCCGCCATGCGGCGGCGACCCGCACCGCGTCCGCGTTGGCGGGCACCCGGTGGACCCGGACGCACCAGGCGCCGGCGGCGGCGGCGAGCGCGGTGACCGCGACAGTGGCGTCGTCGGCCTCGGTGAAGGGCCTGGGCGAGCCGTCCGGCGCGGCCAGCAGCCGGCCGAGGTGGCGCTTGCGGGAGGCGCCGACGAGCACGGGAAAGTCCTGGCCGCCGATGTGCGCCACCTCCCGCAGGTGCGCCAGCAGCTGCCAGTTATGCGCGTTCGGCCCGGTGACGTCGGGCATCTTGCTGAACCCGAGCCCGAGGTCAAGCACGATCAGCGACGGATCGACCCCCTCGGCCGTCACCGCGTCTATCCGCTGGGCGAGCTCGGCGCGCACCTCCCGCACCACGTTGGCGTAGACGGCCCGGGAGTTCATGTCCCGGCTGGGGCCCCGCCAGTGCATGACAACGTAGGGTGCCCGCGCCCGCGCCACCAGGCGGGGCATGTAGGGGTCGGCGAGCCCGCCGCTCACGTCGTTCACCAGGATGGCCCCGGCCTCCAGGGCCGCCTCGGCCACCTGGGCGCGCATGGTGTCCACGCTGACGACGATCCCGGCCCGGGCGAGCTCTCGGATGACCGGGATCACCCGGCGCAGCTCCTCTTCGGCGTCAATCCGCTGCGCTCCCGGCCGGGTGGACTCGCCCCCGACGTCCACGATGTCGGCGCCCTGGGCGACGAGCTCTCGGCCGTGCTTGATCGCCGCGCTCGCGTCGTACCAGAGCCCTCCGTCGGAGAACGAGTCAGGCGTCACGTTGACCACGCCCATCACCAGGCAGCGATCGGCGGAAGGCAGGGCGCGAGGTACCGCAGTCATCACGACCTAGTCTTCCGCCGAGCCTGGCGCCTTCGCTACAGGTGACGACATAGGCATGTCGGACGCATTTTGTTCTTCATCGGACATGTCCTGAGAGGATGGGGCCGTGCTGAGCGGCACCTGAGCCCCGCCGTGAACGCGGGACAGGCCGAGCGCGCGGACCGTCCGGCGCGCGTACCGCCGTACCTCCAGCTGGGGCCAGACGAGGAACGCCTCTGCCTCCAGGGCGGCGACGGCGATGCGGGGCGCGTCGCGGCCGCCGGGGAAGACGAAGAAGCGCGGTTCCCAGACGGGTGAGAACTTCGCGTTGAACTTGTAGAGCGACTCGATCTGGAACCACCTGGACATGAAGACCAGGAGGTTTCGCCAGGTCTTGAGGATGGGGCCGGCGCCGATGCGCTCGCCGCGCTCAAGCACGGCGCGGAACATCGCGAAGTTCAGCGAGAGCCGCTTGATCCCCAGGGCCGGCGCCGCCTTGATCGACTCAACGATGAGGAAGTCGTTCAGCCCAGCCTGGGCGGTCCGGTCGCGCCGCATCATGTCCAGCGACAGCCCGTCGGCGCCCCATGGCACGAAGTGCAGCACCGCGCGCAGCACGCCGTGCTCGCGGGCCGTCACGATGACGCATTCCTCGTCGCCGGGGGCGCCGAGGCGGCCCAGCGCCATCGAGAAGCCGCGCTCGGTCTGGCCGCCAAGCCAGGAGTCGCTCGCCCGAACGATCTGGGCCAGCTCGGTCGCGGGGATGTCCCGAACCCGGCGGACCTCGGCGATGTAGCCGTTCTTGGCCACCCGGGTGACCATCTGGCGGACGTTGCGCATCGCCCGCCCGGAAAGGCTGAAGTCGGCGACGTTGACGATCGCCTCATCGCCGAGCTCAAGCGCGGTCAGGTCGCCTTCGCGGCACCAGACCTCGGCGCCGAGCTCGCTGCAGCCCATGACGGCGGGCCGCCACGCGTGCCGGGCCGCCTCGGCCAGGAAGGGCGTGATCGCACCCGGCCACGCCTCCGGGTCACCGATCGGGTCCCCGGCGGCGAGCATGACGCCGGACACTACCCGGTAGCAGACGCAGGCCTTGCCGGACGGCGACCAGATGACGCTCTTGTCGTCGCGCAGCGCGAAGTAGCCCAGGGAATCCCGGTCACCCTGCTTGGCGAGCAGGGCCCGGATCTTCTCCGCGTCGGCGGCCGCGAGCCGGGCACGCGGCTGCGCCGGGCGCAGGAACAGGTACGCGGTGACCACGACCGTGAAGACGCCCAGGACCGTGGTCAGCAGGTGGTAGGAATCACCACGGTGATCGGAGACCCACACCACCGGGCCGCTGCTGCCCACCAGCTCAAGGATCACGTCCTGGACACGCTGCGCGAAGGTGTAAGTCCCGGCCAGCTTTCCGATCGACAGGTAGCCGAGACCGATCGCGAGGTCGGCCACGACGAGCCCGGCGAACACCCACAGCGCGGTCCAGCGCGTGCGGGGATCGCCGACCGCGTAAAACTCATCGTGGAAATACAGCAGGGACAGCAGCAAGATTGTCGCGACCACGGCCGAATAGACGCGCGGCGTGTGGATGAAGTGGATGGCGATGTCAAATGCGAGTAGCGCGACAACCGCCTGCCAGGCCCGCCGCTTGCGGCGGCGCAGCCCGTGCGACAGCAGGAGAAGGAGGAGGCCGATAATCGCGTAGGCGCTGACCAGCGTGACGTTCGTCAGCGTGCCCGGCACCAGGCCGTTAATGCGCTGCAGCTTGTCATGCCAGGCTGGCTTGAAGATCGCGACGATGTCGGAGATGCCGATTAGCAGGCACACGAACGCCGCGAGCCCGGGGACCCAGGTTCGCTGCTTGCGGCTCTTGCCGGTCCCGGCGCCGCTCTTGCCAGCCCCGGGCCGCCGCTCGGAACCCGCCTGCTCCGCAGGGTGCTCCGCCGGTTTGGCTGAGGTGCTTTCGCTCATCTCATTATCTCTTGTCAGGCCCCGACCACGGTGCAGCAGCGTACTCATGACAGAGTGTCCATGTGCCACATTCCTGATCTGCTGCGAAGTTTCCTACCCCCGAAGCAGCCGCCGAAGACAGGTGGCACTGGCCGCGCAACGCGCGTGCCGTGCCGCACACTCCGTGCGCCTGCCCCACCCCGTACCTCCGGCTGCCACTAGTTAGACGCCCATGGGGGCGCGGGAGTTCAAGGCTTTAGGGGAAATTTATTCCCACCAAATCGCACTAACCGCAAGCCCAGTAGCCCGGGATGGGGCGAGATGCAGGGTGCGGATGGGTTCGGGGTGGGGGGTGAGGCGCGAGATCCGAGGTGAGGCGGCGGATCCGGAGCAGGTGGCCGGGCGGATGCGCCAAACGGGAACCAGCCGCCTTCGGACGGAAGCACGCGAGGCGAAGCGAGCCTGCGAGCGTAGCTTCGAGCGGCCGGGCGAGCCGCGCTGGGCCCGGAGCTTTCGCGGAGCCTAGCCGGCGAGCCCGGCGCTGGGCGGGAGGCTGCAGGGGTTTGGGGGGTCGAAGGGGGGCGGAGCCCCCCTGGGAAGCAGGGTGTATCCCCCCAAAATCATCTGTGCCCGAACATCAGGCTCATGGCTTCGGCGCGGGTTCTCGCCTCGGTGCGGAAGATGCCGCGGACGGCGGAGGTGACGGTCTTGGCGCCCGGCTTGCGGACGCCGCGCATGGTCATGCACAGGTGCTCGGCTTCCAGGACGACGATCACGCCGCGCGGTTCCAGGGTGCGCATGAGGGCGTCAGCGATCTGGCAGGTCATCCGCTCCTGGACCTGCGGCCGCCGGGCGTAGACGTCCACCAGGCGGGCGAGCTTGGACAGGCCGGTGACCTCCCCCTTGGCGTTGGGGATGTAGCCGATGTGCGCCTTGCCCATGAAGGGCACCAAGTGGTGCTCGCACATGCTGTACATCTCGATGTCGCGGACCAGGACGATCTCGTCGTGTTCCTCGTCGAAGACGGTGTTGAGCACGTCCTCGGGCTGCTGGCGCAGCCCGGCGAACTGCTCGGCGTACATCCGGGCGACGCGGGCGGGGGTATTGGCAAGGCCGTCGCGATCGGGGTCCTCGCCGATCGCCAGCAGGATCTCGCGCACCGCACGCTCGATCCGGGGCTGGTCGACCGGGCCGCGCAGGGGAACGGGGAGGTCGCCGTCCGGGATCGCGACGTCCGCTACCCGTCCTTCGAGCTCGCCTCCACTGTCCCGGACAGACAAAGCGCTCTCTTCGGGTACCAGGTCACTCACAGGTTGTCGGTGTCGCTTCCCGTGCCGCTGTCGAGCCCGAAGGGGACCGACGTGCCGTTAGTGACCGTGCCGTTGGCCGCCGACCCGTTGGTGAGGGCGAGCTCCTTGGGCGACAGGATCGGCGGGCGGTCTGACGGCAGCCGCTTCCCGTACCCGGTGTAGGTGCCGCGGACCGGCCGCCGCTGCACCGGCGCGAAGATCTCCAGGACCTCCTTGCGAGACAGCGTCTCCTTCTCCAGGAGGTGCAGCACGAGGTCGTCGAGCACGTCACGGTACTCCGCGAGCACCTCCCACGCCTCGTCATGGGCGGATTCGATCAGCCGCCGGATCTCCTCGTCGATCGCCGAGGCGATCTCCTCGGAGTAGTCGCGGGCGTGCGACCGGTCCATGCCGAGGAACGGCTCGGCATCGCCGCTGCCAAGCTTCCGCGCCCCGAGCCGCTCGCTCATGCCGTACTCGGTGACCATGCCGCGGGCGATCTGGGTGGCCTTCTCGATGTCGTTGGCCGCGCCGCTGGTCGGCTCGTGGAAGATCAGCTCCTCCGCCGTCCGGCCGCCGAGCAGCATCGCGAGCTGGTCTTGCATCTCGGCCCGGGTGACGAGGAACTTGTCCTCGGTCGGGAGCGCCATGGTGTAGCCAAGAGCCCGGCCGCGCGGGATGATCGTGACCTTGTGCACCGGGTCGGCGTTGGCCATCGCGTGCCCGACCAGGGCGTGCCCGCCCTCGTGGTAGGCGATCAGCTTGCGCTCGGACTCCGACAGCAGCACGCTCTTGCGCTGGGGACCCGACATGACGCGGTCGATGGCCTCCTCCATGGCCGCCATCGAGATCTGCTTGCCGTTTGTGCGCGCGGTCAGCAGGGCGGCCTCGTTGATCACGTTGGCCAGGTCGGCGCCGGTGAAGCCGGGGGTTCGCCGGGCGATGATGTCCAGGTCGGCGTCAGGCGCGATGGGCTTGCCGCGGGCGTGCACCCGCAGGATGCCCTTGCGGCCGGCCAGGTCGGGCTGCGCCACCACGATCTGACGGTCGAACCGGCCGGGGCGCAGCAGCGCGGGGTCCAGGATGTCGGGCCGGTTGGTCGCGGCGATCACGATCACACCGCCCTTGGTATCGAAGCCGTCCAGCTCGACGAGCATCTGGTTCAGCGTCTGCTCGCGCTCGTCGTGGCCGCCGCCAAGGCCCGCGCCGCGGTGCCGGCCAACAGCGTCGATCTCATCGACGAAGACGATCGCGGGGGCATTCGCCTTCGCCTGCTCGAACAGGTCCCGGACCCGGGAGGCGCCCACGCCGACGAACATCTCGACGAAGTCAGAACCGGAGATGGAGTAGAAGGGCACGCCCGCCTCGCCGGCCACCGCGCGGGCCAGCAGCGTCTTGCCCGTGCCGGGCGGGCCGTACAGCAGCACGCCCTTGGGGATCTTGGCCCCGATGGCCTGGAACTTGGCGGGGTTTTGCAGGAACTCCTTGATCTCCTGGAGCTCCTCGATCGCCTCGTCGGCACCAGCCACGTCGGCAAACGTCGTCTTGGGCGTGTCCTTGGTGATCAGCTTGGCCCGCGACTTGCCGAAGTTCATGACCCGCGACCCGCCGCCTTGCATCTGGGTCAGCAGGAAGAAGAAGAACAGCGCGATCAGCAGGTAAGGCAGGAAAGTGCCCAGGAGCAAGCTGAGCAGGGTGTTGCTCTTGGGAATCTGGACGTCATATCCGCCCTTGAGCTTGCCCTGGTCAAACAGCTTCTGCAGTTCCTGCTGAAGCTGCTGGCCCTGTCCTTGAATGAAGCTCGCCTGGTAGGTCTGCCCGTCATTGGTGGTGACCTGGATCGACTGGTTCTTGTCGGTGAGCTGGGCAGACTTCACCTTGCCCTGCTCAATGAGCTGGACGACGGTCGCGGTGTCCTTTTGGGTGGTGGATCCACCCGAATTCGCCCACCCGAGGGTAATGGTGATGACCAGCACCGCAAGCAGAACCAGTAGCAGCGGGCCCCTGAAAAAGCGCTTCAACTCCATCGCGAGCGACCCCGTAGGCCCGGGGCCGTTCCCTCCTGACCAGCCTCACGTCCCGCCGACCGCCGGCGGCACTGCCATGCCTGCTCCGCACTGGCGGCCGTCCCTGGCCGCGCATAAGGAATACCTGACGGTACACCGGCAAAGCGAGGTGCCGCCGACAGATCTACTCCCACACTGAACGCTACCCAGCTCGTGATGTGTTCCCTCCTGTGCCGCCACCCCCATATACCTCGGGGGCCAGAGTGCCGATGAAGGGCAGGTTCCGGTAGCGCTCGGCGTAGTCCAGGCCGTAACCGACGACGAACTCGCCGGGGACGTCGAATCCGGTGTAGGCGACCGCGACGTCCATCTGCGCCGAGGACGGCTTGCGGAGCATGGTGCACACCGCCACCGACGCCGGATTCCGGGACTGCAAGTTTCCGACCAGCCAGGATAGCGTCAGCCCGGAGTCGATGATGTCCTCGACGATCAGCACGTGGCGGCCGCTGATGTCGGTGTCGAGGTCCTTCAGGATGCGGACCACGCCGGAGGACTTCGTCCCCGAGCCGTAGGAAGACACCGCCATCCAGTCCATCTCGACCGGCAGGTGCATCGCGCGGGCGAGGTCGGCCATCACCATGACGGCGCCCTTCAGCACGCCGACGAGAAGGAGTTCGCGATCGGCGTAATCGGCGTCAATCTGGGCGGCTAGCTCGCCGACGCGCACCTGCAGCGCCTCGGTGGTGATGAGGATCTCCTTGAGCGCCGGTCCCATGTCGTTAGCGTCCACCAGCCACCCCTCCAAAAACGATCAGGCCATCCTTGCGGGCCGCGCGGACTCCCCCGGGCAGGTCGACCCAGCGTTGCCCGTGCCAGCTGGTGACGAGCTCGTCCAGCCGCCGGACGTGCACCGCGCTCAGTGCCCCGGCCGGGCATCCCGCGTCAATCGCGGCCGAGCGCAAGACGCGGCCGCGGATGGCGTCTGGCATCCTCTCCAGCGAGACAGTGGCCAGCTCCGGAGAGCCGACGGAGCGTTCTGCTGCCATATTGTCCAGCACCTCGGCATCGGCGCGCAGGCGGGTGGCGGTACGGGCCAGGGCCTCGGTGACACCGGGCCCGAGCGCGGCCTCCAGCGCCGGCAGCGCGTCCTCCCGGACCCGGACCCGGGCGTACCGGCGGTCACGATTGTGCGGATCCTGCCAGGGGTCTAGCCCCAGGGCCGCGCAGGCGGCGGCGGTCACGGGCCGGCGGATCTCCAGCAGGGGGCGCCGGAAGACCCCGCGCCGGGGCGGCATCCCGGCCAGTGACCGCGTGCCCGCTCCCCGGGCGAGCCCCAGCAGCACCGTCTCGGCCTGGTCATCGAGGGTGTGGCCGAGGAGCACGGCGACGGCGCCGGTGTCGGCGGCGACCTTCTCCAGCGCGTCATACCGGGCGGTGCGGGCCGCCGCCTCGGGACCGCCGGCCGTGCCGACGGTCACCGTGACCGCGCGCGCCGGGTCCAGGCCGAGCGCGGCCATCGTGACGGCGACGCTGGCCGCGCGCCCGGCTGACCCCTCTTGCAGCCCGTGGTCGACGGTCACGCCGCCGGCCCGCAGGCCCGCGCGCGGCGCGATGAACGCCAGCGCGGCGGCCAGCGCCAGCGAGTCCGCCCCGCCCGAGCAGGCGGCCAGCACCACGGAGCCGGGCGCGAGATCGGTGACCGACGCCCGGACGGCGTTGCGGACGTCCGCGACAGCGGGGGCGAGGCGCACGGTCTGGTCAGCTCACCCGGTCCAGCCAGGTGGCCGGGCTGGCCAGCTCATCACGGGTGGGCAGCGTCTCCGGCGAGGTCCACACCTTGTTGAAGTGGGCCATGCCGGCTTGCTCGACGACCGCGGTGACGAAACGCGATCCCTCGGCGTACTGCTTCATCTTCAGGTCAATGCCCAGGATCCGGCGGATGACCTGTTCGATCCGGCCCGCCGAGCCGCGCCTGCTGCTGAACTTATCCCGGATGTCGGCGACCGACGGGACGACCTGCGGGCCGACCGCGTCCATGACGTAGTCGCCGTGTCCCTCCACGAGCGTCATCACCGCGGTGAGCTTGTCGAGCAACTCGCGCTGCTGCGGGGTCTGGATCGCCTCGACCAGGGTCTGCCCGTCGCTGCCGCGCACCGCGCCGGCCACCGCTCCCGCCGCCGCGCGCAGTCGGTCGGCGATGGCGGTGGGGTCCATGTCCGAGGCGAGCAGGAACTCCGTCATCAGCCCCTGCACGTAGCCGCGCAGCCAGGGCACCGAGGTGAACTGGACGCGGTGCGTCTCCTCGTGCAGGCATACCCAGCGCCGGAAGTCATGGGGATCGACGCCAAGTTCGCGCTCCACCAGCACGATGTTGGGCGCGACTAGGGTAAGCCGTCCGACACCGGAGCCGTTGAGGGCCGCCGCGTCCGCGGTGGCGCCGTTGCCGTTGCTGCCGTGGGCGGTGCTCCCGTTGGCGGTGCCGCTGCCGTTAGCGGGGGCGGTGCCTTCCCCGGGGGGCAGGAATAGCTCGTACTGGCCGAGCACCCGGGCGGACAGGTAGGCGAGGATGAGGCCGGCCTGCATGCCGGTCACCCGGGAGCCGACCGCCCCCATGACGCCCGAGCCCGGCACCGCGGTCCCGCGCTCGGCGAGCCGGTCGGCGAGCGGTTCCAGGACTACCCGGAACCCGCCCACGTTTGCGCGGATCCAGCCGGGCCGGTCGACCACGGCGACCGGGCCGATGGATCCCTGGCTGACGAGCCCGGTGACGTCGCGGACGGGCTGCTGGACCACGGCCGTCAGGCCACGCAATTCGGCGACCACGGCCCGGGCCTCGGCAAGGCTGACATTCGGCCCCTGCCTGGCGAACCGCACGCCAGTCGAGATGGCCAGCTCCCAGTCGATCATCTGTGCGCTGCTCACGCCTCTACCGTACGTGGTGGTAGACGCGGACGCATCCCCGCTAGGGTGGCGGCGGTCGCCGGGGTGGCCGCGGGAAGGATCGGGGTATGACGCACGTGCTCTCCGGTCGGGGGTAATGGGACAATGGAGCAGCAAATTTGCCTGCCTATCGCATGGAGTGACATGGACGTCGAGGTCGTCATCGAGATTCCCAAGGGGCAGCGGAACAAGTACGAGGTCGACCACCACACGGGGCGAATCAGGCTGGACCGCATGTTGTTTACCTCGACCAGGTATCCCGCTGACTACGGGTTCATCGAGGACACCCTTGGCGGCGATGGTGACCCGTTGGACGCTTTGGTCCTGCTTGAGGAGCCGACCTTCCCGGGCTGCCTGATCACCGCCCGCGTCATTGGGATGTTCCAGATGACGGATGAGAAGGGGCCAGACGACAAGGTGCTGTGCGTCCCGGCCGGCGATCCGCGTTCAGAGCACGTGCGTGATATCCACCACGTCCCCGAGTTCGAGCGACTGGAGATCCAGCACTTCTTCGAGGTCTACAAGGATCTCGAGCCTGGCAAGTCCGTGGAGGGCGCTCGCTGGACTGACCGCGCCGCCGCGGAGGCGGAGGTGGAGCGCTCCCGAAAGCGGTTCGCGGACGCCAAGACCATTGAGTCGCTCGGGGGCATCGAGTCACACGAGGGCTGAGCTTCCCCGGCCAGGGCCGCAGTGCCCGCGACCCCGGTGTCGGCGTCGTGCGCCCGCGCCCAGATCGCGCGCGCCCGGGCGATGATGGCGACGTGCGCCTCCCGGCGCTCGTCGCCGCCGATCGCGGCCAGGCCGCCGGAGACGCGCGCGGCGGCGCCCGCCGCCGTCGCCGCGGCAGGCCACCGTCCGGCGGCGGCGTGCAACGCCATCGCGCGGGTGGCCGCCGTTAGCCAGTCCGGCGCGAGGACCTGCACGGTCCGGGGCGCGACGGACAGCCAGCCCGGGTCCCGGTGCGCGCCCGAGGGCAGGGCACCTGAGGGCAGGGCACCTGAGGGCAGGGCCGCGGCGACTCCGAGCCCCGCGTCGGTGTAGGCCAGCCCCTCGCTCGCCTCGCCGGCCCGCAGCAGGCAGCGGCCCAGGTGAAAGCAGGCCCGGGCCAGGGCGGCGTCGCGGGCGGCGGGGTTGGCCGAGGGCGCGTGCCGGTACATCCGGACCGCCTCGCGCAGCAGCCTGATCGCGTCCGCGGGATTCCCGGAGGCCTCTATCGCGAGCGCCACGCGGACCAGGACATCGATCCGCTCGACCTCGTAGGCGGCCGGGTCACCCTGGGCCAGCGCGGCGTAGTGCCCGGCCGACTCGGTCAGCAACTCCACGGACTCCAGTGCCTGTCGATAACGCGCGTGGCTGGCCAGGGCGGCCGCGAGGCCCGGGCGATGGCGGGCGGCCTGGCGAGACCCGCAGTACAGTTCGCGGCTTATCGACAGCGCCACGCCGGAATGCCCCGCTGCCTTCTCGCTATCCCCGGCGAGGGCCGCACGGATCGCCTCCCCGAGGTGGAACTCATACCGCCGCTCTAGCGTGCCCTGCTCGGGCGGCTTCAGCCTGGCCTTCAACATCTGGGAACCTCTCCACGCAAGCCACGCTCAGCGGCCCCACTGCCAAGATCGTCTCATAACACCATGTAGCAGACAAGATACTGAATGACACTACTTGCGTGATGGGGGGCACAATTCGCCCCTAAAGTTCCAAGCACGGGACTGCTGGAGCGGCTCACCGTGAGGTAGGGCCGCGGCGGGCGGGTGGCATGGGTGGCCGCGGCGCAAAACATGGGGAACCGCTCCCGATGCCGGGGCGCGCCGCCGGCCGAACAATGGAGTCGCGCACGCGCTGACCATTTACGAGGGGAATCAAGCGACATGCCACGCTACATCGTCCAGCGGACGTTCATCGACGGCCTCACTATCCCGGCGACCCCCGAAGGGGCGCAGGTGTGCTCGGTCATCGGCCAGGGGAACTCCCAGTTCGGCGTCAACTGGCTGCACTCTTACGTGTCGAAGGACAAGACCGCGACGTTCTGCGTCTGCGACGCGCCGTCCCCGGATGCTGTCCGGCAGGCGGCCAAGGCCAGCGACCTGCCGGTGGACGAGATCACCGAGGTCACCGTCCTGGACCCGTACTTCTACCACTGAGGCTCCCGCCTGGGGGCCTCGCCCGGCTAGTTCGCCGGGCGGGTCGCGCCGATCAGGCCGGCGAACTGGTAGATGCTGTCGATCCGGACGTTGACGCCCGTGAACGGGGCATCCACCATCATGCCGCCGCCGATATAGATCCCGACGTGGTGAATCGTGGCCGGGTCGGCGGTGTTGGTCGCGTAGAACACCAGGTCACCGCGCCGCAACTGACCGATGGGAATGTGCGGGCCGGCTGGCCACTGCCAGCCCGTGTAATGCCCGAGCTGGATCCCGGCCCGCGCCCAGGCGTCCATCGCCAGCCCCGAGCAGTCGTAGGAGTCCGGGCCGACGGCACCCCACTGGTAGGGCTTGCCAATCTGGGTGAGCGCCCAGTCGGCGGCGGTGTTGCCCTGCGCCGCGGAGGCGCCCGCGCCGGTCGTCCAGGCCGGGCTTCCGGCCACGAAGCCGCCGGAGCCGCCGCCCTTCCCCGCGCTGGCGCGCGCGTCCGCGAGCTCCGCGGCGCGCTCGCGGGCGGCTCGCGCCGCGGCCGCGGCACGTCGCGCCGCGAGCACCGCCGCCCGGTGCTCGGCTTCCAGCTTGGCGTTGCTCGTCCGGGCGATGGCCAGCAGCTCAGCGGCCTGCCCCTGCGCCGACCGCGCGGCGCTGACCGCGGCGACCTGCTGATCCACCGCCGCCCGGGCCGCGAGGCGCAGCGCCTCCACCTGGTCGACATCGGCTTGCTTCTGAGCGAGCAGGACCGCCGCCTGCTGGCTGAATACCGTGGCCACGGCGCTGCTGGCGCTGTCGGTGGCGAGCGCGTCGGTTCGATGGCTGGCTAGCACCTGCTCGACGCCCAGGGCATTGAGGTAGGCACCAGGCCCGCCCGTCCCGCCGAACATCACGGCCATCGGCCCCAGTGCCCCCTGGGCCTCGAAGTCGGCCGCGGCTTGCCCGGCCACGCGGCGGCGGCTACCGGCCTGGGTCCGCCGGGCGACCGCCAGCCGCGCGACGGCGGCCTGATAGGCGGCGGCGGCCTGCTGCTCGGTAGCGACGGCCATGTCATATCGCTCAGTGACCACCTCGGCCCGCGTCTGCAGCCTGGTGAGCGCCACGCTGACCGCGGTGACCTGCTGCCGGGACCGGGCAAGGGCGGCGGCCCGCTCCTGGACAAGGATGGCGGCGGCCTTCAGCACCGCCTTCCCCGGGCCGGGGCCGGGGCCTACCGGCCTTACCAGGCTTTCCGGGTTTCCGGCGAGCCGGAAACTGGGCATGCCTTCGCTACTCGGGTTAGCCGAACCCGCGAGCAGCCCGGCGGCGGCCACGGCCGCGGCCAGGCAGCCCGCGGCGGCGCGCATGCTATGACGACTGGAACCTGCCATGACCATCCCGCCTCCGAGCGTAATCATTGCGCTACACACCGTAGCTGATCCGCAGGCAGGGGCGACGTAAAACGCGGACTACTGGTGCCGGCGAGCCTTCTGGCCGTACGTTGATGCCACGATCAGACCATGCCGCCGCATCGTTCACACTTATTAATGGCAGTGCATGCAACAAGGAGGACCGGTGGACAACGCCGAAGGAGTGCTCAGGCGAGCGCCCCTATTTGATGCCCTTGATGACGATGGCGCCCGCACGTTGCGGCGGCAGATGGCGGAGGTGAAGCTGTCGCGCGGTGAGCACCTGTTCAACGAGGGCGAGGACGGTGACGCCCTGTACGTGGTGCTCGAAGGAAAGATGAAGCTGACCCGCGCCGCGTCAGATGGCCGGGAGAACCTGTTGAGCGTCATTGGGCCCGGCGAGATGTTTGGCGAGTTGTCCCTGTTTGATCCTCGGCCGCGAACCTCTTCCGCGAGCGCGGTGACCGACGCGGTGCTGGCGTCGCTGAAGCATGAGGCGCTGATGCCGTGGCTGCGAGACCGGCCGGATGTCTCCTTGCACATGCTCCGGGCGCTCGCGCAGCGACTGCGCCGCGCCAACGACGTGATGGCCGACCTTGTCTTCACCGACGTTCCCGGCCGGGTGGCGAAGAACCTGCTGGACCTGGCTGACCGGTTCGGGAGCAAGGAAGCTGACGGGCTGCACGTGCATCACGACCTCACCCAGGAGGAATTGGCCCAGCTGGTCGGCGCGTCGCGGGAGACGGTTAACAAGGCGCTGGCGGACTTCGCGGCGCGCGGATGGCTGCAGATCTCGGCTCGCTCAGTCCTCATCCTGGACGCCGAGCGGCTCCGCAAGCGAGCCCGGTAAGGGATTGACCCGCAGGTAGTCCAGTTGCGCCCGTGCGGACACCTCGGCCGCCGGCCAGACGGCCCGGTCGACGTCGGCGTATACGATCTCGACGACCTCGGCCGGGGTCCGGGCGCCGGCCGCTAGCGCCGCCCGCACCTGGTCGAGCCGCTCCTGGCGGTGGGCAATGTAGTAGTCGAGCACTCCGGCGGGGTCACCGAGCAGCGGCCCGTGCCCCGGCAGCAGGGTGCGCAGCCCGGCGGAGTCGGCCAGCGCCCGGAGCTCATCGAGCGTGCGGAGGTAGTCCCCGAGTCCCCCGTCTTGGCCGATGACGGTCGTCCCCCGGCCCAGTACGGTGTCCCCGGTCAGCAGGGCGCCATCGTCGGCCAGCAGCAAGCTGACCGAGTCGGGCGAATGACCAGGCGTCCCCACCACGCGCAGCTCACAGCCGGCGGCGGCCAAGACGGTACCGGAGGCCAGGCCCTCGCTGCCCAGCCGGTGAGCCGGGTCGAGCGCGGCGACGGGCGCGCCGCTCAGCTCCGCGAACCGCGCCGCTCCCCCGGAATGGTCATCGTGGCCGTGCGTCAGCACGATCTGCGCGACTCGCCGGTCGCCGGCTTGCGCGGCGGCGAGCGCGCGGCGCAGGTGCCCCTCGTCATCGGGCCCGGGATCAACGACGACCACCGAACTGGAGCCTGGCTCCGCGATGATCCACGTATTCGTGCCATCCAGGGTCATCGGAGACGGGTTGGGCGCTAGCACGCAGTACGCCCGCTCAGTCCCCGACCCGTCAATCTCCACAAATCCAAGATGCTAGCAGCGAGCCCGGCAGACAGGCAGGTTCCGTTGCGTGGCAGGTTAGAGGGGGTAGCCGATGTCGTCAGGGACTTCCAGCCAGGCGTGGCCGTTGTCGTTGATCAAGGTCGGCTGGATGGGGGTGATGGATCGCTCGCGGGCGAGGATGTCTTCGATGCCCGTGGCGGCGGCGAACTCGGCCAAGGTGGCGGCGGTCGGCGGGAGGAGGCTGATCTCGCCGTCGCGGGCGGCGCTGAGCGCTTCGGCGGGGCGCAGCCAGCAGGTCCGGTCGGATTCGGCGGCATGGCCGGCTGCCTGCTGGCCCGGCGGCAGCGCGGCGGCGAAGAAGCGGGCGTCGAAGCGGCGCGGCTCGGCTTCGGGAGTGATCCACCGCGCCCACGGGGTTAGCAGGTCAGCGCGCAGGACCAGCCCGTGACGGTCGAAGAGCTCGGCGAGGGTGATCTCGCCAGCGGTCAGTGCCGCGCGGTCGTCGGCCCACCCCGGGCCGTCGGGGACCGCGAGCTCGCCATCCGGCGTCCCGGCCAGCAGCAGGCCGGCTTCCTCGAAGGTCTCGCGGACCGCGGCGCAGACCAGGGCGCGGGCTAGTTCGGGGGTGGCGCCCAGGCGCTGGCCGAAATCGGCGGCGTCGGGGCCGTGCCAGCCGATCCGCGCCTCCCCGTCGGCCAGGTCGACCGAACCGCCGGGGAAGACGTAGGCGCCGGGCGCGAACTTCATCGCGGCGGGGCGCTTGAGCATGAGGACTTCAACTCCGGAGGCGCCGCCCCCTTCGGCACTGCCTTCGGCCGGGCGCACGACCATGACGGTGGCGGCGTTACGGGAGGCGGCGGGAGCGAGCTGGCCAGCGGCGATGTCCGCGATCCGCGTGGCCAGCCGCTCGTCGAACCAGTTGAGCTGGATCCTCACGCAGTGACTTCCGCGACGAGCTCCACTTCGACCGGGGAGTCCAGCGGCAGCACCGCCATTCCCACGGCGCTGCGGGCATGGCGACCGGCTTCGCCGAGCACCTCGATGAGCAGTTCGCTGGCGCCGTTGGCGACCTGCGCCTGGCTGGTGAAGGCCGGCGCGCTGGCGATGAAGCAGGTCACCTTCACGATCCTGGTGATGGCGTCCAGCCCCCCGGCGACGGAGGACGCGGCGGCCAGCGCGTTCAGCGCGGCGATCCGGGCCAGCTTGGCGCCGTCCTCGACGCTGACGCCGTCGCCGAGCTTGCCGGTTCCCTGAAGCGTCCCGTCCACGATGGGCAGCTGGCCCGAGGTGTACACATAGTTGCCGGTGCGCACCGCGGGGACATACGCCGCCACCGGCGGGACCACCGGGGGCAGGGTCAGCCCCAGCGCGGCCAGCCGCTCGGCGGCGCTCATGCAGCATCCCCCGCTCGCTTCAGGGCGCTCTTAGGGGCGCCGCCTTCCCTCGCTACGCTTCCTCGTCCCTCGGTCGCTGCGCTCAGTCCGGGCGCCGCCGCGCCCCTTCGCTCGCTCATGCCTTGGGCCGCTTCATGTAGGCGACGAGCTGCTCGGAATTTGGCCCCGGCACGACGGAGACGAGCTCCCAGCCGTCATCTCCCCAGTTATCCAGGATCTGCTTGGTCGCGTGCACCAGCAGCGGCACCGTAACGTACTCCCACTTCTGCATAACGGAACCCTACTAGTGGAGGTTGACGCTGTCGGCGTAGAGGGCGGCCAGGGCGATCGGCACCCAGCCGCTGTCCCAGCGGTGATCCATCGCGGTGGGCGTCTGCGTTGAGTGCTTAATGCCTTGCGCGGTGAGTAGCGCGTTATAGTCGGCCATGTCCTGCTGGAAGAGCTGGTACCCGCCGATCCAGATCCGGTTACTGGCCTGGAACGGCGCCGCGTGCGCGGCGAGGAAGGCGGGGGTCAGCCGGTAGTTCGCCTGGAAGTTGGCGTCGGTGCCGTAGGACACTCCAGAGTTCGTCGACCCGTACTGGTCGAAGGCGTTCATGTCGGCGGGGAAGTCCCACGACGCCACGAGCGTGAACTTGTCCGGATGGCGCAGGATGAGGGTCTGCCCGCCGATGCCGGACTTGGAGAAGCCGATCAGCCAGTGCTGCTCGGTGCCGCTGGTGGCCAGGTTCGCGGTCACCCAGGGCTGCAGGTCATTGGCCATGAAGGTGTCTTCTCGCGAGGTGGAGACCAGCGGGTTGTCGGCGTACCACGGGTCGATGCCGAAGGTCGGCTCGATGACCGTGAGGTTGTACTGGTTCTGCAGGCTGAGCGCCTGGAGGGTATCCAGGCCGTCGCCGAAGGTGGTGCCCAGGCCGCCTTCCACCGGCAGGACGTAGATGAAGTTGTGCGCCACCCCGGGAGCCGGGTTGCTGGGCGGGAGCACCCGCAGGTACTGCGAGCCGGGCCCGTTATCGGGTGAGGTCATCTGGTAGGTCTGCACGCCGTTGGCGTCCGTGCCCTGGTACTGCACCTGGAGCCCGGAACTGCCGCCGGAGCCCGGGCTGCAGGTGACCGCCACGCTCGTTACGTTGCCCGCTCCCACGGTGCCGCTGCCGTTGGACACCGCGCACGTCTGCCCGGCCGAGGTGCTGGCGATCGTGACGTTGTAGGAGGATCCGGTCGGGACCGGGGTCGCGAACGTGAACGCGCCGTTGGCGGTGAGGGTGAGCGGGTCACCGCCGTTGTCGTTGAGTACCACTGACCCGGAGGAGCCCGACAGCGTGCCGCCGACGGTGTAGCTGGTGCCGCCGCCTCCGGCGGTGTTGCCGCCCGCCCAGTTATCGACCTTGCCGGTCCCGAACGCCATGATGGCGGGGGCGCCGCCGGCCAGGCTGGTGTCGGTGACGGTGATGACTGGGGTCGCGTTGAGTAGGAACGAGATCGTGGAGCCGGTGGCGGTCAGCCCGAGGGTCGTCCCGGCGGCCAGTCCGGCGGTCGGGTAGGAAGAGCCGAGCTGCGCCCAGTTGCCGGAAGTTCGCTCGTAAATCCGCAGCTGCGGTGAGCCGTTGTTCCAGAAGTAGATGCCTAGGTAGAGGTTCTGGCCGTTGCTTTGGGCACGCACCGCCGGGCCGATCCACTGGCTGCCGGTGAGCTGGGTGGAGGTGACCTGGACCTGCGAGTACTGGTTGCTGGCGTAGGTCTCTCCGGTGCGGATGTCGCCGCTTTGGCCGGCGTTGCCGCCGGCGATCGTCTGCGAGCTGATGGTCATCGCGCCGTCGGACATGGCCGTCCAGCCGGTGCCGAGCGTCCCGTTGGCGCGGTTGAAGTTGTCGGACGCGGTGACCGTGCCGCCGCTGGCCGCACAGGCCACGGCGACGCTGGTGACGCTGGCGCTGGCGATCGTGCCGCTGCCTGCGGTCACCGTGCAGGTCTGGCCGGCCGGCTGGGTGAGCACGGTCACCGAGTAGGCGGAGCCACTGGTGAGCTTCGTCGCGAACGTGAACGACCCATTCGCGGCGACCGACAAGTTGTCGCCGCCGTTGTCTTGCAAGACCACCGGGCCAGACAAGCCCGACACCGTCCCGCCCACCGAGTACGTCACCAGCGGATTGATAGCGCAGGCCACGGCGACGCTGGTGACATTCGCCGATGCCACGGTGCCGTTGCCGCTGCCTACGGTGCAGGTCTGGCCGGCCGGCTGCGTCTTTACCGTCACGGCGTAAGCCGCGCCGGCCGCGAGTTGCGTCGGGAAGGTAAAGGATCCGTTAGCGGTGACGGACAAGTTGTCGCCGCCGTTGTCCTG
>JAICYD010000059.1 GCA_025934375.1 Streptosporangiaceae bacterium | reverse complement strand
GTTAGCATGGCCGCTCCGCCGCCCCGGAGGCATTCTGGGCGGCCCCGTGGTACTTCGCGCCGCGCCCGGTCCAGGCCGACCATCGCCTGCGGGCATGCTCGCTGGCGCCAGCCCACGAGCCCATCCCCATGATGAGACCTTGTCCCATCACCATGCTAGAGTGACGGTACAAAGTCCCATCACTTCGGGGAGTCCCATGCGCGTCTTCATCACTGGCGGCACCGGCCTGATCGGGTCCGCCGTCGTCGCCGAGCTCCTCGGCAACGGCCACACCGTCCTCGCGCTCGCCCGCTCCGACGCGTCGGCGCGGGCCGCCGAGGCGGCCGGCGCCGAGTCGCTGCGGGGCGGCCTCGCCGACCTGAACGTCCTGCGGGCCGGCGCCGCCGCCGCCGACGGGGTGATCCACCTGGCCTTCGGTCACGACTTCAGTAGCGCCGGGGCCGTGGCCAAGTCGGTCGCCGAGGAGGGCGCCGCCCTCGCGGCCCTCGGCGAGGAGCTCATCGGCAGCGACCGCCCCTTCGTCACCTGCTCGGGCACGCCCTCCGTGCCGGGCCGCGCCTCCACCGAGGCCGACGCGGTGCCGCCCGAGGGGCCGGTCGGTGGCCGCGGCCAGTCGGTCACGGCGGTCCTCGGCCTGGCCGCGCGCGGGGTCCGGAGCACTGCCGTGCGCCTGCCGCGCACCGTTCACAACCAGGGCACGGGCGGGTTCGCCGGCCTGCTGACCACCATCGCCCGCCAGTCCGGCGTGTCCGGCTACCCGGGCGACGGCGCCCAGCGCTGGCCGGCCGTGCACGCGCTCGACGCGGCCGTCCTCTTCCGGCTCGCCCTGGAGCAGGCCGGGCCGGGTACCGCCTGGCACGCCGTGGCCGACGAGGGAGACCCGGTGCGTGACATCGCGGCGGTCATCGGCCGGCGGCTGGGCGTGCCGGTCCAGTCGGTGCCGGCGCAGACCTACGGCCCCCTCGGCGCGATCTTCTCGGCCGACCAGCCCTCGGCCAGCACCCACACCCGGCAGGCGCTCGGCTGGGAGCCGAAGCACCCCAGCCTGCTGGAGGACCTGGAGAACATCCAGCCCTGACCGGGTCGCCGGTGGTACTAGGCGACCGTGAATAGCGCGTCTGACCAGACGCGGTGGATCGCCGCTGCCTCGTCGCGGTCGAGCTCGATGGGATCGTCGTTGAGCAGGTACAGGTAGCCTGCCCGGCTCTCCTCCTCCGACTCGCTGTTGACCTGCTGGCCGATTGCGGGGCGCCCGAACCAGCCGGCGAAAGAGGGCAGCCGCTCGACCGCCGCGCAGCCTTCGTCGCCGGTGATGACACCCTTGCTAGAGGTGAAGTAGGCCCAGACGATGCTGAGGTGGCGGTTGACCCGGTACGGGCGCGCGAGCTCCCGGCGGAAGGCGGCCGGGTCGCACACGCCCATCGCGGTCAGCCGGGTCTGCGTCCGCCCGAGCGCCGCCATGAACGGCGCGTCCTCGAGAGTGGCGCCCATCAGCCGGGAGTTCACTTCGATCATTCTCGGTCCGGCCTGGGTGCACTTGTGCTCGGAGTGCGTGGGCCCGTTGCGTACACCGAGCGCGTCGAGCACGCGGCCGTCGTATGACGCGAGGGCATCGAAGTACTCGTGCCGCTCGGTGAGGAGCCGGTGCCTGATGAACCGGATGCCGCCCGTCGGCTTTTCGATGAAGTCGAATTGCCAGACGTCGCTGACCAGGTGCTCGCCGTCGAGGCTGACGCTGTTGACGGCGTAGTTGGGCTCTCCGGCCAGGAAGCTCTGCGCGACGACGGCCTCGTTTCGTATTCCGACCAGGTTGACCTTGTCGAGGATCGTCTGCCAGGCGGCGCGGAGCTGGCCGGCGTCACGGCAGAAGAAGACGTCGTCGGATCGGAAGGACAACGGCGGCTTGACGACGATCGGCCAGTCGGTTTCCTGGCGCGCCCACGCCTCGATCTCGCCGATGTCGCGGCTGACGAGCTGCCGCGCGCAGGGCAGGCCCGCTTGCCGCACGGCCGCCGTCATCTCGTACTTGTGGCGGCGCGCGGTCGATAGCTCCGGGGAGTTCCAGCGCAGGCCGAGCGCGGCGGCCAGCTCGTCGGCGTACATGACGCCAGTGTCGGTTCCCGCGAGGACCGCGCCGCCGCGGCCCGGGTCGAGCCCGCGCTGTCGCAGCTCGGCCGCGGCCTGGGCCGCCGTCCCCGGCCGCAGGAGCAGGTCGTAGTGCTCCGGGTGGAAGTGGCGGCGGTAGACCGGCGGGACTTCCGCCGCGCTTTGCGCGTGCACCACATAGGCGCCGTACGCGTGGAACGCCGGAGCGAGCGTGTGGCCGGTCGAGTAGCCGTCAACAACGACGATCACCCGCCGCGTATCCGGGGGCTCGTGGTGCCCGGCATCGCCTTGACTCACGTTTCCTCCGAAATGCACACGAAGCCCAACTCGGACATCGGCTCGATTCTGGTGCTGAGGCCATGCCGCTGGAAGAGGTCGGTAACGTACGCATGCCGGGGGGCCAGGGTGCGGTAGTCGGCCGTGCGCAGCCACACTCCCCGGTCGTCGCGCTCGACCGACACGGGCCCGAGCCCGCAGTGACGGTAGTAGTCGAGCCGCATCGCCGTCGCGGCGTCCGTCGTCTCGTAAAGCGTGGCCGCGAACGGCACGCCTAGCCGCCGCAGCGACTCGGCGACGCTGTCGAGGTCGTCCAGCGCGCTGAGCACGCTGAAGCCGAAGATCACTATCGCGGCGCGGGCATGTGCCTCCACGCCGGCCTCGGCCAGCACCCGTGACAGGCCACTGGCATCGCCTGCCGCGAACCGGTAGCGGTTGGGGGAGGCACCGCGGCGCTGCGCGCGGAGCCGCCCCTGGGCGACCAGGCTCGCGGAGATGTCGACCCCCAGGTAGTCGATGCCCATCTCGATCGCGAGGTCAAGGTAACGCCCGTCGCTGCAGCCGATATCCGCCAGTGCCCGCTTGCCCGCGGCGAGACGGGCCACGGCTGCCTGATCCTCTGCGAGGTAGCGCTCGATCAGGGGAGTCCTTCCGCCCTCGCTGACGAGGAGCTCCGCGGACCTGTCGGCGAAGAAGGGGCCGTTCGAGTGCTCAGCGAGCATGCTGTGCCTGCCTGTCGAGCCGCCACCGCTGGTGGGCCGCGAAGTCGACCGTGAGGATGGCGTCCCCCAGCACGGCCTTCGCCTCGTCGTAGATACCGTCAAGCTCTTCAGGGCGCAGTGCCGTGTACTGGTGCGCGGTCTCGAAGGCGGGGTGGCGCACGAGGCGCTGTGCGTAGTCGGGCAGCGGCGCCGAGGCGGATCTCGCGAGCTGTACCCACTGCTCGGTGCCGGGGTAGGGGGCGTTGATGTTCAGCGCGACGCTGCCGGGGGCGATCGCCCCCTGTTCGTAGAGGCGGGCGATGAGCCGCAGCGTCTCGGACCTGTCCGCCGGCGTCTCGCCGATGCCGAACTGCAGCGATGTGCCGATGCGGACCCGGGCCTGCACGCACCAGCTGGCGGCGCGCTGGAGCAGCGCGGCCCACGTTTCGCCGGAGCGCTGCGCCCGCAGCGCCTTCTGGACGAACTGCGGCCGCGGTCGCACCGACTCGACCCCCATGTAGATGTAGGTGCAGCCTGCTTCCGCCATTCGCGCCACCAAGGGCGCGTCGAGGTCGTTGACCGTCGTCTGGCAGCCCCACTCCAGCCATCCCCCGGGGCGTCGCCGGGCGAGCATCGCCTCGAGCAGCCCGTCCAGCCAACGGCGGTTCTGGGTGAACGTGCTGTCGTCGAAGAACACGGCCTCAAATCCTTGCTCGACCCGCAGGTCGAGCTCCTTCATGACGTGCCCGACACTGCGCTGCAGCATCTTCGGCCGGTCGTACAGCAGGTGGTCCGCCGACTCGTGGCAGAACGAGCACGCGTACTTGCATCCCAGGCAGGCCATGACCTGCGCGGTGAGCTTGTGATCGAACACGGGAAACCGGTTCTCGTGCGTCAGGTGCTCGACCGAGATGAACGGAAGCTCGTTGCCATCGATCGGCGTGCCGCTCGTCGCGATGTGGGCCAGGCGATCGTCGTCGTCGAGGTAGAACAAGAACGCGCTGCCCGGCAGCCTGGCGAACCGGTCCGCGCGGGACGCTATCACGCGTTTCAGCTCGCCTACCGGGAGGTCGAGGTTGTCCGCCACCACGACCATGAATTCCATCAGCAGGTGCGGGCAGTCGCCGGCCGCGACGAAGTCAACCAGTTCGCGTCCCGGCGCCGTCTCCAGGGTCTGGCACCTCGTCAGTCGCCTGAGCGGCTCACCGTCTAGTTCCCGGAACCGGCTGAGCGGTCCGCGTGCCTGCCCGGCCCGCGCCACGGCTTGCTGGTAGGCGACCGGATTCGTCCCGTCCTCGTGCTGCCCTCCCAGCAAGACAATCGCCTCCGGGCAGATCTCCTTCACGATCTGGGCGATCCGCAGCGCGTAGTAGTGGCCTTCGGAAAGGTTCGAGATGCCGACCACTCGCGGTCGCCTGGTGAGTACCAGGTGGCTAAGCTCGGCGACGAACTCATCCGAGTACAAGGGCGGGTTCATCACCGCGACGACCTCCGGGACGCGCACGGCAGGGAACTCGTCGATCTGCAGCGCCCGGTCCAGCAGCACGGTCGCGAATTGCAAGGGCGTCGGCATGCCGGGAAATGTCCCGCTCACCGCCTCCTGTATATGTGGTGCGCTCACGAACAGCACGGGGAAGTGCTTGATGCGCGAGCGCTCATCAAGAAGGACGCCTGGCTCCGGCGACCGAGACGTATCGCCCAGCCGGCGACGAGCCTCGAAGGTCAGCGCAAGCTCACGAGCCAATGCGCGTTCAGAGATGATTCCCGGATCCGAGTCGTCACCGGCGAACCAGCGCCAGCCCTGCTCGTGCTGCCGCAGGCGCCCGATCCGTTGTCGTCGTTCTTCCTGGATTCTCGCGATGCTCTCGCCTACGGACATGCCGTGACTCTCTATCGGAGTGGAAACTATGCTCATCCCTTTACTGTCCGGCTTCGAGTGTTGCCGGGTGCGCCATCGGCGCGGGTTCCTCCTCGGGTAGCGTGAACCGCCAGATGGGGGGCGCGAGCGCGCCGAGCACGGTGAAGGCGACAAACCCGGCGCCGGCGCCTGCGAGCACGATCCGGGGACTCGCGGCTGACCCGAGCAGGCCGGCCGCTACATATCCCAGTGGCAGGGTGAGGAATGAGAAGAAGTAATCGTAGCTGAGGACGCGCGAGAGCACGTTCTCCGGCACGGCGCGCTGGATCGAGCTGAAACTCAGGGTCCCGCTGAGCAACAGGCAGGTGCACGCGACCGCACTGTATGCGCACAAGGCCACGATTGGCAGCGCCAGTGCCACGAGTACGAGCATGAGAGCGAACGGAAGGCCGAGAAGTCGCCCGGTGCGCAACGGATGGCGAGGGACGAACTTCATCAGCGCGAGCCCGCCAATCACCGAGCCGACCGCCCCGGCCGTCATCATCGCGGCCCATGCCTTCACTCCGCCAAGGCTGTGCTGGGCAACCACCGGGCCAAGGGTGAGGAAGACGCCCATGAAGAAGTTGAACCCGGCGAAGCAGCCGACCAGCGTGACATACCAGCGCATTGAGATGAACGTGCTCCAGCCGTCGCGGAGCTGGCGGAACACGCCGGCTTCCTGCCCGGTTCCGGGACGCGCGACGGCCCGGACCCTGACGAAACCGAGCATCGCCGCGTTCACGGCGAAGCTACCGGCATCGACGATGATGGCCCAGCCTCCGCCCGCGAGCGCGACCAGGATTCCGGCCAGCGCCGGGCCCAGGATGCTCGCCACGTTACTGCCCAGTCCCTGCAGCACATTCGCCTCTTGGAGCCGTTTTGGCTCGACGAGCGAGGGCACCAGGCTGTCGGCTGCTGGCGTGAAGAATCCGCCGGCCAGTCCCTGAATGGCGGTGCAGGCGGCGAGCGCCGCTATCGGCGCGTGCCCCTTGATCAGCAGCACGCCAAGGATGAGCTGGCTTACCGCGCGCACCGAGTCAGCGCTTATCATCACCAGCTTGCGCGAATAGCGATCCCCGGCGACGCCGCCGAGCAGGTAGAGCAACAGGGCCGCTACCTCCTGCGCGCCGAATACGTACGCGAGGTCAATCGCTCGGCCGCCATCAGCCAATACGCCGAACGCCAGCGCCACCGGCAGCATCGAGTCACCGAGGGCGGAAGCCGTTCGCCCGACGAAAACCAGCCTAAAGCTGCGGTCTCCCAGCAAATCGAACCGGCTAGGCAAATGCACCCTCCTTAGCCATGCACCGCTCGTTCAGCGCAGGGGCAGAGCAACGGTCTCGCTCCACGGTGCGGCGCCACGAAAGACGGCCGTAGGTCGTGTTTCGGCTCGGATGTAGCGCACAAAGCAGCCCGCGGGCCGGCCATCCATCAGTATCGGGCTGAGGACGGGGGCGACGGCCGCCACTTCCGCGAGACCATCTTCGTTCATCAGCTCCAGCGTGTAGGGCGCCGGCGGCACATACTCCTGCACCACCGAAGAGCCGTCCATCGCCGAAGTTACCACGGACCGCCAGGCGGACTCCTCAGTGTCGGCGCCGATGGTCACCTCCTGTCCCGAGTTGCCCATCCCGCGCTTGAGCACGAAGTTATCCTTGGCGCTGATGATCAGGTCGGCGAGGTCACGGCGGCGGCCGCGCCATTCGACGTATCCGTCACCGACGACGCGCGTCCATGGAATATGGGCCGAGACGAAGGCCCGGTCAGCCGTATTGCGGCTGGCGATTCCCGCGGAGATCAGCGCGAGGACCCTCTTGTCGGCCAGCATCGTCCCGCTCTGCGACGGCAGCATGAGGCAACCGCCGGCAATCGCGGCGATAACTGGAGCCGAGTCGGTGCCGTTCCGGACCCAGTCGACCATGGAGAAACTCCGGATCCCCATGGAGAATTGCTGTGACCTGGGAAGTTCGCCAAGCTCTGCGGGCCGGATAAAAGCGGCGCGAAAGCCCCGCGCCCGCAGGGCCCGGGCCTCGAGCTCGAACATCCGCTCGCTGGTGTCCGCGCCGTAATCGGCCGGATCCGCGACGATCACTACCGAGCGCTCACGGGAACGCGCTGCGGCGACCTTTTCCAATAGCCGCGCCCTTGCCGCATAGGGATCAGCCACCCGCGGATGCCAGCTCCCAACATCGCGGTACACCCTGGCGAACACCTCATGGAGCAGGTGGGTCTCGGTAATCCCTCCGAAGCCGCCGCCCACATTAATCTCAAGGAACCGAAAGCCCGCCGGGCCGAGCACCATGTCCGGCCTGACCATGCAGCCCGCGTAGGCCCGCTCAAGTTCCGGCGTGGAGAGGAACGCGGGAAGAAAGGCGGGGTCGGTGCCGAGCGCGCGCATCTGGCTGTGATGATCTTCTCCAAGGCTTTCGAGTGCCCGCGAAGCCAGGCGTACTAGACGCCGCGTAGCGGCGAAGAGCCACCGATAGCTATCGGATCGCAGGAAGAGCGGGGCGAGCGGGCTCAATTGCGCTGGATGACCGACACCAGTCATCCTATCGAGCAGCATCCGGTTCGTTCGCTCAACATCGATCCGGCGTGCCGGGCGGCGGCCGGCATCCGCCGCGGGCCATCCGTGCGGCCCGCCAGCCGCGCTCGCCGGGCGAGCCTGGCCGACGGCCGCATCGATCAGCAATTGGTTACCGTGCAATGGTTGTGCATTCTATGAGAGACCTATCGCCTACCGTGCCCGCTACTCGCGATCGGCGCAGTCCGGCCGACTGGAACAGCTCGTCGAGTTGTTCCAGCGACCGCTCCCTGCCGCCAAAGAGTATGAGCATGTACAGGTCCATGGCTGAGGCAAGGTAGTTGCCATCGAGGGAGCGAAGGGATTCGATGACGAGCACCCTCCCGGATGGGGATGCCGCCTCAGCGCACCTGCGCAGAATGGAGATCGCGTCCGTATCGGGCCAGTCGTGCAGCACGATATTCAAGATGTATACGTCCTTGCCCGGCGGGAGCGGCTCGAAGAAGCTGCGGCCGACGACACTTACCCGGTCGCTCAGGTTCCGGGCCCGGATGAGGGCTCGGGCCTGCTCCGTTGTGCGGGGCAGGTCGACCAGGGTGCCCCGCGCGTGCGGGCTCCCCTCCAAGATCGCCGCGAGCAGGGCGCCCGTCCCGCCACCGACGTCGACGACATGGCGGACGTCCCCCCAGTCGTAGGCGGCGGCGATGTGCGGGGCAGGAAGCTCAAGCTGCTCCCTCATGAGCTCATCGAATGCCCGGCGCCGATCCGGGTGACCCTCCAGGTCCTCCCAGAACGGAAGGCCGAAGAAGTGGTCGTATACCGGGGATCCCCCTCGAACCGCCTCCAGGATCCCCGCCGCCGCGACGTCCGCGCGGCCCATCCCCCCTTCTTGGTCCAGCCAGCTCCGAAGCTGCGCGGGATGGTTGTCGGCCAGCGCCGCCCCCACGTCCGTCAGTGCATAGTGACCGGCGGGTCCCTCGAGAACGAGGCCCTGGGTCTCCAGGTAGCGAAGGAGCCGGTGAAGCGCGTCCGCGTTCGAATGGGAGGCCTTCGCCAGGGCCGCCACGCTCCGACAGCCGGCCATTATGTGGTCGGCCAGGCGAAGGGTGGCTGCCGCACGGATCGCCCACGGGCGAAGAACGTCCGCCAGGTCATAGAGCCTGGTCGCGGCGTCTGCATCGCGGGCCTGCATGCTCTCCCCTTCGAATCTCGGCTTCTCGCGAGCTCTGGATGGCAATGCATGAGCCGGCTAGGAGGCCTCGCGCATGAGGAAGGAGCGCCATGCGCCCCTTCCTCATGGCTCAGCCAGAGCTGCCTAGCGCGGCATTTTGGCTTTAGTACGGCTTCGCCGCGAAGCCAATGTGGATGTCGGGGTCCATCTGCGCCCGCACGCCCGCCTTCGGCGCGAGCGCCGAGTCAACGACGGACATGTCGACGGTCTCCTCGACGCCCTCGAACAGGTTGATCGCGTTCTGGACGGATTCAGCCATCACTATCCTCCAAGGAAATACTTGCCCTACTGCTCAGCGTCCGTGACACACGCCGAAGTACACGCTATAATCCTCTTTACCCGCCTCCGTCCGGTCGGTTTGGATAAGGTTGCCACGTTCTTGCCATTAGGCAGGAGCTAGAAACCGGTGCAGCACTCGCTCTTGCCCCGTTCGGCGCTATTACCGCACGCTACCGGGGTCGCGTTGACCTCCGGGCCGGCGGTTACTCCGAAGCGGCCGTTGCCGGCGTACTCCAGCGTTACCTTCTGCTGTGGGGCTTCTTCGAACTCGGTCGCCGAATTCAGGTTGGCCGCGAGAGTGACGACATCGAAGTCAAAGTGCTGAGTCGCGCCTGGTTCTTGGCCTTGGACACAGCGGTTCATCCAATCCTCGAATCTATGGATCTGCCTGAGCACCTGGTCGCCCTGGCGTTCGTCCACGATCTTCAGAAATGCTTCCTGAATCTTCTGGTAAGTCGGCTCCGCGTGGCCGGGAAGATGCTTGACGAGACGTGAATAGAAGGCCATCTCGTCCGCGTAGTGACCCACGCGAAGAAGCCACTTGAGCGTCAGCGGAAAGTAATCCGAAACCGTGACGCCCTGCAACTGGACCCTGGCCTGCCGCTCGTACTCCCAGAGGCGACGCTGCTCGACGGCGAATGCCGACAGGAAGCCTGGCCCCGCGGCCTGCAGTGTCTCACCGGATACCGCATGGTCGTTGTAGACAACGTCGTGCATGGCGACCGCCACGCTCCGGGCCCTCGGTTCGGCATCCTCGAACGCGGGTACCGTGCAGGCTGGCCGCTCGCCCCGGAGCCAGCAGCGCACCGGGTCCCGCGCAGCGATGTCACGAACCAGGCCGATGCTGTGGGCGCGCGATTTCGAACCGAATATCTCGATCGTGATCGCCTTGAGGTTCGGCGCGAGTTGTATCACTGAATCCGTCATGTCCTTGCAGACAGTGATAATCTCATAATCGCCGTGGTTGTCTTCGTAGACATATCCTTCCGGCCTGAGGTCGATATTCCCCCCGGCGAGGTGAACCTCGGTAACGGAATCCCACGGTATCAGGTGGAAATCGGCGGTGGGGGATGCGCACCTCGCGATCTGGTAGCTGAGCACGTGCCCGATGTCGAGCGCCATTCCGCAGCCGGTCTCCGCGGTGAGAATCCTGAAGAAGTCGAAGGCATTCATATCGCCAGCCACAACGCTTATCGGCGGGAATTCCGCGTTGAATGGAACGCCGACTTCGTCGTGGAACCTATCGATGTTCCGTATCGCCACCGCCAGCGAGTCCTTGTTGAGCGGCAGCGGAAGAAAGAACGGGTAGACGTGCCGCTCGCTCATGAGCCAGATTCCGAGGTCCTCGGTAACCCAGGGAGAATCGACAAGCTCGACGAACTTCCGGATCCGCGCGTAGTCTCCGGGTGCTACCGGGTCCGGGTACACTGGATTAACGTTCGTGCTGTGCAAGATCCGCTTCACGTGGCTCGGATATTCATCAATCCCCCAGTGATGACACCCGCTGGCGAGCGAGTTGATGGCCCGGATGTCACCGTAGGTCATGGGCCGGCCGGCGCTCCGGCAGGACGGGGCCGTTATCTCGACGAAGTTCACCGGGTCCGGGAATGCGGCCACGTAGTCGTCATGCGCGTCGGCTGGATTCATCCCGAGGCCGACGCCGTACTTGGGGATCCGGGAGAAGTGACTGGGCCCGAAGCTGGAACTCACGACAGGATCTCCACTCCGCTCGCGTCTTCGCCTGACATCTCCATCAGCCAAGAGTCCTCCCATGACGCCAACCGGGGGAACCACGGGAAGCGATCCGCTCCGGCACTCGGATCCGCCAGCTCCTGGCCGATTGCGAGCGCCGCGGTCAGCGCTGAAGACATTGCCGGAAGAATACCCGACGCGGGCGTGCAAACATTTCCGGCGGCATACACTCTCGGCGCGGTCGTTCGCCCCAATGGATTGACCTTTATGTAGCCATGGTCAGTCTCGACACCGGGCATGCTGATCGCCCCGGTGCTTCCATTCCAGACCTTATAGGAGTTGTAATCGAGTATGGCGCCATCGTGACTCGAGAGGAGCTCCGCCGGAAGCCCTGGAAGCCGTTCAGCGAGATCATCCGGCTCTGCCCGGCGAGCTATCGCGACACGCGCCGCGTCCTGGAGCTGCTGCTCGGTGGCACAGCAGATGGTAATCGAGTCAAGATCATTCTTGAGGGTGGATGCCAGCGCCTCGAGCGAGGCCCGGTCATTTCCGTAGAGAACGACCTTCCTCCATCCGCTGCGGGATAGGTCCCATTTCAGGCGAGCCGCGTCGCCGAGGCCGATCGAGATCTTATTGTGCGTGATCGCCTCGGGGGCGGGGACGATCCCGGTAGCCACGATCACGTACTTAGCACTGATGGACCCGTGCACGGTCTCTACTGTCACGAGCGACTCAGAGGGCCGGATCGCCACGACGCGGGAATTCCTTTTTATCTCTACGCCGATAGATTCGGCCTCTTCCCTGAGGGCCGTTATGACCCGCGACCCCGGAAAGGCCCAGCGCTGCGAGAAGGTAATGTACCCGAATCGCGCCAGCCCGCCTGCCGATGCACGGTCCACCAATAGCACGCGCATGCTTTTCGGGGCATCTGTTGGTATTCCCCGCTTCAAAACCAGGGCCGCGTAGATGCCTGCCGTTCCCGCGCCGACGACTACTACGTCAACTTCCCTGCGCTGTCCGTTATTTCCCGGTGGACACGGGATGCCATAGTCGGTAGCTGGCATAAGTCCGTTCTACTTCATGCGAGCATTTCCCGTCAAGACCCAACATCCTTAAGTTCTCGTAGTTGTGTCCCATGTTACGGCAGTTGTAAATCCCTATAGTTGCGGCACCTCGTCGGCATTGTGCGTGGCGAAGACTGTTGCGACGGGCCTACCTGACTGTGGCGAACGCGCTCGCGGTGCTACGCCTTTCTAGGGTGATGCCCGTTTACCGCGTCTTTTTCGATCCGGACACGTCAATGGCCATTGGGAATCCGTTCGCCCGCCTGGTTATCTCCAGGCCGACGGCCACCGGTTCTGCCCGCGGGTGGGGTCAGGTCCAGGGGACCGCCCCCGTGCTGGCGGGGCTACGGTGCGCCATGGGGCTCCGGCACAGGTGATCATCCGTTACGCTGCACGTTCACCGGTGGGGCGATTTCGGCCAGAGTGTCCCCTCCGGGACCGGGTCGATGTGCGGAGGGGGACCCATGGCCACGTTTACTCCTGGCGTGCAGCCAAAGGAGGCGTCAAGGGAGAAGGGCCTCAGGACCGGCGCCCTGGGCCTGGTATCGAGCGTCGTCATCGGAGTCGCGTCGACGGCGCCCGCCTACAGCCTCGCCGCCACGCTGTTCTTCGTAGTCGCCGCCGTCGGCCTGAAATCGCCGCTGGTCGCGGTGCTGGCGTTCGTGCCGATGCTGTTGTGCTCGATCGGCTTCAGCGAGCTGAACAAGGCCGACCCGGACTGCGGGACCACGTTCATCTGGTCGACCCGGGCGTTCGGGCCGGCCCTCGGCTGGGCCGGCGGCTGGGCCACGGTGGCCGCCGACATCCTGGTCATGGGCAGCCTGGCCCAGGTGGCCGGGCAGTACGGCTTCTTCTTGTTCCAGGGACCCGGCAGCTCGATCGGCGCCAACGCCTCCGGCGGCTGGGTGTTGCTGGTGGGCGTGCTGTGGATCGTCGCGATGACCTACATCTGCTACCGCGGCATCGAGCTGTCGGCCAGGTTCCAGCGGGTGCTGCTGTCCATCGAGGTGGTCATGCTGATGGTGATGTCGGTGACGGCTCTCGTGCGGGTATTCGTCAGCAGCCCGCCGGGGGCGCTGCACCCGAGCCTCAGCTGGCTGTCACCGTCGCACCTGCCCCTGTCCGCGTTCGTGTCCGGGATCATATTGATGCTGTTCATCTACTGGGGCTGGGACACCGCCCTGTCGGTGAACGAGGAGACCGCCGACAAGTCCAGGACGCCGGGCCGGGCCGGGATCATCTCGACGATCCTGCTGCTGTTCACCTACGGGATCGTCATCCTCGCCGTGCAGTCGTTCGCCGGGGTCGGCGACAAGGGCGTCGGGCTGACGAACCCGGACCACCAGTTCGACGTGCTATCGGTCACCGGCAGCGCGATCTTCGGGAACTCCGGGTTCGGCACGGTGCTGTCCCGGTTGCTGATCTTGATGGTGCTCAGCTCGGCGGCCGCGTCCACCCAGACGACGATCCTGCCGGCCGCCCGCACCACGCTGTCCATGGCCGCCTACCGGGCCCTGCCCCAGCAGTTCGCCAAGGTCAGCCCCCGGTACCTGACCCCCACCGTGTCCACGATCGTGGTGGGGGCCGCCTCGGTCGCGCTGTACATCCCGCTGAACTTCATCTCCGGTGGCAACCCGATCGCGGACGGCGTCGCCGCGATCGGCCTCTACATCGCCTTCTACTACGGGCTGACCGCCTTCGCGTGCGCCTGGTATTACCGGTCCACCTTCACCAGCAGCGCCCGCAACCTGTGGATGCGCGGCATCCTGCCGTTCCTCGGCGGCGTGATTATGTACGCAGCCGGCTTCTACAGCCTGCAAAGCGACTGGGTGGCGTCCAACAGCTACACCAGCTGGACGGTGCCCGGCCTGCACTGGCAGGTAGGCGGGATCTTCATCATCGCCGCGCTGGCCGCGCTGGCCGGGATCGCCAGCTTCGCCTACATGCGGGTCACCGCCCCCGCCTTCTTCCGCAGGCAGACCCTCTCCCGGGCCACTGTGGTGCGAATCCCTGAACTGGAACTGTGAACGGGCGGGCGACGGTGAACACCGAACCAGCCGGGGCCACCCCGAAGGAACACAGGCGACACGCGGTCCACGCCAGCCACCGGCGGCGCTGGCCCGCAGTCGAGGGCACCGCCGGCGTGACCGGCGTGGCGCCCGCCGGGGACCCGGCGGGCGCGATGCCCGGCCGGTCGCCCTGGCCGGTCCGCTCGGGGACGGTCCCGGCGCTGGCCGCCGATTACGCGAGCCGGCCAGAGACGGCCCCCAACCTCGCGGCGGCGATGCCCCCCGGAGCCGCGGTCGCGCTGGTCACCGAGCGCGCGGCGGACCCACGTCCGGTGTCAGGCCCGGGTGCGCCGGACTGGCGCCGAGCATCGGGCAAGACCCAGCTCGCGGCCGCCTTCGCCGAGTCGCTATGGCAGACGGGCCAGCTGGACCTGCTGGTCTGGATCCAGGCCACGAGCCGGGCCTCGGTTGTGTCCGGCTTCGCCGCGGCAACCGCCGCCGCCACCGGCCGGGATCAGGCGATCAGCGGCGAGGCGGTCGCCGCCCAGTTCCTCGGCTTTCTGAGCGAGACCAGCCGCTCCTGGCTGGTCGTCCTCGATGACCTCGGCGATCCGGCGGAACTGGACGGCCTGTGGCCAGCCGGCCGGGCCGGCCGGGTCCTGGTGACCTGCGCCGACGACGACGCCGTCCCCCGCGGCATGAGGGTCCTGCCAGTCGGGCTGTTCAACTCGCGCGAGGCCCTCGGCTACCTGATGGACCGGCTCTCGGCCAACCCGAGCCAGCGGCTCGGCGCGATCGACCTGGTCAGCGTCACGGACTTCGAGCCGGTCGCGCTGACCCAGGCCAGCGCGGTGATCGCGAGCTCCACGATGTCGTGCCACAGCTACCGCGAGTATTTCACCGGCCGGTGGAAGCAGATGGCCGACTCGTCAGGCACACTCCCGACGGCCAGCGCCATCACCTGGACGATCTCATGGGAGCTCGCCGACCAGCTCGCCCCCGGCGGGTCAGTCCAGTCGGTCCTGGCCCTGACCGCGCTGCTAGACGGGCACGGCATACCCGCGACCGTGCTGACCGCCCCCGCGGCAACCGGCAACGCCGGCGGCGGCCAGACCCGGGCCGCGCTGGCGGCCCTGGAACGCGTCGGCCTGCTGACCGTCGCCCCCGACACGTCACCGCCGGCGGTCCAGGTCAGCCCGCTGCTGCAGGCGGCGCTGCGAGCCGCGATGCCGGACAGCATGCTGAACCAGGCAGCCCTGGCCGCCGCGGACGCCCTGCTCCAGGCCTGGCCGGATGCCGAGCCGCCCGGCTGGCCCAGTTCCGGCCTGCGATCGTGCACGGCGGCCCTGCGGCAGGCCAGCGGAACCCGGCTGTGGGCCGCGGGATGCCACCCGGTGCTGCTACGGGCCGGCGACAGCCTGGACCGCGCCCGCCTGACCGGTCCCGCGGCGGACCACTGGAGTGACCTGCTGACCACTAGCGACCAGGTGCTCGGCGCCGGCCATCCGGACACGATGCTGGCTGGGCGGCGGCTGGCCGAGGCCCTCCTGGCCGCCGGTCGTCCGGGCGATGCCGCCACCTGGTATCAGCGGCTGCTCGACACCCAGGCCGTGCAACTCGGGCGAGATCACGACGATTTGACCGAGGCGAGGCTCCGCCTCGGTCACGCTCTGGTGGCGGCTGACCAGCCTGAGCGCGCGATCACCGTCCTCGAGCGCGTGCTCGCCGATTCCCAGCAGCTGCGCGGCCCCGAGCATGCCGGCACGCTCGGCGCGCGGGACGAGCTCGCCGCCGCCTACCTGGCCGCGGGCCGGCATTCCGACGCCATCACCGCGTACCGGCGCACGCTCGCCGACCGGGAGCGCGCCCAAGGGCCCCGCCACCCGCAGACGATGACCACCCGCCTTGGCCTGGCCGACTGCTACCTGGCCGGCGGCCTGCCGAAAAACGCGGTATCCGCCTACAAGCGGGTGGCCGCCGACCGGGAGCGCGCTCTCGGGCCCGCTCACCTGGACACCGTCAAGGCGTGGCACAGCCTGGGCGCGGCCTATCAGCGGACGGGCAAGACGGTGGCCGCCGAGGGACTCTACGAGCAGGCCCGGGTCGGCTTCGAGCAGCTTCTCGGCCCCCGCCACCCGGACGCCCTGCGCAGCCGGGCAGAACTGGCCCGGGTCTACCACAAGCTGGGACGCTACGGCGACGCCCGCGCGCTGCTGCTCAACACGGTCAACCGCTTGCAGCGCATCCTGCCCGACGACGATCCGCTGATCCTCGACATGCGCGAGATCCTCGCCGATATCGGCGACGAATTATCCCGCGGCGCATACCCGGGCACGCCGGGAAGCCCGACCCGCATTCCCCACCCTGTTTCCCCGGTAGGCGAGATCTCAATGTAACAACGCACGGGCTGATTCGCCAGCGTGTTACACCGGGCCCGGCCGATAGCCCGGACGCGAACAATCCCTTTCCCGAACCGGTTTCTGCGCCATGTCAGCGCCATTTCTGCCGGACCAGCCGCTAATTCCCGGGCGCCGGCGCAGTGGCCGTATCCTGGCGGGATGGAGAATCGGAGTCTGGGCCGCGGCCGGGTCAGCGTGCCGGTGATCGGGCTGGGCACCTGGCAGCGGCTGGAGGCCGCGGCCGCGGCCGGCCGCCATCGTGAGCTCATTGAGGCGGGTATCGCCGCTGGCGTCCGGCTCATCGACACCTCACCGATGTACGGCGCCGCCGAGCGCCTGCTCTCCGACGCGCTGGACGGCCACCGCGAGCAAGTCTTCATCGCGGATAAGGTCTGGACCCCATCGGCGCCGGAGGGCACGGCGCAACTGTCGCGCGCGGTGGACTGGTACGGCGGCCGGGTCGACCTGATGCAGATCCACAACCTGGTGGCCTGGCAGGCGCACCTGCCCATGCTCGAGGCCGCCAGGGACCGCGGGCTGGTCAGCCTGATCGGTGCCACCCACTACTCGCCAGCCGCCTTCGGTGAGCTCGCCGTGGTCATGGGCACTGGCCGCATCGACGCCATCCAGGTGCCCTACAACCCAGTCCACCGAGAGGTCGAGCGCACCATCTTGCCGCTGGCTGAGGACCTCGGCCTCGGCGTCCTGCTGATGCGCCCGCTCGGCGAGGGCCAGCTCATGCGCCGGCCGCCCACCCCGGCCCAGCTCGCGCCGCTGCGCCCGTTTGGCGTCGCCACCTGGGCCCAGGCCCTGCTCAAGTGGGGCCTGAGCGACCCTCGGGTCCACTGCTCGCTGACCGCCACCGCGCAGCCCGGCCGGCTCACGGAAAGCGCCGCCGCCGGATCGACGCCGTGGTTCGGGCCAGCAGAGCGGGCCTACGTGCAGCGCCTGGCCACAACCGCGTAAGCCACAGCCCGGCTACCTTAGCTGTGGGCGGGCCCGGCGCCACAGCGTCCGGCGAGGCGGTTTCTGGGGACGCACCCTCACGTTGCCGGCGATGACCTTGCCGCTCACGTTCACGGACAGCAATACGGGCACCGGCGGTCCGGGTGGCTCGCGATCGATCACGCGACCGCCGATGATCGCCACCTCATCAGTGCTGACAACGATGCCCGGCCTGGTGATCAGCGTCAGGTTCCCGCCGCGGACAAGCGCGTGGACCCGCAACGATGGCAGGGCGACCACCGCTTGGGTGAAGTCAAGCACGACGTTCCCAGCGGTCACTCGCAACTCAACGTGCTCTGGCACGACCCAGCTGCCATCGCGGCGCACGTGGGTGCCAGCCCGCTCGATGCGCAGCACCTTCTGAGGGTCTGCCGCAGGCCCCGCTCCCCGCGCCGTCGGCAGGTCCTCGGTGAGCGCGGCTAGCTCGCCGCGGGTCCGTGCCGACAGCGCACGCTCAAGACGCGCGTCCAGCTCGTCGGAGGTCAGCCGGCCGTCTCCCGCGGCCACGCGCAGCAGGTCAACGACGCGATCCCGGTCCTCATGAGAGGCGCGCAGCCCTTCTTCCGCCATGGAACTTGAGTGTAAACCGCCGTTCGGAGCCGACCGGCAGGGATCCGGTAAACCCGGGCATGTAACCTATTTGGAATTATTCTTTTCACCTCGCCCTCCTGCCGCCCGGCGGGCAGGCGACCGGGGCCTTGAACTCAGGGTGGGCACCGGGCGCCGGGTCGGTGAACCGGCAGCCGAACAGCGGTGACGAGACCCGCCGCGGATCGAGGATGTCGTCGCCAGCGGGCCGCTTCCCGCTGTGGATCCACGACACGAGGGCGGAGAACGCGGACGTCAGCTCGGCGTTCGTGTAACCGCAGTGCGTGACTTCGCGGATTGCCCGGCCCACGAACAGGCGGCCTTGGCCGTGGGCCACCATCTTGGCGTCGTACTGCTGATCCATGGAGAAGGGAACGAACAGGTCTCCGATTCCGTGGACCGAGAGCACCGGGATGCCCGGGTCGCCGTGGATCACCGGCAACTCCGCGGGCGACAGGGCGTCGGCCGAGGAGGTGGCCGTGACCGGGACCCGCAGCACGGCGCGGTTGAGCGCGATCTCCTGCCGGAGGTTGACGAACGGGTTGTCGCTGAACGTGTAGAACGTGCGCTCGTTGCCGGCCACGCTCCCGTTGGCGAAGCCGATGGTGCCGCCACTGGTCCCGGGGTAAAGGCCGAACAGGAACGGGATCTTGGTCAGCGGGGCGAACCCGAAACCGTTCCAGTAGCTGATGGCGCTGGCGAAACCAGGACGGGTCCCGCCGGACAGCTGCTCGACGGTGTCCGCCCACAGCGTCCCGGTCCTGGTCAGGCTGGTGGTAAAGGTCTGCCCGCCAGTGGCCGGGTTGGGGGTAATCCCGAGGGCGGGCAACTCGGTCTGGACGGTGGACTGGTACGCGGGCGCGTACGCCTGCCCGGCCGCCAGCGTCGTCGGGTAGCTGATCGTCGTCCCGGTGAGGGCCGCCGCCGTGACGTTGGCGCCCAGGAAGAAGTCGAACAGGTTGCTGCCCGCCAGCACGCCGCAGTAGGGCATGGCGCCGGCGAAGTCGCCCTTGTAGGCCTCGATCTCGGCCGTCGTGATCTCGCCGCCCATCGACACGCCGCTCATGATCACCTGCCGGGTACGCAGCCCGGTGATCGACGGGAACGCCTTCAGCAGGTCGTGGGTGTCCACCACGCCGTCGCCGGGATCGTATCCGTTCACCGCGTAACTCGACGCGGCCCAGGCGAACCCGTTGTCGACGAAGTACTGGCGGAGCTGGGGCTCATCGACCCACACCACGGTGCCGTTGCCCCGGAAACCGTGGGCGAACATCACGAGGGTCCCGTTCCACTGCGGCGGGACCTCGACCCGGTAGGCACCGCCATCGCTGGCGACGCCCGTCCAGACCCGGGACGGCTGGCCGCTGGCGTTGGCGATCGGGGTGAACGGCGCGACGTAGGCCGCACCGTTGAACTCGCACGCCGGGTCGGCGACCTGAATGCCAGGGACCACAGCGCTTGGCGTGGTGACGCAACTACCGGGGCTGAACGCCATCCCGGCGGCCCGGGCCGCCCCGGACCCGCCGACCAGCGACCCTAGGAGCACGAGGCTGCCGGTAACGAGCGCGACGATGAAGCGGCGTGGATGAGAGCGAGCCGGCATTGGCATTCCTCCGGGATGGCAGTGTGCTACCCGTAGCTTGCTCCCGCGTCCCCCTGGGTTCAAGCAGCCGCAACCATGAGTTTTCGGCCCCGGGCGATTTCCAGCAATAATTGCGACATCCCGGGGCATTGCGCCGCGTTCGCCGCCATCCGCGTGGTTGAACTCGCGTTCCGCCGCTCCCGCCTGCAGCTGAGAAGGTCGTGCCGCCGCCGGGCGCCGGGGCCACCGACCAGGCATGGAGAACCCGCCAGCTGGGCGCTCACAGGTGCCGGCGGCCGCCCTCCTGCCCCTCCCCGCCACCGTCGCCATCGCCGCCGGAATCGCTGAGCGCGGCCCGCACCCGGTCCAGTTGCGCACGTACGCGACGTGCCGGCCGGGCAGGAACTTGGCCAGCGGCGAGACGACCAGCTCCCAGGCCAGCCGGATCACGATGACCGCGGCGACCACCGCGGCGGCCGCGCCCGCCAGCCACGCCGCCGAGTAGCGGCCGGGCAGGTGCGCGGCGACCGTCCGCAGTTCCAGCCGACGATCATCACGATGGCGATCGCGACCGCCAGCGTGAACAGCTCCTGCTCCCCCACGGGTCTCATTGTCTCCTGACGCTTGAGCCGTGCCACCGTGGTGGAAGAATCGTGGCATGGGGAACGCGCATCACTCGCCGCGGCCGGCCGGCTCCGCCGGCTCGCTGATGAGCATCGGGTCGTCGGGGTCGATCCTGTCGATCGGGTCGTCGGGGTCGATCTTGTCGATCGGCTCGGCCGGGTCGATCCTGTCGATCGGCTCGGCGGGATCGATCTTGTCGATCGGCTCGGCGGGATCGCTGGCTTCCATCTTCTCGGCCGGGTCGGCGGCGTGTTCCGGCTCGGTGTTCTCCTGGCTGTCGCACCGGTCGGCCCTGGCCCGGCGATCTGCCCGCGCTCCGCGCCGGGCAGTCCAGAACTAGCGCCAATTCAGGGCCAGCAGCGACATCTCGCCGGCCGCAAACGATTGCCGACGCCCCGCCGTTAAGGCCCTGGCGGATCTGCCGCAGGTCGCTCAGCCGCCAATCGCCTCAGCGATGATGGCGCGCGCCTCCTGCTGGATGGCGGCGAGGTGGTCCGGGCCGCGGAATGACTCGGCGTAGAGCTTGTAGATGTCCTCGGTTCCGGACGGGCGGGCGGCGAACCAGCCGGACTCGGTGACCACCTTCAGGCCGCCGACCGGCGCGCCGTTGCCGGGCGCGGTGGTCAGCGCCGCCACGATCTTCTCCCCGGCCAGCTCGCTGGCTGGCACTTGCTCGGGTGACAGCTTCCCCAGCGCCGCCTTCTGCTCCCGGGTGGCGGGCGTGTCGACGCGGGCGTAGGCCGGGATCCCGTGGCGCCGGGTAAGGCCCGCGTACAGTTGCGATGGCGTTTGCCCGGTGACCGCCGTGATCTCCGAGGCCAGTAGCGCGAGGATGATGCCGTCCTTGTCGGTGGTCCACGCTGAGCCATCTCGCTGCAGGAACGACGCGCCCGCGCTTTCCTCGCCGCCGAAGGCCACCGAGCCGTCCAGCAGGCCGGGCACGAACCACTTGAACCCGACTGGCACCTCCAGCAGCGGCCGGCCGAGGTCCGCCGCGACCCGGTCGATCATCGAGGAGCTGACCAGCGTCTTGCCGACGGCCGCGGCGGCCGGCCAGCCGCCGCGGTGCCGGTACAGGTAGTCGATGGCGACCGCGAGGTAATGGTTGGGGTTGAGCAGCCCGGCGTCCGGCGTGACGATGCCGTGCCGGTCGGAGTCGGTGTCGTTGCCGGTGGCGATCGCGAAGTCGTGCTGGCGGCGGATCAGGCTGGCCATCGCGTACGGCGATGAGCAGTCCATCCGGATCTTGCCGTCCCAGTCCAGGGTCATGAACCGGAACGTCGGGTCCACCTCGGTGTTGACCACGGTGAGGTCGAGGTTGTAGTGCTCACCGATCTCGCCCCAGTAGCCGACGCTCGCCCCGCCGAGCGGGTCCGCGCCGATGCGGATCCCGGCGGCCCGGATGGCGGCCATGTCGACCACGCGGTCCAGGGCCGCCACGTAGCTGCCGAGGAAGTCAAAGGGCCCGGTCGTGTCGGCCGCCGCCGCCCGCGCGTACGGTATCCGGCGCACGCCCTGCAATCCGTCGCTGAGCAGGCCGTTCGCCCGGTCTTGGATTTCGCGGGTGACCTCGGTCCCGGCCGGCCCGCCGTCGGGCGGGTTGTACTTGAAGCCACCGTCCGCTGGCGGGTTGTGCGACGGCGTGATCACGATGCCGTCGGCCTGCCCCGCGGGGCCGCCCGGGTTCCCGCTAGCCGAGGCACCGCTAGCCGAGATACCACCAGCCGAGGCACCGCCATCGGCGTTGTGAGCCAGGATCGCCCGGGACACCGCCGGGGTGGGCGTGTACCCGCCGCGGGCGTCCACCAGCACCCGGACCCCGTTGGCCGCGAGCACCTCCAGCGCGGTGGCCTGGGCCGGCTCGGCGAGCGCGTGCGTGTCGGCCCCCAGGTACAGCGGCCCGCCGATGCCATGGCGGGCCCGGTAGTCGCAGATAGCCTGGGTGATGGCCAGGATGTGGTCCTCGTTGAACGTCGCGGTGAACGCCGACCCGCGGTGCCCGGAGGTCCCGAACGAGACGCGCTGCCCGATGTCGGCGGGCTCGGGATGCACCGTGTAGTACGCGGTGACCAGCTTGGCGACGTTCACCAGGTCACTGGGAGCAGCGGGCTGCCCCGCGCGCGGATCGGCCATAACGCCATACTGGCATACCCCGGATCAGTAGCGGCGGCGGCCAGGCTCCAGGTGGGCGATGCGCAGGATGAGCAGCAGCACCCAGGCGCCGATGATCGACCCGATGATCCCGACGGTGTGGAAGCTGTGAATGCTCATCGTGTGGTACTGGATGAGGTTCTGCAGGAACCCGCCGACGAACGAGCCGACGATACCGAGCACGATGGTGCCGAAGATCCCGATCGGGTCCCGCCCCGGCATCAGCAGGCGCGCGATCGCGCCGCTGATGAGACCGACGATGATTAGCACGATGATGAAAGTAAGCATGCCGTTAAGACTTCCCCCGTGCCGCGGATTATGCGCCTTTACCGGAATTCAGGTGATGGTGCGGAAGACCGGCCAGCAGACCTCCGTCCGGTACCCGGCCTCGTCCTCAGCGTCCAGGAAGCTGATGAGGTAGTACTCGCGGATCGGGCCGTCGACGCCGATCGCGCGCTCGGCCACCGCGGTGCCCAAAGCGGCGTACGTGCGGTCAATGTCGTCCATGCTGCCCTGGTGCACCGCGACGGCCGCGTCCACCGCCGGGATCTCGGCCAGGCGCGCCCGCCCGGCCGGGGGCACCGCGACGGGCACGGTGACGGGCGCGAAGAAGGTGACCTCGGCCCGCTCCTGCTCGAAGAAGTCGCCCGGGTAGAGGGCGCCGAACGGGGCTGAGCGCTCCGTCCCCGTCGCCGCCAGCGCGCCCGCCAGCTCGTCCAGCACCCCCGTCACCCACTCCATGAAGCCCTCGGCCGTCACCATCTCGGTGATCGCCAGCGCGGTCACCGGCGGGATCGTCCGGTAGTCCACCGGGGTGTGCGGGGCCGGGACGGACAGCAGTGCCCGCAGCGAGGCGACCGACGCCTGGGTTTGGGCGAGCTGGCGCTCCATCCGGGCCAGGTGCCCGGCGATCTGCGCGTTGCGCGCCTCCACGTCCGGGGCGGTCAGCACCGTCCGGATCCCGTCCAGCGGCATCCCCAGGTCCCGGAGCCGCCGGATGACCTGGGCGGCGGGGACCTGGCCGGCGTCGTAGGACCGGTAGCCGGTGAACGGGTCGATGGCGGCAGGCTCCAGCACGCCCACGTCGTGGTAGTGCCGCAGTGCCTTCACGCTCAGGTGGGTCATCCGCGAGAAGTCGCCGATGGTCAGCAGGGTTGCCATGATCTGAGTATCAGCCTTCCGCGCTGTCCCGGGCCCGCCGGCGCGGCTGGCGCCGGGGCAGGATGAGGGTGAGCGCGGCCACCGCCAGCAGCAGCGCCCCCATCTCGGCGACGCTCCAGCCGAACGCGATCCGCATGCCCTGCCCGGCCAGGCCGTAGAAGATGACCCCGGTGACGGCGACGCCGATGGCGTTGCCGACCTGCTGGGCGGTGGACAGCGCCCCGGACACCGACCCGGCGGTGGCCGGGCTGGCCTGCGACAGCACGGTGGTGGTGAGCGGCGTCAGGCACAGTCCCTGTCCCGCGCCCAGCAGCAGCAGTCCCGGCATGACGGCCAGCAGCGGGCCGCCGGTCCCCCAGTGCCAGACGGCCAGCAGCAGCAGGCCGTTGCCGAGGGCGCCGACCAGGCTCCCGGCGGTGACCACGCCCCGGCCGAACCGCACGGTGAGCGCGGGCGCCGGAAACGAGGTGAGCAGGTAGCCGGCCGCCAGCACGGAGAACACCCCGCCGGAGGCCACCGGGCTCAGGCCCCGGCCCTGCTGCAGGTACAGCGCGAGGACCAGGTAGCCTGCCGCCTGCTGGCACCAGAACAGCACCTGCACGGCCAGCCCGGCGCGCAACGCGCGGACCGCGAAGATCGCCGGGTCGAGCAGCGGCTGGCCGCCGCGCCGCCTGGCCAGCCGCAGCCAGCCGGCGAAGGCGGCCAGCAGCAGCGGGCCCGCCGCCAGGCAGCCCCACGCCCAGGCCGGCCAGCCCTCCTGACGGCCATCCAGCAACGGAAGGATGATGGCGACCAGCGCCGCCGTCAGCAGCGCCACGCCGGTCAGGTCCAGGCGCCCGCCGCGGGCGGCCCGGGACTCGGGAACCAGCCTGCGGACCAGCGCCAGCGCGGCCACCCCGACTGGCACGTTGACCCAGAAGATCACCCGCCAGCCCAGGCCGGCCACGTTCGCGCCGATCAAGAGCCCGCCGAGCAGCTGCCCGCCCGCGGCGGCCAGCCCCATGGTGATCCCGTAGGCGGTGATCGCCCGGATGCGGTCCCGCCCGGCGTAGGTGACACCAAGGATGGACAAGACGTTGGGCGACATGATGGCCGCGCCGATCCCCTGGCCCAGCCGCGCGGCGATCAGGAACCCGGCGTCGGGCGCGAGCGCGCACAGCGCCGAGGTGGCCACGAAGATCGCGACCCCGATGGCGAAAAAGCGGCGCCGGCCGTAGTGGTCTCCCAGCCTGCCCCCGGTGACCAGGAGCGAGGCGCTGGTCAGGGCGTACCCGGCCACGACCCACTCGATGGCCGCGCTGCCCGCGCCCAGGCTCCGCTGAATGTCGGGCAGCGCGACGTTGACGACGAAGAAGTCCAGGACGTACATGAACGTCGCGCACAAGAGCACCGCGAGCGGCGCCCACTTCGCGAGGCTAGCCCGTGTCGCGCGACTCGGGCGCGCCGGGGCCTGCTGGCTGGTCACTGTCATGACCCGAGCCTCGGCCCTCCCGTAACAGGAGAGTCAAGCGCTCCGCGCCTCTTGCTGTTATCACGCGGATCGCGCACCCAGCTCCACGGAGCCACTGCCCCCCGGCCGACTCGCATCTTGCTGTTGTCAGGCGGCGCGGGCCAGGGTCTCCTCGACGGGGGCAGTGTCGGCGCACGGGGCGTGGTCGGCGAGCAGGGTGGCGGCGGCGAGCGGAGGCGGGCCGGGACGAAGCCTCTGCAGGCGCACGACCGTGGCGCCCGCGCAGACGGCGGCCTCGGTCAGCGGGCGCTCGGCGGCGACGGCCTGTCGGCGCGCGGCGGTCACCGCGAGCGCCCGCCCGGCCGGGGCGGCCCGCTCGGCGGCCGGCGCCGGGGCGCTCGAGGGCGTGATCGCGCGCGGGCGCAGGGCCAGCAACGGCAGGCTGCTCAGCGCGATGCCGGCCACGATCGCGGTGCCCCCGCCGAGCTGGCGCAGCCCGGCCGGGTCGCCGAAGGCGATGATCCCGAGGACCGCGCCGATCAGCGGCTCCAGGTTGAGGAACGCCCCGGCGACCTCGGCGGGCACCCGCTTTTGGCCGAAGGCGAACAAGCTGAACGGAATCAGTGTCCCCGCGACCGTCAGGCCCAGCGCGGCCGCGACCGCCCCGGTCCCGGGGTGCGCCGCCGGGAGGCCCTCGGTGGCCGCGAAGGGCAGGGCCACGATAGTGGCGCCGAGGAACTGCACGGCGGTCAGCGCGATCGGGTCCCGTCCCTTCAGCAGGCGCCCCTGCGCCACCGTGACCGACGCCGACACGAGCACCGCGACCAGGACGAGCAGGTCACCGGCGGGGGTCGCCCCGTTCCCGTGGCTGCCGGCGATGAGCGCGACCCCGCCGAGGGACAGCGTGAACCCCGCCCACGCGACCGGGCGCGCGATCGCGTGGTGCCACAGCGCCGCGATGACCGCCACCAGGATCGGCGTGCCCCCGATGATCAGGGCCGCGTGGGTGACGCTAGTGCGCGCGACCCCGACGTTCTGCACCGCGACGGAGCAGCCGTAGCCGATCGCTCCGGAGGCGAGGACGGGCAGCGCCAGCGAGCCGCGCAGCGTTCCCGAGCGCGCGGCGATGATCAACAGGACGACCGCGGCCAGCCCGAACCGCACGACGGTCAGCCAGCCCGGCGCCAGCCAGCCCAGCGCGACCTTGGACAGCGGGACGGAGGTGCCCCAGGCGACTCCCGAGGCGATGAGCGCGGCTACGGCGCTGTAGTTCTTGTTGCCCATGCAACTATCATGCGCCGGACACCATCAAGATTCGGTCATTGATTTCTAAGCTAAATATAATTAAGCACTATGGCTTTCAAACTTGATGAAGTTGACCTCCAGCTCCTAGAGGCGCTGCAGGCGGACGCGGACCGGACCAATGTCGAGCTCGCCCGGCTGACCGGCCTGTCCCCCGCCGCGACGCTGCACCGGGTGCGCGCGCTCAAGGAGTCCGGGGTCATCCGGATCATCCGGGCGCACGTCGACCCGGCCGCCGCCGGGTTCGCGCTCCAGGTGTACGTGATGGCGACGCTCACCCGGCACGACCCGCGCTACGAGCGCATCTTCGAGGACCAGGTCCGGGCGCTGCCGCAGGTCATCTCGGCGGAGAACATCGCAGGCGAGAACGACTACCTGCTGTCCATCGTCGCCCGCGACGTCACCGAGCTCCAGCAGGCGCTGTCCCGGCTGACCGCCCGCGGTGCCCGGGTAGTCACCTACCTGCGCCTAGGGGAGGTCAAGCCGCCCTCGCCACTGCCCCTGGACCCCGCCGCGACGGTCCAGTCGGCCCCGCGTCGCCCGCGCAGCCCCCGCTAACGGACGCGGCACCTCGCCTCTGAGTTTCCTTAAGGAGCGACTGACAACGTATCAGGGGCGGGCGGTTTTTGATCAGTTCCATGAACTGCCCAAAACTCGGGCCGTTCGGAGGGGTGGAAGACCATGGAGAACGACACCGTTTATCACAAACGCGACTTTTGGGGCACGGAAAACCTGCGGTACGTGAAGCCGCATTTCCGGATGCGCAAGGTCGCGGCCCAGCTCCGCAAGCTCGCCGCCGACCGCGAGCTTGACCTGCTCGACGTCGGGTGCGGGCCCGCGTCGCTGGCCGACCTCCTGCCCGCCAACCTGCACTACCACGGGGTGGACATCGCCATCCAGAAGCCGGCCGCCAACCTGCTCGAGCAGGACCTCGTGGAGAGCCCCATCACTTTCAAGGGCATGACATTCGACATCGTCGTGGCGCAGGGATTCTTCGAGTACATGGGCGACGTCCAGTCCAGGAAGCTCGCCGAGATCGCTGAGCTGGTCAAGGACGAAGGCAAGTTCGTCTGCACTTACCAGAATTTCGGGCACCGGCGGCCGAACGTTTATGCCCCCTACAGCAACATGCAGCCGCCGGGCACCTTCCGCCGGGACCTCACCCGCTACTTCAAGATCGATCAGGTTTTCCCGACCGCCTACAACTGGGGGCACAGCCACCCGAACCGCGGCTTCCTGCGGGCGCCGCAGGAGCGCTTCAACGTCCCCAACATCCCCGTCATCGGCCCGAAGCTGGCGATCGACTACTACTACCTGTGCTCCCCGCTGCGCCGCCCCTGACCGATGGGCTGCCCGCGGCCAGCTCAGGCGGCGCGGTGGCTGCCCAAGCTGGCTGAACGCCCCCCGTCGCGGCGGTGATCACCCTGGCCAGCAGGGCGAGCTTGGCGAGGCCAGGTGCCCGGCGGCCAGCGCCAGCATGCAGTCCCGCAGCGCCCCACCCCTGTCAAGCGCACCCGGTTGCAAGGTCCTAGTGAAAATGATTACCATAACGATGTTCACTAGATCTCGCTGCCGGCCCGGCCGGCCCCGTCCCCGACTGGGAGCACTCAGGTCATGCGAACCCGCGTTGGCGCCCGACTGCAGGCCGCCCTCATCGCCCGGGCCCGCCGGCCCGCCGTCGCGGCGCTGCTGGCCGGGGCGCTGGCGATACCGCTGGCCACCGCGTGCTCGCCGGCCTCGGGCGGGGGCGGCCCGGCCGCCAACGGCGCCATCGAGGCCATCGGGGCCGAGAACGAGTATGCCAGCGTGATCAGCCAGGTCGGCGGCGGCTACGTGCACGTCGACGCGATCATGAGCAACCCCTCCGCCGACCCGCACGCCTACGAGGCCAGCCCGGCCGTCGCGCGGGAGATCGGGTCCGCGCGGCTCATCGTGCAAAACGGCGTCGGCTACGACACGTGGGCGACCACCATCCTCAACGCGGCCCCCGACCCCGCCCGCAAGGTCATCAACGTCCAGCGGCTACTGGGGCTGCCCGACAGCACCCCGAACCCGCACCTGTGGTACGACCCGGCCACCATGCCGAAGGTGGCCGGCGCCGTCGCGGCCGCCCTGGCCGCGATCGATCCGCCGCACGCGGCCTACTTCAAGGCCAGCGCGGCGCGGTTCACCGGCCGCCTGACCGCGTGGAACAGCGCCTTGAGCGCCTTCAAGGCGGCCTCCCCGGGGGCGCCGGTGGCCACCACCGAGCCGGTCGCCGACTACATGCTGGAGGCGGCCGGGGCGGACAACCTCACCCCGTGGGCCTTCCAGGCCGACATCATGAACGGGGTGGATCCGGCCCCCCAGGACATCGCGGCGGTGAAGGCCCTGTTCACGGGGCACAAGGTGAAGGCGCTCCTGTACAACCAGCAGGTGACCAGCCCGCTGACGCAGTCGTTCATCGCGACGGCGAACGCCTCCGGGGTCCCGGTCGTCGGCGTGTACGAGACCATGCCGACGCCCGGCTATGACTACCAGTCCTGGATGCTCGCCGAGGTCAGGGCACTGACCAGGGCGGTCGCCGGCCTGGCGTCCACCCCGCACCTGTAGTCAGGGCCCGATGTAGCTCTTGACGTGCTTGACGCGGGTGTAGTCCTCGAAGCTGTACATCGACAGGTCCTTGCCGTAGCCGGAGTGCTTGAAGCCGCCGTGCGGCATCTCGGCGAAGACCTCGTCCTGGACCATCTCGTCATCTTGCGCCAGGCCGGACACGACCGTCGGCTCGAACAGGTACCCAGGGCCGTCGATGGCGTGCCCGCCGGCGACCACCGAGGCGTGCGACGGGACCCGGTTCAGGAACCCCGATACCCGGGGAGCTGGCTGGAGTTGTTCAGCGGCCCGTAGTAGGCGTCGGCCACGTCCAGGCCGCCGGTCACCGTGGAGCCCGCCCGCGCGGCCAGCGCGTCGGTCAGGTCGGCGGCCACGGCCGGACCCGCCAGCACCCGCGTCGCGGCGGTGCAGTCCTGGCCGGCGTTGAAGTACCCGGCGCCCGCGATCCCGGCGGCGGCCGCCTCAACGTCGGCGTCATCGAAGACCACGACCGGCTTGCGGCTCTCCGCGTCGATGAAGTCCTCCGCGCGCCTTTCGATCGCGTCGGCGAACCGGTACATCGCCAGGCCGCGCTCCCTGGGCGTGGCGTCCCGCCAGGACTCGAACGCCGTGGCGGCGGCGGTGAGCGCCTCGTCGACGTCGGCGGCCGACGACACCGGGGCCTGCGCGTAGGCCGCGCCGGTGCTGGGATCGATCACGTCGCTGTAGGCTCCCTCGCACGGGTCTGCGTAGGCGCCGTTCACGAAGTTCCGCAGCCGCCGTTGCGCGCTTGCCGCCATCTCAGCCTCCTGATGCAGTGCGGTCTGAATCAGTTCGATCGCACGTGTTCACACAGCGTCAGACAGGGGCCACTCTCACCGCCGGCCGCCGCTTCGCCACTGAGCTTCGCAGAACCGGGGCTGCCTCACAAGTGATTCAGTGGATTATCGCCGCTTTTACAACGAAATCAGTTGACAAACACAGGGAAGATGACAGCATGGGGGAGTACACGCGGCAACAGCCCAGAAAAGGATGTGATCGCCCAGTGGCGCACAGCCCGCGCAGCGCGGCCCGCGCATCGCCGGTCGTGCTCGACGAGATCTCCAAGCGGATCATCGAGCAGCTCCAGCACGACGGCAGGCAGTCCTACGCGGCGATCGGCAAGGCAGTCGGGCTGTCGGAGGCGGCAATCAGGCAGCGTGTGCAGCGCCTGCAGGCCGACGGCGTCGTCCAGATCGTCGCGGTCACCGACCCGCTGACGCTGGGCTTCACCCGCCAGGCGATGATCGCGGTCAAGTGCGACGGCGACCTCGGCAAGGTGTCGAACCACCTAGCCGACATCGAGGAGATCGACTACGTCGTGCTCACCGCGGGGTCGTTCGACCTGCTGTGCGAGGTCGTCTGCGAAGATGATGACCACCTGCTGGAAATCCTGAGCCGGGTGCGCAACGTACCGTCCGTGACATCCACCGAGACGTTCGTATACCTGAAGCTGCGCAAGCAGACCTACTCATGGGGAACGAGATAGCCATGACATCATCCGAAGCCGAGCTCGACCTGCAGCAGGCCGCCAAGGACCACCTCTGGCTGCACTTCACCCGGATGTCCGCCTACGGCAAGAGCGACGTTCCCGTCATCGTGCGCGGCGAGGGCGCCTACGTCTACGACGACAAGGGCAGGCGGTACCTGGACGGCCTCGCGGGGCTGTTCGTTTCCCAGGTCGGCCACGGGCGGACCGAGATCGCCGCCGCGGCGGCCAAGCAGGGTTCCGAGCTGGCCTACTTCCCGTTGTGGTCCTACGCTCACCCCTCGGCCATCAAGCTCGCCGACCGGCTCGCCGGCCTTGCCCCCGGCGACCTGAACCGCGTCTTCTTCACCACCTCCGGCTCCGAGGCCGTCGAGTCGGCCTGGAAGCTCGCCAAGGCGTACTTCAAGCAGAAGGGCGAGCCGACGCGGTACAAGGTGCTCAGCCGGGAGCTGGCCTACCACGGGACGTCCATGGGCGCCCTGGCCATCACCGGGCTGGCCGCGATCAAGCCCGACTTCGAGCCGCTCCCGCCCGGTGGCGTCCGCGTGCCGAACACGAACTTCTACCGCGCGCCGGGCTTCGTCGCCCACGACCTGGACCAGTTCGGGATCTGGGCCGCCGACGAGATCGAGCGGGCGATCCTGCGCGAGGGCCCGGAGTCGGTGGCCGCCGTCTACCTGGAGCCCGTGCAGAACTCCGGCGGCTGCTTCCCGCCGCCGCCCGGGTACTTCCAGCGGGTCCGCGAGATCTGCGACCGGCACGGCGTGCTCATGGTCTCCGACGAGGTGATCTGCGCGTTCGGCCGGCTGGGCCACTACTTCGGCGCCGAGCGTTACGGGTACGTGCCCGACATCATCACCTTCGCCAAGGGCGTCACCTCCGGGTACTCCCCGCTGGGCGGCATGATCGTCCGCGACGAGATCATGGAGCCGTTCCTGTCCGGGACAGCGACCTTCCTGCACGGCGTCACGTTCGCCGGGCACCCGGTCTCCACCGCCGTCGCGCTGGCCAACCTCGACGTCTTCGAGGCCGAGGACCTGCTCGGCAACGTCCGCAAGAACGAGGCCGGCTTCCGGGCGACGCTGGAGAAGCTGAACGACCTCCCGATCGTCGGCGACGTCCGCGGCGCCGGCTACTTCTACGGCATCGAGCTCGTTAAGGACAAGGCCACCAGGGAGACCTTCGACGACGACGAGTCCGAGCGGCTGCTGCGCGGCTTCTTGTCGCACGCCCTGTTCGACGCCGGCCTCGTCTGCCGCGCCGACGACCGCGGCGACCCCGTCATCCAGCTGTCCCCGCCGCTCATCTGCACCCAGGAGCACTTCGACGAGATAGAGCAGATCCTCCGGGCGACTCTTAGCGAGGCCTGGAAGAGGTTGTAGCCCTTCTCGCGGGGTCTGGGGGTCGCCCCCAGGAAAGCAGAGCGACGAGATAGAGCAGATCCTCCGGGCCACCCTGACCGAGGCCTGGAAGAGGTTGTAGCCCTTCTCGCGGGGTCTGGGGGTCGCCCCCAGGAAAGCAGAGCGACGAGATAGAGCAGATCCTCCGGGCGACTCTTAACGAGGCCTGGAAGAGGTTGTAGCCCTTTCCCGGGGGCCTGGAAGCGGCGGTGGCTGCTCGCGCCGATATTTGCGCATATGTCGTTATCTATCTCCGCTAGCTGGGAGTTCGCCTGCGCGTGCCGCTGCCGCGCAGGCGCCTGGCGATGTACGATGCGGCCGACCCTCCCGACAGCCGGCGGCGCTTCCTCCCTCACGCGCGCGGTCGGCTCCAAGCGCATGTGAGGATGCCGTGACGACGCAGTCGTTTCGCGCACGCAAGGATAACTTCCCGGCCAAGGTCACCCGCTTCATCGGCCGGAAGCGGGAACTGGCCGCCGTGGCGGCGGCGATCGACGCCCATCGCCTGGTGACCCTGCGCGGCCCCGGCGGGGTCGGCAAGACGCGCTTGGCGCTTCAGGTGGCGGCCGCGGTGCGGGACACGTTCGGCCAGGGGGCCTGGCTGGTCGAGCTGTCGGTGATCCGCTGCCGCGACCTCCTTGCCCCCGAGGTCGCGAAGGCGCTCGGGCTGCCCGACGTGGCCCCCGGCGACCCGGACGGGGAACTGGCCAGGCACCTGGCCGAGTCAGACCTGCTCCTCGTCCTGGACACCTGCGAGCACCTCGTCACCGCCTGCGCGGACCTGGCCACCACGCTGCTGGCCGCCTGCCCGGGCCTGCGGATCCTGGCGACCAGCCGCGAGCGGCTCGGCGCGCCGGGCGAGCAGGTCATGCTGATCTCACCGCTGCAGGTGTTCGCCGGGCGGGACCCCGCTGGCCCCGGCCCGGCCATCGTGAGCGCCAGCGACCTGGCCGTGATGGGGCGCTCCGAGGCGGTGGAGCTCTTCTTGGACCGGGCGCGCGCCACCGTTCCCGGGTACGCGCTGACGGCGGCCAACGCCAGCGCGGTCGCCCGGCTGTGTCGCAGGCTTGACGGCATCCCGCTGGCCATCGAGCTTGCGGCGGTGCGCCTGCGGTCCATGTCCGCCGATGAGATCGCGGCGCGGCTTGATGACCGCTTCCGCGTCCTCGGCACCGCGCGGACCCTCACCGACCGGCATCGCACGCTGCGCGCGGCCGTCCGCTGGAGCCTCGAGCTGTGCACCCCGGCCGAGCAGCGGCTGTGGACCCGGATATCGGTGTTTCCCGGCGGCTTCACCAGCGAGGCGGCCGGGGCAGTGGGCGGCCCCGGCGCCCGCGAGGTCCTCGCCCGGCTGGTGGACAAGTCGGTCGTCGCGCGGGACCCGGACACCGCCCCCGGCGAAACCGCCCCTGGTGAATCACCCAGGTACCGGCTGCTGGACACCATGCGGGATTTCGGCCGCGAGCTCCTCCCGCCCGGCGACCGCGATGACGCCCGCCGCCGCCACCGCGACTACTACCAGGCCCTGGTGGCACGGGCCGCGACCCAGAGCGCCGGCCCTGAGCAGGTGCGCTGGATGGCCTGGGTGCGGCGGGAGAACGGCAACCTGCGGGCGGCCCTGGACTACAGCTTCACCACGCCCGGGCAGGAGGCCGCCGGGCTGGCGATGACGGTGGGGCTGCGCTGCTACTGGCTGATGCTCGGGGCGTTCGGCGAGGGCAGGCACTGGCACGAGCGGGCCCTGGCGGCGTGCCCGGGGTCACCCGACCACGCCTGGGCGAACTTCGGGGCTGGCCTCCTAGCGGTGCTGCGAGGAGATCTCGTGACCGCCGGGCCGTTGCTCGCGCGGGCGGCGGACCTGGCCGGCGCCCTTCCTGACCCGCGGCTCGCCGCGTCCGTGACCAGTGCGCTGGGAATGGCCGCCTTCCACTCCGGGGACGTCGCGGCGGCGATGGACCGGCACGCCTGCGCCCTGGCCTACTTCAAGGAACACGGTTTCACCGACGTGCTCGCGCTGGTCTGCTACAGCAGGCTGGCCTCCGCCCGCGTGCTGGCCTTCCAGCTTGACGACGCGATCCAGCTGTGCGAGGAGGGCGCCCGGCAGTGCGCGGCGATGGGCGACCAATGGGCCCTCGGCACCGTGATCTGGGTACGCGGCGGCGCCCGCTGGCTGTCGGGGGACAACGAGGCGGCGATCACTGACGCCCTGGCATCGCTGAAGATCGACGAGGCCCTGGGCGACCCGCACACCATGACGATGTGCCTGGACCTGATCGCGGTGTCCCTGGCCACGCGCGGCGATGCCGGGAAGGGCGACCACGTCCGGGCCGCCGAGCTGACCGGAGCCGGGGACGCCATGTGGGAGACGCTCAGCGCCCCGTTGCAGATGGGGCCGATCTACGCCGAGATCCGCAAGGACGCCGCCGCCAAGTGCCGTGCGGCGCTCGGCGACGCGCGGTTCGAGGCGGCGCTCGGCCGCGGCGCGGCGATGTCCCTGGCCGAGGCGGTCGCGCTCGCCCGCGGGCAGGTGCGGGCGGTCGCCAGCGCCGAGCCCCGCCCGCTGACCCGCCGGGAGCGGGAGATCGCCGCCCTGGTGGCCCAGGGCCTGGGCAACCGGGACATCGCCGAGCAGCTTTACCTGTCCAAGCGCACCGTCGACTCCCACCTGGAGCACATCTTCTCCAAGCTGGGCTTCACCTCGCGCACCCAGCTGACCAACTGGGTCCTGAGCCAGTGACCTCTCAGTCAGTCGGTGACGATGCCGTACTCGTGGATGCGCCGGTAGATCGTCGCCCGCGACATGCCCAGGGCCCTGGCCGCGCCGACCTTGTTGCCGTCGTGATCCAGCAGCGCCGCGACGATCGCGTCCCGCTCGATGGACTCCAGCGGGGACAGCACCCGGCGGCTGACCGCCCAGCATTCCGGCGGCAGGTCCTTGGGCATGATCGGCCCGGCCCGGCGCAGCTGGACGACCTGGCGCAGCACCTGCCACAGCTGCTCGGTGTTGCCCGGCCAGTTGTGGCGCAGCAGCAGCTGCAGCGCGGCCGGGGAGCAGCTGAGCCGGCCCTGCTGGCTGAGCTTGGCCAGGAAGAACGGCACGAGCTCGCCCACGTCCTCGACGTGGTGGCGCAGCGGCGGCACCTCCACGGTGCCGGGGAAGAACCGCAGCAGCGCGGTCAGGTCGGCGTTGGCCCGGGTCCGGTCCAACGTGACCGCCACCCGCAGCCGCCCGGGCTGCCCGGCCGCCCGGGCCTCCTGCAGCAGGGCGCCGAGCTCCCGCACCTGGCGGGCGTTCAGCGCGTCGACGTGCCGGATGACCAGCATGCCGCTGCCTTCAAGCAGCTCGGTCCGCAGCTGGGACTCCCACCCGCCGCCCGCGGCATCCAGCACGTGGAACGGCGCGGCGGGGTTACGCCGCTGGTGGACGGCGCGGACTAGGGCAAGCTTCCCGACGCCGCGCTCGCCCTCGATGGTGAGCCACTCCCCCGTGTCGTAGCGGGCCTCGGCCCGGCGGCAGGCCCGCCGCCAGGCGGCCCCGCTGCCGACCAGGCCGGGCAGCGACATCGGCGCGCGCGGCCGGGGCACCTCGTTCAGGCTCCCGCCGCCGACGAGCGCGGCGCCCGACCCGTCGTCAGCCTCGAAGGCCCGCGTGCCGGCGACGAGCTTGACGTGCACGACGCCGTCGCTGACCCCGTCATCGGGGCCCAGGTGCGCCACCCGGTGGCAGAACATCCGCGCCACCGTCCCGCTCGGCAGGTCCACGGTGACGGCCCCCGGCTGGCGCCGCCCGAGCGCCTCGGTCGCCTGCGTGATCAGCGCCGCCTGGTCACCCGGTCCCAGGGAGCGCCGGGCGTAGTCGTTGAGCATCACCACGTCGTTGCCGAGCGCCAGCACGATCCCGCCGGTGTGCCGGCAGGCCCGGTTGTACTCCTGCAGCAGCCGCATGTCCCGGTTGCTGGTTTCAGCGGCCAGGGCCTGGTTGACCTGGTCGGCGGTGGCCTGGACGAGGGACAGCATCAACGGGTCGGCATCGCGCCGCCAGCAGGTCAAGTCGATGACGCCGACGGTCTTGCCTGACAGCGCGTCGCGGACGGGGACCCCGGCGCAGGCCATGCCCTCCAGCCGCTCGGCGTAGTGCTCATGGCCGAACACGTGCGCCGGCCCGCCGGACTCCAGCGCCGTCCCGATGCCGTTGGTGCCCACCAGGTCCTCGGCGTAGCTGAAGCCGGGGACGAGCTTGATCCGGTCCAGCTGGCGCTCAAGGGCCTGGTCACCGGTCAGCCTCAGCAAGATCATGCCCGTGGCGTCGGTGAGCACGATGCTGATCGGCTGCCCCTCCAGTTGCTGGAACAGGTGGCGCAGGACCGGCGCGGCACTGCGCGCGAGCATGCCTTCCAGGTCGGGGGCCCGCAGGAAGCTGGGGTCGAGCTTGTCCGCCGCCACCTTGGACAGCTGAGATCGTCGCCAGGACGCGAGAATAGGCTCCCGCACCGCGCGAGGGTCGACCGGCTCGGCGGCGAGGAACCGGTCCCTGGCGGCGGCGAGGAGATCGCCAGCGGCGTGCAGCCGCGCTGGTGCACGTGCCATGTCGGCCTCCGGGGATGTACCGCGTTGTAACGAAGATAGGCCGGATGCCTTCCGTCACTGTCTCAAGTTGAGACCGCACGCGCAATCCCATCGGCATGTGCTCGGCTCATGGAAGCAGACCCACGCGACGGCCAGCCCCCCGCTGAGACCTACAACCCGTGGACGATCGTCAACCTGGTCTTCAGGCACCTCGCCAAGGAGGGCCTGCACCCGGTCCTCGGCGAGGCCGGCGATCCCGGCGAGCCCGCCGCCGAGCTGCTGATCGCGCTGGGCATCACCCCGGACATCCAAGGCAGCCGCCAGCGCACCGCCCACACCCAGGACCAGCTAGCCAAGCTCCGCGCCATCTTCTTCAAAGAGTGACCGGAGGCTAGGAGGGCCTGGAGGGATTGGCTTGCGTCCCCCGGGGAGCGCTGTCTCAGGGTGAGAACTCACGCCCTCCGGATCGGATGTCTGATCCACCTCACGGGGACGACCCACGAAGGAGGGATGCCGATGAGCCGCCAGAGCGTGGCCAAGGCCCACCAGAAGATCCAGGAGCTGGCCTGGGAGCCCATGTACCACTCGCCCGTCTCCCAGTACGGGACGGACTACACCTTCCGCAAGGCGGCCAAGAAGGACCCGCTCAAGCAGGTGCTGCGGTCGTACTTCCCGATGCAGGAGGAGAAGGACCACCGGGTCTACGGCGCCGAGGACGGCGCGATCCGCGGCAACATGTTCCGCCAGGTGCAAGAGCGCTGGCTGGAATGGCAGAAGCTGTTCCTGTCCATCATCCCGCTGCCGGAGATCTCCGCCGCCCGCGCGATGCCGCTGCTGTTCCGCAACGTGCCCAACCCCGAGCTGCACAACGGCCAGGCCATCCAGATGATCGACGAGGTCCGGCACTCGACGATCCAGCAGAACCTCAAGCGCCTGTACATGCAGAACTACATCGACCCGGCCGGCTTCAACAGCTCGCTGCGCAACTTCCACAACGACTACTGCGGGACGATCGGCCGTCAGTTCGCGGAGGGGTTCATCACGGGCGACGCGATCACCGCCGCGTCCATCTACCTGACGATCGTCGCCGAGACGGCGTTCACGAACACGCTGTTCGTGGCCATGCCGGCCGAGGCGGCCGCCAACGGCGACTACCTGCTGCCGACCGTCTTCCACTCCGTCCAAAGTGACGAGTCCCGGCACATCTCCAACGGTTACGCGACCTTGCTCATGGCGCTGGCCGACGAGGAGAACCAGCAGCTGCTCGAGCGCGACCTGCGCTACGCCTGGTGGAACAACCACCGGGTGGTCGACGCGGCGATCGGCACGTTCATCGAGTACGGCACCAAGGACCGGCGCAAGGACCGCGAGTCCTACGCCGAGATGTGGCGCCGCTGGATCTACGACGACTACTACCGCAGCTACCTCGTGCCGCTGGAGAAGTACGGCCTGAAGATCCCGCACGACCTGATCGAGGAGGCGTGGAACCAGATCTGGAACAAGGGCTACGTCCACGAGGTCGCGCAGTTCTTCGCCACCGGGTGGCTCGCCAACTACTGGCGGATCGACCCGATGACCGACAAGGACTTCGAGTGGTTCGAGTACAAGTACCCGGGCTGGTACGACAAGTACGGCAAGTGGTGGGAGAACTACAACCGCCTGTCGACCCCGAACGGCCATCACCCGATCGTCGCCGAGGACGTCGACTACCAGTACCCGCACCGCTGCTGGACCTGCCTGGTCCCCTGCCTGGTCCGTGAGGACATGGTGATGGACGAGGTAGACGGGCAGTGGCGCACCTACTGCTCCGAGCCGTGCCACTGGACCGACGCGACCGCGTTCCGGCCGGTCTACGAGGGCCGCCAGACGCCGAACATGGGCCAGCTGTCGGGGCACCGCGAGTGGGAGACGCTGTACCACGGCTGGAACTGGGCCGACGTCGTCTCCGACATGGGCTACGTCCGCGACGACGGCAAGACCATGGTCGCCCAGCCGCACCTCAACCTGGACCCGAAGAAGATGTGGACGCTGGACCACCTGCGCCGGATGCCCCCGGTGCTGTCGCCCAACGTCTTGCTCAACGAGATGAGCGACGCCGACCGGCAGGCCTTCCACGCCAACTACATCAGGGGCGGCCCGGCCGGCCGTCCCGCGCCCGCCCAGCCGTAGAACCGCAAAGCCCCTTTCCATCCTGAACGGGCAGTGGCGTCGCGCCCGCCGCGACGCCACTGCCCGTCCGGGCCAGGCGAATCTCCGGGGAACTGAGTCCGACCTGGTGGCGGTCGGACGGGAGGAAGAGTCCGTTGAGCGACAAGCATGTCGTCAGGTTTGAGCCGGTGGGCATCGAGATCGAGGTCGCCGAGGACCAGACGGTCCTGCGGGCGGCGGCCGAGCAGGGGATCATGCTCATGCACGGCTGCAAGGAGGGGCAGTGCGCCTCCTGCAAGTCCTTCCTGCTCGAGGGCGACGACGTGGAGCACGACCGGTACTCCACGTTCGCGCTGCCCGACTACGAGCGGGAGGAAGGCTTCACGCTGCTGTGCCGGGCGCACGTCTACGAGGACGTCACGATCGAGCTGCTCAACTACGACGAGGAGATGATCCGGTCGGGGCTGCCGATCCAGGAGGCCACCGCGACCGTTGCCGCGATCAACCCGGTGACGCACGACCTGCGCCACCTGGTGCTGCAACTGGACGAGAACGACCGTACCAACCCGGGGGGCGACCCCCGGACCCCCGGCAGGGACTTCAAGTTCTTTCCCGGCCAGTACGTGGACATCCGGGTGCCGGGGACAGACGAGACGCGGTCGTTCTCGATGGCCAATACCTCGGCCAGGGAAAGCGGCCAGCTCGAGTTCATCATCAAGGTGTACCCGGACGGGCTGTTCTCCCAGTTCCTGGACAAGGAGCTGGCCGTTGGCGACTCGCTGGAGCTGTCGGGGCCATTCGGGGTGTTCACCCTGCGCGACGCGCCCGACCGCGACCTGGTCTTCGTCGGCGGCGGCGCGGGGCTGGCCCCGATCTTGTGCCTGCTGCGCACGATGGCCGAGCGCGGCATCGACCGCAAGGCGACCTTCTACTACGGGGCGCGGGGCGAGCGCGACCTGTGCTTCACCGGCGAGTTGCGCGCCCTGGAGGACGCGCTGCCCGGCTTCCGCTACATCCCGGCCCTCTCGCACGAGGAATGGTCCGGCGAGGCCGGCCTCATCACCGACGTGGTGCGGCGGCTGTCGGGGGACCTGAGCCGCTCACACGCCTACATCTGCGGGCCGCCGCCGATGGTCGAGGCGGCCGTCCCGCTGATGGCTCAGCTCGGCGTCCCGGAAAAGCACGTCTACTTCGACAAGTTCACGTTCACAGGGGAGACCCACTCATGACAACACCCACCACGCGCAGCGTTCCTCAGCCAGTGTTCACCGACGCCGAGGCCGGGGCCAAGGTGTTCCCCGACTCGACCTCGCGCCAGTACAACTACTTCAAGCCGGCCAAGCGCCGGCAGACCCACTACGAGGACGTGACCGTCGAGGTCCAGCCTGACCCGCGGCACTACCTGTCCCAGGGCTGGCTGTACTCCTTCGCCGACGGCCGCGGCGGCTACCCGCTGGACTGGACGGTGCTGAAGGCATGGGGCAGCGACCGCCCCGAGCCCAAGCGGTTCCCCGGCTCCGGCGGCAAGGGCTACGACTGGCCGGCGCACGGCTGGCACGAGTTCCGCGACCCGAACGAGGAGTGGGAGCTCACCATGTACCGCTACAACGCGAACGTGGTGCGCCAGCTCAACGCGAACATCGACGCGGCCCGGCAGGCCAAGGCGTTCGCGCAGTGGAACCCGAACTGGGTCCGGTTCGTCGAGCGCAACGTCGGCGCCTGGATGCACGTTGACCACGGCCTGGGCCTGTACCTGTTCGCCAACGCCAACCGGCGCGGGCCGACCAACATGCACAACACGGCGATAGCGGTCAACAGCATGCACCGGATCCGCGCGGCGCAGGACCTGGCCCTGTACAGCCTGACGCTGACCGAGGAGATCGACGGCTTCGACGGGGCCGCGCACCTGGAGGCATGGAACTCCGACCCCGCCTGGCAGGGCGTCCGCGAGTGCGCCGAGCAGCTGACCGCGACCGACGACTGGGCCGAGGCGATCTTCGCCGCCAACGTCGTGTTCGAGCCGCTGGTCGGCGAGCTGTTCCGCAGCCACCTGGTGCAGCAGGCCGCGCCGCGCAACGGCGATTACGTGACCCCCACTGTCGTCGGCGCCGAGGAGTACGACTTCGCCGAGCGCGACCTGCGCTACACGATCCCGCTGCTGCGGCTGCTGGCCGACGACCGCGAGTTCGCCGAGCACAATAAGGCGACCATGGCGGGCTGGCTGGCGGCCTGGGTGCCGCGGGCGATCGCCGCCGCCCGCACGCTGCAGCCCCTGTGGTCGCAGCCTGACGCGCTGCCGCCGCGGTTCGAAGACGGCCTGGACGCCGCCAAGAGCCGATTCGGCGGCATCCTCGCCGACATCAGCCTCGACACCCCGAAGGAGCTCAGCGCATGACCGCTCAGCAGTTCAAGACCGCACCGTCGCCCTACAAGGTCGACAGCACGCCGTCGAACATGTGCGGCTTCACGCTCATGAACAACCAGATCGGCGAGATCGTCGCGCAGGTCATGGAGGGCAAGCCGAACGTCAAGGTGACCTGGCTGCCGTCCATGATGCGCGTCGACGCGGCCGGCCGGATGGACGTCGTCTACGACGAGGTCTCCGAGGCCCTGGGCGAGGAGCCCGGCTTCTTCGACGCCGCCCAGTTCGAGGAGTCGATGTCCACCCACTACGGCCGGATGATCCACGAGGACGACCGTACGATCATGTTCGCCAATCCCGAGGACGCCGCCGAGTACATCGGATTCGACCTGACCGCAAGGAGCTGAGGTGTACGCCAAGGACGGCGAGAAGTACTTCATCGTCGACAGCCACATGCACTACTGGAACGCGGCCCCCGACAACTGGGTGCCGGGCGCCGAGCAGTACGCCAAGGGCTGGATCGAGTGCTTCCACGCGTACCAGAGCCTGGGGCCGAAGGAGACCCACTGGCCGATCGGGAAGTTCCAGAAGTACTCCGAGGACGACCTGATGAAGGACGTCTTCGAGGACGGGTACGTCGACGTCGCGGTCTTCCAGCCCACCTACCTGAAGGAGTGGTACAAGGAGGGCTTCAACACCACCGAGCGCAACGCGGCGCTCGGCGAGAGGCACCCCGGCATGTTCATCGCCAACACGCGGTTCGACCCGCGTGAGGGCGACGCCGGCCTTGAGGAGCTGCGCCGCAACGTCGAGCGGTACGGCTCCAAGGGCGTGAAGCTGTACACCGCCGAGTGGAACAACGGCTCGCGCGGCTACAAGCTGAGCGACCCGGCCGCCTACCGCTTCCTGGCGGCGGCACAGCAGCTGGGGATCAAGAACATCCACGTCCACAAGGGCCCGACGATCTGGCCGCTGGACAAGGACGCGTTCGACGTCTCCGACGTGGACCACGCGGCGACCGACTTCCCGGAGCTGAACTTCATCGTCGAGCACGTCGGGCTGCCGCGGATCGAGGACTTCTGCTTCATGGCGACGCAGGAGCCCAACG
>JAICYD010000088.1 GCA_025934375.1 Streptosporangiaceae bacterium | reverse complement strand
TTCCCCCCCCGGTGGGGTTGTGCTCGCCCCCGGGGGGGGGGGGGGGGCTCCGGCCCCCCGCCCCCCCGGCACCCCCGGCCGACCGGACAGCCTGGCGACCTACCACCATTATCATGCGCAGCACCATGCCCGCTTTCTGGCAACAGGAGAGCTGCGCAGCACCATGCGCCGAATGCGACACCATAAGCACCATGCGCCACATCATGCACACAATGCGACTATTTATGACACGGACAACGAGGTCACCATGTATATGTCAGAGATGCTGGTTCGCGATCAGCATTCCGAACGTCTCAAACAAGCCAGCGAGTCCCGGCTAGCCCGGCAGGCCTCCGAGCTACGCCACCTGCGCCGGCTGCAGCGGCGGGCTCAGCGCCAGCTGCGCGAGGTCCACGACCGCGCCCAAGAGCTCGGCGTGACAATAACCACGACCAGGTAACGGCGCCGATCGTCACCGCTCAATTGGCCGAGTCAGCTTACGGGGGCTGGCTCGGCCAGAGGCGTTTCCGGGCTGTCACCATCCGCGTAGCCGGGTACCCAGCGCAAGACTTCCGCGCGGAAGGCCCCCTCGCACTCCAGCTGGCACAGCACGCCAATGCCCGCCGTCGATACCCGGTGGATGAGCACGTACGACGGCGGCACGTTGAACTTGCGCGCGATGTTGGCCGAGCTGGCCTCGGTGACCCGCGAGGACTCAGCGCGCATCCACTCGCGGCTGAACTTGAACGAATCCACCGCCGAGGGCTCGGCTAGCGGCGCCAGGAAGGCTCGCAGCGCGTCCAGGTCCACCGCGATGCCAGGGCGCAAGAATCCGTAAGCCCGCAACTCCCGCTCCACCGACACGATGTCCGGGGCCGGGTCGTGCATGATCCGCAGCAGCCGCCCGAAGATCACCGGCAGGCCCTCCGGCAGCCGGTCCACCGCGCCGAAGTCCAGCACGCCAAGCCGCCCGTCATCGAGCAGCCGGAAGTTCCCCGGGTGCGGATCGGCGTGCAGCAGCCCGGCGCGGGCCGGGCCGGAGAACAGGAACCGGGTGAGCAGGATGCCAGCCCGGTTTCGCTGCTCTTGCGTTCCGCCGCTGATCACCTTCGACAGCGGCGTGCCATCCATCCACTCGGTGACCAGGACGTGCTCGGACTCGGCGACCACGTCGGGCACGTAGATGTCCGGGTCGCCCGCGTACGCTCGCGCGAAGCCCCGCTGCGCCGCCGCCTCCATGCCGTAATCGAGCTCCTCGGCGACCCGATCGCGCAGCTCATCGAGCAGCGGCTTGACCTCCAACCCGGGCATCAGCAGGCCAAACAGCCGCCCGAGCCGGCTGAGCTGCGTGAAGTCGTTGATGAGCGCCTTGCCCGCGCCCGGATACTGGATCTTCACCGCCACCCGCCGGCCGTCGGTCCACATCGCCCGGTGGACCTGACCGATGGACGCGGCGGCGGCCGCGTCATCCTCGAATGAGGTGAACCTCGCCCGCCAGTCCGGACCGAGGTCGGCCGCGAGCACCCGGTGCACGGTGGCCGCCGGGAGCGGCGGCGCGGACTCCTGCAGCTTGGTCAGGGTCGCCCGGTAGGGTCCCGCGAGCTCCGGCGGCAGCGCCGCCTCGAAGATGGACAGCGCCTGGCCGAGCTTCATGGCGCCGCCCTTGAGCTCGCCGAGTACCCGGAACACCTGGTCAGCCGTCCGCTGCTGGATCTCCTGCGCGATGATCTCCCCTGAGCGTCCCCCCAGGCGCTTGCCGAGCCCGACGGCCGTCCGTCCGGCCAGGCCAAGTGGCAGCCCGGCCAGCTTCGCTGTCCGGCTTACGGTGCTACGGGGGACATCTTCCACACCTCCATTGTCGGTCCCGATACGCCCACTCGCGCCCGCCGCCCACCGTGATTGTTATCGCGTAGCGTCGCCAGCCCTGCAGGTGCAGGTCGCGACCGGTGCCCAGGTGCGCCGCCGCCACTGCCACTCCGGCAGGAACAGCTCGAGCGTGCCGTTCGCGGCGGCCGGGGGCTGCGGGCCGCACCCGTCGATGACGGCGAGGGCCTGGGCGCTGGCCAGCGCGGCGGTGGCGGCCGCCAGCACCGTGTCGCACGCCGCCGGGACCGCGCCCGCGCCAACGCCGTTGCCCGCGCCTGCGCCCGCGCCGGTCTGCGCCAGGACCTTCGGCCAGGCCGGGTCGCGCGCGGCCTTGTGCAGGTTAATGCAGCGCAGGCAGGCCGAACGCCCCGGTTCGACCAGCGGGCCGACCACCCCGATCGCCTCCTCGGCGCGGACCGCCAGGTGCGTTACCCGGTCCCGCATCAGCGCCTCGACCTCGCCCGGCGCTACCGGACCGGTGAGCAGCGCCAGGTCCGGCACCAGTTGCGGGCTGTCCGCGGTGACGGTCTCCGGCGCGACCCGGGCGATCGCCCGCGCCACCGCGTCGCCGCGCCGGCCCCCGATGTCGCCGATTCCCAGCCCCGCCGGCGCCAGGTCGCCAGGCTCCGTCACGCCGCCATCCAGGCAGGTGACGCGGCCTATCCCGGAAGCCGCCAGGAATGTCGCGACACAGGCCCCGATCCGGCCGGCGCCGTATACCCGGATGAACGCCGCGCGCCGCCGCGCGATTGTCCGCGCCCCGCCGTCGCCGTCGCCGTAGGCGAGCGACGCGCACGCCATTTCGGGTGCGAGCCGGGCGCGCAGGTATTCGGGCAGGAATTTGTGCAGGCTCGCCGGGAAGTCATTCAGCACCCCCGCCGAGGCCAGCAGCCCGAGGACGCGATCGGTCGTCGCGGCGGAGATGCCGTAGGCTCGCGCGGTTCGCGCGAGCTCGCCGGCATCCCGTGATCCGTCGAGCAATGAGAGCACGGCGGCCGCCGTGCCGAGCCCGGTGAGCGCTGCCGCCCGGCGCGGGTCGATGCCGATTTGCACAGTGTCGGTGTCTCGCCACAGCGGCAGCAGGCCTGCCTTCAATTGCGGTCTCATGGACATACTGTGACAGTGGGCACCGACAATCGAGCTATTTCGCTGATTAGCCGAATTAAAACGCTCGCTTAATCGAGTGGCTAATCCTCGTCCTTGCCGTCGTCGCCCTCTAGGTCCGAAATATCAAACTCTTGCTGGCCGCGCACGAATGCGTCGGGGTCCGCGAGGTCCTCGGCGGTCGGCAGCAGGTCGGGGTGGCCCCACAGGGCGTCCCGGCCGTCAACGCCGCGGGCACCGCCTAGCCCCGCCCACAGGTCGGCCGCCTCGCGCAGCAGTCGTGGCCGCATCTCCAGGCCCACGAGCGTGGCGAAGGTCCGCTCCGCCGGGCCGCCGGAGGCCCGCCGCCGCCGGATCGCCTCCGCCAGCGCCGCCGAATGCGTGAGCCGGTCGCCGGCCGCCGCCGCGACCACGGTCGCGACCCAGCCCTCGACCAGGGCCAGCGCGGTCTCCAGCCGGGCGAGGGCGAGCTTTTGGGCCGGCGTGTCCTCCGGCCGGAACATCGCCTCGCCCTGCAACGCGTCCCGCAGCGCCGCGGGGTCGGATACGTCGATGTCCGGCATGGCCTCGCGGAGCTTGCTCATGTCGACGGTGATCCCGCTGGCATAGGCCTCGATAGCGCCGAGCAGGTGCTGCCTCAGCCACGGAACGTGCCCGAACAGCCGCTGGTGGGCGGCCTCGCGCAGCGCCAGGAACAGCCGTACCTCGCCGAGGTCAACCGACAGGCCCCCGCCGAAGTCCGCCACCCCCGACGGAATCAGCGCCGCCGTGCCCCCCGGTCCCAGCGGCACGCCGATGTCGGTCGAGCTGACCATCTCCCCGGCCAGCTCGCCGATCGCGGCGCCGGTCTGGCCGCCGATCATCGCCCCGCCGAGCTGGCGGAACATCCCCGCCAGGCCGCCAAGTGCCCCGCCGAGCCCGCCCGCGCCGCTCATCGCCTCGCGCATCTCCGGCGGCAGTCCGGGAATGTCCGGCCCGCCCTCCGGCCCGCCGAGCGCGCCGCCAAGCTGAGAGGGGTCCAGCATCGTCCCCATGGCGTCAACGCCTTTGACCGCGATCGGCTCGCATAGCTGGGACCAGACTGGGAACGTGGCTTCCAGCCATTCGGACTTGGACCACGCCTGGATCTTCCGGATGCCGGACGGGAAAGTGGTGACGTCATCGAGCCACAAGTCGGCCAGCCGAAGCGCGTCGGTAACCGCCGCGCGCTCGTTCTCCAGCACGCTGGGGTCGCCATGGGCCGCGATGGCGTGCCGGGCCAAGTTCTTCGCAAGGTCCCAGTTCACCGGGCCCCCGGTGTAGGACAGCATGTCCGCGAACTGGCGCAGGGCATCCGCGAACTGCCCGGTGCCGCCAGCACCGCCGAACATCCCGCCCAGCGGGTCGTTCCCGCCAGAGCCGGGGCCGCCCGGCTTCGGGTCGTCGTCCCCGGGCCGCGACGGCGGTCCGAAGCCAAACGGAGGACGGTCAGGCATGGAGGTCCCCCCAGCTAGCAGTATTCGGGCACGATAGAGACGGTCATAATCGCCACGCTATTCGGGAGCAGCCGATTTGAGAAACGCCAGACGGCAGGTTCGCCATGAGCGCAGCGTCCGCCGTGAGCGTAGCACCGCGCCGGGGGAGGCCGTTGTCGCGGTCACCGGCGCGGCGCGCGGCATCGGGCAGACCCTCACGCAACGGCTGGCGGCCTCGCCGAATGTCAGCCGGGTCGTCGCGATCGACGATCACCGGGGCGACGTGACCGGGGTGACGTGGCGGCTCGCAGACGTCAGGGACCCGACGCTCGCGTCCCGGCTCGATGGCGTGGACGTCGTGATACACGCCGACCTGGACACTTCCGTTGACCGCGACCCGCGGGAGAGGCGGGCGTTCAACCTGCGCGGCGTGCAGACGGTACTCACCGTCGCGGCGGCCGAGCGCATCCCGCGCGTCGTCCTCATCTCCAGCGCCATGGTGTACGGGGCACGGCCCGACAACCCGGTCCCGTTGCCGGAAGACGCTCCCCTGCTGGCCGCCGCCGACGGCAGCATGGCCGGGGACCTGCTGGAGATCGAGCAGCTTGCCCGCCGGTCCCGTCGGGTCAACCCATCGACCGAGGTCTGCGTGGCGCGACCCGCGGCGCTCGTCGGGGATGCCATGGACACGCTACTGACCAGGCACTTTGAGGCGCCGCGACTGCTGGCGGTGCGCGGTTGCGAGCCGCGCTGGCAGTTTTGCCACGTGGACGACCTGGCCAGCGCGCTGGAGCTGGCCGCCACCGGCGCGGTCTCGGGGGACTTCGCGGTCGGCGCCGACGGCTGGCTGCCGCAGACGGAGGTCGAGGAGATCAGCGGGCTGAAGTCGATCGAGCTCCCGGCCCGGCTGACGTTCGGCACCGCCCAGCGCCTGCACCGCCTTGGCGTGACGCCCGCCCCCGCCGCCGAGTTGCACTACGCCGTCTACCCGTGGGTGGTCGACTGCGCGGCGCTGCGCGCGGTGGGCTGGACGCCAGCTCACGACAACGCCACCGCTCTGCGCATCCTGCTCGCCGGGCGTGAGGGCCACCGCGCGGTCGCCGGGCGGCGCATCGCCCGTAAGGAAGCGGCGATCACCGCCGCCGCCGGCACCGCCGCCGCGATCGGCGCGGCCGCCATAGTCCACCAGGTAAGGAAGAAATCACAAAAATGACGAGGGTTGCGTACGACGCGGGTCCCGGGTGAGGGTCCCGGGGGGCGAAGCGGGGCGAGCCATCAGGCGCCACTGTCCGTTCGGTAGAGGAATCACAGAGGCTTTGTGGTGCGGGGGCTTAGGTGCGGCGCGGTACCGTATTGGAGTGAGCCAAATCAGGCTGATCGCCATCCGCGACAGTGAGTTGTCCGTGGATGAGGTGCGATCCGCGATCATGGACCCGGCGGCCGGGGGGATCGCGTTGTTCCTCGGCGTGGTCCGGGACAACGACCTTGGGCAAGACGGCGAAGACCGGGGCGTGACCGGGCTGGGCTACAGCGCGCACCCGTCGGCGGAGGCGGAACTGCGCCGGGTCGCCGAGGAGGTCATCGCCAAGCACGATGAGGTCATCGCGCTGGCCGCGGTGCACCGGGTCGGGGAGCTGGCGATCGGTGACCTGGCGGTCGTCGTCGGGGTGGCGTGCGGGCACCGGGCCGAGGCGTTCGAGGCCTGCCGCGCGCTGATCGACGAGCTGAAGGCGGCCGTGCCGGTCTGGAAGCACCAGCGCTTCACCGACGGCTCCGCCGAGTGGGTCGGCAGCGCGTAATCTTCCACGCATGTCCCGACGTTCCCTCACGTTGCTCATCGCGGGCGTAGCGACTCTGGTCGCCGTTGCCGTGAGTGTTTTCGTGTCCGTGCCTTACGTCATCCTCATGCCCGGGCCGACGCTGAACACGCTGGGGAAGGACTCCTCGGGCAAACCGCTGATCACGATCACCGGGCACCAGACGTACCCCACCAGCGGCAACCTCAACATGGTGACGGTCAGCTATCAGGGTGCGCCGCCGCCCAACACCGGCGTGAACATCTTCCAGGCATTGCGCGCCTGGCTGGACCCGCACGAGGCGGTCGTCCCGGCCAGCGAGATCTTCCCGCCCGGCCAGACCGCCCAGCAAACGCAGCAGCAGGACACCGCGCAGATGGCCGGCTCGCAGGAGCAAGCGACCGCGGCCGCCTTGTCGGCGCTGCACATCAGGTACACCACGACGGTGTCGGTCCTTCAGGTGCAGAAGGGCACGCCCGCCTACGGCGTGCTCAAGGCGGGCGATGTGATCGCGACGGTCAACGGCACTGCGGTGACCGACGCCGGCACGCTGACCACGCTGATCACCGGGCATCCGGCGGGCACCGTGCTGCACCTGACGGTCTCGCGCGGCGGGGCTTCAGTCCCGCTGTCGGTGGCGACCAGGCAGGTGGACGGGCACCCGGTCATCGGGGTCGAGGTACAGCAGGGCTATAAGTTCCCGTTCACGGTCACGATCACCGTCGGGAATATCGGCGGCCCGAGCGCGGGGATGATGTTCGCGCTCGGCATCATCGACAAGCTGACCCCGATGAACCTGACCGGCGGGAAGTTCATCGCCGGGACCGGGGAGATCACCGCCGCCGGGCAGGTGCAGCCCATCGGCGGCATCCAGCAGAAGATGGTGGCCGCCCGCGACGCCGGCGCGACCGTCTTCCTGACGCCGGCCGGCAACTGCCCGGACACGGCGGGCGCGATCCCCGCCGGGCTGGAAATCGTGAAGGTCGCCACCCTCTCCCAGGCGATCTCCGACCTGGAGGCGATCAAGGCAGGCAAGCCCGTCCCCTCTTGTTAGGGCCGTGAGTATGCTAGGGCGTCGCCAGGTCCCCGTTCGCGCTGGCAGAGCGACTGATAACTATAAGTAGCGGTCCGAATTAACTAACGCAGGGGCGGAGCTTTATGGGACGTGAACCCCTTGAGGCGATCATGCTGGTCGGCGGCAAGGGCACCCGGTTGCGACCGCTGACGCTGTCCGCGCCCAAGCCGTTGCTGCCCACGGCCGGCGTGCCGTTCCTCGCCCACCAGCTCGCCCGGGCCGCCGCGGCCGGCATCACGCACGTGGTGCTCGCCACGTCGTACCGAGCGGAGATGTTCACCGAGGCCTTCGGGGACGGCAGCGCCCTCGGGCTGTTCATCGACTACGTGTACGAGCCGACCCCGTTGGGCACCGGCGGCGGGATCCGCAACGCCGCCGGGCTGCTGCGCGGCGGCCCCGATGACCCCGTCGTCGTGCTGAACGGCGACATCCTGTCCGGGCACGACCTGGCCGCGCAGGTGGACCTGCACCGCGACCACGGCGCCGCGGTGACCCTGCACCTGGTCAAGGTGGACGACCCGGCCCGGTACGGGGTCGTGCCGACCGGCGCGGCCGGACGGGTGACGGCGTTCCTGGAGAAGAAGGCGAACCCGCCGACCAACAAGATCAACGCCGGCTGCTACGTCTTCCGCCGCTCGGTGATCGACGAGATCCCGGCCGGGCGGCCGGTCTCGGTCGAGCGCGAGACGTTCCCGGCCCTCATCGAGGCCGACGCGGTGGTGATGGGCTACGCCTCGGACACCTACTGGCTGGACGTCGGCACGCCGGAGGCGTTCGTCCGCGGCTCGTGCGACGTGGTGCTGGGCCACCTGCTCTCCCCGGCGATGCCAGGGGAGTGCGGGGAGGCGCTGCTGCTCGCCTCGGCGACCGTGGCCGATGACGCGCGGGTGACCGGCGGGACGGTGCTTGGCGTGGGATCGCGCGTCGGTAACGGCGCCGTGGTGCACGGCAGCGTGGTGTTCGACTCGGCCGCGATCGGCGCGGGCGCCGTCGTCCGGGACAGCATTGTCGGCCGTGGCGCCCGGATTGGCGACGGCGCGGCCCTGACCGGCGTGGTCATCGGCGACGACGCCGTCGTCGGGCCCGGCAACGAACTGATGCACGGTGCCCGCGTATGGCCCGGTGTCCGCCTGGAGCAGACCTCGATCCGCTTCTCCTCCGACGCCTAGCCGGCGCGTCCCCGCGAACACACGGCCGAGTACCGGGCCACCCCCCTACGATGAGGGATCGTGGAATGCCGGGAGTGGGTACTGCCGTTCACGGTGGACGTGCGTCTGACGCTGTCGGTCCAAGGGCGCGGGCGCGGCGACCCGACGTTCCGGGCCGACGAGGCGGGCGCGATCTGGCGCACCTCCCTCACCCCCGACGGTCCCGCCACGATCCGGGTAATGTCTGCGACTCCAGTTCCCGATGAGAGCACTCGGGTTGCTGCCCAGGCATGGGGGCCGGGGGCAGGCTGGATGCTCGACGCGCTGCCCGGCTGCCTGGGCTGTGATGACGACGCCTCCGCGTTCAGTCCAGGCGATCACCCGGTGATCCGGGACGCCGCCCGCCGGCATCCGGGCCTGCGTATCGGGCGCAGCGGCAGGCTGATGGAGGCGCTGGTCCCGGCGGTCCTCGAACAGAAGGTCGTGGTGCTGGAGGCGCACCGGGCCTGGCGCATCCTGCTCGGCAAGCACGGCACCGTGCCTCCGGGCCCGGCGCCGCATGGCATGCGCGTCTTCCCCTCGCCGGCCGTCTGGCGGCGCATCCCCTCCTGGGACTGGCACCGGGCCGGCGTCGAAGGCGTCCGCGCGCTGACGATCATGGGCGCCGCCAGAGTCGCCGATAGCCTCGAGCACCTGCTTGACCTCGGCCACGCCGAGGCCGACGGCAAGCTGCGGACGCTGCCCGGCATCGGCATATGGACCTCCGCCGAGGCCCGTCAGCGCGCCGCTGGTGACCCCGACGCCATATCCGTGGGGGATTACCACCTGTCCAACGTCGTCGGGTTCGCGCTGGCTGGCCGGGACCGCACCGACGACGCCCTCATGCTGGACCTGCTCAAGCCGTGGGACGGGCAGCGGTACCGGGTGACCCGCCTGATCGGGCTGAGCCGCGGCGACGGGCGGGGAACCGCCAGCGGGGGATCCGGCAGCGCCGCTCCGCTTCGCTACGGCGGCGGCCCCCAGCGCCGGGGGCCCCGAATGAGCGTTCGCGACTACCGGAACTTCTGAGCGCGAGCTCGTGTCGTAGGGTCGTTATTTATGAGCTTTGCTGCTGGGAATGATGGGAAAGCTGCTACCGCTCGGGGGGACGACCTTGCGGAGCATCATCCGTACCCGTCGATGAACGAATCAGCCATGCGCCGGGCGCTCGCCCGCGCCCGGGACGGCAAGGCGCTCGACCTGGACGAGGCGACCGTCTTGCTGCACGCCCGTGGCGAGGACCTGCGCACCCTGCTGACGCACGCGAGCCGCGCCCGCGACGCCGGCCTGGAAGCGGCGGGCCGCCCCGGGATCATCACGTACTCGCGGAAGGTGTTCATCCCGCTGACCCGGCTGTGCCGGGACCGGTGCGCGTACTGCACGTTCGCGACTGTCCCCGGCCGCCTGGAGGCTGCGTTCCTCACCCCCGACGAGGTCCTTGACATCGCCCGCCGCGGCGCGGAGCTCGGCTGCAAGGAGGCGCTGTTCACGCTGGGAGACCAGCCGGAGGCGCGCTGGACCGCGGCCCGCGAGTGGCTGGACGCCAACGGCTATGACGACACGCTGTCGTACGTCCGCGCGATGGCGATCCGGGTGCTTGAGGAAACCGGCCTGCTGCCGCACCTGAATCCCGGCGTCTTGTCCTGGCAGGACTTCCAGCGGCTGAAGCCGGTCGCCCCGTCCATGGGGATGATGCTGGAGACGACGGCGGCGCGGCTGTTCACCGGCAAGGGCGGCCCGCACTTCGGCAGCCCGGACAAGGACCCGGCGGTCCGGCTGCGCGTGCTGGAGGACGCGGGCCGCTCCGGCGTGCCGTTCACGACCGGCATCTTGATCGGCATCGGCGAGACGCTCGCCGAGCGAGCCGACGCGATCTTCGCCATCCGCAAGGTCTCCCGCGAGTATGGCGGCATCCAGGAAGTCATCGTGCAGAACTTCCGGGCCAAGCCGGACACCAAGATGCGCGACGCTCCCGACGCCGAGCTGGACGACCTGGCCGCGACCATCGCCGTCACCAGGCTCGTCCTCGGCCCGCGGGCCCGCGTCCAGGCTCCGCCGAACCTCGTCGGCGACCAGTATCAGCTCATCCTCGCGGCCGGGATCGATGACTGGGGCGGCGTGTCCCCGCTGACCCCGGATCACGTGAACCCGGAGCGGCCCTGGCCGCAGATCGACGAGCTGGCGAGCGTCACCGCGCAGGCTGGCTTCACGCTGCGCGAGCGGCTGACGGTCCACCCGCCGTACCTGCGCGAGCCGTGGCTCGACCCGCGGCTGTCTGGTCATGTCGCGGCGCTCGCCGACCCGGTCACCGGCCTGGCCGCCGACGGGGCGATGCCGCGCGGGCTGCCGTGGCAGGAACCCGACGGCGGCTGGGGCGAGGCCTCGGGCCGCGTCGACCTGCATGTCACGATCGACACCGCGGGCCGCACGCGAGACCGGCGCGACGACTTCGCCGAGGTCTACGGAGACTGGCAAGCGATCGCGCAACGAGCAGACGCGCCGCGTCCCGTTCCCGGCGCTCCCGCGGTCGCGCGGCCCGGCGAGGTGGCCGGCGCGCTGCGGCAGGCCGAGCGGGACCCCGCCGCGCTGACCGACGAGCAGGCGATCTCGCTGCTGGGCGCGGACGGCGCCGACCTGGACGCGCTGGCCGCCATCGCCGACGGGCTGCGCCGCGACGTCAACGGCGACGACGTGACGTACGTGGTGACCCGGAACATCAACTTCACCAACGTCTGCTATACCGGCTGCCGGTTCTGCGCGTTCGCGCAGCGCCGCACCGATGCCGACGCCTACACCCTCTCGCTGGGCCAGATCGGCGACCGCGCCGAGGAGGCCTGGGCGGCAGGGGCGACCGAGGTCTGCATGCAGGGCGGCATTCACCCCGACCTGCCGGGCACCGCCTACTTCGACATCGCCGCCGAGGTGAAGCGGCGCACCCCGGACATGCACGTCCACGCGTTCTCGCCGATGGAGGTCATGAACGGCGTGGCCCGTACCGGGCTGCCGCTGCGCGAATGGCTGGTCCGCGCCCGCGAGGCGGGCGTCGGCTCGCTGCCCGGCACCGCCGCCGAGATCCTCGACGACGACGTCCGCTGGGTGCTGACCAAGGGCAAGCTGCCGGCCGCCGACTGGATCGAGGTGGTCACGACCGCGCATGAGCTCGGCATCCGCACGACCGCCACGATGATGTACGGGCACGTGGACGCGCCGAGGCACTGGGTCGGTCATCTGCGGGTGATCCGCGGCATCCAAGAGCGCACCGGCGGCTTCACCGAGTTCGTGCTGCTCCCGTTCATCCACACCAGCGCCCCGATCTACCTGGCTGGCCTGGCCCGCCCCGGAGTGACCCGCCGTGAGAACCGGGCCGTCCACGCCGTGTCCCGGCTGCTGCTGCACGGCGCGATCGGCTCGATCCAGTGCTCCTGGGTCAAGCTTGGCGACGACCTGTGCCGCGAGGTCCTGAGCGGCGGCGTCAACGACCTGGGCGGCACCCTCATGGAGGAAACCATCAGCCGCATGGCCGGCGCCGCTAACGGCTCCTTCAAGACGATCAGCGACCTGGAGGCGATAGTCGCTCCGCTCCCCGGCCGACGCCTAAGCCAGCGGACGACGCTTTACGGCACCCCGTCCGCGGAACGCCAGGCCGCCGCGACCGCCAGCGACGGCGTCGCCGAATCCGTCCGCCGGGGCCTCCCGATAATCGCCCGCTAGCGGCCGCTAGCAAGCCAGATGCGCGTTTAGCTCCGTTGCCGAACGTGGCCAGATGCGCATTCGCCTCGCATGGCGGGGACGACGCTAGCGGACCAGCGTGTACTCGTGCGGGTCCCTGGGAGGACGGGGCGGGGGAGTGCTAGCGGGATGCCCGACGGCTACCGCGCCCATTGGGCGCCAGTCGTGGGGGAGGTCCAGCGCCGCCGCCGCCACGTCCTGGCAGAACAGGGCCGAGGAGATCCACGCCGAGCCTAGGCTCTCAACAGCGAGGGCGACGAGCAGGTTCTGCACGGCCGCGCCCATCGAGACGGTGAACATGGCCTCCTCGGCGCGGGACCGGCGCTCGTCGGGGTAGGCGTGCGCTGCTGACGCCTCCAGGCAGGGGACCACGATCAGCGGGGCGTCGCGCAGCGGCAGGCCGCGCCGGGTGCGCCTGGCGATCTGCCCCTCGGTGAACCCGTCCCGGCGCAGGTCCGCCACCCACGCCTGCAGCATGGCGTCCAGCAGCCGCGTCCGGGCCTCGGCGGAGGAGACGATCACGAACCGCCACGGCTCGCTGTGATGCGGCGCTGGCGCGGTGAGCGCCGCGGCGATCGCGCGCTGCACCGCTGCCGGGTCGACCGGCTCGGGGGTGAACGACCGGACGGTCCGCCGCGCGTACAGCACGTCCGCCGCGCCGAGGCGGAACATGTCCTCGGCGGCCGGGCGGACCAGCACCCGCGCGCCCGGCCCGTCCTCGGCGGTGACCAGGCCCCCCAGCCCGCGCACCAGGGCCACTGGGATCTGCAGCGCCTTGCCCTTGACCAGGTCGCCCGCCGCGGCGATCTCATCGGCGACGGCGGCGACAGTGACCTCCAGCGTCTTGCCGAAGACGTCCTTCTCGCCGCGGTGATCGCGCATGACCACCACGCCCGCCGCCCCGATCGCGGTATCGGTCTGCCCGGCCCGCCACGGGCGGCCCATCGTGTCGGTGATGATCACGCCGACGGTCGCGCCCGCCCGGTCACGAAGCGACTTGCGCAGCCGCCGGGCGGACTCATCCGGGTCCTCCGGCAGCAGCACCACGGTGCCCGGCGCCGTGTTGGACTCATCGACCCCGGCGGCCGCCAGCACGAACCCGTGCCGCGTCTGCGCGATGATGGTCGCGCCCCGCCGGGCGACGACCCGGGCGGTCTCCGCCTCGATGGCTTCATCGCGGGTGGCCTGGATCACCCGCCCCTCGGCCTTGCTGACAACTTTCGAGGTGATGACGAGAATGTCGCCATCGCGCAGCCCTGCCTGCTCTGAGACTGCCCGCACGAGGAGCGCGGCCAAGTCGTCGCCCGCGCTGACCTCCGGCAGCCCGGAAATGGCAGTGACGGATACCGACGATGCGTTGGCTGACATCACGCGAGCTCCTGGGCCAGTTCGATCGCGGCGCGGGCAATCGAGGCGGTGGAGTCCACGTCGCGCATGTACAAAGGCATCGCGCGGATCGCGATCCCGGCGCACGCGGGATCGTCGGCCGCCGCCTTGTCCTGGTCGTCGACTAGCCAGCCCGACAGCAGCCGCGGGCCGTAATGCGCGGCGACGGCGGCCGCTGAGGTCTCCACCCCGATCGCGGCCAGGCAGGCGTCCGCCATGCCGCGCACCGGGGCACCGCCGATGATTCCGGAGACGCCGACGACCGTCTTGGCCTCCGCCGCCTCCCGGATGCCGGGGATGGCCAGGATCGGACCGATGCTGACGACCGGGTTGGACGGCGGGAACAGGACGAAGTCCGCCTCGGCGATAGCGTCAAGGACCCCCGGCCCTGGCGTCGCGGTCCCCGCCCCGATGGGCGTGATGGCCTCCGCGGGAACCGCCGCGTGCAGGCGCACCCACCACTCCTGGAAGTGGACGACGGGCGCGACGCCCTCCCCCGAGTGACCCGCGGAGGCTTTAAGCGTCACGTGAGTTTCCACCGTGTCGTCGGTCATTGGCAGCAGCCGGACGCCCGGGCGCCAGCGCTCGCACAGGACCCGCGTGACCTCTGATAGCGGACGGCCCGCGGCGAGCAACTCCGTGCGCAGGATGTGGGTGGCGTAGTCGCGGTCTCCGAGGGTGAACCAGGCCGGGCCTGCGCCGTAGGCGGCCAGCTCGTCGCGGATGGTGAACGACTCGTCCGCGCGCCCCCAGCCCTGCCCGGAGTTGATCCCGCCGCCGAGGGTGTACATGACGGTGTCCAGGTCCGGGCAGACGCGCAGGCCATGCAGCGTGATGTCGTCACCGGTGTTGCCGATGACGGTGACCTGGGCGTCGGGTGCGGCGGCCACCAGGCCACGCAGGAAACGGGCGGCACCAACGCCGCCCGCGAGCACGGTTATCCGCATGGGTTCCAGACTAGGTGCACCGCGCAGGCCTGGTCCCGGCGACGTGGCTGTCGGGGATCCGGCCCACGCTTCGCGGCCGGCGAATCCCCGATACCGGCCACATGACGAGGCGGCAGCTGATAAACAAATGGTGTTCATGTGAGCACGAAAAGTAACTGAAATCGGCTCAGCGGGCCAGGCCGCGCCGAGAAGTCCCACAGGACTTCCTTCGCAACTTGGACATCAATGCGGCCAATACCACCTTTCTCGCTTGACGCGAAGCGAGACACGCGGGTGTAATTTCATTGGTGTGATTCTCGTCCTCGCGGGTACGTGGACGGGAAGTTCGGGGGCTCCGAGAGGGGAGGACGCGCGTTGTCTGAGGTCATCGTCCCGCTAGCGCACGTCATCGTTCGTCCGGAAGATGTCGATGACCAGGGCTGGCAGGACAGAGCGCTGTGCGCGCAGACGGATCCGGAGTCGTTCTTCCCTGAGAAAGGCGGCTCGACGCGCGAGGCCAAGCGGGTCTGCCGCAGCTGCGAGGTCAAGGGCGAGTGCCTGGACTACGCGCTGGAGAACGACGAGCGGTTCGGCATCTGGGGCGGCATGTCCGAGCGGGAGCGCCGTCGGCTCAAGCGTGCGGCGATCTAGCGTCCAGGTAACACCACCCCGGTGATCGCGTGCCCGATGTAGAGTTCACGCTGTCTGTCCTTCATCGTGGGACGGCCGGGGGCCGCTCCCCGGGCGTGCTCTGGCGGGGGACAGTGCCTTACGGGGACAGTTCCTGACCGGGTCACTGCTCCCTTGAGGGTCTCCTCATCCACGACCTGCGCTGGGACCAGTTGCCACCTACGTCGCCGCAAACTCGCCACACCGTCACCGCGGTCATCGTCGTCCACGACGGTGCTCGCCTGTTGCCCGCCCTCGTCCAGTCGCTGCGCGCGCAGACGCACGCCGTTGGGCGGATCATCGGCGTGGACACCGGTAGCCGGGACCGCAGCGGCGCGGTCCTCGCCGACCTGATCGGCCAGGACGCGGTATACGGCATGGACCGGGCGACTGGGTTCGGCCAGGCCGTATGGGGCGCATTGCGCCGCGCGCCCGCCCGGCGGCTCGACGACTCCGGGCAGCTATCTCCCGGGGGGGCGACCCCCCGTGCCCCCCGGGGCGTGCCCGATGGAGAGGCGAATGTATCGGGCACGCAGCAGGTCGAGTGGATCTGGCTGCTGCACGACGACTGCGAGCCCGCCCCGGAAACGCTGGACCGGCTACTGCGGGCGGCTAGCCGGGATCGTTCCGTTGTCGTCGTCGGCCCCAAGGTCCTCGACGGTACCGACCGGAGGATCCTGCGCGAGACCGGCGTCTCCATCGACCGCGCCGGCCGGCGCGTCACCGGCATCGACGTCGGCGAGATCGACCAGGGCCAGCACGACCACAAGCGGGGGGTGCTCGCGGTCGGCTCGGCCGGCATGCTGGTCCGCCGGGACGTCTGGGAGCAACTGGGCGGGTTCGACACGCACTTGCGCATGTTCCGCGATGACGTCGACTTCTGCTGGCGGGTGCATTCGGCCGGCTACCGGGTGCAGGTCGTCACCGACGCGGTCATCTACCACCGCGAGCTGACCGCGCGGAAGGGCCGCCGGCCTGAGGGCCTGTCCGCGCGCCGCCTGGACCGCCGCAACGCCCTGTACGTACTCGCGGTCAACCTGCCGCTCCTGCCCTTGCTCACGATCTTCGCCGGGAGTGTCGCCGGAACGCTGCTGCGCGCCGCCTACTTCCTGCTCACCAAGCAAGTCGAGCGGGCCCTTGACCAGCTCACCGCCCTTGGCGACCTGTTCGGCCACCCGCTGCGGCTGTGGAAGGCGCGTCGCCGTCGCGCCGCCGGGCGCGGACAGGGCTACTCTGCCGTGCGGACCTTCATCCCGCCCGGCCGACCGCTGCGCCGCCTGGGCGAGTCGCTCGCGAGCGTCATGTCGCCACAGGGCACCGTCGGCCAGCACCACGCCTCCGCGGACGGCGACGACGAGGATGACCAGCTCATCGAGCCGCGCTCTATCCCCCGACGCATCATGGCCAACCATGGCGTCCAGCTCGTCCTCGTGCTGCTGCTGGTCGCGCTCATCGCCGAGCGTCGGCTGCTGGGGGCTAGCGCTCTCGGCGGCGGCATGCTCGTGCCCGCCTGGGGCGGCGCGTCCGCCCTGTGGAGTGAATACCTGGCCGGCTTCCACGCGGTCGGGATCGGCTCGGCCGCCAGCGCCCAGCCTTACGTGGCCGTCGTCGCGGGGCTGGCAACCGTGCTCGGCGGCCAGGCCTGGCTCGCAGTGGACGTCTTGCTGCTCGGCAGCGTCCCGCTGGCCGGCCTGACGGCCTACCTGGCCACCCGCCGCCTGGTGTCCTCCGCTGTCGCCCGGGTGTGGATAGCGGGCGCCTACGCGCTCTTGCCGGTCGCGATGGGCGCCGTGGCCGCCGGGCGGCTGGGCACCACGACCGCGTTCATCCTGCTTCCGCTGCTCGCCCAGGCGGCCGCCCGGATGCTGACCGGGCCGCCGCGGGCCGCGCGGCGGGCGGCCTGGGCCACTGGGCTGCTAACCGCGATAACCGCCGCGTTCGTCCCGCTCGTGTGGGTGATCGTCGTCGGCATCCTCCTCGTGCTGCTGGCCGCCCGCCACTGGGTGTGGCCGGTCTCGCTGGCCAACGCGGCCATCGTGGTCGCCGCGCCATTCCTGGTGCTGTTCCCGTGGTCGCTGAGCCTGCTGACCCGCCCGTCGGGGTTTCTGCTAGAGGCCGGGCTGACGCGAGAGGGGCTGTCCGCGGCGTCCCTGAAGCCGTCGTCGCTGCTGCTACTGCATCCAGGCGGGCCGGGACTGCCGCCCCTGTGGGTCACCGCGGGCCTCGCCCTCGCCGTGGTCTCGCTGGCGCTGTCCCGCCGTACCGGCCTGGTCGTCGCCGGCTGGCTGGTGGCCGTGGCGGGCTTTTCCGCGGCGCTGGCAATGAGCCGGTCTATCGTGATCCCCGAGGGCGGCGGGAACCCGGTCAGCGTCTGGCCGGGAGCGGCCATGGCCATCGCCGCGGTCGGGTTGCTGATGGCCGCCGCTCCGGCGGCCGACTGGCTCGCCGGCGGGCTAAGGTCGGCCGATTCCGCACCGGCCGACGGCCCGTCCGCAGGGGAATCGCCTCAATCGGCATCGTCGAAGTCAGCACCGCCCCGGGCTGTGGCGATCCTGGCGCTGATCGTGGCGGCGGCCGGGCCGCTGGCGGCCGGCGGATCCTGGGTGTGGACGGGCGTGCGCGGGCCGGTGGCGACCGTCAGCTCGCCAGTGCTCCCGGCGTTCGTGGCCGCCTCGTCCATCGGCGCGAACAAGTACCGGACGCTCGTCTTGCGCGAGGCCGGCGGCGTGCTCACGTACTACGTCCTGCGGCAGGGCGACCCCACACTCGGGGAACCCGAGCTCGCCGAGTACGTCCCCGGCGAGCAGGCGCTGTCCCGGCAGGTGGCTGCCCTGGCCGCGCCGAACGGAGCTGAGGGCGGCGACCCGGGTCAGGTGCTCGGCGAGTTCGGCATCCGGTGGGTGGTCCTGCCCAGCCCGATCGACGCCGCCTTGGCCCAGCGCCTAGACGGGGCGGCCGGGATCGTGCCGGTGAGCAGTGCCCCCGCTTATGACCTCTGGCAGGTCTCCGGGCCGGTCGGCCGGGTCCGCGTGCTGGGCCCGGACGGCGCCGTGTCGGTGATCCACTCCGACATGGTCGGCGCGAGCGCCGCCCACGCTCCGCCCGCCGGCGGCACGCTCGTGCTGGCTGAGCCAGCTGGCGGATGGAAGGCCACCCTCAACGGCCGCGCGCTCACCGCGCAGGCCAAGCCGTTCGACGGATGGGCGCAAGCGTTCACCCTCCCGGCCGGCGGTGGCTCGCTGGTCATCACCCGCGACAACCTGGCCCGCGACCTCAGCCTGGTCGCCGAGCTCATCATGTTCTTCGCCGTGTGCGTGCTCGCGTTGCCCGGCAAGCGGGCCGACCCCGTCGCCGAGGCGGCGGCGCTCGCGGCGATGCAAGCGGCTCGCCGGGGCAGGCGGGCAGGCGCGCCGGACGCGGCGGAGGAACCCGAAGCCCAGCCCGAGGAGGACGCCGTGCCGCTCAGCGCGCAGCGGCGTCCGGGGCGTTCGCTCAGCAGGGGACGCGGCCAGCGCGGCAAGCGGGCGGAGACGCCGAGTCGGCTCCCAGGGCAGCGCGTGGCCAGCTCACCCGGGGTCGCCGCCATTACCGAGAACGGTTCGGCGGGCGGCTCGCGAGTTGGCGTCATCGATGACCCCGCCGGCGACGTTTTCCCGGGCGCGGACCCGGCCACCAAGGTCGGCACCGGCCCCTGGGTGACTATCCCGTCGGCGTCCCTCGGCTCGCTGGGCAACTCAGGCCGCCTCGACTCAAGCAGTACCGACAATGCCGGCCGCTCGCCATGGGAGGCCAGCCCTCGAAGCGGCACTGATTCCGCCGACTCCGCCTGGGGCGCCGGCAGCACCGCCTGGGGCACTGGCGACACCGCCTGGGGCGCCGGCGACACCGCCTGGGGCGCCGGCGACACCGCCTGGGGCGCCGGCGACACCGCCTGGGGCGCCGACACTGGCCAGCGGTCGTCAGCTGAACCAGGCCGCCGGGCAGGCCGGGACAACGACCGCCGAGACACTGGCCGGGACAACAGCCGAGACACTGGCCGGGACAATGGCCGGGACGTGGGCCGGGACGTGGGCCGTGACAGCGGCGCTGACTGGACCGCCGTCCTCGCCGAGCGCGATTCCGGTGCCTGGCCAACCGTCTCCGGTGGCCGTCCCGTTGGGGCTCCCCTTTCCATCGAGGCGGCGGACGCCTGGCGAAGCGATTCCGGACCCCGGCCCACCGTCCCCCCCGGGTCCACCGTCCCCCCCGGGTCCACCGTCAATCCGGGGCACACCGCGCCATCCCGGCCTAGCGAGCCCACCGGATCCACCGGGTCCATCCGGCCTAACGTGCCCGCCGGATCCACGGGTCCCATCCGGCCCGCCGACCGGAGCACAGGCGGTCAGCCATGGGAACCCATAGCCACGCCACGGGAACCACCGGAGGCGCCCCGGGAGGCGTTCGAGCCAGCCGCCACCGGCCGGCACCGCACCGCGCCCCAGATCGCCGCCACGCGCTCGGGTGAAGCCAGCGCCGATGAGGCCAAGCCCGCGGAGCGGCACTCGCACCGCGCCCCCGGTCGGCATGGCCGCCCCGCGCGCCGCATCTGGGACCGGGCTGGCAAGGACGGCAAGGACAAGGACAAGGACGAATGATCCGCCGTCTCGCGATACCAGGGGCGGTTGCCCTCGCGCTCGCCCTGCTTTACCTGGCGGCCTGGAAGGTGGCCGGCCCCCGCACGGGGTCACCCTCGACCGCGACGGGAAATGGCAAGGTCGTCGCCGTCTCCGCGGTCGCCCGCACCTGCCCGCCGCCCGGCCCGAACACCGGCGTCGCCCATATCGCCATGATCGCCTTGCCCGGTCACCAGGGGCAGGGCGCGGGCTCCCCGGCCTCCTCCGCGACAGGGGGAATGGCCCGGCTGAGCGCGCTCCCGTTCACTCCCGCGACCGCGGCCGGCGCCGCCGCTGGCCCCGTGACCGGCACACCCAGCGCCCAGCCGGACACCACGCCACCGGTCACGGTCTCCGGCCCGGGGGCGCTCACGGTCACCGCTGTCCCGGCGCCCACTAAGTACGGCAGCACCTCGGTGACCGCGACCGGTGCCATGGCGCAGGGCTTTGAGGCTGAGGTGTCCACCGGCCAGGGCATGGGCACTGTCACCTGCGCTCACCCCGGCTCGGACATGTGGTTCGTCGGGACCGGTACCGCGACCGGCGCACCCGTCACCCGGCTGTACCTCATGAACGCGGGCACGATAGCGGCGACCGTCGAGGTCTCGATCCTCACCGACTCCGGCGTGCAGCAGGGCCTGAGCGATGCCATCACCGTCGGTCCCGGTCAGTACCTGTGGGAGAACGTCGCCCGGTTCACCGGCGGCTCGCAGGTCCAGGCGGTGCACGTGCAGACCAGCTCGGGCCAGGTGGCCGCCGCCGTGTGGCAGGGGCCGGCCAAGGGCTCCGGTGGCGCGTGGCTGCCGCAGGCCAGCGCTCCGGGCAAGCAGCTCGTGATATCCGGCCTGACGACCGCCAGCAGCGCGGCCCGGCTGTTCGTCGCCGTGCCTGGGCCGGTGGACGCGCGGGTCACCGTGACGGCGCTGACCGCCCGCGGCCGGTACTTGCCGTTCGGCTCCACGGTGCAAGACGCGCCGTCCGGGGCCGCGACGTCGCTCGCCCTGACCTCGCTGGGCACGTCCGCCGCCGCGCTCGTGCTGACGTCGAACGTGCCGATCGCGGCGGGCGTCGCCGTGCCGGGCAATGGCATCGGTTCCTTCAGTGCCGCCGCCGCGCCGGTGACCGAGCAGGGGATCATCGCCGGGAACCCGGCCAGCGGGCAGCTCACCGTCGGCCTGTTGCTGTCAGCCCCGGCCGGCGCGGCATCGGCCAGCGTCACCGTCGTCTCCTCGGCGGGCAGCCAGTCCATTGACACGCCACCGCAGTCGGTGCAGGTCGCCCCGCAGCACACGGTCGCGATCACCGTCGCGCCGCCCCCGGGCAGCCACGACCCCTTCGCCATCGTCGTGACCCCCAAGGCTGGCTCTGGCCCGCTCTACGCGGCCCGCGTGGTCACCGCCAGCGGCGGCCTGTCCGGCCCGCTCCTGTCCATCCTCCCGGTCCAAAGCGCGCTCACCCAGATCACTTTGGCCCCAACGAAGGACTCCTACTCCGCCATCCTCCCGTGACCGCCCTCCCGTCCGCACAGCCCCGCCGATCGTCGGGCTAGCCGCTACTCCTCGGGGTCAATGGAGTCCGGGTCGATGCCGAGCGCCCGCGCGAGCTCCTCGACCACGACCTCGAAGACCAGGTCGCCGAGCTCGTCGTCGTTCTCGGCCCGGGCCAGCAGCGGGCGGCGGTAGATGACGATGCGCACCGGGGTCGCCGGGTGATTGGGGTCCCCGCGATCCGGCGTCCCCGGGATAACCCGCGCGAGCGGGATCTCCCCGGCGTCGTCGGCCAGTTCCTCGGCCTCTGGCACCTCCTGGACCGCGAACTCGACACTGGACAACTCCGATTCCCAGCGCGGCTCCAGCCGGGCGACCGCGTCCAAGACGATGTCGTCGAACTGCTCCGCCCGTGTCCGGTACATCGGCACCGTAGGTGGCACCAGCCTGCCCCGCAGCCCGCGTCCCCGCCGGTCCCGCCGCCGGACCCGCGCTCCCCGCGCCCCCGCGTCCGACCCGCCGTGATCACTGTCCACACCTAGCGAGGGTAGCTGAGCAGGAGCGCACAGTGGGGGGTCCGATGGGACACTCCGTGGGGGTCCCCCGGGCCCGGGGGGTACGGGGGTCGTCCCCCCCGGAAAGCACCTGCGTGGGAGACGCTCCATTTCAGCAGTCGCGGTCCCCATCCTCCAGCCCGCTGGAGTTCACCAGACGCCGATCCCCTGTGGCGAGCGGAGCGAGCCATCGTTCAGGGAGCGGAGCGAGCCATCAGACGCCGCCTGCCCGTCCGTATACGCCCTAAAACGACACGAACGCGAACACCCCGCCGGTGATGGCGTAACCGCCTGCGGATGGGTACCGTCAGCCCTTGTGAGCGACAACTGGGCCTGGCTGGCACCGCGGGGGAAAGCACCAGACGGCCCGGCTGACCACGCTCGCGCGAGCAGGCGCGTTACACGGCCGACGGGGACTTGCACTGCTATCGTGGCCATTGACGATCTGGTGAGCGAGGTGGGTGCGTGAATTCCCGTTGCTGCTCACGTACGGCGTGCAAGCAGCCTCCCGTCTACACGCTCACGTTCGTGTACCGGGACTCCACGGCCGTGCTTGGCCCGCTGTCCGCCTACGAGGAGCCAAATACCTACGACCTGTGCGAGAAGCACGCTGACCGGCTCGTCGCGCCGCGCGGCTGGGATGTCGTCCGGCTGCCCCCTAGCCCCGAGCAGGAGCGCGCTGACGACCTGGAGGCAATCGCCAACGTTGTCCGCGAGCCGAAGGCCGCCGCCTTCCGGGCCCGGCCCCTGTCCGCCGGCTCGGTGAGCGCGGCCAGTGGCGGCGACTCGCGCCCCGGGAGCGCCTCCCAGCCCGCTTCGGCTCCGGAGCCCGTTGGCCAGGGCGTCGAGGTCGGCCGCCGCGGCCACCTGCGCGTCTTGCGCTCAGCCCCCACTGTTCAACCCGAATAGGCCCAATCCGAATAGGCCCAGCCCCGCTCGGCTAGCGGCTTCCGCCCCGATCCCGGCCGGTTACGCCAGCGCGGGCGCGGGAAACACCCACAGGATGCCAGGCCCGTTTGGCATGACCGATAGGTTTGTTCTGAACAGATTTACCGGCGGGGCGCAAGCATCGGGACGGGACACGAGCGGAGCGACATTGAGCGACCTGGAGCAGATCTTCAAGCCGTACGACATCAGGGGAGTCGTACCTGATCAGCTCGACGAGGCCGTCGCCGAGCAGATCGGCGCGGGTTTCGCGCGGCTGGCGAACGCTGATCAGCTCGTCGTCATCCACGACATGCGCCCGTCCAGCCAGCCGCTCGCCGACGCGATCGCCCGCGGCGCCGCGAGCCAGGGGGCCAACGTCATCAGCGGCGGCCTCGGGCCGACCGACCTGGTCTACTACGCCAGCGGGTTCCTGAACGTCCCCGGCGCGATGGTCACCGCGAGCCACAACCCCGCGAAGTACAACGGCATCAAGCTGTGCAAGGCAGGCGCCAAGCCCGTCGGCATCGAGACGGGCCTGGCTGACCTTAAGCGGCTTGTCGCCGCCGGAGTCCCCCGCGGCGACAAGCCGCACGGCACGATCACCAGCCGTGATCTCCTCCCCGGCTACGCCACCTACCTGAAGAAGCTCGTCGACCTGTCGGGAATCCGCCCGCTGAAGGTCGTGGCCGACGCCGGCAACGGGATGGCGGGCCACTCGGTGCCGACAGTCTTCAAGGGCCTGCCTATCGACCTGATCCCGCTGTACTTCGAGCTGGACGGCACGTTCCCGAACCACGAGGCCAACCCGATCGACCCCGCGAACCTCCGCGACCTGCAGGAGGCGGTCATCGTGCACCAGGCCGACATTGGCCTGGCCTTCGACGGCGACGCCGACCGCTGCTTCGTCGTGGACGAGAAGGGCCAGATCGTCAGCCCGTCGGTGCTCACCGCGCTCATCGCGACCCGCGAGCTGGCTCACGAGCCGGGCGCCACCATCATCCACAACCTGATCACGAGCCGCGCCGTCCCCGAGATCATCGCCGAGCACGACGGGGTCCCGGTCCGGACCCGCGTAGGCCACTCGTTCATCAAGGCGAAGATGGCCGAGACCAACGCCGTCTTCGGCGGGGAGCACTCCGGGCACTTCTACTTCCGTGACTTCTGGTTCGCCGACTCCGGCATGCTCGCGGCGCTGCACACCCTGGCCGCGCTCGGCACCTCCGGCCGGCCGCTGTCAGACCTCCTGGCGGAGTACTCCCGCTACACGGCCAGCGGCGAGATCAACAGCGAGGTCCGCGACCAGGCCGCAACCACCGCGAAGATCAGGGATGCCTACGCGAAGGACCCCGGGGTGACCGTAGATGAGCTGGACGGCCTCACCATCGCGGGCGACACGTGGTGGGTCAATGTCCGGCCGTCCAACACCGAGCCGCTGCTGCGGCTGAACGTGGAGGCGGCGACCCCCGGGCAGATGGCCGAGATCCGAGACGAGGCACTGGGGCTCATACGCGGCACGACGGAAGGATGACCGTGAACATTGACGACTGGCTACTGGAGATCCTGGCCTGCCCCAAGTGCCGCGCGCAGCTGCGCGCCGCTGAGGCGGCCGCCGAGCTGGTATGCACGGGCTGCGGGCTGGCCTACCCGGTGCGCGACGACATCCCGGTACTGCTGGTAGACGAGGCCCGGCCGACCGCGGGCGGCGGCTCGGCGGGTAACTCCGTCGGCCCGGCCGGCGAAGCGGGGTGAACACCCCCCATGGCGGGGCGGCGTTCGCCGCCTACCGGCTCGATGACCCCGAGCTCGTTGAAGCCGGCGACCCAGGGGGGATGCTGCGCCAGGTCGCGGCGGCGGCCGCGCAGGTGCGCACCGCGATCCGGGCCTGCGACGAGGCAAATCTCTCCAGTCTCGCCGCGGATGCCCGGCCCCGTGCGATCGTCGTGGCTGGCGCCGGGACCGGCGCGCTGGCCGGGGAGATCCTGGCCGCCGCGGCCGGGGCGCGCTCGCCAGTGCAGGTCCTGATCGTCAGCGGGTACGTGCTGCCCGGCTGGATCGGCGCCGCCGATCTCGTGGTCGCCATCTCAACCTCGGGTCACACCGTGGAGGTGCTGGCCCTCGCCCGTGAGGCCGCGCGCCGCGGCAGCCACCTGATCGCGGTCGCGCCGGCCGCCTCGCCCCTGCACGAGGTCATCACGCAGGCGCGCGGCACCCTCATCGCCGTCGCGTCGGCCAGCCCGGCCCGATCCTCGCTGTGGACGCTGGCCGTCCCGCTCCTGGTGATCGCGGAAAGGCTCGGCCTGACCACCGTGGGGACGGACGGCTACGAATCCGCGGCCAGCGTCCTTGAGGACGTGTCGCACCAGTGCCGCCCCTCCAGTGAGTCGTTCGTCAACCCGGGAAAGTCCCTCGCCCTCGACCTTGTCGGCACGCTGCCGGTCATCTGGGCCGGCACGCCGCTGGCCAACGTCGCCGCGCGCCGGTTCGCCGCCCAGCTGTCGGCGAACGCGAAGTACCCGGCGCTGCTGGGCACCCTGCCCGGGATCGGCCGGGACCAGGTCGCGGTGTTCGACGGCCCGTTCGCGCCGGGGCCCGAGCCGGACTTCCCGTCCGTGGAGGACCCGCTCGACGATGAGTTCCCCCTGTCCTTGGAGGACCCGGAGGGGAGCGGCGCGTCGCTGCGCCTGGTCCTGTTCGCCGACGAGGGCGCCGAAGACCCCCGGGTGACGGCCAGCCGCCACGCCGCTGCGTCGCTGGCTGGCAGCCGCGGCATCGACGTCTCGGAGCTGGCCATGGACGGAGAGCAGCCCCTGCGCAAGCTCGCCGCGGTCGTGCAACTGGCTGACTACGCGTCGGTCTACCTGGGAATCGCCTGCGGCATTGACCCGCTGGCGATCGCCGCGATCGATGACCTGAGGGACCTTACAGAACAGGCAGGGTAGTTCTCCGCTATGAAGGCCGTAATCGCGGCGCTCCTGGCCAACCTCGGGGTCGCGATCGCTAAGTTTGTCGCTTTCCTGGTGACCGGATCGGCTTCCATGCTGGCCGAGTCGGTGCACTCGGTCGCCGACACCGGCAACGAGCTGCTCCTGCTGATTGGCCGCGGCCGGTCGCGGCGGTCCCGGACCACCGAGCACGCGTTCGGTTTCGGTCGCGAACGCTACTTCTACGCCTTCGTCGTCGCGGTGATGCTGTTCACCGTCGGCGCGGTGTTCTCACTGTATGACGGGATTCACAAGATCCTCCATCCCGGCCAGGTGCAGTCCCCGATCGTCGCCTACGTTGTGCTCGGGTTTTCGTTCGTGCTTGAGGGGCTCTCCCTGCGCACCGCGATCATGGAGGCCAACGAGGCACGCGGCAGGCACGGCTTCCGGATGTTCGTTCATGTCACCAAGACGCCTGAACTGCCCGTCGTGCTGCTGGAGGACACTGCCGCGCTGGTGGGCCTGCTGTTCGCGTTCCTGGGGGTGCTGCTGTCCCAGCTGACCGGGAATGACCGGTGGGACGGCGCCGGATCCGTCGGAGTGGGCCTCCTGCTGGCCTGCGCGGCCTTCATCGTGGGCTACGAGACCAAGAGCCTGCTGATCGGCGAGTCGGCGACGGAGGAGGACTCGCGCACGATCGTGGCCGCGCTCGAGGGCGGGGCTGAGGGTTTCAAGGCGATTCACCTGCGCACCTCCCACATAGGGCCGGAGTCGCTGCTCATCGCCGCGAAGATCGCGGTCCCCGGCGAGGCGACCGCGGCGGACCTGGCCGCGGGCATCAACGCAGCCGAGGCGCGCATACGGGAAGTGCTCCCGATCGCGGAGACGATCTACCTGGAGCCGGACATCTACCACCCCGATGAGGTGGACGCCACCGATCCGTCCGTTCAGGTAGTGCGGCGAAGCCGCAGCCGCCTGCGCCGTGGCCCCCGCAACCGCACTGTTCGCTAGCGGCACACTGTTCGCTAGCGGCACTGTTCGCTAGCGGCGCGGCGGGGGAGTGCCGAGCCAGCGCAGCGCGCGTTCCTTCTCGAAGTCCAGGGCGCGGCCCGGGGTCGCGGGAACGTGACCGGTGCGCCTGCCCAGGTCCGCCACGGCCGCCCGGACCGATGGCTCGGTGAGCACCCGCAGGCCGAACGCCAGCGCCGCCGGGGTGATGTCATAGCGCTGCTCCAGCCGGATCCCGGCGGCGACGGCGGCCAGGTCCTCATCGGTGAACTGGCGGTGAGCCGGGCCGCGTCCGGTCGGCCGGTCCCGCAAGGCCGGCAACAGCCCGAGGTCCTCCCGGTAGCGCAGCATCCGGGGAGACATGCCGAGCCGCTTAGCAGCCTCTGAAATGCGCATGTCCACGATCCTAACAATCCCTTGTCAGAAACCGCTAGTTAAGCGTGCTGATGCCGTCGTGGTCCCGTAGTCTCGAATCCGTTGCCCGCGAGCCAGTCATCCAGGCCGCCCGGCAGGCACCAGTCCGCCCGGTCCCTGACCGCGTTCTACACAGGCATCAGGCCACCCAGCCGTCACCGACGAAGGAGTTAGTGCGAATGAGCACTGAACCGTACAAGGTCGCCGATATCAAGCTCGCCGACTTCGGGCGCAAGGAGATCCAGCTCGCCGAGCACGAGATGCCCGGCCTGATGGCGACTCGCGCCGAGTACGCGGAGTCCAAGCCGCTGCGCGGCGCCCGCATCACCGGCTCGCTGCACATGACGATCCAGACCGCCGTCCTCATCGAGACCCTGACGGCACTCGGGGCGGAAGTCCGCTGGGCCAGCTGCAACATTTTCTCCACCCAGGACCACGCCGCGGCGGCGGTCGCCGTCGGCCCGGACGGCACCCCGGACGCTCCCCAGGGGATCGCCGTCTTCGCCTGGAAGGGCGAGACGCTGGAGGAGTACTGGTGGTGCACGGAGCAGGCGCTGACCTGGCCGGACGGGCAGCGGCCGAACATGATCCTCGATGATGGCGGCGACGCCACCCTCTTCGTGCACAAGGGCGCCGAGTACGAGGCGGCCGGGGCGGTTCCCAGCCCGTCGGAGAGCGACAACGAGGAGTGGCGGGTCATCCTCGACCGGCTGCGCAACTCCCTCGCCGACGCGCCCGGCAAGTGGACCGCGACGGTAGAGAGCGTCATGGGCGTCACCGAGGAGACCACCACCGGAGTGCACCGCCTGTACGAGATGCACCGGGACGGCAGCCTCACGTCCCCGGCCATTAACGTCAACGACTCGGTCACCAAGTCCAAGTTCGACAACAAGTACGGCTGCCGTCACAGCCTCATCGACGGCATCAACCGCGGCACCGACACGCTGATCGGCGGCAAGGTCGCGCTCGTCTGCGGCTACGGCGACGTGGGCAAGGGCTGCGCCGACTCGCTGCGCGGCCAGGGCGCGCGGGTCATCATCACCGAGATCGACCCGATCTGCGCGCTGCAGGCGGCGATGGAGGGCTACCAGGTCATCACGCTCGAGGATGCCCTGCCGTACGTCGACATCTTCGTCACCACGACCGGCAACAAGGACATCATCACCGCCGCGCACATGGCGAAGATGAAGCACCAGGCGATCGTGGGCAACATCGGCCACTTCGACAACGAGATCGACATGGCCGCCCTCGAGTCCTCCGGGGCCGTGCGCGACAACGTCAAGCCGCAGGTCGACGTGTGGACCTTCGGCGACA
>JAICYD010000046.1 GCA_025934375.1 Streptosporangiaceae bacterium | reverse complement strand
CGGTCGAGCGGGCGGTGGCGCAGTTGAAGACCTGGCGGATTCTATTCACTGATTACCGGCGGCCACTCAAGACCTTTCAGGACTCCTTCAATGCCGCGATTGGACTCTACTTTTTCAAACTGACTTTTGCATAATCCTCAAAGTCAAAGTCAAAACCAGGCAGTGGTACAGACGACAGCAAGCGCGCGCGTTAAACCAGGCGACGGTACAGACGACGGCGAAACGCGAGGCTAAACCAGACGCGGGTAAAGACGACAGCAGACAGCAAGCGTTAAATGGGACCCCTGCAAAACGTGTACGCAAGAAATATGAGTGCGGAGGAGCGGCAGAATCCGGGCATGACAAAACGGGCAGCCCCTTACGAGGCTGCCCCCGTCGGCGCGCGCCTATACCGCTACGACGCGCGGACCTCAGCCAGCAGCGACCGCCACGCGCCAGCGGGCACCGCCAGCACCACGCCCGACCGGTTCGCGGTGTCCCGCACCATGATCCCGGCCGCGACGCGGCCGACCTCTACGCACTGCCCTCCGTTGCTGCCACTGTGAGTGCTCTTGCGCCAATCGGCGCTGTCCCTCTCCATCGTTCCTCAGCCACCCTCGCAATCAGGTCCCGTGAGGCGCGCACGTTCAGCGCCTCAGTCTGCATCGCCCTGAAGGTTAGCCGCACGTGGGCAACCTTCGCGGGCTCATCGCTGACTGAACCATCCGCTATGTCCTCCACGTTCACGATACCCGCCTGACCAGGCCACTCAGCGATCGTGAACGCGCCCAGCAATCCAACGTGGCCCTCCAGGCCAGGTATCACCTGAATGGTGATGGTCGGCATGTCCGACAGCTCCAGCAGCCGCACGCACTGGGCGTGCATGATCTGGTCATCGCCGATACGGCGGCGGAGGACCGCCTCATCCAGCAGCGCCCACAGCCTTGGCGGGGGAGGCTGCTCCCTGGTCAGGATCTCCTGCCGGTCGAGCCGCCCGGTTACCCGCTCCTGAACCGTAGCCTCGTTGGTGTTCGGGTGCGCTGCCAGGATGGCGCGGGCATACCGGTCGGTCTGGAACAGGCCCGGAACGAGCGAGTGCTCGAAGATGAACAGGTCCGTCGCCCTCGCCTCGCTCTCGGTGAATGACCGGAACGCCGGAGGGAACGACTCACCCCGTATCGCCCCCGCCTTCGCCGCGAACACGTCATCCAGCCCCAACGCGCGGTCGAACGCCTGCCCGTGCTGGACAGCGGGCCACCGCTTGAACGCCATGATCTCCGAAATCAGCGACGCGCTGTACTTGCTCTCCCGCGCCAGGTCCGCCTTTTTCCACCCGATCGCATCCAGCATCCTCTCCAGGTTCTTGACGAAGTTCTGGCAACGCTCGTCATCGAACGGGGACCCATCCACGCCTTCACGCCCTTCACCCAGCTTCACCCGCCAAGGCCCGACGTTCGCGCCTTGCCGCTACTCCTTCGAGATAAGCCGTCACTCGTGGCAAACGGTACGCCGTCTGCGTGACGCTTACCACACGTTCCCCCGGACGCCGCCGCACTGTCCTCCGAACAGTCACCAGCGATCCGGGGGAGCGCCCCGGACAAGCCCGGCAACCGGAAGGAGGCCCGATGGACAGCGCCACCGACGCGCCCGACCTCGAACGCATCGTACGGTTCTGGGGCCACAAGTACACCTTCAGCCACGACCCCCGCGAGCACCCGGACGAGCCCTACGCCGCGCACCGCAAGAACGGAACGGGCACCCTCCGGGCGGCAACCCCGCCCCTCCTGCTCGACGCCGTCAAGGACGACCAAGGCGGCTACACGACGGGAACCCCCTCATTGACCTCGGACCCCACGCCATGACCAACCCCGCAGCCCCCGCCAGGCCCGAGGCAGCCCCCGCGCCGCTTCCCGTCCGGACGCGCCGCCAGCGCCCCGGCCCAGCCACCCGAAGCCACGCGCTCATGCTGGACCCCGACGACAAAGCCCCCCGGTACGCCCGCGCCGCCGCCCGCGCAAGCCTCGGCTTCTGGGACCTGCGCCACCTCACCGACGACGCCCAGGCCATCACATCCGAGCTCACCGCCAACGCAGCCGCCGCCAGCCGCGCCGCCGCCACCCCCGGCACCGACCCCGCCAACATCACGCTCTGGCTCACCGTCCAGGACGGGGAGCTCCTGATCCGCGTGTGGGACCCCGACCCCGAGCCGCCCCCCGGCCCGCCCGAGCCCGAGCCCGACCCCGACGACGAGAGCGGACGCGGCCTGATGATCGTGGGCGCCCTCGCCGCCTGGTGGGACTGGGCCCCGCCCCCAACGGCGGCAAGTTCGTCCGCGCCGCCCTCCCCGCCAGCGCCCCGCCCTACGGCCCCGCCCCCGTCCCCGACGTAATCAGCCACGCCGAGGCCCTCCCCACAGCCAGGACACGACCATGACCACCAGATGCGCCCAGCCCGCCGCAACCGCCACGCTCCCCGGCAGCGCGGCCCCCCCGGCACTGGCCGCCCTCACCGCCGCCGCCCTCACCAGCGCCGGCCACCACGTCACCGGCCCCGACGACGCCGGCCGCCTCCTCATCGCCGCCCGCCTCGCCCAGTGCGTCGTCATCGTCACCGACAACGCCGACGCCGAACTGCACTGGACCCCCCACGCCGGCCAGCACGGCGACCCCCACGCCACCGCCGCCATGGCCGCCGCGCTCCTGGACGGCCGCCCCTGCCCCCGCCACCCCGACGCCAAGGCCGGCAAGGACATCACCCCCAAGGGCATCGCCGGCATGGACCTGCGCGCCGGCGGCTACACCGTCGCCCTCACCGTCCACACCGACGACTACTACTACGACGTGACCGCAGAGATCACCGTCACCAGCCCCCGCGCCCCCGGCACCGCCTACCTCACCGACCAAGGCGGCCTCACCTGGCACCGCGACTACTCCCGCGACCACGCCGCCGAAACATGGGAACCCGCCTACCGCGCATGGCTGCCCGACCCGCCCGCCGCCGCCCGCGCCATCGCCGACACCATCACCCGCGCCCTGCCCCCCGGCCAGGGCCGCGCCGAGCAGGTATGCGCGCTGTGCGGCCTCTCCCTCAGCTGGTGCCGCTGCCTCCGGAGCCACCCCGCCCAGCCCGCTCCCGCCGCCTAGCCCGGCACCGGGCACGCGCGAACCAGCCAGGCCCCCCGGTGACAACGACCAGGGCCACCGGGCCACCACCGCCAGCAACCCCCGACCAGGAGACCCCGGCAAATGCCCGCCCGCCACCCCGCCACCCCCCGCGCACCGGCCACCACCCCCACCAGGTCACAGCAGATCGCCGCCCACCTCACCCGGTGGGCAGCCACCACCCCGCCCGGCACCATCGTCCCCGCCCCCGACGTCATCACCGCCAGGCTCACCACAACCATGACCGTCACCAACCCCACCCCCGCATGCGTCAGCCGCGCCATCAGGCTGCTAGCCGAACGCGGCATCCTCACCCGCGACAACGACACCGGCCACTACCACGTAACCGCCCCCGCCCCCACGGCACCCCCGGACGCCACCCCATGACCACCCGAACCCGCGACATCACCGACCTCACCCCCGCAGAGCTCCGCACCCTCCTGCAACAGCCCCTCGACCCCCCCCACCCGAAACGCCCTGCGAGCCGAGACCCGCCGCCGCGCAGCCACCACCCCACCCCGCCCGGCACCACCCAGCCCCCCGGCACCCGGCCCCCCGCCCCTGCCCGAAGGGCTCTACTCTCCCGCCCAGGTCGCCGCACACTTCGGCGTCACCGCCAAGACAGTCACCCGCTGGGCGAAAGCCGGGAAGCTCACCGCCATCCGAACCCTCGGAGGCCACCGCCGCTACCACGCCACCGAGGTAAACGCGATCCTGAACATGGCAGGCCCCCCGCCCGCCCAGCCCGCCGCACAACCCGGCTAGCACCCGCCCACCCAGCCCCCGCGTGGCCGCGACCCGCTCGCGGCCACCCGGGCCCGCCCGGCCGCCCCGCCACGGGCGCGGCAACCACCCGGCAACCACCAGGAGGCCCACCTGACCACCAAACCCGACCCCGGCCCCGCCGCCGACGACAACGGCGACGACACCGAGCCCGCCATCCTCGACACAGCCAGCTACATCGCCAAGTCAATCCAGGGCGAGATCGGCCCCGCCGAGTGGGACGCGATCTGACCATGACCCGCCCCGACCCCGCCCCCGCCCCGGCCGACGACGACGACGAGCCCGCAGACGGCCTCACCACCGGCCAGTGGATCACCGCATGCGCCCAGGGCGACCGCGACTGGGACCAGTACGGCAACGCCTAGCCGCTAGCCGGCGCCGGCCCGCCCCGGTAGCCCCGCGCCCCGCGCAGCCCACCGCACCCAGGCCACGCCCAAGGCCCACCGCAACGCCCAGGACGGCCCCGCCAACCCCATCACCCGGGCTTCCGCCCGCCCCCGTGGCCACACAGGGAAGCCACCCGGACACGCCTTGCGTTCACTACCGGCCTGCCAGACAATCAGGCCAGCACCCGAGAGGAAGAGGCAAAGTGCCAGCCATCGCAACAGAACCCGCGCCCGCTCCCGTCGCCCCCGCCCCTGCCGTCCCGTCATTCCTTGAACTGGAAATCACCCAGCTCTGCCAGCTCAAGTGCTCGCACTGTTACTCCAACAGCGGCCCGGACGCAGGGCATGGCACCATGACCGCCGAGGACTGGCAGCGGCTCATGGACCAGGCCGCCGCGATCGGCGTGGAGACCGTCCAGTTCATCGGCGGAGAAGTAACCCTGGACCCGGACATGCCGCGCCTCGCCCGCCACGCGCTCAGCATCGGCCTGAGCGTGGACATCTACACCAACCTTGTCCATGTCACCCCCGACATGTGGGACCTGTTCACCACCCCCGGCGTGTCGGTCGGGTTCTCGTGGTACTCCGCCGACCCCGCCCGGCACGCCGAGGTCACCGGCAGCAGGGCCAGCCACGCCCGCACCCGCGCCAACATCGCCGAGGCAGTCCGGCGCGGCGTCCGCCTGCGCGCGGGCATCGTGGAAGTCACGGAAGGACAGGACATCAGCGCCGCCAAGGCCGACCTGCGCGCACTCGGCGTCACCGCGATGCACGCCGACCGCTCGCGCGGCGTCGGCCGCGCCGCCCACGGCGCCGCCCCGGTAACCTCCGAGCTGTGCGGGCAATGCGGCAAGGGACGCGCCGCCATCGGAATGGACGGCCAGCTCACCCCCTGCGTGCTGGGCCGGTTCCTGGTCGCCGGGAACGTGAGGGACGCGCCCCTCGCGGACCTGCTCGCCAGCGACCGCTGGCGTGAGATCCTGTCCGAAGTCCCGCCCCGTGACGCCTGCGTCACCTGCACGCCCTCCGACAGCAACGACTGCGACCCCTCAAGGAAGCCCGCGTGACCCTGAGCTGGGAAACCCGCGCAGCGCAACTCGCCGCCGCCGTGACGCACCCCGCGTCACGGTGGCGGCCCGCCATCGCCGCCGTCCCCCGCCACCTGTTCACCCCCCGCTGGTGGGCATGGGCAGCACCAGGCCCCGGCCTCTGGCACGACGCATGGGAACTACGCGACGGCCCCGCCGGCCCCGCCGCATGGCTGGACGCCGCCTACGCCGACCGGTCCCTGATAACCCAGGTCGGCCCCCTGCACGCCGACTACGCCACCCCGGCCGACCGGCCCCAGGGACTGCCCACCTCATCCGCGACACTGCCCGGCCTCCTCGTCCAGATGTTCCGCCACGCCATCCTCAGCGACGGCATGGACGTGCTCGACGTCGGCACCGGCTCAGGCTACGGAACCGCGCTCCTGTGCAAGCGCCTCGGAGACTCCCGCGTGACCAGCATCGACGTGGACGAGTACCTCACCAAGGCCGCCGCCGGCCGCCTCGACGCCGCCGGCCTGCACCCCCGCGTCACCACCTGCGACGCCACCGGCCCCCTGCCCGGCACCTACGACCGCATCGTGTCCACCGTCGCCGTCAGGCCCGTCCCCGCAAGCTGGCTGACCGCGCTCCGCCCAGGCGGACGGCTCGTCACCACCATCACCGGAACCAGCCTCATCATCACCGCCGACAAGACCCCGGACGGAGGCGCGGCCGGCCGCACCGAATGGGACCGCGCCGGATTCATGCACACCCGCGCCGGCCCCGCCTACCCAACCGCCGCGCTTGAGCAGTTCACCGCCATCCGCGACGCCCGAGGCGACGAGATCACCCCCGGACGGCTCCCGGTCGTCAACGTCAACGAGGCATGGGAACTGTACTCCACGCTCGGCATCACCACCCCCGGCATCCAGCACCACTACCAGGAAGACCAGGACGGCAAGCGAACCGCCTGGATGATCCACCCAGACGGATCATGGGCACGCGCCACCGCCACCGCAGACCAGGCCCCCGTCATCCACCAAGCCGGACCCCGCCGCCTATGGACCCTCCTCGACGAGGCCCGCCGCGACTGGCTCCGCGACGGATCACTGCCCGCCTACGGCGCACGAGTCACCATCACCGCAGACGGCACCATCACCCTCAAGCGCGGACGCTGGACGGCCACCATCCCAGCACCATCCCAAGACAAGCCAGGACAGTAAAGAGCACGCACCGCCCTGCCCCGGCCGCCCGCCACCGGCACCAGCATCATCACGGGGCCCGGGAAGCCTATTTACACAGAGTGTACTAACGGGTGCCGCCCCGCGCCCGAACAAAGCATCGGGCCGCGCCGTGCCCCCCGCGACCGGCGCACCTCACGTCAAAAGCCAGTCAAAGGCCAAGGTCCACGGCAAAGACGAAGGCATGGGCACCTATCGGGGTTGGGTGAGGAATGCGCTCACCCAACCCCGGCCCCCCATTGTCAGCGCCGCCCGGGACCTGTCAAGCGACACCGCCTTGACAGGACCCCGGCCGGCCAGCCGGCAGCCCGCCGCGCCCCCGGCAACCCTCCGCGCCACCCGCCGCCGCAACGGAGGCGCGCGAAGCGCGCCGCACCCAGCCAGGCACCGGCCCGAGGGACGCCGGCCCGCCGCAGGCCCGCACCGGGCCCCCGGCCCCGGCCACCCGCCGGCATCCCCATGGGAAGCAAGGACCCCAGCCACCGCGCCACCCGCGCCCCGGCCCGCAAGGCCCCGGCCCGCCGCCAGCCCAGGCCCCCGGCCCGGCAAAGGCCCCAGGCCAGGCAGCCCCCGCCAGCCGGCGGAGTCAGGCCAAAGTCAGGAGCCACCACCCGGCAAACCGGACATTAATGCCCATACGGGCATCAAACAGGTACCGGACAGCGCGACGCAATGTTTTCGAATAAACGGCGTGACGCCGCAGTATGGCCATAGTAAGTAGACTGTGCGGGGTTAACGGAAACACTTGACTAAAGGTGCCTATCCCCCAGGAAGCTCAGTCGTCGACCGTGAGGCCGTCTCGCAGCTGAGTCAGCGTCCGGGCGAGCAGCCGGGACACGTGCATCTGCGAGATGCCCAGCTCGGCGGCGATCTGCGACTGCGTCATGTTGCCAAAGAAGCGCAGTAGCAGGATCCTCTTCTCTCGCGGCGGAAGTCGCTCCAGCAACGGCTTGAGGGACTCGCGGTACTCCACGCCCTCAAGCGCGTCGTCGATCATGCCCAGCGAGTCGGCCACGGCGGGCGCGTCCTCATCGCCGGAGTCCGGCGCGTCCAGCGACACGGTGGAGTAGGCGTTCGCGGACTCCAGCCCCTCCAGGACCTCCTCTTCCGACATCTTCAGGTACGCGGCCAGCTCGCTGACGGTCGGGGCGCGCCCCTCGCGCTGGGCCAGGTCGCCGATCGCCTTGGTCAGCGAGAGCTTCAGCTCCTGCAGGCGGCGCGGGACCCGCACGGCCCAGCCCTTGTCCCGGAAGTGCCGCTTGATCTCGCCGACGATCGTCGGCGTGGCGTAGGTGGAGAACTCGACGCCGCGCTCCAGGTCGAACCGGTCGATCGACTTGATCAGCCCGATCGTCGCGACCTGGGTCAGGTCATCCAGCCACTCCCCGCGGTTGCGGAACCGCCGGGCCAGGTACTCCACGAGCGGCAGGTGCAGCTCCACGAGCGTGGATCGGATGCGGGCCCGCTCGGGATCGCTGGCCGGCAAGCTCGCCAGCCGCTCAAACAGCTCTCGGGCCTGGGTGCGGTCCGGTGACGAATGCTCAGCGCGGGGCAGCGGCGGAGGAGTCCCTTCCTCCACCGTTACCTCGAACTCTTCTTCGGTCACCTGAACCTCGTAATCGCCGCTCACCCGGACCCCGATGCTCCGCGGCGCTTGGCCAGCACGATAGCAACCCGGTCATCGGGCCCGAGCCGGGAGTCCACCGTCCCTGCCAGCGCGGACAGCACGGTCCAGGCGAAGGTGTCCCTGGCCGGCATCCGCGGGTGCGCCGCTATAACTGAAACAGTGATCGTCACCTGATCAGTCCCCAGCTCGAACACGCACTCCAGGTCAGTGCCGGGGATCGCCTGGGACAGCAGCATGGCGCACGCCTCGTCGATGGCGATGCGCAGGTCCTCGATCTCGTCCAGCGTGAAGTCCAGCCTGGCCGCCAGCCCGGCGGCCGCGGTGCGCAGCACGGACAGGTACGCGCCCTCGGCGGGCATGCGCACCTGCACGTAATCGGCCTGCTCGCGGCCTTCTGGTGCCGCGGAGTGGCCCGGCACGGCCATGGCGGCCGCGGTGTCTTCGGTCACGTCGCTCCGTGTTTCATAAGTTGTGCCGGACCGCGCTGGCGGTCCGGTCGCTGAATGCAACTTACCGTCATCTGCCGGTGCTCGGGGAGTCGGCATACGGGGTGCGAGGTTACGCCGCGAGTGAAAGTGCTGGTCAGGGTGCCTTTGTCCATAAAGCGAGGACGTGGCGGCACCTCGCGGCCGTAGCCAGGGGGGTGCCGCCACGTCCTCGCGGCCGTATGCCTTCGGTCCGGGGCAGATTCAGGCTTGCTTGGTCTCCCAGAAGATCTTGGCGATCTCGTCGATCTTGCCCAGCAGCGCGTCCGCGGTGGCCACGTCGAGCGAGCCCTTGGTGCCGCCCGCGCCGGCGAGCTTGGTGGCCTCGTTGAACAGCTGGTGCAACTGCGGGTACTTCTCGAAGTGCGGCGGCTTGAAGTAGTCCGTCCACAGCACCCACAGGTGGTGCTTGACCAGCTCCGAGCGCTGTTCCTTGATGATCAGCGCCCGCGCCCGGAACACCGGGTCATCGTTCGCGGCGTACTTCTCGGCGATGGCCTTGACCGACTCCGCCTCGATCCGGGCCTGCGCCGGGTCGTAGACCCCGCAGGGCAGGTCGCAGTGGGCGTGGGCGATGGCCTTGGGCGCCAGGATCCGGGTGAGCAGCCTCATTGATTCCCTTCCTCCGTGCAGTTCAACTACGGTCTCTCCCGAACCTTACTCCCGCCATTCGCGGCCCCTAATCGCGCCGGCCTACAATCGCGTTCCATGGCACCGCGTTGGCCGCTGCTGCGCGTGGAGGTGGCGGAGGAGTCGATGCTCCCCGGCTTGCGTCCCGGCGACTGGCTGGTCGCGCGGCGAACCCGGCGCATTCGACCGGGGCAGGTGGTGCTGGCTTGGATGCCGCCCCACGGTGGGCACCCCGCGCGGCCGGGGTTCCTCCTGGTCAAGCGGGCCACGCGGCGCGTCGACGGCGGCTGGTGGCTGGAGTCGGACAACCCGGCGGCCGGAGCCGTGGACAGCAACCGCCTTGGCCCGGTCGGCGATGACCTGATCGTCGGCCATGTCCTCGCCCGTTACTGGCCTCAATTCAAATCGAAATTCTGATCTCCACTCAACGGATCGCACGTTCCGTTGAGTGGCATCCAAGACCCTCGCGGCACTGGGCCGCCGCACCCGCTGCCCGCTGACGCCGGCGGCCCCGCTCCTTGCGCTCAGGAGGGGGCCGCGCGGTGCGAACGTAACTTCCGGGGACCTACAACATGGTGCCCTCTGGGTCGTGCTCGGCGGACTGGCGGTCCACCAGCTCCAGCATCTCCCGCCTGGGCAGCTTGGTGCGCATCGCCCAGAACCAGATGAGCAGGCTCCACGCGGCGACGATGACGATGTCCCACCAGAACGGGATGTTGTTGGTGTTGACCGGCGCCAGCTTGGCGCCGCCGTCGAACTGGCCCTGCCAGGAGATGATGCCCAGGCCGATCAGCCAGACCGGCAGCCAGACGGCGGACTTCCACTCCAGCTTCGGCCGCTGGGAGTCGAACGCCATCGTGATGCCCATGACCACGTAGCCGATGACCAGCACGATGCCGAGCTTCCAGATGATCTCGAAGCCCGACCAGTAGATGAGCAGGTCGGCGACGACGAACGCCAGCGGGGCCACCACGGCGGCGGCCGGCAGCCTGTACGGCCGGGTCGCGTCCGGAACCTGGCCGCGGAACGCGCCCAGGGACAGTGGCGCGCCCGCGTACATCAGCACGCTGGCGCCCGTGATCAGGCCGACCAGCGAGTGCCAGCTCGGGAACGGCAGCAGGAACAGCAGCCCGATGAGGAACGCGCCGATCAGGCCCACCCACGGGACGCCATTCCGGTCGACCTTGCCGAAGAACTGCGGGGCGTACCGGTTGCGGGCCAGGCCGTAGCTGACCCGGGAGGTGCCGGTCGTGTAGATGAGCCCGGTGCCCGACGGGGACACGAACGCGTCGATCCGCAAGATCGTCGCCAGCCACCCGAGCCCGACGACTGTGGCCAGGCCTGCGAACGGGCCGGCCGAGATCGCGTCGTTGGAGAAGCCCGCCCAGCCCTTGGCGAGCAGGTCCGAGGGCATCGCGCCGATCATCACGACCTGGAGCAGGGTGTAGATGATGGTGCCGATCACGACCGAGATGATGATCGCCAGCGGGAGGTTGCGGCCGGGGTTCTTGATCTCGCCGGCTAGCTGGTCGGCCTGCTCGAAGCCGGAGTAGGCGAAGATGATGCCCGACAGGGGCAGCGCCGCGAACAGGCCGTGCGCCCCGCCCTGGATGAAGCCCCCGGCGGTGAAGTTCCCGCCGTGGAACTTGAACAGCAAGATGATGATCGTCAGGACCGGGATGGCGACCTTCCACCAGGTGATGACGTTGTTGACCCGGGCGAACAGCCGCATGGCCAGGAAGTTGACGGCCACGAAGAACGCCATCAGCAAGATGGTGACCACGAAGCCCACCCCGGTGACGTTCTTGGTGGTCTCGTTGTACAGGCTCGGCCAGTAGTACGACGCGTACTCGATGAACGCGAAGCACTCGATGGGCGCGATGGTCACCGCCTGCATGTAGGCGAAGAACCCGAACCCGATGCCGGCCACGCTGCCGAACGCGAAGTGCGGGAACCGGGCGGTACCGCCCGATACGGGGTACATCGCGCCAAGCTCAGCGTGGCACAGGGCCAAGACGATGACCACGACGCCGGCGATGATCCAGTCCAGGACGGCGCCCCCGCCCACCAGGATCGCGGCGCTCAGTGGCGCAAACAGCCAGCCCGAGCCGATGATCGAGGTCTCCGAGGCCCAGGTGGCCCCGACGAGGCCCAGCTCGCGTTTGAGCCCGACGTCGGCCGGTCGGACTGTGGTGACCGGTCCTGTTTCAGTTGCCATGATCGAGAGCTCTCTTCTTCCGATCGTTGCCCCGAAGGGCGCGCCGCCCGCCGCTTTTGCGGGGATCCGCGGCTGGCGCGAGCTGGCTGTCAATATGAGTAGAGTGAGAACATCGTAGAGATGATCTTCGCGGGTGAAAAGTACCGCGGATCGGTTGCTTTGATGCGGTTTGATAACGCAGGTCAGGCCCATGTTTCCAGCGAGTAACCAGGGATCTGCCCGCTGAAATCGGCCATAACCCGGTGGCGCGTCAGTAAACCCGGAAATGCCCGCGTTGTCGAGGTTTATGTAAGTGATGAGTGGGTATAAAACGACTTAGCGGCGCTTGTGAATTGATTCACGAGCGATAGCCAGAGTTATCCGCCGGTTTAGTCGGAAATGCGGGCCTGAGGCCGGGGGGAGTAGCCGGGGCGGCCAGAGGGCGGCCCAGGCTAGAAGAGGGTGGCAGCCGCCCGCTCGGCGCACCGGTCCGAGCAGTACCGCCTGGTGGCGTCGTCCGAGGAGTCGATGAACACGCCCTCGCAGGGCGGCCCCTGGCAGGTGCCGAAGCGCTGCACGCCCAGCTCGGACAGCCGCACCGCCAGGCCCATCGCCGCGCCCGCGGCGTACTTGTCGGCCATCGACCCGCTCTCGGTGTAGTGCACGTGCCAGGGCTGCCCGTCATGGCCGGACAGTTGCGGGTGCACGGGGTGCTGTATCATCAGCGAATTGAGCAGGTCGGCCGCCGCCGCTCCGTTCCCGGCCGCGCAGGCGGTGAAGAACCCCCGGAACTCCTCGCGCATGCCGCGCAGCTCCTCCAGGTCGCGGCGGGTGACGCCGTGGTTCAGGTGCTGCCGGTCGGCGACCAGGGCGCGCAGGCCCTCCAGGGTCGCGATCTGGTCCCCGCCCTCGTGCCCGAGACTGTCGGTGTTCACGAGCCGGACCGCGAGCTCGGCATAGGAGGCAAGGTCCATCCGCGATCCCCCTCCCGGCGGTCACGTCCGCCCTTCATATGGCACAATAGAGCATCGGGCAACCCCCGTAGCTTGAGGGATCAGCGCCTCACCGAGTTCAGCGCCTTGTCCGCAGTGCCTACACGCAGTGCGGCAGTCTTATCGTGCGCCTGCGCCTGATCATCACCATGTGCACCGAACCTTGGGGGTTCCACCGTGGGCGCAGAGCCTGCTTCCGCTCATCCTTTTCTCGGCGATCCGGTCTTTGACATGCACCTGGGCGGCAAGGTCAGCGTCCAGTCCGCCGTCATGGTGGAGGACAACGAGGCCCTCGCGATGGCCTACACGCCCGGAGTCGCCCGGGTCTGCAGCGCGATCGCCGACTCACCCGACCTCGCCGCCACCTACACGTGGGTGGCCAACACCGTCGCCGTGGTCAGCGACGGCACCGCCGTCCTCGGGCTGGGCGACATCGGCCCGGCCGCCGCCATGCCCGTCATGGAGGGCAAGGCGCTGCTGTTCAAGCGGTTCGCCGGCATCGACGCCGTGCCGATCTGCCTGGCCACCACCGACGTGGACCAGGTGGTCGCCACCGTGGCCGCGCTGGCGCCCAGCTTCGGCGGGATCAACCTGGAGGACATCTCGGCGCCGAGGTGCTTCGAGATCGAGGACCGGCTCCGCGCGATGCTCGACATCCCGGTCTTCCACGACGACCAGCACGGCACCGCGATCGTGACGCTCGCCGCGCTGCGCGGGGCCGCCCGCGTGGTCGGCAAGCAGCTTGGTGACCTGCGCGTGGTGGTCGCGGGGGCGGGCGCCTCCGGCATCGCGGTGTCCAAGATCTTGCTCGCGGCCGGGATCGGCGACATCGCCGTCTGCGACAGCAAGGGGATCATCTACGCGGGCCGGGAGGGGCTGAACCCGGTGAAGGCGGCGCTGGCGGAGATCTCCAACTCGGCCGGGCTGACCGGCTCGACCGAGTCGGCGCTGCGCGGGGCCGACGTGTTCATCGGCTTGTCCGGCAGCTCGCTGTCGCAGGACGCGATCGGCCAGATGGCCCCCGGCGCGATCACCTTCCTGCTGTCCAACCCGGACCCGGAGATCCACCCGGACATCGCCCGCCGGCACGCGGCCGTGGTGGCGACGGGCCGCAGCGACTTCCCCAACCAGATCAACAACTCGCTGGCGTTCCCCGGCGTCTTCCGCGGCGCGCTGGACGTGCGGGCGACCACCGTGACCGAGAACATGAAGCTCGCCGCCGCCGACGCGATCGCCGCCCTCGTCGGCGCCGACGCGACCCCGGATTACGTCATCCCGGGCCAGTTCGACGAGCGGGTGGCACCCGCCGTGACCGCCGCGGTCGCCGCCCAGGCCCGCGCCGACGGAGTCGCCAGAAGGTAGTCCTGTAAGTCAGCGCGCGGCGGGGACGGAGGCTGCATTAGTTGGGGGGTCTGGGGGGCTGGAGTGTGCCCCCCAGGAATAAGGTCGTGATCATGTTCGCCGTTTCCGCTGTGCGCATCGATGCCGACAACCCGCTGAACGGGCTTGAGACGGGGGAACGGCCGCAGCCGCAGCCGCCTTCCGGCTGGACCACCATCACCGTCAAGGCCACCGCGCTGAACCATCACGACGTGTGGTCGCTGCGCGGGGTCGGGCTGCCCGCCGACCGGCTCCCCATGATCTTGGGATGTGACGCCGCCGGGATCGACGCGGACGGGAACGAGGTCGTGGTCCACGCGGTGATCGGCGACCCGGACGCGGGCGGCGGCGATGAGACGCTGGACCCGCGCCGGTCGCTGCTGTCCGAGCGCCACCCGGGGACGTTCGCCGGGCAGGTGGCCGTCCCCCGCCGCAACCTCCTGCCCAAGCCCGCGGCGCTGACCTTCGAGGAGGCGGCGTGCCTGCCGACCGCCTACCTGACGGCCTACCGGATGCTCTTCGACAAGGCGGGCGTCCAGCCGGGCGCGACCGTCCTGGTGCAGGGCGCGGGCGGCGGCGTGGCGACCGCGCTCATCCTGCTCGGCCGGGCGGCGGGCTACCGGATGTGGGCGACCAGCCGCAGCGAGGCCAAGCGGGACCGGGCGATCAAGCTCGGCGCGGACCAGGCGTTCGAGACCGGCGCCCGGCTGCCCGAGCGGGTTGACGTCGTCATGGAGACGGTTGGCCAGGCGACGTGGAGCCACTCCCTGAAGTCGCTCAAGCCCGGCGGCCGCATCGTCATCTCTGGTGCCACCAGCGGCGACGTGCCCCCCGCGGAACTGACCCGCGTGTTTTTCACCCAGCTGTCGGTCGTCGGCTCCACCATGGGCACCAGGGACCAGCTCGCCCGCCTGCTCCAGTTCTGCCAGCAGGCCGGCGTGCGCCCGCTGATCGACCGGGTCCTCCCGCTCGCGGCCGCCCCCGACGGCTTCGCCGCCATGATCGAGGGCACCCACACCGGCAAGATCGTCTTCACCCCGTAACCGCTACCGGCCAGGGGACTGACGGGCGGCCAGCCCCGATGGGGTTACTGCCGGGGACCCGGGTCCGGCTTGGGGAGATGCCCGGCGCCCGGCTCGCGGTTGGCGCGCGGTGAGGAGGGCGGAGTGCCGAAGACCTCGGTCTTGATGCGGTCCAGCGTGTCGTCGAGGATCCCGCGCAGGTTGGTGAGCACGTCACCGCCCAGGGCGTCGGAGTCCCAGGCGACCTTGCGCAGGTCATTGGCGAAGCCTCGGGTGAGGCGCTCCAGGTCGCGGAACGCGGCCATGTCGTGCGGGCCGGGACCCGGCCAGCTCTTGCGGCCCGCCCAGTCGCCCCAGCTTCCCCAGTCGGCCCAGCTGTGCCAGCCGCCCCGCTCCTCTCCCGGTGCGCCCGAGCCGGTGTAAGCGGCCGACTGGTGGCTGGCCAGGAACCGGTCGCGCGCCTCGCGCAGGGTCGATGCCTCTTCGCGCAGTCGCTGCGCGGCGTGGCCAAGAGTGTCCTCGCGCGCTTGCCGGGCATGCTCGCGAGCGTGCTGCCGGGCCTGGTCACGCAGGGCGCGAGCCTGCTCCCGGGCCTGCGCCCAGGCGCTCCCCAGGGGCTGGCGCCCCTGGCCAGGGCCTCGCCCCGGCTCCCACGCGTCCCGGGCGGAACGGCTGTCCGCGCCGGGTGTCCCCTTGTCGCCGGGAACTCCCTCAGCGCCTTGACCAGGGACGTCGCGGGGATCGGTAGCCGGCCCGGAGTCCTCGCCCACTACGGAATCGGGCACTGTGGAATCGGGCACTGTGGAATCGGGCACTGTGGAATCGGGCACTGCGGAATCGGCGGCGGCCGCTGCCCACGGGTCGGCGTCGGCCGGGCTGGACGGCGCGTACGCCGCGGTGCCCGACGCCGAGGTGGTGCTCCATCCGGAGGCCCTGCCCGTTCCGGAGGCGGTGCCGGTTCCGGAGGCGGTGCCGGTTCCGGGGGTACTGCCGGTTCCGGAGGTACTGCCGGTTCCGGTTGCGCTTGACGCCGGAGTGGCGCTCGCGCCAGTGGCGCGGGCCGCCTCGGTGGCGTTGCGCATCTCCCGGGCGGCCTTGGTCAGTTCCTCGCGCAGGGTCCGCACGGTCTCCCGGACGTCCTCCTTGACTTCCCGGACGATGTCGCTGACGGATGCCGACAGCTCCTGCTCCAGCTCGTCAAGCTCGCTGCCCCGTTTGCGCAGCTCCTCGCGGCCAGCCTCGGTGATCCGGTAGACCTTCCGGCCGTGCTCCTCGTCGTGGGTGACGAGGCCCTCTTCCTCCAGCCGGGCCAGCCGCGGGTAGATCGTTCCTGGTGACGGGGCGTAAACGCCCATGAATCGGTCCCGCAGCAGCCGGATAACCTCGTAGCCATGCCGAGGCTCCTCGTCGAGGAGCCGCAACAGGTACAGGCGGAGCCTGCCGTGGCGGAAGACCGGTGTCATCGAGGTTCGCTCTCCATCTGAAGTTCATGCCCGCCCGAGCGCTTTCGATTATCACTGCGATGCGATGTTCTCGCAGCGTATCGGGTGACATGCCGGACGGCCTGGGTGACCGCCCGGGTTGATCATCTTCAGTTTGACCATATGTCGTGACGCCGAGACGTCAAGATGCATCGCGTCGCGCGGGGTGTGCGATGTGTCACGCGACTGGAAGTTACTCGTCATCGTCGGCGGAATCGGCGTCCAGCCGGGCTAGCCAGGAGGCAAGCCGGTTGATGGCCGTCTCGAACTCCGGGTTGAGGTCAACGAAGTCGCGCAGTCGCTCGGCTAGCCAGGACAGGGCGATCTCCTCATCGCCCCGCCGGTGGTCGAGCTCCTCGATGCCCGCGTCGGTGAAGTACATGAAACTTAACCTTCTGCCGGGATGGCCGTCTCGATAACCCCGCGGTGCGCCGCCGCGTGCACCTTGGCGGAGCCCACCGCGGGGGCAGAACTGGCCGGCTGGGCCACCAGGCGCAGCGGACGGCCTAGCACCTCCGGCAGCTTGAGCGCCATCCACGGCCAGGCTCCCTGGTTCGCCGGCTCCTCCTGCACCCAGACGAGCTCGGCGGAGGAGGGGTAGCGGGAAAGCTCGGCGCGCAGCTCATCAACGGGCGCCGGGTACAGCCGCTCCAGCCGGACGATGGCCGTCTCGGCGTTGCCCGCTGCGCGGCGGCGCTCGGCCAGGTCCCAGTAGACCTTGCCGGTGCACAAGATCACCCGCTTGACCGCCGAGCCGTCGAAGCCCTCCGCGTGCTCCGGCTCACCGATCAGCGGCTGGAATGACCCGGTGGTGAACTCGGCCGTGGCCGAGGCCGCGGCCTTGAGCCGGAGCATCGACTTGGGCGTGAAGACGATCAGCGGCTTGTGTCGTCCGCTCAGCCCCTGCCAGCGCAGCAGGTGGAAGTAGCTCGCCGGGGTGGACGGGGCCGCGACGGTCATGTTGTCCTGCGCGCACAGGCCCAGGAACCGCTCGACCCGGGCGGAGGAGTGGTCCGGCCCCTGGCCCTCGTAGCCATGCGGGAGCAGCAAGACGACGCTGGAGCGCTGGCCCCACTTCTGCTCGCCCGAGCTGATGAACTCGTCGATGATCGTCTGCGCGCCGTTCATGAAATCGCCGAACTGGGCCTCCCACATGACGAGCGCGTCCGGGCGGGCGACCGAGTAGCCGTACTCGAAGCCCATCGCGGCGAACTCCGACAGCAGGGAGTCGTAGACGAAGAACCTGGCCTTGCCGTTGTCCAGTCGCTTCAGCGGCGTGTACTCGGCGGCGGTGTCGCGGTCCACGAGCACCGCGTGCCGCTGGCCGAACGTGCCCCGCCGGCTGTCCTGGCCCACCAGGCGGACCGGGTGGCCGTCCAGCAGCAGCGAGCCGAACGCCAGCAGCTCACCAGTGGCCCAGTCGATCGAGTCCTCGGAGATCATGGACGCCCGCCGGGCCAGTTGCGGCTGCAGCCTCGGATGGACGGTGAAGCCCTCGGGGAGGTTCAGCTGGGTATCGATGATCTGCTTGACCACGTCCAGGGGGATGGCGGTGGCCACCGCCGTGTGGTTGACCGGGCGTTCCTCGGTATCCGGGCGCCGCACCGTGCCGGGCTGCGCCGGGAGCTCGTGTGCCTCGCGGGTCTCGGTGAAGGCCCGCTCAAGCTGCTGCTGGTAGTCGCGCAGCGCGCCCTCGGCCTCCTCCATGGTGATGTCGCCGCGGGCGATCAGCGACTCGGTGTACAGCTTGCGGGTCGAGCGCCGCGCCTCGATCAGGTCATACATCAACGGCTGGGTGAAGCTCGGGTTGTCGGCTTCGTTGTGCCCGCGCCGCCGGTAGCAGACCATGTCGATGACCACGTCCTTGCGGAACGTCTCGCGGTAGGCGAAGGAGAGCCTGCCCACCCGCGCGACCGCCTCGGGGTCATCGCCGTTGACGTGGAAGATCGGGGCCTGGATCATCCGCGCCACGTCGGTGGCGTAGACGCTGGACCGCGAGTACTGCGGCGAGGTGGTGAAGCCGACCTGGTTGTTCACCACGATGTGCACCGTGCCACCGGTCCGGTACCCGCGCAGCTGGGACAGGTTCAGCGTCTCGGCCACCACGCCCTGGCCGGCGAACGCCGCGTCGCCGTGGATCAGCACTGGCAAGACGGTGAAGCCGTCCTCGCTCTTGTCCAGGATGTCCTGCTTGGCGCGGACCACGCCCTCGGTCACCGGGTCGGCGGCCTCCAGGTGGCTGGGGTTGGCGACCAGCGACGTGCGGATCTGCTTGCTGGAAGGGGCGGTATAGGTGCCCGCCGCGCCCAGGTGGTACTTGACGTCCCCCGAGCCCTGGGTGGACTTCGGGTCAAGGTTGCCCTCGAACTCCTTGAAGATCTGCCCGTAGGACTTGCCGATGATGTTGGCCAGGACGTTGAGCCGGCCACGGTGCGCCATCCCCACGACGGCCTCATCCAGCCCGGCCTCGGCGGCCTCGCTGATCACGGCGTCGAGCAGCGGGATCAGCGATTCCCCGCCCTCGAGCGAGAAGCGCTTCTGGCCGACGTACTTGGTCTGCAGGAACGTCTCGAACGCCTCCGCGACGTTCAGGCGGCCCAGGATGCGCATCTGCTCGTCGTGACCCGCGCGGGCAGGCGGCACCTCAATGTGCGACTGGATCCACTTCCGCTCTTCGGGGTCTTGGATGTGCATGTACTCCACGCCGACGGTGCGGCAGTAGGAGTCCCGGAGCACGCCCAGGATCTTGCGCAGCTTCATCCGGGAGTGACCGCCGAACCCGCCCGTCGCGAACTCGCGCTCCAGGTCCCACAGCGTGAGGCCGTGCTGGTTGATGTCCAGGTCCGGGTGGTGGCGCTGGACGATCTCCAGCGGGTTGGTGTCGGCCATCAGGTGGCCGCGGACCCGGTAGGCGTGGATCAGCTCCTGGACCCGCGCGCTGCGGGTGACGTCATCCTCGTGCCCGTAGGGGAAGTCCTTGACCCAGCGGACTGGCTCATACGGGATCCGCAGCGCGGCGAAGATGTCGTCGTAGAAGCCGTGCTCACCGAGCAGCAACTGGCTGATCAGCCGCAGGAAGTCCCCAGACTGCGCGCCCTGGATGATCCTGTGGTCGTAGGTGGAGGTCAGCGTGACGACCTTGCTGATCGCCAGTTGGGCCATCGTCTCCTCGCTGGCGCCGAAGTAGGCGGCGGGATACTCCATGGAGCCGACCCCGATGATGGCGCCCTGCCCGGTCATCAGCCGCGGCACGGAGTGCTCGGTGCCGATCGTGCCCGGATTGGTCAGCGAGATCGTCGTGCCCTGGAAGTCCGAAACGGCCAGCTTGCCGCTGCGCGCCTTGCGGACGATGTCCTCGTAGGCATTCCAGAACTGCCGGAAGTCCATCTCGTCGGCGCCCTTGATGCTGGGCACCAGGAGCTGGCGGCTGCCGTCCTTGGCCTGCAGGTCGATCGCCAGGCCGAGGTTGACGTGCTCGGGGATGACGAGAGCGGGCTTGCCATCCTCCTCGGCGTAGGAGTTGTTCATCTCCGGCAGGAGCTTGATGGCCCGGACCACCGCGTAGCCGATCAGGTGGGTGAAGGAGATCTTCCCGCCGCGGCCGCGCTGCAGGTGGTTGTTGATGACGATGCGGTTGTCGATCAGCAGCTTGGCCGGTATCGCGCGCACGCTCGTGGCGGTCGGCACGCCCAGGCTGATCTCCATGTTCTGCGCGGTGCGGGCAGCGGCGCCGCGCAGCCGGGTGACCTCCGCCCCGGCCGGGGGCGGCGCCGCGGCCGCCCTGGGAGCCGGGGCCGGCGCGGCGGGGGGCGCGGGGGGCGCCGGAACGCTGGCCGCCTCGGCCGCCTCCGGGGTCGCGGGCACTGCCGTGGCCGGTGACGCTCCCGTGTCGGACGCGGTGGCCGGTGACGCTGCCGTGCCCACCCCGGGGCGCGTGGGGCGGTAGTCCGCGAAGAAGCTCCACCACGCCCGGTCCACCGAGCCGGGATCGGCGAGGTAGCGCTGGTACAGCTCGTCAACCAGCCACTCGTTGGCGCCGAAGTCGGCGTTGGCCGGGTTGGTGCCGTTGGCGTGGTTGGTTCCATCCGGGCCGGGCGGCGCGGACTGGCGACTGGCAGCGGTCGTAGCGGCTGACTGGCTCGAAGACGGCTCGCTGAGATTCGCGGCGGCACGCGGCGACTCAGAAGACACGGCGGACATCGCCTTCTTCCGAAATGTGAGGTGTGATGACGGACTACCCGTTACAACAAGGCTACCCGTGACCATCTCAGACGGGTGACTGGACGGCAACACGGCAGCCAACGGGACAAACGTGGCGTCAGTCACGCCGCGAGTCACATGGCTCGCGCGTAACCTCCCGCGCGACCCGAGGACCACGCGACGGCCAGATCCTGCTGGCGAATGCCTTGCGATCTTCATCTTACGGTCGCCGGCGCGTCCGGGGTTCGCCTGTTCCACCATGCGGAACGCTCCCGATGCGGGGCATTGCTCGCACGTCCCGGCGGGTGGGCGCAGGCCCTCGCCTCCCAATCGCACAGGCACCCGCTTACCCCGAGGCTCTTGATGCACAGGTAACCAGGATTGCCCCGCTGCACTTGTCGCCATAACTGCAGGCTGGACCGGTGGGGGCCCGGGGCTGGTGTGCGGGCGCCAGGGGACACGGCGATTTTCCTGCCCGGTCCCGGGCCCGACAGGTACGATCGCGGCAATAGGGAGGTCATTGGGCCACATGTCGTCCCCACCTAGCGATGGCACAGGTTGAAGTCAGGTGAGTAGCAGGGGCTGGAGCGGCGATGGGGGGCGTGGGGACGCAGAGCGTCCCTACTATCCGGGTGCCCGGCCTCCGGAGGGGCGGCAACCCGGCAGCCGGCCCGACGACTGGTACGCCAGTCGGCAATCCCCCGACTTCGGCGATCCCGGCTACGAGTTCGACCCTCCGTCGCAGGCTCAGGATGCCGTGCGTGACACCGGGGACTGGCGGGGAGACGGGTGGCCACCGGGACAGGGCCCATCGAGACCGGGGTCAGCGAGACCGGGGTCAGTGAGACCAGGCCCATCGAGACAGGGGCCAGCGGGGCAGCGCGGTGGTGACTACCGGCGCGTCCGCGGCACTGACGGCTTCGACGCCATCCGCGACTCAGGCGCGTTCCCGGCGTCGCCTGACTACGGCGGCTACCGCCAGGCTCATGACACCGGCGGGTTTCCAGCTCGCAACTCAGGCGCCTTCCCGGCCCGCCGCGACTCCGGTTCCTTCCCGGCTGCACCTGGCCAGGGCGGGTATCCGGCGCGCCGTGACCCAGGCGGGTCCCCCGCGCGCCGTGATCCTGGCGGGTATTCAGGCGGACGTCACTCCGGCGGGTCCCCCGGCCCGAGGGATCCCGGCCGGCCCCCCGGTCCCCGCCATTCCGGCGAGTTCCGTGGCCCGCGCGATTCCGGAGGCTTCCCGGGGCCGCGTGGCCCGGGCGGACAACCCATCGCGCGGTACCCGGCCGAGCTTCCCGCCGCTCCTGATCCGGGCGGGTTGCAGGGCGCGCCGCAACTGGGCGAGCACCCCTATCCAGAGGCGTACCCCGACGTGCGTGCCTCCGGAGGATTCCCGGGTGTCCGTGACTCGGGATACACGCGGCCCCCGCAAGCCCCCGGAGGCGCCGGCGCGAGGAATTCCGGTGGCTTCGCGGCCGCTCCGCGGGACTCCGGCGGCTTCCCCGCCGGGCGTAACTCCGGTGGCTTCGCGGCCGCTCCGCGGGACTCCGGTGCCTTCCCCGCCGGGCGTAACTCCGGTGGCTTCGCGGGCCCGCGCCACTCCGGCAGCTTCCCCGCCGCCCCGCGCGATTCCGGGGGCTTCCCGGCTGCGCGTAACTCTGGTAGCTTCCCGGCTGCCCCGCGCCGCTCCGGGGGCTTCCCGGCTGCGCGGGACTCTGGTGGCCACGCCGCCCCGCGTGACTCCGGCGGTTTCGCCAGCCCGCGTGACTCCGGCATCCCGCCCTGGGATGCGGCTCCGCGCCAGACGGCCGGCCCGCAGCCGCTAACCCTGCGCTTCACGCCCACCATCTCCACCGGCGCGCCGATGGCGCCGGTCGCGCCGCCCGCCGACTTCCTGGCGGCCCGGCCACGGCGCGCGGAGCAGCTCACCGCATCCGGCCCGATGCCCGCCGGCGCGGGCCTGGGCGGCGTCGTTCCTGGCCGCGTGGTTTCCGGGCCCATGCCGTCGGCCGGCCAGTTCCCCACGGACTCCGGGCCGCGTGGCCGCTCGCGCGCCCCCGGCGGCCGCGACACCCTCGACCGCCGCGACGCCCCCGGCGGCCTCGACGGCCTCGATGGCGAGGACGCTGGGCTGCGGCGGCTGCGCATGCCGCCGTTCCGGTCCGACCCGCGGCGCCCGGGCACCGCCTTCGGCCAGGAAATCCTGCGCACCATGCGATCCCGCAACCTGGTGACCGGCCTGGCGATCCCGATCATGGTGGCGATCGCCGTGGGGGTCGCGGTCGTCGTGGCCGCCGGGGCCAACAACGGGTCCGGCGGCCTCGCGCCGTCGCAGCTGTCGGCGGGGTTCCCGCCCGCCCGGATCGCGACCGCCGACTTCGCGGGATCCGCCGCCCAGGCCGGGCGGGGCACTCGCGTGACCCTGGGCACGGTGGCCACCTTCGGCAGCCAGGTCGTCGCCGTAGGCGGCCAGTCCGGAGGCAGCATCGGCCGTGCCCTCTTCCTTCACTCCAGCAACAACGGCAACGCATGGCAACTGGGCACTGTCCATGGCGCCGGCGGGATCGCCCCGCCCCCGCAGGCGACGCCCAGGCTGGTGACCGGCGGCCCCGCCGGCTGGGTGGCAATCGGCACGGGCTTCACCTTCACCAGCTCGGACGGGCAATCATGGCTGGTTGGCCCGGGCCTGCCGCAGCAGCCGGGCGATCAGGTCACGGCGGTTACCGCCGCCGGGACCGGGTTCATCGCCACCGGGCAAACGGCCGTCGGCAACTCGGCGGCGCCGGTCCTGTGGCTGTCAGCCACGGGAACCGTCTGGCGCCGGCTGGCCGGGCCGCAGCTGAGCCTCCCCGTAGCCGCCGGGACGCGGGTCACCGGGATCACCCGCGTGGCCGCCAGCGGCACGGTGATCGTGCTCGCGGGCACCGTGACGACCACGGGGGGCACGCAGTCGTCGGCCGCGTGGCGGTCCGCGGACGGCGGCACGACGTGGACACCAGCCTTGATCCCCGCCGCCGCCAACAACGGCGGCGGGGCGATCGCCGGCCTGGCCCAGTTGGGCAACGGGTTCGTTGCCGTCCGACCGGCTGTGGTCAGCGGGACCACCGGGGCCAACGTCTATACCTCGGCCGATGGCACGGCCTGGCGGCAGTCCGCGACCATCAAGACGACGGACGGCGCGCCGCTGGCCATTGGCCAGGTGACCGGCGGTCCGGGCGGCGCGGTTGTCGAGGGCAGCGCGCGCGGCTTCCTCTTCGCGTTCCTGTCGGCGAACGGGACTACCTGGCTCGGGACGAACACCTTCGGCGCGTCAGCGAGCCAGCGGGTGAGCGGCGCCGCGCTCACCGCGGCCGGACAGGCCGCGGTGGCGGTCAGCAACGGCACCGGCGGCGGCCTAACGGCGCAGTACCCGGTCATGACGCTGATCGGCTCGAAGGGCGGGCCGGTCCAGGCCAGCCTGGCCGGGATCGCCGGCGTGCGCCAGGCTGAGGTAGCGGTCAACTCGATCGCCGCGTCCGGGGCCACGCAGGTGGCCGGGGGCAGCGCGGACGGGTTCCCGGCGCTGTGGTCGTCCCCGGACGGCGGGTCCACCTGGGCGCGCGGCGTCGGCGCCACCGCCGCGACCTTCAACCGCGCCGGCGATCAGCAGGTCACCGGGGTGGCCGATGGCCGCGCCGGATGGGTGGCCGTAGGCGGGGCGGCCTCGCTGGCCCCCGGCCACCCCGTGGTCGTCGGCTCGGCTGACGGTGGGCGGCACTGGACGACCGAGGACGGCGGAACCGCCTTGGCCGGCAACGACCTGGTCACCTCCTCGGTCGCGGCGGGCCGGGCCGGCGGCTACGCGATCGTCGGATGGCAGGCGAGCGGCGCCCACTCGACCGCAATGGCCTGGTACTCCGCCGGGCTGGCCGGGTGGCACCCGGCGGTGGTCTCGCTAACCGGCGGCGACAGCCAGCTCATGGCGGTCACCGCGATGGCCCGCGGCTTCGTCGCCGCCGGGTCTTCCGGTGCCCGCCCGGCGGCCTGGGTCTCCCCGAACGGGATGATCTGGCGGCAAGTGACCTTGGCCCTCCCCGCATCCGCCACGCGGGCGGTCTTGCAGTACGTGGCCGCGAACGGGGCCACGGTCGTCGCGGCGGGGACCGCGCTGGCCGCATCCGGGGCCCGGCTCCCGTTCGCGGCGATCTCCGCGGACGGCGGGGCCACGTGGGAAGAGAGCCCGCTGCCGGCTCCCAGCCAGGCTGGCACCCTCGCGATCAGCGGCCTCACGGCGGCCGGCGCGGGCTTCACCGCGATCGGGACGTTCGGCCTGCCGGGCAACCAGGACGTGGTCATCTGGAACCATGGCCCCGGCAACGGCGGCGCGTGGATGGCCGTCGCGCCCGCTGGCAACGGCCTGTCCGGCCCGGGCGTCCAGGAGATCACCGCCCTGGCATCCGCCGGCTCAACGCTCACCGGGGCCGGGTTCACCGCCACGTCGACCGCCACGGTACCGACGCTCTGGCAGTCCCCGATCCGCGGCTAGGGTTGTCGGCATGACCAGCATCCAGCCCAGTACCGTTTTCGTCACCGGCGCGAGCAGTGGCTTCGGCGCGGCGATCGCGCGCCGGTTCGCCGCCAGCGGCGCGCGGGTCATCGCCAGCGCCCGGCGCGCCGAGCGACTGAAGGACCTGGCCGGCGAGCTAGGGTCCAGCGTCCTTCCGGTCACGCTGGACGTCCGCGACCGCGCCGCGGTCTTCGCCGCCGTCAGTGACCTTCCCGCGGAGTTCGCCGAGGTCGACGTCCTGGTGAACAACGCCGGCCTGGCCCTCGGCCAGGATCTTGCGCAGGCGGCTGACCTGGATGACTGGGACCAGATGGTTGACACGAACTGCAAGGGCCTGGCCTACGTCACCCGCGCGGTCCTGCCCGGCATGGTCGCCCGCCGTAAGGGGCACGTGATCAACCTCGGCTCGGTCGCCGGCGGCTACCCCTACCCGGGAGGCAACGCCTACGGCGGCAGCAAGGCGTTCGTCCACCAGTTCAGCCTCGGCCTGCGCAGTGACCTGCACGGCACCGGGGTGCGAGTCACCTGCGTCGAGCCCGGCCTGGCCGACACGGAGTTTTCCACCGTGCGGTTTCATGGGGACAAGGCGCGGGCGGACGCTGTCTACACCGGCATGCAGCCGCTGACGGCCGCCGACATCGCCGAGTCGGTGTACTGGGCCGCGAGCCTGCCGCCGCACGTCAACGTCAACGTCATCGAGTTGATGGCCACCGCCCAGTCCTTCGCCGCCTTCCAGGTCGCCCGCGAGGGCTGAGCGCGCGCTCTGCCGTCAGCAGGCAGGCCGCTCCCCGGTTTGGTTACGTAAAGTTATAAAGATCTCACTCCGTGGTGCCGGGAAACGTGGCCGCGGGCGTCCTCGCTTCGATACTCTCCGTGTCTGCCGGATCACAAAGAACCCGAGATAGGTGACGTGTGCCTCCCCCGCGAAAGGCACGCTGAGCGCTGACAAGCGGTCCGTGGGAGGTAAGCACGTGAGTGGACAACCCCTGCCCGGGGCGGGCGCCCTGCTAGAGCGTCAGCCCGGGGGTGCGGTCGCGGAGCATGCTCCCCGGGCTAGTCGCGGCCCGGTCGCGCAGCGGCCGGGGCCGTCCCTGGCGACGATCGGCCTCATCTGCGTACTGACGCTTCAGGCGGTCTTGTCACTGCGGCTGGTCTGGTCGAACACGGCGTTCCTCGACGAGGCCACCTACCTGTACGCGGGTCACGTCGAGATCGCGCACCTGCTGACCGGGACGCCGGTGCCCGCCTACTCCACGTACCTGTCCGGCGCGCCCGTCATCTACCCCCCGCTGGCCGCCCTCGCCAGCGACCTCGGCGGCCTCGCGGCCGCGCGGATCCTGTCCCTGGGCTTCATGCTGGGGGCGACGTCCTTCCTGTGGGCCACGACCACGCGGCTGGCCGGGCGGCCGGCGGCCTTCTTCGCGGCGGCGCTGTTCGCCACGGTCGGCTCCACCCAGTACCTGGGCGCGTTCGCCACCTTCGACGCCATGTCCCTGTTTCTCCTCGCGGCGGCCGCCTGGGCCGCGGTCGCGGCGGGCCAGCGAGACGAGCCCGGCGCCTGGGTGCTGGGCGCGGCCGCGATGCTCGTGCTCGCGAACGCGACCAAGTACGCCAGCGCGCTGTTCGACCCGGTGGTCGCCGGGCTCCTGCTGACCACCATCGCCGAAAGGCGCGGCCCCAAGCAGGCCTTCTCCCGTGGCGGCTACTTCATCGTGGCGGTGACCTCAACGCTCGGCCTGCTCTTGACGATCGCCGGGTCGCGCTACCTCACCGGGGTCATGTCCACGACCCTCGCCCGCGCGGCCGGCCAGAGCCCGCCCCTGGTGGTGGTGACCGACTCGGTCCGGTGGATCGGCATCGTCGCCGCCCTCGCCCTGGTCGCCGCCATCACGGCGCCGATGCGCTCTCGCGGTGACCGGGTGGCGGCCATCCGCCTGGCGGTGCTGGCCGCCGCCGGCGTGCTCGTCACCGCGAACCAGGCGCGCATCCACACCACCACGTCGCTGTCCAAGCACGTTGACTTCGGCGCGTGGTTCGCCGCCGTGGCGGCCGGTTACCTGCTCGCCCGGCTGCTCCGGGCCAGCCGGCGGCGGTCAGCGCGCGCTCTGGCGGGCGCCGGCGTCTGCTGCGCGCTTGTCCCGTCTGGCTTCATGGGCCGCGCGCAAGGGGCGGCCTTCTTCCAGGAATGGCCGAATACCACACTGGTCACCAAGATCCTCGGGCCGCTGACGCGGGTCCATCCCGGGAACTACCTCGCCGAGGACTATGACGTACCCGCCTATTACCTCCAGGGCGAGATCCCCTGGCAACGATGGTCGAATACCTGGTACTTCACCTATACCCCGCGTGGCTCAACCCGGCAGCTCGTCGGCGTGCCCGCATGGCGGGCCGCTGTCTTGGATCACTACTTCTCCCTGGTAGTGCTTGATTTCGGCGACACCGCCGGTGTCGATTCCATCGTTACCAAGGCAATCCATCAAAGTGGGGATTATCATGTCATCGCCGAAGCTCCATATTGGGACAGTTTCGGAGTCGGGCAATTCACCGTCTGGGCCTACCAGCCGAAGGCGCAACCAGGCTCCAGGCCTGCCAGTTCTCCCGCAGCCGCCCGCGGACGCTGAGAAGGCGCGCTACGCGGACCGGAACGTGAGCCTCCTGACGCACGCCTCATTGTTCAGCTTCGGCGCGCTGCTGGTCAGCCAGCTCAGGTTCGTGGGCAACATGTGGGTGCTATTCATCATCTTCGGGCCGATGCTCATATTCACGCTTTTGTACTACCTGATCTCGCTATGCGTCAATTTCTCGACATGTGGCTTTGACATGTCGCGCCACCGGCGCCTCGTTACCTCCTGGCGGCCGGCGCGGTACCCGAGCCTTGACATCTTCCTGCCCATCTGCGGGGAGCATCCCGAGGTGCTTCGCAATACCTGGACGCATGTCCGGGAGCTCGCGCTCGCCTACCCGGGTGACGTCATTCCCTACGTACTCGACGACGGCGCCAGCGCACAGTCGGCGGCGGTGGCGAGCGAATTCGGGTTCATGTACGTGGTCCGGCCCAACCGGGGCTGGTTCAAGAAGGCCGGCAACCTGCGCCACGCGTTCGGCATCTCCTCGGGGGAGTTCATCGCGATCTTCGACGCCGACTTCGCGCCGCGCGCCGACCTGGCGGCCGAGATGCTGCCGTACTTCGACGCCCAGCCCAGCCTCGGCATCGTGCAATCGCCTCAGTACTTTCGCACCCACCGACGCCAGTCCTGGACCGAGCGCGGCGCCGGCGCGGTGCAGGAACTGTTCTACCGGCTCGTTCAGGTCTCCCGGGACCACCACGACGGCGCGATCTGCGTGGGGAGCTGCGCCATCTACCGCCGCGAAGCGCTCGCCGCCAACGGCGGGAGCTCGCTGATCGAGCACTCCGAGGACGTGCACACCGGCTTTGAGCTACGCCGGGCCGGCTGGGGCCTGCGCTACATCCCCGTCCCCCTCGCGACGGGCCTGTGCCCCTCGGATCCGGATTCCTTCATCAGCCAGCAATACCGCTGGTGCCTGGGGTCGATGTCGCTGCTCACCTCGCGCAAGTTCTGGAGCGCGAAAATGCGGCTGCGGACCCGGCTCTGCTACTTGTCCGGCTTCTGCTACTACATACACACGGCGATCTTCACGCTGGTCACGCCGGCCATCCCGCTGACGCTGCTGATCTTCATGCCCGACCGGGTGCGGCTCATCAACTACCTGCTCATCCTGCCGTCCCTCGTCTACAACCTGGCCGTCTTCCCCGCCTGGCACCGCTGCCGGTTCGGCCCGTCCGCGTTCATGGCCAAGGCGCTGTACGGCTGGGCGCACCTGTTCTGCCTGCTTGACCTCGTCCGCGGCAAGCGCCTGGGATGGCAGGCGACCGGCGAGGTGCGGCGCAAGGCGGGAACCAAGCGGGTGTGGATCGGCGTGGCGTTGTGGAACGTTCCCACGTGCGCCGCCTGGGTGCTGCTATCGCTGTGGCGGATGACGCGCTACGGGGCCGCGAACTACGTGCTCATGCTGGTCGCCGCGCTTTTCGCGTCCCTGGTCACCTGGATGATGGTGGCCTCGCGCCGGAACTACGTGCGGACGGCCGTCAAGGAGATCACCCAATGAGCCTGGCGGGCCGGCGCGCGGCCATCCTCGCCGTCAACGGGGTCGCGCTCCTGGCCGCCACGCTGGTCGCCGGCGTCGCCGGGCTGCACTTCGAGCGCGACAAGCACCCGGTGAACGTCCCGGCGCCGTCCGGGAAGGGAGCCGGGCTCGCCCGCCCCGCCGCCCGGCCGTCCCCGCCGCCGATGAACTACCTGGGCGCCTACGTGCCCACCTCGCCCGGCACCTACTCGGGGATGACCAGCTTCGCGAGCCTGACCGGCACCCGCCCTAACATCGCGGTCTACTACAGCAGCTGGTGGGAGCCGTTCCAGCTGCAGTTCGCGCGATCGGCCCGCGCCCACGGCGCGATGCCGATGGCGCAGGTCGAACCGCGCGACGTCAGCCTCGCGACGGTCGCGGCCGGCGGCTACGACTCCTACCTGAGGTCCTACGCGCGCGCCGTGCGCGGCTACCAGTCCCCGGTCATCATCGCCTTCGGCCACGAGATGAACGGCAACTGGTACGGCTGGGGATACCAGCACACCACCCCGGCCACGTTCATCCGGGCGTGGCGGCACATCCATGACGTCTTCACCGCCACCGGCGCGCGTAACGTGATCTGGCTGTGGGTGGTGAACGTGACCGGTAGCAAGCAGGTGACCACCATCGACCAGTGGTGGCCGGGCAACGCGTACGTGACCTGGGCGGGCATCGACGGCCACTACTTCAACACCACGGTCCGGTTCCCCCAGCTGTACGGCGCGACGCTCACCGCGGTCCACCGCCTCACCAGCAAGCCAGTGATAGTCGCCGAGGTGGGCATCGGCCCCCATGTCCCGGCCGCGCGGATCACCGACGTGTTCTCCGGCGCCCAGGCGCACGGCATGATCGGCGTCGTCTGGTTCGACGTGACCGGCCACAACATTCGCCTCGCGAGCCACCCGGCCGCGCTGTCCGCCTTCCAGAAGGCGGTGACCGCCTACGAGCGCCTCCCCGCGACCGGCCCCAGCGGCTAGCCCCGCTCGCCGGTGATCAGCGGGCCGAAGCCGAACACATCCGCGCGGCGGTTGGCCAGCGATGGAAGCACCGTGCGAACGGAGTCCACCTGGGCCAGGTCCGCCTCGGCGACGACCACGCCGGCCGAGGGGCCCAGGTCGCAGCGGACAACCCCCATTGGGTCGATGAGCAGGCTGCGGCCGACGCCGGCCGGGGCGCGGGTTGGCTTGGCGTCCGGGTCGGGGACCTGGTCGACGGCGGCGATCCACAAGGTGTTCTCGATGGCGCGGGCGCGCAGCAGCGTCACCCAGTGCTCTTCCTTGAACAGCCCCGTTGCCCAGGCGGCGCTGACCGTCACCAGGCGCGCGCCGGCCACCGCGAGCGCCCGGGTCAGCTCCGGGAAGCGGACGTCGTAGCAGATCTGCAGGCCCACGTCGGCGCCCGCCAGCGACGTGACCATGACATCGGAGCCGGCGGCGACCGTCTCGGACTCCAGTTGCCCGAGCGCGTCATACAGGTGCAGCTTCCGGTACGCGGCGACCCGCGCGCCCGCCGCCGAGAACGCGACCGCCGTGTTGAACACCCGCCGATCATGCTCCGCGCCGCCGGCGGGCTCGAAGACGCCCACCACGGCGGCCACGCCGGAAGCGGCGCACGCCGCCGCCAGCTCCGAGCAGAACGGCCCGTCCAGCGGCTCGGCCACCGCGGCGAGGTCCTCCCCGAACCGCACCATCGTCGCCTCCGGGAACACCGCCAGGTCGGCGCCACCCGCGGCCGCCTGGGCCAGCGCCCCCTTCACCCGGGAAAGGTTCACATAACGATCAGGGCTGACTGGGATCTGGCACAAGGCGATGCGCATGAGGTCACAGTATTTCCAGTACGGCTACACACCAAGCCGCGCTCCATTAACCGCGCTCCACACTGGGAGCACAATCGTGATCTCATGGAGGACGTGAAACGACCTCTGCTCAGCCGGCGGCTCGACGGGCTCGGCACCACCATCTTCACCGAGATGTCCGCTCGCGCGCTCGCCACCGGATCGGTCAACCTCGGCCAGGGGTTCCCGGACACCGACGGGCCGGCGTCCGTCGCTCAGCGCGCCATCGACGCCATCAGCAACGGCGAGGGCAACCAGTACCCGCCGCTGCCCGGCGTCCCGCCGCTGCGGCACGCGATCACCCGGCACCAGGAGCGTTTCTACGGCCTCGCGCACGACCCGGACACCGAGGTCCTCGTCACCGCGGGCGCCACCGAGGCCATCGCGGCGGCGATCTTCGCCCTCGTCGAGCCGGGCGATGAGGTCATCGCGCTGGAGCCGTTCTACGACTCCTACGCCGCCAACATCGCGATGGCGGGCGGCACCCGCGTCGGGCTGACCCTGCGTCCCCCCGCCTTTCGCCCGGACCTGGAGGAGCTGAAGGGCAAGATCACCGCCCGCACCCGGCTCTTGCTGATCAACACCCCGCACAACCCCACCGGGATGGTCCTCACCCGCGCGGAGACCGAGGCCATCGCGCGGATCGCGATCGAGCATGACCTGCTCGTCATCACCGACGAGGTCTACGAGCACCTGGTCTATGACGTCCCCCACATCCCCATGGCCACGATCGCGGGCATGCGCGAGCGCACGGTGACGATCAGCTCGGGCGGCAAGACCTTCGGGTTCACCGGGTGGAAGGTCGGCTGGGTGACCGGGACACCGGAGCTGGTCGCGGCGGTGCGGACCGCCAAGCAGTTCCTCACCTTCGTGGCCAGCGGCCCGCTGCAGTTCGCGATCGCCGACGCCCTCGACCTGCCCGACGCGTACTACGACGAGTTCGCCGCTGACCTGAAGGCCAAACGCGACCTGCTGAGCGCGGGGCTGGCGGAGATCGGCTTCGACGTCTACCCCTGCGACGGGACGTACTTCGTCACCACCGACATCACGTCGCTGGGAGAGCGGGACGGCATCGACTTCTGCCTGAGCCTCCCGGACCGGGCCGGCGTCGTCGCGATCCCCAGCGCGGTCTTCTACGACGACAAGGAAGCCGGCCGCACCCAGGTTCGCTTCGCCTTCTGCAAGCGCCCCGAAGTACTCGAGAACGCCCTGACTAGGCTGGCGGTACTCAAAAGATAACGGCGAGGTCCGGCAGGAGGAGCGATGAAGACCGCGGAGCTGGCGGCGTCGGACGCCGCCTTCGGCACCGACCTGTACAAGGTGCTGGCCGGGCCGGGGAACCTGGTGTTCTCCCCGGCGTCGATCGCGGCGGCGCTGCGGATGGCGCTCATCGGCGCGCGCGGCGAGACGGCCGCCGAGCTGGCCCAGGCGCTGCACCTGCCCGGCCGCGAGGCCGCCCGCGAGGCGCAACTCCAGCTGACGGCCATTCCCACCCGCCCCGACCTCATCCTCAACGTGGTGAACTCGGCGTGGCTCGACCTGGCCCTGCCGGTCCGCAAGGAATTCCTGGACCAGCCGGTCACCGTCCAGCGGGTCGATTTCGCGGGTCAGCCAGAGTCGGCCCGCGCGGCGGTCAACGGGGCCGTGGATGAGCAGACAGCCGGCAAGATCAGGGACCTCATCCCCGCGGGGCTGATCGACGAGCTCACCCGCCTCGTCCTCGTCAACGCCATCTACCTGAAGGCCCGCTGGCAGCACGAGTTCCCCCGGCCGCGCACCCGCAAAGAGTCCTTCTATCCCGAGCGCACCGGCCCGTCCCCCGCCGACATGATGCACCTGGAAGCCACCCTGGACTACGCCCGTGGCGACGGCTACCAGGCGGTCCTGCTGCCCTACAAGAACGGGCCGCTGGCGATGGCCATCGTGCTGCCTGACGGCCCGCTGTCGCGATTCCCGCTCGCCGACCTCGGCGGCGTGCCCGCCGTGCTCGGGCGGCTGCTCGCCGACCGCGAGAAGTACCAGGTGGACCTGCGGCTGCCGAGGTTCCGGATCGAGGTCGCCTCCCGGCTCGGGCAGACGCTGCGCCAGATGGGCGTGGACCGCGCGTTCGGCCGCAACGCGGACTTCAGCGGCATCACCGACGCGCCGGTCGCTATCAGCGAGGTCGTGCACAAGGCGTTCATCGACGTCGACGAGGAGGGCACCGAGGCCGCCGCGGCCACCTCCGTCGTCATGCTGCAGAGCAAGGCCATGATCCGCCCGCCGGCCAAACGGGTGGTATTCACCGCCGACCGGCCGTTCCTGTTCGCGGTCGTGGAGACCAACTCCGGGCTACCGTTGTTCCTCGGGCAGCTCACCCGGCCCTAGGGCCGGTACCCTTGCTCGCGTGCAGACGCAGGCTGAGTGGGATGTCGCGGTCATCGGGGGCGGCCCGGCCGGGCTGTCGGCCGCGCACGCGGCCGCCGGCGCCGGGGCGCGGACGCTCATCGTGGAACGCGCCGAGCATCCCCGGTACAAGACCTGCGGCGGCGGCCTGGTCGGGGCCTCCCTGACCGCCGTGAAAGACCTGTCCAGCCTGCCTGCCCGTGACGAGATCACCACCGCCACCTTCACGCTGCGCGGCGGCCGGGAGTTCACCCGCACGGACGCCCGGCCGCTGCTGGCCATGGTCATGCGCGAGGAGTTCGACGCCGCGCTGCTGGACCGGGCGCTGGACGCCGGCGCGCGGGTCCGCCAGAAGGCCGCCGTCCGCGCGATCGGCCAAGAGCCCGGCCACGCGTACGCCCGGCTCGCCGACGGCACCACCGTCACCGCCCGCGTGATCATCGGCGCTGACGGTTCCTCCGGGGTCACCGCCCGGCACGTCGGCGTCACCTTCGAGCAGGTCGACCTCGGCCTGGAGCTGGAGATCGCCCCCTCCGCGGCCCGGCAACGGCAATGGGCCGGGCGCATCCTCCTGGACTGGGGATGGATCCCCGCGTCCTACGGGTGGGTCTTCCCCAAGGGCGACCGCCTCACCGTCGGCGTCATCGCGTCCCGGGCGGGCACCGGCACCCCCGGCAAGCAAGGTGACGCCACCCGCGATTACCTGCGCGAGTTCACCGACCGCCTGGGCCTGGCCCGGGATCCGGTGATCCGGGACTCCGGGCACCTGACCCGGTGTCGTTCGGCCGATTCCGCCTTGCGATCGGGACGGGTCATCGTCGCCGGGGACGCCGCGGGCTTGCTTGAGCCGTGGACCCGCGAGGGGATCAGCTTCGCGCTGCGGTCGGGGGCGCTGGCCGGCGAGATCGCGGCCAAGGCCAGCATGGCCGAATCGCCGCAGGCCACCGGGGCAGCGCTCGACGCCTATCCGACGGCCATCGAGCAAGGCCTCGGCGCTGAGATGCGCGCCAGCCGCGTGCTGCTCACCGCGTTCACCCGGCACACGGGGACCTTCCACCGGGGGCTGGGCACGCCCAAGGGCTGGCGCGCGTTCGGGAAGATATGCCGCAGCGAGGTCCCGTATCCCGAGCTGATCGCCAAGCCCGCCGCCCGGCTTGCGCTGGCCACCCTCAACCGCGTGTTATCACGGTGTCATGACGCACATCGCGGCCCGCTCGAACGTCCGGCTAGCCGAGCTCCTCGCCGTCTTGTCGCTGGCCACCGATCTGGGCATGGGGCAGCCGATGGAGCACGTGCTGCGCCAGTGCGTGCTGTCGGTGCGGCTCGCCGAGCGCATGGGGCTTTCCGAGGAAGACCGCGCCGCCGTCTACTACGCCGCGCTGCTGGCGTGGGTTGGCTGCCACGTGGACGCGTACGAGCAGGCGAAGTGGTTCGGCGATGACCTGGCCCTGAAGGCCGACTTCCGCCGCGTCGACTTCCGCACGCCCCTGTCCGGGCCGGCGTTCATGCTCCGCCACCTGGGCGCCGGGCGCCCCGTGCCCGAGCGGGTCCGGCTCGGGCCGGCCTTCGCCACCGACGGGCGCCACGCCGCCGCCCAGATCCTGGACAACCACTGGCTCGCCGCCGACGACCTCGCCCAGCGGCTGGGGCTGGGCCAGCGGGTGCGCGACACCGTGGAGCAGACCTTTGAGCGCTGGGACGGCCGGGGCACCCCGAAAGGGGCTCGCGGCGAGCAGATCCTGCTCGCCTCCCGGCTGATCAACCTCGCCGACGTGGTTGAGGTCTTCCACCGGGCCGGCGGGACCGCCGCGGCGGTCGCCGTCGCCCGGGAGCGCAGCGGGACGCAGTTCGACCCGGCGGTGGTCGACGCCTTCGCCGGCGGGGCGGAGGACCTGTTCACCGACCTGGACCAGACCAGCACCTGGGAAGCCGTCATCGCCGCCGAGCCGGTGACCCCAGTGACGACCGCGCCGCTGCCCCTGCGCGGGCCCGAGCTCGACGCCGCCCTCGCCGCGATCGCCGACTTCACCGACGTGAAGTCCCCCTACACCATCGGCCACTCCCGCGGCGTGGCCGACCTCGCCGGCGAGGCCGCCCGGATCATGGGGCTCGGCGAGGCGGCCGCCACGCTGATCCGTCGGGCGGGGCTGGTCCACGACCTGGGGCGGCTCGGCGTCCCCAACACGATCTGGGACAAGCAGGCGCCGCTCAGCGCCAGCGAGACCGAGCGAGTCCGGCTGCATCCCTACCTCACCGAACGCATGCTCGCCTACTCCCCGGCCCTGGCCCCCCTCGCGGTGATCGCCATCCAGCATCACGAGCGCCTCGACGGCTCGGGCTACCCGCGCGGGATTTCCGGCAACGCGCTCTCACCCGAGGGCCGCGTGATCGCCGCCGCCGACTTCTACCGCTCCCGGACTGAGCCGCGCCCGCACCGGCCCGCCGGCACCCCCGGGGAGGCGGCCTCGCACGCCCAGGGCGAGGTGCGCGCCGGGCGGCTGGACGGCGACGCCGTCGCCGCCGTCCTGGTCGCCGCCGGGCACCGGGCGACCCGGCGCCAGGCGATGCCCGCCGGGCTGACCCGCCGCGAGGTCGAGGTGCTGCGCCTGCTGGCCCAGGGCCTGTCCAATCAGGAGATCGCCGAGCGGCTGGTCATCTCCCGCAAGACCGCCGGGCACCACGTCGAGCACATCTACGCCAAGACGGGAACCGCGAACCGGGCGCTAGCCAGCCTGTTCGCCGCCAACCACGGCCTGATCGGCGACTGAGCCGCCCGGCGCGGCGACGTGACCGGCCGGGGTCAGGTACAGCGGTCTCAGCGGCCGACCTCGGTGTTTGTTGCACGCCACAGATCCACGACGCTGCCTTGTCTCCCGCACATGGGGTGAACACCCCATTTATGGCGTCATGCTGCATTGACGCAGCTACCGGACGTCGGGTTACCTGTTGTTCTCATGCATGAAGAGCTGATCGCATTCTCCCGTCCGCTGAGGTGGGACCTGAGCGCGGTGGACGTGCTCCGCCTGCTGCGCGCCGACGCCCACCCCGTGGCGTTGCTGGGCGCGTGGACGGGCGGGAGCGACATCATCGCCGCCAACCCCGTGCGCGTGACCTGCGATCCGGTCGCCTTCACCGCCGAAGAACCGCCTTCCCCGGCCCGGCAACGAGCCAGTGGTCCCCGCCGCGTTCCCCCGCCCCCCGCGGCCTGCTTCGGAGGCGGGTGGATCGGCTACCTCGGGTACGGGGCGTCGCCCCGGTTCCTGCCGGTGCCGCCCGCGCCCGGTGACCCCCGGCGGCTGCCCGACGCCTGGTGGGGATACTACGATCACGTGCTGCGCCGGGACCGGGCCAGCGGCCGGTGGTTCTTCGAGGCCCTGGCCGATCCGGACCGGGCCGCGGTCATCGAGGCGCGGTTCGGCGAGATAGCCAGCCGGGCCCGTTATGGCGAAGGTCATGAGCGGGGCTTCTCGTGCGGACCGTTCGGGCTGGTCCCGGCGGCGGCCGAGCATCGCGAGGCCGTCCGCAAGACGGTGGACTACATCCGGGCCGGTGACATCTTCCAGGCCAACATCTGCCTGCGGCTGGAGGCCGCGTTTTCCGGGGATCCCCTGGACGCGTTCTGCGCCGCCGCGAGCCGGCTGGATCCCCGGTACGCCGCGTTCTTGCGGCTGCCGGACGGGGCAGCGGTGGCGAGCATGTCGCCCGAGCTGTTCGTGCGGCGCACCGGGGACCGCGTGCTGTCCTCCCCGATCAAGGGCACCCGCGCTCGCCCGCCCGGCGCCGTCGCCGCCCGGGCGTCCCGCGAGGAGCTCACCCGCTCGGCCAAGGACGGCGCCGAGAACGTGATGATCGTCGACCTGATGCGCAATGACCTCTCCCGGGTTAGCGTTCCGGGCAGCATCGAGGTCCCGGCCCTGCTGCGCGCCGAGCCGCACCCCGGCGTATGGCACCTGGTCTCGGACGTGACCGGGCGACTGTCACCCGGGGCCGGCGACGCGGCGCTGATCGCCGCCACGTTCCCGCCCGGCTCGGTAACCGGCGCGCCCAAGGTCCGTGCCCTGGAGATAATCCACGAGCTGGAAGCGGTGCCGCGCGAGGCCTACACCGGGGCGATCGGCTACCGCAGCCCCATCGCCGGCCTGGAACTGAACGTCGCCATCCGCACCTTCGAATTCCACCGTGCCTCCGGAGCTGAAGACGACCCAATGATTGAAGGAGGCACGGTGCTTGAGGGAGGCACGGTGTGGCTCGGCGCGGGCGGCGGCATCACCGCCCGCTCTGATCCGGACGCCGAGTTTCGTGAGTGCCTGGTCAAAGCCGGCCCCCTGGTAGCCGCCCTCGGCACCGCGATCCGCGCGGAGGCGCCCGATCACCCGTCGGTGCCCGCGGCGTTGCGGCCCCGGCCGGCCGCCGGCGTATTCACGTCCATGCTCGTCCGCGACGGCCGGGTCGCCGACCTGGCCGCGCACCTGGCGCGGCTGGAGGCGAGCACGATCGAGCTGTACGGAAAGCGGCTGCCCGCCGGGTCGCGCGGCCAGCTTGCCGACTGCCTGGCCTCGCGGCCATCCGGCCGGCTGCGCGTGTCGGTCCGGCCGGTCGGCGGGCCCCTCCAGGTCACTGTCGAGGTCGCGGCGACCGCCCCGGCGGCGCCGGCGGTAACCCTGCGTCCCGTGGTCGTCCCCCGTGGGATCGGCCCGCTCAAGTGGCGCGACCGTCGCCTCTTGTCGTGGCTGACTTCGCGGGCGGGCACCGCCGCCGACGAGCACCTGCTGCTCGTGGACGCCAACGGCGATGTGCTGGAGACCGACCGCTCCAACGTCTTCGCGGTCATCGGCGGCGTCCTGCACACGCCGCCGCTGGATGGCCGGCTCCTGCCCGGCGTCACTCGCGCGGCGATCCTGCGGCTGGCCGCCGAGCGGGGCATCCCCGCCAGGGAAGCCCCGCTCAGCGTGGCGCGCCTGGCCGAGGCGTCTGAGGTCTTCGTCACCAACTCCGTCCACTACGTGATTGCGGCCCGTAGCCTGTCCGGCCCCGCCCCCGGGGAACTGCCGCTGGCTGTAGCGCCAGGTGAGCAGCGCCCGCGCGATGCCCCCGGCGCCTCCTGGGAGGTAGGCCCGGTCACCGTCCGCCTCCGCGAGGCGCTGGCCAGCCGCCCGACGAGCACTGTCCCCGCCGCCCCCGGCAACCGCACCGGCAGCACCTCCCCCCTCACGCCCGCGCCCGCTTTCCCCGCCGTCCCCAACCGATGCAGTCGACCATTGATAATACTGGTCGACAACTACGATTCATTCACGTATAACCTGGCTCACCTGCTGCTCGGCACGGGCTGCGCCGTTGACGTCGTCCGCAACGACGAGGTCGCCGCGGCGGATATCGCCGCCCAGCGCCCGGCGGGAATCGTCATCTCGCCCGGTCCCTGCGCTCCGGCCGAGGCGGGGATCAGCGTCGATGTCGTCCGGGAGTGCGGCCCGTCCACCCCCTTGCTGGGCATCTGCCTCGGCCACCAGGCGATCGCCGCGGCCTACGGCGCCCGGATCGTTCGCGCGGCGTCCCCGGCGCATGGTTACGCCTGCCCGGTCAGCCACGACGGCAGCGGAGTCCTGGCTGGCCTGCCGCCGGACTTCGCCGCCGCGCGGTATCACTCGCTGGCCGTGGACGAGCTCTCCCTGCCCCCGGACTTGCTCGTGACCGCCCGCCTGGCCGGCGACGGCCTGGTGATGGGCCTGCGCCACGCCGTGCACCCGGTTACCGGCCTGCAGTTCCATCCGGAATCGATCCTCACGGTCCCCCACGGCGCCGCGATCATCGCCAACTTCGCCCGCAGCGCGCTGGCCTCTCTTAACCTCCCGTCCGCTGCTGGATGACGATCGCCGGCCCCCTCCGCGCGGTAGGAAGCCATGTCATCGCGGAGGCGCGCGGCGCGCGTGGCGCTCACAGCCAGCCCGGCAGGCTATATCGTGCCTGGGTGGATGCGGAGCTTATGCGGGCGGCCGAGGCTGCCACGGGGTTCATGCCAGCCCCTGAAGGGCTGGCGCTGTGCGAGACGGCGGCCGCCTACGCCAGTGTCGGCCCGGTGCTTGAAGTCGGCAGCTACTGCGGGAAATCGGCGATCTACCTGGCCGCCGGGGCGCGCGGCGCGGGGCAGCAGGTCATCACCGTGGACCACCATCGCGGATCAGAGGAGCACCAGCCGGGCTGGGAGTATCACGATCCTGGCCTGGTCGATCCGGCGGCCGGGCGCATCGACACCCTGCCCCGCTTGCGGGCGACGCTCGTGTCCGCTGGCCTGGAGGATGACGTGATCGCGATCGTCGGCCGGTCAGCGACCGTGGCCCGGCTGTGGCGGACGCCGCTGGGCATGCTGTTCATCGACGGCGGGCACACCGATGCTGCCGCCCAGCGAGATTACGAGGGCTGGGTGCCCTGGGTCGCCCCCGGCGGCGCGCTCGCCATCCACGACGTCTTCCCCGACCCGGCCGACGGAGGCCAGGCCCCGTTCCGCGTCTACCAGCGGGCCCTCGCCTCCGGCGCCTTCACCGAGGTCCGCCAGGCCGGCTCCCTGCGCGTGCTAGAGCGCACCGCCGACGGCACGTTACCGGGAACGGGAGGCGGGCGCGGGAAAGCAGCCGCAGGCGGCCGGGTCGGCTGAGGGGTACCGGCTGGCGGCGAACCATTCGTCATCGGCGATATCGGCGCCGTGGGCGAACGCGTCCCGGGTGCCCCCACTATTGATGGCGGCACTGTTGATGGCGGCACTGTTGATGGCGGCACTGCTGGTAATTGCACTGCCCGCGCTGGGGATGTCGCGGAAGATGCCCGCGCCGCGGCTGAAGCCGTGCAGCGCGTCTGTCGCGAGGATCACCGCGGCCGAGGTCCACGAGCTTCGCTCATTCGGGAAGTGCTTCCCGTTAACGAACTGCCAGCCGGTCCAGTACGACCCATCGGAATGGCGCTGCGACTGCACGGATTGGAGCAATTCCAGCGCGTCGGCCCGCCGTCCGCACGCCTCCAGTGACAAGACCAGCTCGCAGGTCTCCGCGACCGTGACCCAGGGCTGGTCGCTGACGCAGCGGACGCCAAGCCCGCGCACGACGAACGTGTCCCAGCTGGCGGCCAGGTGCTCGGCGGCCGCCGCATCGCGCAGGGCACCCCCGAGGACGGGGTAGTACCAGTCCATCGCCCACCGGCTCTTGTCCGCGAACGCCTCGGGATGGCACGCGACCACGTGGGCCAGCTGGTCGGCGGCCAGCTCCCAGTCCGGCTGGGGCTGGCCCGCCATCTCGGCCAGGGCGATCGCGCAGCGCAATGCCTGCAAGCTGCTGGCGCACCCGGAAAGCAGCGCGAACCCGCCGGGCACGCCCGCGGCGTCGCGCTCCCAGGCGATCTCGCCGCGGGGCGCCTGCAGCTCCACCACCCAGTCAATCGCCCGTCGCACGACCGGCCACATCGACATGGCGAACCCCAGGTCGCCGGACACCAGCAGCTCGTGCCACACGCCGACCGCGATGTAAGCGGCATGGTGAGACTCAGCCGCCTGGTCGGTGGCGACCAGCTGGCCGGCGGCCCCGGCGGCGGGTTGGTTACCCGGCGGCACGGGAGCGGCGCCGAAGGAGCGAGGCCAGGAGCCGTCGGCTCGCTGAGCCTCGCGCATCCACTGGTAGGCGAGCCGCGCCTGCCGGGTCAGGCCGCAAGCCGACAACGCCATCGCGCACTCGACGTGGTCCCAGGGGTCCACGTGCCCGTCAGGCCAGGGGATCGCGCCGCCGGGCAACTGCGCCGCCGCGATCGCCGACGCCGTCTCCCGCATCGCGGCCGGGACCGGGCTCAGCGCCCCGGGACTGGTTGGGGCCGGCCCATCGGCGCCCTCCGGGGTGGCCTCGCTCACTTGGGGTCCTTGGTGGCGTAGAGGACCAGGCTCTTGCCGATGAGGGGATTCAGCGCCGCCTCGGTGTACCGGGTGAGCGCCGGCCCGCGCATGATGTCCCAGACGAGCATCTTGTGGTAGCCGCGCACGGCCGGGTGCGCGTTGTTGCCCACGCCAACGGCGCACTTCAGCCACCAGTACGGGGCGTGCAGCCCGTGCGCGCGGTGCCCGCCGGTGACGACCAGGCCCGCGCGCGCCAGCTTCCCGGCCAGCTCGGCGCGGGTGTAGATCCGCACGTGCCCGCCGGGGACCTCGTGGTACTCCCGCGACAGCGCCCAGCAGACCCGCTCCGGCATCCAGGCCGGCACGGTGACGGCGGCCAGGCCGCCGGGGCGCAGGACCCGGGCGACCTCGTCCATCATGCGCTGGTCATCGGGGACGTGCTCCAGGGTCTCGGCCGCGATTACCTTGTCAAACGACCCGGTGGCGAACGGCAGCCGGGTACCGTCCGTCCGCAGCGCCGCCGCCGACGCGGGCGGCCCGGCCTCACCCTCCAGCGCCATGGCGCCGAGCATCGCGCTCACCCCGGCCAGCTCGCCGGCGTCGAGGTCGGCGGCGACGACGCGGGCGCCCCGGCGGTAGGCCTCGAAGGCGTGGCGGCCGGCGCCGCAGCCAAGGTCGAGCAGCCGCTCGCCGGGCATGATGGGGAAGCGGCTGAAGTCGACGGTCAGCATGTGGCTCCGTTGTGAGGGAAAGTGCCCCTGGCGAGGGCAGGGTTGCGCAGGCCGCTGCCGTGGTCGATCGCGTCGCGGTAGATCGCCGCCGTCGCGGCGGCCACCGCTGGCCAGGCGAATCGCTCGCTGACCCGGCGCAACGCCAGGTCGCTGAACGCGGCGCGTTCCGCCGGCGAGTCGTGCAGCCGCCGCAGGGTCGCCGCCAGCTCTTCGGGGTCTCCCGGCGCGACCAGCAGCGCCGCGTCCCCGGTCACTTCCGGCAGCGCCCCGGCGCGCGTGGCGACCAGCGGGGTCCCCGAGGCCATGTGCTCCACCGCGGGCAGCGAAAAACCCTCATACAGGGACGGAACGACCCCGATCTCCGCGCTGGCTAGCAACGCCGCGTAGTCATCGTCGGACAGGCCGGGGGAGAAGGTGACCCGCTCGGCGAGCGACAACTGGGTGACTAGCGCCCGCGTGGCGTCGGAGGGAGTGCCCACGACGACGAGATGGACGTCTCGTTCAGTGGCGACCTTGGCCAGTGCCCGCAGCAGGACACCGAGGCCCTTCAGCGGCGAGTCCGCGCTGGTCACCGCGACTATGCGCCCCCGTGCGCGCGGGCCGCCGGATGGACGAAACCGCCGGGTGTCCACGCCGAGCGGCACGATGCGCACGGCCGACGGCGGCACCCGGAAGTCGCGGCAGATGTCAGCCTTGGACGACTCCGAGACGGTGATCAGGGGACCTGCCCGCCGGGCAACCCGGCCCTGCATGCGGACGAACCCGTACCAGCGGCCCTTGGCCAGCCGCCGCGGCCAGGACAGCCCGGCCAGGTCCAGCCGCCGGTCCACGGTGATCGGGTGGTGGATGCTGGTCACCAGCGGCAGCCCGAGGCCGCGCACGCCGAGCATCCCGTAGCCGAGGCCCTGGTTGTCGTGCACGATGTCGAAGTCGGCGACCCGGGAGCGCAGCGCCCGCAGCGCGCGGACGCTGAACGTCAGCGGCTCGGGGAAGGCGCCGCTCCACATCATGACTGTTTCTACCGCATCGGCCCAGTCGCGGAATTCCGCCAGCGCGGGAGTGCGGAACGGGTCCTCGTCCCGGTACAGGTCAAGGCTGGGCACCTCGCGCAGCACCGGACCGGGGTCCAGCACCGGGTACGGCTGCCCGGACAGCACCTCCACGTGGTGCCCCAGCGCGGCCAGCTCCCGGCTCAGGTGCCGTACGTACACGCCCTGGCCTCCGGAATGCGGCTTGCTGCGATAGGACAGCAATGCGACGCGCAGCGGACGGTTAACGGTGGCCACGGGGCACCTTACCATCGGGTAACCCACGCGCTGCGGGGAGAGTGGGTTGACGGGCGCCTCGGGGCTTGGTTTATAGCCCCCAGGAGATAAGGCTAGGCCGCCGACGGCCAGGCCGATCAGGTACGTGAAGCCGGCCGCGACGGCGCCGAGGGCCAGCTGGCGCACGGCCCCGCGCCAGAACGGTCGCTCGGTCAACCGGGCGACCAGCCCGCCGCCCACGACGGCGGCCAGTGCCGACAGCCCCAGGGCCAGCCACATGACGTTGGCTCCGAGCAGGTATGGCAGCAACGGGATGACGGCCCCGACGGCGAACGAGGCCAGCGACGCCCCGGCGGCCACGAACGGAGACGGCAGTTCCTGGGGGTTGACGCCAAGCTCTTCCATCGCGTGGATTTCCAGCGCCTTGTCCGGGTGCGCGGAGATCTCCGCGGCCGCCTGCCGGGCGGTGGCGGGCGAGATGCCGCGCGCGCGGAGCATGCCGACCAGCTCGGCCTGCTCCACGGCCGCGTTGTGCTCCAGTTCGCGGCGCTCCTTGGCGACTTCGGCCATGACGAGCTCGTTTTGCGAGGACACCGAGACGAACTCCCCGGCCGCCATCGAGAACGCCCCCGCGGCCAGGCCCGCCAGGCCGGTGAGGACGATGGCGTGCTGCGAGCCGCCGCCACCGCCCACCCCGGCGATGAGCGAGACGTTAGTGACCAGCCCGTCCATCGCGCCGAACACCGCTGGCCGCAGCCAGCCGCCGGTCACGTCCCGGTGCTCGTGGCTTATCGCCGGGCCCCGGGCGGCGGACGCCGTGGAACCACCCTGGGTTCCCCGGTCCGCCTGGGGCTGGTCACTGGTCGTCATTGCCTACTTAGTCGCCTTGTTGAGGAACAGGTGCCCGATCGCGGTCGGGTACACGCCCCCGACGCCCTGCGCGGTCGCCGTAAGGAAATTGTAGAAGTAGCCGTAGATGATCGGCGTCTGGTCCAGCAGCAGCGTCTCGATCTGGCCCGCCAGTGACTTCTGCGTCCCGATGTCGCTGGCCGCGATGTACTGCCCGACCAGTTTGTCATAGGCCGCGTTGGCGAAGTGCGCCCCGTTCCACGAGCCGGTGCCGGTCTTGGCGTTGGTCGTCTGCAGTGGCGAGGTGAGGAAAACGTTCGGCACCGACCGGTGGCCATAGTCGACCAGGCTCATCGTGCCGTCCAGCCAGTCGGATTGCCCGAATGTCGCCTTGCCGTAGTACGCCGACTGCGCCTCCACCTTCAGGTTGATCTTCACCCCGATCGCCGCCGCCTGCTGCACGACGATCTGCGCGTACTGCGGGATCTCCAGCGAGTCCTCGGTGACCAGCGAGGTGGTGAACCCGTTGGGGTAGCCGGCCGCCGCCAGCAGCGACTTGGCCTTGGCGACGTCCTGGGCGCGCTGCGGCACGCTGGTGTTCGTGGACGGGAACACCGGCGCGAACGGGCTGTCGTTGCCCACGTCGGAGTACCCCTTGAACAGCGCCTGCGTGATCGCCGGCCGGTTCAGCGACAGCGCGATCGCCTGCCGCACCCGCGGGTCGTTGAACGGCTTCTGGTCACAGCGCATCGACAGCTCGCGGTGCGCGCTGGACTTCAGCTTGACGATGTTGTAGCTGCCAGTCAGCAGCTGCTCCCCGCCGGCCACCGAGAACTGCCCCAGGACGTCGATCGAGCCGCTGGTCAGCGCGAGGATGGACGGCGCCTGGGTGTCGTAGAAGGTGAACTGGGTCCCCGACGGCAGCGCCTTGGTGCCCCAGTAGTCCTGGTTGCGGGTGAACGACGCCCCCGACTTGGTGGTGTAGGAGCCGAGCTTGAACGGGCCGGTCCCGATGAACGACTTCTCCCACGTCGCGGGGTCGTACTTGTTCGGGATGATGATCATGTTGTAGTTGTCGGACGAGGTCAGGTACGGGAAGTTGCCGTTCGGCGCCGACAGGTGGAACTCGACCGTGGCGGCGTCCTTCTTCACCACCCCGTCCGGCGTGAGCACGCCGCCGAACGCCGACAGCGCGGCGGACTTGCCCTTCGGGTCGGTCTGCAGCTTGTAGGTGTAGACGACGTCGTCGGCGGTCAGCGGCGTGCCGTCGTGGAACTTGACGCCCTGGCGGATCTTGAACGTCCACACGTCCGACGTCGCGTTCGGCGTCCAGCTCTCGGCCAGCACCGGCTGCAGGTTCAGGTCCTGGCCGGACAGGCAGAGGTACTCGCCGGTCTGCGCGAGCATGTCCAGCCCGCCCTGGTCGGCGACCGTCACCGGGTTGATCGCCCCCGTCGGGGTCGAGATCCCGGCCTTGATCATCGCTCCCGGAGCTCCGCCCCCGGCCGTAGTCGACGATCCCGCGGAGGGGGACCCGGACGCTCCGGTCGAGGAGGTGCTCGACGAGCACGCCGAGACGATCGCGCCCAGCAGCGGGACCGACAGGCCGATGACGCTGCCGCGCCGGATGAAGTCGCGCCGCGAGATCCGCCCCGCCGCGTACTCGTCGATGACGTGGTTGGCTATCTCGCCCTGTCCCTTGCGCAGGCTGCTTAGTCGGTCATCTTTCACGGGTGGCCTCTCCTAGGTGATTCGTTCAGCGGTTACGCCCTGCCTGCCCCTGGGGGTTACGGGGGATCGTCCTCCCGGGAGACGCCTGCAGGTTCCGCAACTCGCCGATGGGGATATGGCAGCGAATGAGGTGACCTGGCTCGCCTTCGAGCAGGCCCGGCTCGGTGCTCTCGCAGATCCCGCTGGACAGCTTCCGCGGGCAGCGCGCATGGAAGATGCAACCACTGATCGCATCCGACAGGGACGGAGGCTCGCCGGCCAGCTGGATCCGGGCGCCGGCCGGGTCATCGGCCGCGCCCGCGCCGGGCAGCGCCGGCATCGCCGACAGCAGGGCCTCGGTGTAGGGGTGGTGCGGGGCGCTGAACACCGCCGACGCCGGCCCGGACTCCAGCACCCGCCCGGCGTACAGCACGACGATCTGGTCCGCCAGGTAGCGGACGATCTCCAGGTCATGGGAGATGAACACGTAGCTCGTACGCCGCTCGGCCTGCAGGTCACCCAGCAGGTTCAAGATCGCGGCCTGCACCGACACGTCGAGCGCGGACGTCGGCTCGTCGCACACGACGACCCGCGGCCCGGCCGCGAACGCCCGCGCGATCGCCACCCGCTGCTTCAGTCCCCCCGACAGCTGCCCCGGCTTCAGGGGCAGGTGCCGCTCCGCCAACCGCACCGAGCTAACCAGCTCGGCCAGCCGCGTGGCGAGCGCCGACCCGGACAGCCCGGACAGCTTGGCCAGCGGCCGGCTGATCAGCCTGCGCACCGTCGCCCGCCGGTTCAGCGCCGAGTCCGGGTTCTGGAACACGATCTGCACGTCGCGCAACGTCGCCAGCGGCCGCTTGGCCAGCGTGGCGGCCAGCTCCGCCCCGTCCAGGGTGACCCGCCCCCCGGGGTCCGGCGCGGTCAGCCCGAGCAGGATGCGGGCCAGCGTCGTCTTGCCGCTGCCGGACTCCCCGACCAGGCCCAGGGTCTGCCCGGCCCGCAGCGACACGCTCACGTCCCGCAGTGCCCGGACGCTCCCGCCCCGCGCCTGGAACGTCTTGGAAACCCCCTCAACGGAAACCAGAACTTCCTCAGGCCCTTCATCCGCAACGGGACCCGCGTCCCCGTTCCCTTCCGCCGCTGCCCGCGTCGTGGAGGGCAGAGGGGTAACGGGGGAGCCGCCCGGGGGGACGGAGTCCTCCCCAGGGGGGTTCGGGGGGACTGG
>JAICYD010000069.1 GCA_025934375.1 Streptosporangiaceae bacterium | reverse complement strand
GGAACTGTCCGGTGGCCGGGTGCGCCTGGCCACCGGCACCCTCTACACGGCGCTGGACCGGCTTACCGCCGAGGGCCACGTGGAGCTCGTCAGCGAGGAGACCGTGGCCGGCCGCGTCCGCCGCACGTACGGCCTGACCGGATCCGGCTCCGCCGCGCTGCGCGCTGAAGCTCAGCGCATGGCGGAAGCGGCTGCCCTCGTCATCGCGCCCAAGTCCAAGGCCGGCCGCCTGGCCAGGAAGCCGAGGACCGCGTGACCATGCAATCGCGCATCCCCCCGGGCCGCCTGGAACGCCGCGTCCGCCTGCTCCTGCGCGCCTACCCGCCGGGTTACCGCGCGGACCGGGGCGAGGAAATGCTCGCCACCCTCCTGGAAGCCACCCCTTATGGCCGGGACTGGCCATCGGCCCGCGACTCCTGGTCGCTGCTGGCCGGCGGTGCCCGCGCCCGCCGCGCCAGCAACGGGCAGCCGGGTCCCGCCACCAGCCTGCGGCAGGCGGTTGTCCTTGGCCTCGCGCTCTACCTCAGCTGGGAGTCGGCCCAGTTCTTCCTGAGCTGGGAGTCGGCCCAGTTCTTGATGCACGGCTCCCTCACCCGCGCGCACGGGACGCCGGTACTGGCCGGGCTCCTCCTCGCGGCGGCCGCCCTCGCTGTCTGGGCCGGCCACCGGACGCTCACGGTAACCACCGTGGCGGCCGGCCTGGCGGTCCTCGCCTATTACTGGTACTCCTACTGGACTGTTGGAGCCGTCAATCACCAACTGCCATTCCAGTGGATGATTTACGAGCTCATGTCAGCGGCGCCCCTGCTGCTGGCGATGCTGGCGCTCGTCCATCTCACCCGGCGCGACGGGCGCCCCCCGCGATCGTGGCTGATCCTTGCCTGCGTGCCCCTGCTAGCCATGCTCGTGACACGGGCACTGCCGGTCCTCTTCCGCCCGGGCCCCGCCCCTGGCGGGCTGCGGGCCTCGTGCCCGACGTCCTCCTGCTGCTCGCGATCCCGGCCCTGGCCTGGCTGGTCACCGATGTCCGCCCGGCCCTCGGCGTCGCGATTGCCCTCGTCGTGTCGGAGGCGTATGCCCTGGCCACGACCGCCCCGGTCAAAGTGGTAGCGCTGTTCAGCATCGGCGCTCATGAGCCGGTCGTGAGCGTCGAGCAGATCGTGAGCGTCTGGCAGTGGGACAGCATGGACGTGGACCAACTGATTTTCGCCGTCGTGATGACGGTGGCGATGGCGTGGATGCTGCGCCGGCGGACCCGGCCCCACCCGCGCTAAACCTATCGGGGCCGCTCATTCGGCAAGAACGGATAAGCGTGGCCACTTAGTGGCAGGGATGCTTGGCCTGAGGCGATAACGCCCGTTGGGGCTGAGAGGTGGGTTGTCCGGTATGCGCCAGGCGAACACCGATCAGGCCGTCGTTTGGGCGACACCGTGGCGGGCCTGCTCGCGGCTCAGGTCATCGGCCTCAAGGACTGCCCCCGCAGGGCTGGCGCGCCCGGACCGTGTGCTGCGAGTGCTGCGCGACGACTTGATCAATGGCAAGCGCCCCTCCCCCGCCCTCATCGCACCAACATCTGCGACGGCGCGCGTGGAGTAAGCGTTCCGCCCAGATGGACATACGTTAGTGCCGGTCACCAGTGGTTGAGGGAGTGGCGGATGAGCAGTAAGCCGATCACGGCGTTGCTCGGACAGCTAGGGCTAACTCAGGTCCGGTACGTCTCGCCAGTTCGCCGTCGCGCGGCCCGTGGCCTCGTAGGCCGCGTCTACGCGCAGGTCGAGCGGGAGTTCGGCGTGCTGGCGCCGTCTGTGGCGCTGCACTCCCCGGCCCCCGAAGTACTGACCGCGAGTTGGCTGATGCTGCGCGAGGTCCTGCTCGTAACCAGCAACGTCGACAGGACGGCCAAGGAGGCCGTTGCGGCGACGGTCTCGCTCGGAAATGCCTGCCCGTGGTGTGTTGCCATCCATAGCACCACGTTCTCTGGCCTGTCCGGCAGCGCCGCCCAGTCGATCACCGACCCCCGGCTGCAGGCGATCGCGGCGTGGGCGAGGGACTGCGGGACACAGGAAGGCGCGCTGCGGCACGAGCCGACGTGCTCCGCCGAGGAGGCGCCCGAACTGATCGGGACCGTAGCCCTCCTCCACTACTTCAACCGCATGGTGAACGTCTTCCTCACCGAGGTCCCGCTGCCGCCGGGGGCCCCGAGGATGGCATTGGGCCCTGTCATGCAGGTGCTCGGGCGAAAGATCCGGCCGACCGAAGGACGGTCATGCCAGCCCGGCACGTCACTGGAACTGCTGCCCACAGCGCCGTTGTCTCGCGATCTATCGTGGGCGGCCAGCAACCCCGTGGTGGCAGACGCTTTCGCTCGCATCCGGGGCGCCGTTGACATGGCTGCAGCCCGCGCCGTGCCGCCAGCGGTCCGTGATGCGGTCATGACGGAGCTGGAAAACTGGCACGGTGAGCGGCGTGGCCCGAGCCGCGCATGGGCAGAGGATGCCATCTCCGCCCTGCCGGCGGCCGGCCAGGCGGCTGGCCGTCTCGCGCTACTCACCGCGCTCGCCTCTTACCAGGTCGACCGTTCCGTCATCGGCGAGTACAGGTCGGGCGGGGCTAGCGACGCGCAACTGATCGAGCTGACCTCATGGGCCAGCCTCGCGGCGGCTCGCCGGGCCTGCGCGTGGATCCCGGTGAGCCTCGGTGACCGCGCTGCCACCGACAAGACGGCATGACCTACCTGGGAGCTGCCGGGCAATGACCATGCGCTGGGCATGGTTGGTGGGTCAGCCAACGGGTCGAATTCAAGATTGACGGCGCGCAGGGCATTAAATCGGGTTTCAGCCTCTTTTCACCTCCAGTGCCGTCTTCTTTCCGGCGCAGGCAAGGTGGCTGCTCAAAGACCAGTGAGGTCGCTGGTCCTGCCGCCAAGTCAGTGGCGCCGGTGTCGGTTGATTCCTGGTACCTCGCCTGCCGCCCGCTTGTCGCGTCGCGTACCCGCCCGTGCCGGGCCATCGCGCCCTCTGCTCAAGGATGACCATGCGCTTTAGCGCACGAGCAAGGGTCAGGCCGCGTCGCTGTCCGGCTCGCTGTCCCGAGACGGAGACCGTGAGGTTTATATGTCACCATGCGTGTCCGCCGCGCCATCTGCGATTGTTTCGCGGCTGTGCACGTATATAAAGCCTGGGACTCTACTGGAAGGTTTATTCCCGCCGGGACCTGCTCATACCCCCGCCGTCAGTTATACCGGTGGAAGCGGAGTGCGGAATAGAGCACGGATTGGCTGGCGGTACAGAATGACCACCGGTTCACATTCCATCCGTAATTGAACCCCGTGCACCCGAGTAAGGCCAACCGGGCACGCGGTTCAGGCGACGGTCGGTAGGCTCGCACCGGGCGGCCATCGCCGCTGTGGTGCGTGAGATTTGTCCCTCTTGTTGGACTCTGGTGAGGACAGCGATGCAGGTTCTGGTTACGCATGTGCTTGGCGCCCGGCCGAACTTCATGAAGGCCGCGCCCGTTATCCGCGCGCTCGGCGAGGCCGGCGTCGACCAGATGCTCATCCACACGGGCCAGCATTACGACGCGCGGATGTCAGATGTGTTCTTCGCGGACCTGGGCCTGCCGCAGCCGAACGTGAACCTGCACGTCGGCTCCGGCGCGCATGGGAAGCAGACGGCGGCGGTCATCGCCGGCGTGGAGCGGGAGTTGATGGCCCGCTGTCCCGCCCTGCTGGTCGTGTACGGGGACGTGAACTCCACGCTCGGGGCCGCTCTCGCGGCGGCCAAGCTGCACGTGCCGGTCGCGCATGTCGAGGCGGGACTGCGGAGCTTTGACAACACGATGCCGGAGGAGATCAGCCAGTGCCTCGTGTAGCCGGGCCGCTACTGCCGGGACCATGAGTGCTGTCAGGTAGAGGTAGGCCGCGCCGTAGCCGGCGACTGCCACGCCCCAGTGCTCCATGTCGAGGATGCAAAAACGCGATGCCGTGATGTTCGCCCACGTCAGGTCGGTGTGCTCCGTCCCGAAGACCGGGGCGATCCCGGCCGGGGCGGACATGCCGTAGGTCGCGCCGAGCAGGTAGCTGTATTTCTCGGCGTCATGAACGGGGAACCGGCGATCGGTCGGGTGGGCGCGAAGCGCCGCGAGGGAGGCGGCCAGGTCACGGAACCAGTCATCGGGAAGGTCTGGCGCTGCCAGGAGGAACCGCTCGCGCGACGCGGGAGGGTGGGTGACCAGGGTGAGAACCTCGGCGCTGACCGGAACCCGGACTGGCGCGCTGACGTGCCACTCGATCCGGTGCAGCAGCGCTGGCTTGCTGACCCCGGGGATCACCGCAGCGTCGGCGGTGCCCCGCCACGCGCTCCACTTCATCTCGTGCTCAAGGAACGTGCTCACCCGCAGCCACGCGCGCTCACCGTGAAACACGATGGGCGATCCGACGGAGTACGGCCGGTGAACACGGCCGACAGGCTCAAGGACGCCGCCCAGCCGCCGCGCCGATTCTTCGAGCAGGCCCGCCTGCCACTTGTCGAAGTCATCGACCCGGACCGGCAACCACCGGGCTCCAGGCTCGTTTCGGATGATCATCGGTTGTCCGTGGTTCTCCACCGCGAAGTCCTCATTCCGAGCGGGCGACGGCCCAGACGACCTTGCCGGGGGTGCCGTCCTCGGCCGGGTACCAGCCCGACCGGTCGCTCATGGCCTGGACGAGGAGCAGCCCGCGCCCGTTCTCGTCATCGGCGCCAACGTTCGCAGGCTGCGGGATGGCGGCGCAGAAGTCGCGGACAAGAATGGCCACCTCGCCTTGGTCGAGAGTGAGGATCAGCCGGATGAAGAGCCGCCCCTCTCGGTGAGAGGCGAGCATCGCATTGGTGGTCAACTCCGACACGATGAGCTCGGCGGCGCCTGACCTGCCCGCCATCGACCATTCCCGCAGGATCTCCCGAGTCCACGCGCGGGCGCAGCCAGGCGCGGTAGGCAGGGCGCCCAGTTCGAGCACCGCTCGCGGCGACCGACTCGGCGGCTCAGGTGGGTATGGATCGCGATGCACGGAACGTCTTTCCGCAGTGGTGCCGGTGGGGGCGTTCATCCCTGACCAACCTCCGTATCGGGGATAAGTCCTGATGACCGCAGTGTTCTCCCGTCCGGGGCAGCCGCGTAAGCGTGTGATCGCCACCGGCAATTGCGCCTATCCCACACCCCGTGCGAACGATCTGCATTCACACCCCGTGTGAACCAGATGCACAGCGCCGTGTTCGCCGGGTGCGCGATTACGCTGGGAAACTAGACGGTTTCTCCAGGGAGCAGCCATTGCGTGAGCCGAATATCCTGCTAGACGCACTGATCGACGAGGCTGGTATGTCACATGACGGACTCGCCGCGCGCGTTAACCAGGCCGGGAAACGGCACGGCCTAGTGCTCTTGTACGATCACGCGTCGGTTCGCCGGTGGATACGCGACGCCACCGTTCCGCGCGGGCAGGTGCCGGATCTGATCTGCGAGATCCTTTCCACTCGTCTGAGCCGCACTATCACGCTGTCTGATGCCGGGCTCGACCGGTGCAGCCCGGAGGATGAGGGCACTCCGCTGGTGCAGGTGGCCGACGCCGCGACAGCACTGTGGCGTAGCGACCACAAGCGTGCTGCCGCCCCTTACCTGGCCCCGCCGACTCAAGGGCCGGCTGCCATCGCCCCCGTGTACGAGTGGGAAAACCCGCCCGATGACCTAGACGTATCCCGCCGCGCTGGTCCCCGAGTGGGCCGCGAACAGGTGAGGGCGCTGCGGGCGGCCCGCGCTAGGTATGAGGGCATGTACCGGGTCGTCGGAGGTATCCCAGCTCGCGCGCGTATCACTGAGTTTCTCGCGGTCCAGGTAGCTCCGCTCATCAAGGGCACCTACGACGATGCCATCGGGCGGGAGTTGTTCCGCGCTGTCGGCAGCCTTGCGGCGCTCGCCGGGATCTGCGCCTAGGACGCCGACTTGCAAGCTGCCGCACAGCGTTACTACTTCCAGGCACTCAGGATGGCCAAGGCCTCCGGGGACCGCGGTTTCGGTGGATACGTGATGGCGCTGCTCACCAACCAGGCGCTCTACCTGGGACGCAATAGGCAGGTCATCCAGTACGCCGAGACCGCCTTGCGCGGAGCAGGCGGGAATCTGTCCGCGGCCCTCGTCACGGACCTCAACTCCCTGCAAGCCAAGGCGTACGCGCGGATCGGTGACCGGAACGGCTGCCATGCAGCGATGGCCCGCGCGGAAGCCGCGGTCGTGCGAATCCAGCCGGACCAGGAGCCTCCCGAGACAAGCTACGTGCAGGCAGGACTGGTCGAGACCCAGCACGCCGACGCACTGCGGACTCTGGGCGACCTCACCACTGCTCGCGCCTACGCCCAGCAGTCCGTCGATACTGCCGCCTTCAGCCACACTCGGGGCCGAGTCCACCGGCTCGCCACGCTCGCCACCGTGCTGGCCGGGCAGGGTGACGCCGAGGGCGCGGCAAGCACGGCCATTCAAATGCTCGACCAAGCAACCGGCATGGAATCCCGGCGCATCCAGGAGCGCATCATCAGCGTCCACGACGCGATCACCACCGCGTCCGATGGACGCGCGTCCGCCGAACTGAGCGAGCGAATCGCCGATATGACCGGCACGCACCTGCGCGCCCGCTAGCAGACCTGGGATACTGGCGGCCATGCTCTGGACCGTGCACAGTGAGAAGCCGCTGTATGAAGACGAGTGGCTCGACATCCGCCTCGCGGACGTCGAACTGCCAGACGGCCGCCATCTGGAGCACCGGCTCATCCGCACACCACCAGGCGCTGGCTGCGTCATGGTCAGGGACGGGAGTGTCCTGCTCCTGTGGCGGCACCGCTTCATTACCGGAACCTGGGGCTGGGAGATCCCGGTCGGAAAGATCGACCCCGGCGAGGACCCGGCCTGCGCCGCCGCCCGCGAAACCGAAGAAGAGACCGGCTGGCGGCCTGGTCCCCTGACCCCGCTGCTGCGCGTCGAGCCCACGCCGGGCATTTCTGACTCCGTGCATCACATCTACCTCGCCGATGGTGCCGAGCGCATCGGCCCGCCCGAAGACGACTTCGAGTCCGACCACCTCAGCTGGGTACCGCTCGCGGACATCCCAGCGCTCATTAGCCGAGGCGAGATCTCCACCGGCACCACCCTTTCCGCGCTGCTCTACACGCTCATTTGCCAGCCGTCTCAAGACTGAAGCCCGCGCGCAGGTACAAGCGGCACCGGTCGGCGCGGGGTCAGCACCGATTCAGCACGGGGTCCGGAAACGACGGGAAACAACCGACATCAACCGGACAATCAAGACACGAGAACGGGCCGCCCGACTTGACGTCGAACGGCCCGTTTCCCCGTAACGAAACTGAAGAAGCTGCAGGTCAGCGCCCTTAAATCAATCCTTCAGCAGCTGCCGCGCTATCACCATCCGCTGGATCTGGTTGGTGCCCTCGTAGATCTGGGTGATCTTGGCGTCGCGCATCATGCGCTCGACTGGGTAGTCGTTGACGTAGCCGTACCCGCCGAGGAGTTGGACGGCGTCGGTGGTTACCTTCATCGCCACGTCTGAGGCCAGGCACTTGCAGGCGGAGGAGATGTAGGTCAGGTCGGCCACCTTCTCGCCGTTCATGGCCCGCTCGGACTTGGCCGCCGCCGCGTAGGTGAGCTGGCGCGCGCCCTCCAGTTGCATCGCCATGTCGGCCAGCATGAACTGGATGCCCTGGAAGTCGGCGATCGCCTTGCCGAACTGCCTGCGCTCCTTCACGTACCCGATCGCGTAGTCGAGCGCGCCCTGGGCGATGCCGAGCGCCTGGGCCGCGATCGTGACCCGCGTGTGGTCCAGGGTGCGCAGCGCGATCTTGAAGCCCTCCCCCTCGGCCCCGATGATCCGGTCAGCGGGGATGACGGTGTTGTCGAAGTACAGCTCCCGGGTCGGCGATCCCTTGATGCCGAGCTTGTGCTCCGGCGCGCCATAGGTGAACCCGGGGTCGCCGTCTTCGACGACGAACGCCGTAATCCCGTTCGGTCCCTTGTCCGGGTCGGTGACCGCCATCACCGTGTAGAGCTTCGACACTCCGGCGTTGGTGATCCACCGCTTGACCCCGTTGAGCACGTACGTGTCACCATCGCGGACGGCTCGCGTGCGCATGCCGCCGCCGGCGTCCGACCCGGCCTCCGGCTCCGACAGCGCGTACGAGAACATTGCCTCGCCCCGGGCCAGCGGCGCCAGGTACTTCTGCTTGACCCCTTCCGACGCGCCCAGCAGCAGCGGCATCGAGCCGAGCTTGTTCACCGCCGGGATCAGCGACGACGTGGCGCAGGCGCGAGCGACCTCCTCGATGACCAGCACGCTGGCCAGGGCGTCGCCGCCCGCGCCGCCGTACTGCTCCGGCACGTGGAGCGCGTGGAAGTCCGCCTTGACGAGCGCGTCGTGCACGTCCCAGGGGAACTCCGCGGTCCGGTCGATGTCGGCCGCGCGCGGCGCGATCTTGTCGGTGGCAAGCTCCCGGACGGCCGCGCGAAGCGCCTCGTGCTCTTCGGAGAGTTCGAACATGCTCATCCCCCGATCGTAGGCCGCGCAGCTCAGCGGCCCCAAGCAGGGATCACCGCCGAACGCGCCGAGGGCGCGAGACCGCCTCTGTCGAGGCAGTTTCTCGCGCCCTCGGGCGACGCCCTAAGCCAACCGGCGTCCTGGCACCGATAGCGGCTTCCCGCGCGGCCGCTCATTAAGCCACGCTCAGCCGTTGATCTGCGCAGGAGCCCCGGCTTCGTTGCTGAGATCAGGCGACGGCCTTGTTGCCGTCAGCGTCGGTGAGCCGCGGCATGGACGCCGCGTGCTTGGGCCGGTGCGGCTTGTCCTGGTGAGCGGTGGCCCGAGGCGGCTGAGCGGAACCGCGCGGTAGGGCGTGCTTGCCAGTGTTGCGCCCGACGACGACCCGCAGCGGATTGCTCCGGCGGCTCCTCCCGGTGAAGGACATCGTTCCCCCTTGGAACTACAGACCCCGTTGGCGCAGTGCGACTTTGTCCCTCCCTCAAGCCACGTGAACGCTGGTCCCGTTCCAGCATCCCTGCACGCAACAAAAGGGTGCCCCAGGCCGCCAGCGCAAAAACCTCGCTTTCAGCGCCGTGGTTGAATCGTGATCACCTTGTCATCCGGCGTTCGGGCAGGTCATCACCAGGACGCGCGCAGGGCGGCGCCCTTAGCGTGGGCCTGGGCCGCCAGTTGCGCCTGGAATTCCCGCATTCGCGCCTGCAACCCCGGGTCACCACAGGCCAGTATGCGGACGGCGAGCAATCCGGCATTGCGGGCGCCGCCGACGGCGACCGTCGCCACCGGAACCCCGGCCGGCATCTGCACGATGGACAGCAGGGAATCCAGGCCGTCGAGGTACTTCAGCGGCACCGGCACGCCGATCACCGGCAGGGGCGTCACCGACGCGAGCATGCCCGGCAGGTGCGCCGCCCCGCCGGCGCCGGCGATGATGACGCGCAGGCCGCGCCCGGCCGCCTGCTCCCCGTAGGCGAGCATCTCCCTGGGCATGCGGTGCGCCGACACCACGTCCGCTTCGTGCGGCACGTCGAACTCATGCAGTGCCTCGGCCGCCGCGCTCATCACCGGCCAGTCCGAGTCGCTGCCCATTACGATGCCGACAACGGGCTGAACGGGGGTGCGGTGAGCCGTCATGGGCTTGAGCCTAGCCCTGGGGACGGCCGGAGACCGTAACGGAGTAGACGCTCACCCGGTACTGGCCGACCGCGAACGGCGGGAGCTTGGTGAACCAGATGACCACGTACCGGGCGCGGGTCGGCTTGACGAGGTGCAGCGTCAGCGGGCCACTGGCGTTCTGCGTACTGGCCTGGGTGGACATCGCGCCGAGGTCTGGTGAGTTGCCGACCGCGATCTGCAGGTTCGCGCCGCTGGCGGTGCCCAGCCGGATCCGCAGGCTGGTGACGGTCACCGGGCTTCCCATGTCCAGCAGCAGGCCGGTACCGGACTTGAGCGCTCCGAACTTAGCGGTCGCGTACCAGTCGGTCTGCCACGGCTGGGCGGAATCACTGGCGATGACGTTCCCGGCCTTCTCCGGGTGGTCACCGTCCGCGGTGCCGGCCGGGCCGTACGCGGCGACCGACTGCACCGCCAGCTGGCGGACCGGCGCCGGCGCGGGCTTTGGCTTCGGCGCCGGGGTAGGAGTCGGCGACGGCGTCGGCGACGGGCTGGGCGGCGGGGGCGTCGTTTCCAGCACCAAGGTGGGGGTGACCGAAGCGGACGCACGCGGGGCAGCGCTGGTGTGGCGCAGCTTGGCGACGATCTGGCCGCTGGCGACGCCGACCACGCCGAGCACCACGACCACGAGGATGGAGATCACGGTCGCCCACCGCCATCCCCGGACCCGCGACCGCCCGGGGGGCCTCGCCGGGGGCCGGCCGGAGCCGCCCGGCCGGGGGCGCTTGCCGACCGTGGGCGCGGCGAAGGCTGCCTGGGCGACTGGAGCGGGGTCCGCGTCCGACACCGCGTTGTCGGCCCAGAACGGGTGGTAGTCATCGGAGGGCAGGGTCTCGGAATCCCAGGTCACCGGATTCCACGACTGCGACCCCCAGGAGTGGAAGGCCTGCTCGTCCAGGATCGCCGGCTGGTCGGCGACCGTCGGGTAATCCTGGTTAATGTGATGGTCGTCGAAGAGAATCGCGGGCTGGTCCACGAGGGTGGGGAAATCACCCGGCCCCAACGGCTGGTCGAACCCTGTCGGCTGGTCATCGGCAACCGGGGGCTCGTCAGCCGCTAGCTCCTCATCAGCTGCTAGTTCCTCAACAGCCGGTAGTTCCTCAACAGCCGGTAGTTCCTCATCAGGCACGGCGTCCTCGGCGACCACGGGCTCCCCGGCCTCCGCGGCCTCCGCATCGGCCCCCGCAGCCTCTTCCGGCCCGGTGGGTCCGGCACCGCGTACGGCGTCGAACTCACGGATCAGCGGCTGCGGATCGACCCCCACCACCCCGGCGATGGCCCGCAGGTATCCCCGCACGTAAAGATCGCCGCCCAGTGCTTCAAAGTCATCCTGCTCAATGCTGCGGATGACTGTCTCTCGGATCCTGGTGCGCTCGCTGAGCTCGTTTACCGACAAGCCAGCGGCCCCGCGCGCATCGGCTATCGCCTCGCCGACGGTCACGCCGTCCTCCACCCACGCTCACAGTGCATTCGTGGGAAAGGTTAGTTCCAACAGGTCATCACAGTTCAGCAAACACACAAAGTCGCAAGCTCGCGGCTAGTCTCCGTCCTCCGTGCCCCAGCGCAGGTAGCTCGCGGCCCGCCGGGCGCGGTCGCGCAGCGAGGTGATGTCCTGACCGGGCGCGCCGACGATCGTTACGTGGCCAATCTTCCGCCCCGGCCGCGCTTCCTTGCCGTAAAAGTGCACCTTCACGCCGGGGTCGGCCGCCATCACGTGTATGTACCTGTCGTAAATGTCGGGGTCGGTACCGCCCAGGAGGTTGGCCATCACCGTGTAGCCACCCAGGACGGCCGGAGCAGGCGACCCCAGGGGCAGGTCGAGCACGGCCCGCAGGTGCTGCTCGAACTGCGAGGTCCGCGCTCCCTCGATCGTCCAGTGGCCGCTGTTGTGCGGACGCATCGCCAGCTCGTTCACCAGCAGGCCGCGCGGGGTCTCGAACAGCTCCACCGCCAGCAGCCCGAGGACGTCCAGCGCGGACGCGATCCGCAGCGCCATCGCCTGCGCTTCGATCGCCAGCTCGCGGTTCAGCCCTGGCGCGGGCGCGATGACCTCCCGGCAGATGCCGTCCACCTGCATGGTCGCCACGATGGGATAGGCGGCGCCCTGCCCGGACGGCGAACGGGCCACCAAGGCGGCCAGCTCCCGGATGAAAGGAACGAACTCCTCCGCCATGAGCGCCACCCCGCGCGCGGCGGCCGCGGCGAGGACCTCGGCGGCCTCGGCGGCCGAGGAGGCCACCCACACGCCCTTTCCGTCGTAGCCCCCGCTGATCGCCTTCAAGACCACCGGCCACTCCCCGCGTCCCACCTCCGCGACATCGGCCAGGCTGGACACCGGGGCGAACCGGGGAACAGGCACCCCCAGCGCGGCCAGCCGCGCCCGCATAGAGAGCTTGTCCTGGGTATAGCGCAGGGAACCAGGCCCCGGCCGCACCAGCGTGCCGGCCTTCTCGAGCGCCAGGAGGTGATCCGCGGGAACGTGCTCATGATCGAACGTGATAACGTCACATCCGGCAGCAAACCCCGCCAAGTCGGGCAGCGACAGGTGCGAGCCGATCGCTACGTCATGGGTCACCAGCGCGGCGCTCTCCGAGGGCGCCTGCGCGAGGACCCGGAACGTGGTGCCCAGGCCCACCGCCGCCGCGGCGGTCATCCGGGCGAGTTGCCCCCCGCCGACCATGCCGACCACTGGCATGCCCACCCGGGACAGCCGGTGAATGGGACCGGCGGGCGCGGTACCTGGGATCTTCGATGGATCAAGCACGGGCCGTAGCCTATGCGACGACCTATAGCGGAACCCGTGAATCCTGGGGTACAACAACCGCAACGGCCACCGACGCCCGTCGCCTCTCCATAAAGCCGGCAGCACCCGCTATAGCCGGCCACCCCGGCAAAACCGGCAGCACGAGTAGTACCAAGCAGCACCAGCAGTGAGGATGCACCCGGCATGACGACGACTGCACCCGACGACATCGATGTTAGAGAAGGGACGTACGGCGACCGAGTGGTCGCCGTTGAACCTGGCGGAGCGGAGTTCATCCCGCTCCGCGAGCGGCACGGACGCCCGATCCAGCTTTTCTGGACCTGGACGTCACCAAACATGGAGTTCGCCACGATCTTCGTGGGCCTGCTAGGCGTCTGGGGGCTGGGGCTCAGCTTCTGGTCCACGGTCGTCGCCATCGTGGTCGGGACCGCCCTCGGGGCCACCACGCACGCCATCTTGTCCACGCTCGGCCCCACGTACGGCGTGCCGCAGATGGTGCTCAGCCGCCGTGGCTTCGGCTACTGGGGCAATATCCTGCCCGCCGGGCTGAACTCCCTGGCCGGGGGGATCGGCTGGTTCGCGGTCAACAGCGTAAGCGGAGCGCTCGCGCTCAACTCCCTGACCAAGCTTCCCGACGTTGTGTGCCTGCTGATCGTGGTCGTGGCACAGCTCGTGGTGGCGTTCCTGGGCCACAACCTGATCCACGCCTTCGAGAGATACGCCTTCCCCGTGCTGGTGGTCATCTTCTTGATCGCGTCGGTGTGGACGCTCAGCAAGGCGCACCCGGGCGCCGCGCACCAGACGATCCCGGGGGCGTGGCTGATCATCGTCGCCGCGACGTTCGGGTACGCGGTCGGCTGGAACCCCTACGCGGCGGACTACACCCGGTACATGAAGCCAGAGACCAGCAAGACCGCGATCGCGCTGTGGGCCGCACTCGGCCTGTTCCTGTCCTGCGTCCTGCTGGAGACCGTCGGCGCCGCCGCCGGGACGATCGCCAGCGTCGCCAAGGGGGCCGGCGCCAACCCGACCGCGGCCTTCACCAGCTTGTTCCCGACCTGGCTGGCTGACCTGACGCTGCTGGCGATCGCGATCGGCGCCGTCGCCGCGAACGCCGTCAACATCTACTCCGGGGCGCTGTCGTTCAACGCGCTGGGCTTCAAGCTGCCGCTGCACATCCGGCGGGCGATCGTCGCGCTCGGGTTCGGCGCGATCGGCTTCTTCGTCGCCTGGTCCGGCCTGTCGGACGCCGGCACCAAGTACACGGACTTCCTGCTGATCATCGCTTACTGGATCGCGCCCTGGCTGGCCGTCGTGTTCTGCGACATGTACCTGCGCCGCCGGCAGTCCGCCGATCAGATCGAGCACCTGCTGTTCAACAGGAAGCACACCAACTGGGCCGGCCCGGTCGCGATGGCGGTCGGCGGCGGCGTCGCGATCGGGCTGTTCTCCAACCAGTCCAAGTACATCGCGCCCGTCCCCAGCAACTTCCCCGCGCTGGGCGACCTCACCTTCGAGGTCGGATTCGTGCTCACCGCGGTGATCTACCTGTCGTGGCGGCTCATAGTGGACCGGGCCGTCACCAATGCCGTCAGCAATGCGGCGACCAGCTCTCGGGAGGTCGCCAGCTGACAGAAACCGGATCTTTAGGTGAGGCAGCTAACGTAGCCTCGAAGTTAAGCCGCCTAAGGGGGCAACCGTCTATGGTTCACCTGATCACCGCGCGCCTGCGCCGCGTGCGGCACCTAGTGCCTGAGCTCGCCAAGTTCGGCGTGGTCGGCGCCACCGGTTCGGTGGTGGACTTGGGCGGCAGCGCCCTTCTGTACGGGACCTTTCACCTAGGTCCGATCACGTCGAAGGCGATCGCCCTGACCGCGGCTTGTGTCGTCACCTACCTGGGCTCCCGGTTCTGGACTTTCCGGAACCGGGAGAACCAGGCGGTCCATCGCGAGCTGATCCTGTTCATCGTCCTCAACGTGATCGGCCTGGTCATCGCGGAGATCGTCATCGGGACGACGGCGTACGTCTTCGGCGCCAAGGACCAGATCGCCTACAACGCGGCGAGCGTCATCGGAACCGGCATTGGCACGATCTTCCGGTTCTGGGCCTACCGCAAGTGGGTCTTCCTGGCTCCCGTCCCGGCCGCCGCGGCCGACCCCGCCGACCTGGCCGCCGCTGACCCGGCCGCCGCGGCCGCCGCCGCCAGCGCTGCCGCCGCGACCCCAGCCGCCACGAGCCCAGCCGCCACGACCCCAGCCCCGGGGAGCAACGGCCGCTCGCAGGCTCCCGCCGCCAACGGCCGACCGCGAGGCGGGGGGCAGGCCCAGAAGCCGAAGATCATCACACCGAACGTAACCGTGCTTCCCGCTCACTCCTCCCAGCCCACCGGGACGGGCAAGCGCCGGCCGCAGTAGCGGGTCAGGCCGGACCGGAACGGGCCTGCTGCCCCTGGCCGGCGGGCGGGTTACGGGGCAAGAACACCGCGAACACGGGCGGCTTGCGCCTGGCCAAGACGATCCGGCCGCCGTCGGCGGCGGCCATCGTGCGAGCCAGGGAAAGCCCGAGGCCAGTGCCCTCCGGCCGTCCGCTGACGCTGCGCTCGAAGATCCGCGATACCAGCTCGGCGGGTACGCCGCCGCCCTCATCCTCGACCTCGATAACCACTGACCGGGCCGATTGCGAGCGCCGGATCGTCACGGTCCCCGCGCCGTGCATGAGGGCGTTGTCCAGCAGCGTCGCGATCACCTGAGCGAGCCCGCCGGGGGTGAAATAGGCCTCGAGGCCGGGGTCCCCGGTGAGCACCATCTTGCGCCCGGCCCGCCGGAAGGCCGGCTCCCACTCCGTCATCTGCTGGGAGACGACCCGGTCGACGCCGCCCCGCCCAACCGAGACGGCGCCCACCCGGCGGGCGGGGCTGAGCAGCTGGGTGACCACGTCGGCGAGCCGCTCGGCCTGGGCGAGGGCGGCGGTTCCCTCCTCGCGGACTACCTCCGGGTCATCGGCGGCGGCGATCATCTCCTCCAGCCGCATCGACAGCGCGGTCAGCGGCGTGCGGAGCTGATGGGAAGCGTCGATGGCGAGCTCGCGGTCGGCGGTGAGCAGGTGGGTGACGCGGCGGCCAGCGCTGTCGAGGCCGTCGGCGACCTGGTCGATCTCGGTCACGCCGTAGCGCCGCCCCACGGGGCGCGGGTCGCCGGTGCCCAGCCGTCCGGCCGCCTCGGCGAGCTCCTCCACCGGACGGGCGGCCCGGCGGGCGACCACCCGGGCGACGCCAGCGCCCACCGCGACCGCGATGGCCAGCAGGGGCAGCCCGAGGGCGAGCAGCATGGCATCCCGGATCGCGACGGCGATCAGCAGCGGAATGGTCCCGATCGCCACCGCGACCGCGGCGACCCCCGATGTCTCGCGCCAGAGCCGGTGTCGCACCCTCCACGCCCCGGGCGCTAGTCGCCGCGCTCGAAGCGGAAGCCGACGCCACGGACGGTGGTGATGTACATGGGGTTGTGCGCGTCGTCGCCGAGCTTGCGGCGCAGCCAGGAGATGTGCATGTCCAGCGTCTTGGTCGAGGTCCACCACTTGGCGTCCCAGACCTCGCGCATGATCTGCTCGCGGGTAACGACCTTGCCGGCGTCCCGCAGCAGCACCCACAGCAGGTCGAATTCCTTGGTGGTGAGGTCCAGCTCAACCTCGCCGTGCCAGGCGCGCCGGGCCTCGGCGTCCACCCGGACGCCACGCACGGCCGGCGGGGGCGCCTCCACCGTGCCCCGGCGCAGCAGCGCCCGCACGCGGGCCAGCAGCTCGGCCAGCCGGAACGGCTTGGTCACGTAGTCATCGGCGCCGGCGTCCAGCCCGACCACGGTGTCGACCTCATCGGCCCGCGCGGTCAAGATCAGCACCGGGGTGGCGTGCCCCTCGGCGCGGACCCGGCGGCAGACCTCCAGCCCGTCCAGCTCGGGAAGCCCGATGTCGAGCAGGATGAGGTCGATCCCGTCCGACAGCGCGCGGCCAAGCGTGGCCGGGCCGTCCTGGGTGACCTCCACCTGGTAGCCCTCGCGGCGCAGCGCGCGCGACAGCGGCTCGGAGATGGACGTGTCATCTTCGGCCAGCAGAACTCGGGTCATGCGACAATAGTAAAACCCGAGTAAAATTCCGCAACCGACGGGGGTGACACGGGGTGTCTATCGCCCCGTCAGCCCCCCTCGTCCCACTCGGGGGCGGTCGCGCGCACCCGCTCTTCCTCCACGAGCTGGAACAACGCCGCCTGCAGATGCTCGACGTGCGGGATCTCGGTCAGCCGCACCTGCCCGTGCTCGCCCGGTGACTCCACGACCAGCGTTCCCGAGCCGAGGATCCGGTCCAGGATCCCGGTCTCGAACGACACGTCGGTGACCCGCGACAGCGGGATGTCCTTGCCGAACCGGGCGATGATCCCCGAGCGCATCCGCAGCCGCCGGCTGGTCAGCTCGTAGGTCGTGGTGCGCCAGCGCAGCAGCGGCACCGTCAGCCACGACATCAGCAAGACGACCGCCACGGCCGCCAGCACGAGCGGCCCCAGTGGCGCGATGCCGCCCCACGGGATCATCACCTCCGCCACCAGCGTCGCCGCGACGATAAGCACGGCTACCGAGACCGGCCGGACCAGCACCTTCCAGTGCGGGTGCACGGCGATGACCGGCGTCTCACCCGGCGCGAGGGAGTCATCGTTGCTCACACCGCACATATTGCCATCTTCTGGAGGCAGCCTGGGCAAAGTGCCGCGCGAAGCCCCGTGACTGGAATTAGCGCGGCGAGCCGGAGACCCTCTCTGAGCTGACTCTGCATACTGGCGGCATGGAAAACCACCACATATCGCCCAGCTTGACGTTCCCCAGTACGCAGAGTTCCGTTATGTCGGATTGGACGGCGGGGGTGGTGCGGCTAGCGGAGGTGGACGACGTCGCCGGCGGCGAGGGCGTGCTCTTTCCCGTCGGCGGTGACGAGCAGGCGGCCGTCGTCGTCGATGCCAGTGGCGTGCCCGGCGAGGATGGCGGCTCCGGGGAGCTCCACGCGGACGTCGCGGCCAAGAGTGGCGCTGACGTCACGGTACTCGGCGAGCAGGCCGCAGCCCTTCGGGTCGGGGTTGTCGCGGAACCGCTCATACCGCTCGCCGAGCGCTCGCAGGATCGCGGTGAGCACGGCTTCCCGGGCGACCGGCGCTCCGGCAGCGAGCAGCGAGGTGGGGCGCAGGCCGCCCGGGCCGGCGGGCAACTCGCCAGGTGAGGTCAAGACGTTCATGCCGATGCCGATGACGACGGCGGCCCCGGCAGCCTCGGCCAAGATCCCGGCCAGCTTCCCGTCCCCGATGAGCACGTCGTTGGGCCATTTCAGCCGCGCGTCAACGCCGCTGACGGCGCGGGCGGCCGCCGCGACCGAGATGCCGGCGATGAGCGGCAGCCAGCCGTGCCGGGCGGCGGGAATCGCGGAGGGCCGCAGTAGCACCGAGAAGGCAAGCGCGGTCCCCGGCGGGGTTACCCATGACCGGCCAAGGCGGCCCCGGCCGGCAGCTTGCTCCTCGGTGGCGAGCACCAGCCCCTCGGGGGCGCCGGAGGCGGCCCGCGCGAGCAGGTCGGTGTTCGTCGACCCGGTCTGCCGCACGACCTCGATGGCCGTCCAGGGACCCGCGATGCCGGGCACTGCGGCCGCCAGCCCTGCGGCGTCCAGCGGCTGCCACTCGCTCACGATCCCACCCTCCAGTGGTGGTCACTCACTGATGGCGATCCTCAGCCGCCGGAAGCCCTTGCCCTTGTTCTCGACCTTGACCACGGAGATGCGGCCGACCTGGGCGGTGGACGCGACATGAGTGCCGCCGTCGGCCTGGGTGTCCAGCCCGACGATGTCGACGATCCGCACGTCGGTGACCTCAGGCGGGACGAGGTTGGTCGCGGTCCGGATGATGTCGGGGATCTGGAGCGCCTCGGACCGGGGGAGCTCGCGGATCACGATCTTCCGGTCGGCGCTGAGCTCGGCGTTGCACGCGTCCTCGACGGCCTCCTTGAAGCCGGGTGGTACCGCCTCCAGGTTGAAGTCCATCCGGGCGGTCAGCGGCTCCATGTTTCCGCCGGTGACGAGCGCGCCATAGTCCCGGAAGACCACGCCGCACAGCACGTGCAGCCCCGAGTGGGTGCGCATCAGCGCGGTGCGGCGCTGGTCTTCCACCGCGCCGCGGACCGCCGTGCCGACGGGGGGCAGCGGGTCGCCGTCGGCGGGGGTGAGGTAGACGTCGTCTCCCGTGCGCGCGTCCACGATCCGGGTCTGGACGCTGCCCCACAGGAGGACCCCGTGGTCCGGCGGCTGGCCGCCGCCTCCCGGGTAGAAGGCCGAGCGGTCCAGCACGATCCCGTCGGGGGTCGCCGCAAGGACGGCCGCGTCCCATTCGCGCAGCGTCTGGTCGTCAAGCTCAAGCCGGTGCGTCCTGCTCACCCTGGCGAGCCTACTCCTGGCTGGAGCTGACGTGGATGGCGGCCAGTACGCCGCCGGCGATGGCTACCACGGCGAGGGCGAGCGAGGACGCCTCCCAGGCGTGCGCGCTGGCCAGCACGCTGGCGTGCAGGTGGCCGGCCAGGTTCAGGTAGAGCGTGCCGAAGGTCGCCACGCCGCCCACGATGGCTAGCTGGTTGACCGTCACGATGACGCCGCTGGCGTCGGCGGCGATCGCCACCGGGACGCGGGAGAGCACGCGGGTCATCAGCGGGCTGAACCCGGACGCCATGCCGCCGCCGACGACCCCGGCCAGGACATAGGTCCAGGCCCCGCCGGTCCCGCCATCGCGCAGCAGGAGCCCGGTCGCCGCCAGGCCGGCGCCGCTGAGCGCGAACCCGCTCACGATGAGGACGTGATGGGCACTGGCGGGCACCCTCCGCCAGTTCAGGCTCACGAATGCGAAGGCCAGCGCGCCGGGGACGAAGGTGAGGCCAGAACGGAGCGGCGAGTACCCGAGACCGCCCTGCAGGTGCAGCGTCAGCGTGCGACATCTGTCATGGCTACTAGCCATTATCCGTGCTGGCCAGACCACGCCCCGCCGCAGGCCTCACCCAGTGTTCTGCAACCCAGCTGAGATGCCGTTGACGGTAAGCAGGAGCAGGCGCTCCGGCGACTGGCGGTCCTCGGGGACCTCGTCGGCGCGCAGCGCGGTCAGCGCGCGCAACTGCAGGTAGCTCAGCGCGTCCACGTAGGGGTCGCGCAGCGCGATGGCGCGCGACAGCACGTGCCGGCCGGCCAGCGGGCGGTCGTGCCGGGTGACCTTGAGGACCAGCCGCCGGGTGCGGTCGTATTCGGCGAGCACCTGCTCGGTCAGGTCGTCGCGGCCGCCGAGGGCGAGGTACCGGGCGGCGATGGCCCGGTCGGTCTTGGCCAGGCTCATCTCGGCGTTATCGAGCAGCGACTGGAATAGCGGCCACTCGGCGTAGGCGCGGCGCAGCTCGGCCAGGCCGTCACCGGGCTCGGTAGCGTACGCCGCGGCGGCCGCCAGGCCGCTGCCCAGGCCATACCAGCCGGGCAGGTTAAGGCGGGTCTGCGACCATGCGAAGACCCACGGGATCGCCCGCAGGTCCTCCAGGCCGAGCGGGCCGCCGCCGTGCCCGCGGCGGGCGGGCCGGGAGCCGATTCGCAGGCCGCCGATCTCATCGAGCGGGCTGACCTGCGCGAACCACCCGGCGAAGCCGGCCGTTTCGACCAGTGACCGGAACGCCGCCTTGGCGGCGTCGTCGATGCGGGCGCCGAGCGCGCGGAACGTCTCCGCGCCGCGGGCGTTGCGCGCGGTCACCGACGGCGCCGAGGCCAGCAGCACGGCCGAGGTGACCTGCTCCAGGTGGCGCGCCCCGATCTCCGGCCTGCCATAGCGGGCGAAGATCACCTCGCCCTGCTCGGTGACCTTGAACCGGCCGTCCACCGAGCCGGGCGCCTGGGCGAGCACGGCGCGCCCGGCCGGCCCGCCGCCCCGGCCGAGGGCACCGCCCCGGCCGTGGAACAAGGTGAGGCGCACGTCGTGCTCCGCGGACCACTTCGCCAGCGCGGCCTGGGCCTCGAAGAGGCGGAAGGTGGCGCTGGCGGGCCCGAGCTCCTTCGCGGAGTCCGAGTAGCCGAGCATGACCTCGAGGTTGCGGCCGCCCGCGGCCAGCCGGGCGGCGACCGCCGGGATCTCAAGGATCCCGGTTAGCACCTCCGGCGCCCGGGCCAAGTCATCGCCGCTTTCAAACAGCGGGATGACGTCGAGCGCCAGCGACTCCGCTTGCCCGTCCGGCAGCGCGTGCCGCGCGAGCTCGTAGACGGCCGCGATGTCGGCGGCGGACGTGGTGAACGAGACGACGTACCGGTGGCAGGCCTCCTCGCCGTAGCGGCGCTGGATCCAGGCCATCACCCGGATCGTGTCGAGCACCTCGGCCGTCATCGGGCTCAATTCGCCTTTTTCGGGAGGTGACAGGGGGGTCGTCCCCCCTGGGGCAAGCAGAGCCGGGGGGGCATCGGGCGAGGCGACGGCATCGGCGTGCAGCTCGGCCAGCGCGTGGGCGTGGACGCGTGAGTGCTGCCGGACCTCCAGCCCCGCGAGGTGGAAGCCGAAGGTCTGCGCCTGCCAGATCAGGTGCTGCAGCTGGCCGTGGGCCTGGCGCGGCGCGCCCCCCGTCATCAGGGAGGACTGCACCAAGACGAGGTCGGTGATGAACTCGGCGGGCCCGCCATAGGCGAGGTCAAGGTCACGCTGGCGGGTCGCCGCGAGTCGCTCGGCGGCGTAGAGCAAGTAGGCGCGGTAGGGCTCGCGCGGCGAGCGCGCCTCGATCTCGCGCAGCAGCTCCGGGTGCGCGGCGCGGGCGGCGGTCAGCGCCTTCCGCAGCGCGGCCGAGGGCGGTGCGGCCCCGTCGATCACGGTCAGCCCCCGGCCAATGCGGCTGCAGCCCGCCTCCAGGGCGCGCAGCGCGTGATCGGCCTGGATCATCGCTGCCTCCCGGGTCACCGCGGCCGTCACGGACGGGTTGCCGTCCCGGTCGGCGCCGACCCAGCTGCCAAACCGCAAGAACGCGGGCACCGCCGTCGGCTCCGCCCCGCTGGCCGGGCCGGCGAGCACGTGGTCAAAGGCCCGGTAGACCGCCGGGACGAGCCGGAAGAGCGTCTCGTCGAACGCGGTCATCACGGTGCGAACCTCATCCAGCGGGCTCATCCCCGCCACCCGCAACTGGGCGGTGCGCCACAGCAGGTCAATCTCCTCGCGCAGCTTCCGCTGGGCCTCGGCCATCTGCGCGGCCCCCAGGCGCGCGTCCTCAAGCTCGGTCAGCAGCGCGGCCACCCGGCGCAGCGCCGCGACGACCGCTCGGCGGCGCGCCTCGGTCGGGTGCGCGGTGAACACGTTGTGCACGCGCAGCCCGGCTAGCAGCTCGGCGACATGCGCGGCGCCCTGCTCGGTGGTGATCTGCGCCACCGCGTCGGCCAGTGACTCCCGGCGCGGCCGGAACTGGGAATCCCGCTCCCGCAGGGTGCGCACCCGCTGCTGCTCCTCGGCCAGATTGACCAGGTGGAAGTAGAGCGTGAAGGCCCGGGCCACCTCCTCGGCGCGGGTGTGCGACCAGGCCCCGACCATGGCGACGATCTCGGCGTCGGCCCGCTCTTCGGCCCGCGCGCCGATCACCGCGCGCCGCAGGCGCTCGACGTCATCTAGCAGGCTGGGGTCGTCCTCGCTGATGATCTCGCCGAGGACATCGCCGAGCAGCCGGACGTCGCGGCGCATCTCCTCGGGAAGCTCGGCGGAATCCCTCTCCCGGTCAACGCTCATGGTCACGCATCTGAAGGTAACCTGCCGAGGTTAAGCCCAACCATCCGCCCCGTTACTCTTACCCCCTATGACCAGCCCGGGGTCGGCGGCGGAGGCGGAAGAGCAGCCCACAGGAGGGAAGCTGACCGCGCGGGAGCGATCGCGCTGCCGGCGGACGGGGGAAGTTTCACCGAGCCGGGCCCGCTGGCGCGGAACCGGGCGCCTGAGTTCGGGCTGCGGGCAGCCGCCCGGAGACCGTAACCTGGCCCGCGCACCTGCCTGACTGCCCTAAAGTCGTAAGACGATGAGCGAATTCGCCGCCCCGATGCCCGTCCTCGCCAGGTACGCAGTAATGGTTGACGTCGGGTATATCTACGCGGCCGCTGGCGAGCTCCTCTTCGGTACCAGCTCGCGGCGGGACTTCCGGGTCGACGCGGTCGGGCTGATCTCGTCCATCACCAAGTACGCGGACGAGTCCTTCCGCGGCGAGTTGCTGCGGGTCTACTGGTATGACGCGGCGCGCGACCGCGTTCCCACGATCGACCAGCGCGTCGTGGCGCAGATGGCCTGGGTCAAGCTGCGCCTGGGCAACCTGAACGCCCGGGGCCAGCAAAAGGGCGTCGACGCCAACATCCGCGCCGACATGGAGGCGCTGGCCCGGCACCGTGCCATCACCGACGCGGTGCTGATCGCCGGGGACGAGGACATGGTGCCCGCCGTCGAGGCGGCGCAGGCCTTCGGCGTGCGGGTGCACTTGTGGGGAATCGAGCCGCCGTACGGGACCAACCAGGCCGAGCGGCTCGTGTGGGAATCCGACACCGTCGACGTGCTCGAGACGGGGTTCCTGCGCCCGTACTTCACCCGGAACCCGGTCCCCGAGCAGGCCCGGCCGGACCCGCAAGCCGCCACTCCGACGCCGGCCCAGATCTTCGGCGAGCGGCACAACCGGACGACCGCGCCGATCCCGATGGTGCGCGGCTCGCACATGTCATCCACCGGGCCGCTACCCAAGCTCGGCCCGGATCGCCGGCATGTCGAGGAAGCCGGCGAGCACGTCGCGCACAAGTGGATCCTCACCCGGGGCCAGGACAACATCCGCGACCTGCTGCCGGGCCCGATACTGCCGCCGGTCATCGACAAGGAGCTCCTGGTCGAGGCGGAGAAGGAGCTCGGCCAGTCGCTGCGCCCGTACCAGGAGGCGCGCGAGTGGCTGCGGGACGCGTTCTGGGCTCGCGTCCACCGCGAGTTCGGCATCGTCATCGGCAGGTCCCGTGGCTGATATTTCCATCCCGTACCTGCGGGTGGTCCACGGCGACGTCACCGCCGAAGAGATCGCCTCGCTGGTCACGGCGCTGGCGGTGGTCGCGTCGGCCCGCGCTAGCGCCGCGCGTCCCGAGCCGGCCAAGCCGGCCAGCGCCTGGACCGACCGCTCGCGCCTCCTGCGCTCACCCGTCTACGCGTCCCCTGGCGGCTGGCGCCGCTGCGCGCTTCCCCGCTAACGCCGGGTTCCTCGCTGGCGAGCGGCCCTGATACCCGGTATCCAGCCCGCCCGGACCGGGCCGATGGCAGTGATGCCCCGATAACCACCGCGCCCGGGCCGGGTCAATGGCCCTCTTACCCCAGATAGTGCCGGGGCATTGGCCCTTCAGGCACGGAACGCGTGGCGGTCGTTGGCCCTCCAGACGCGGATAGAGCGGGTCAATGGCCCTCCAGGCCCGGAACGATCCCGGGTCGCTGGCCACTGGGCCACGGAACGAGACCGGCCCGACCAGCACCCCGAATCCGCTGGCGCGGACGAAGCCGGCGAATGGTGGCGACCGGCTTCAGTGCTACTTCAGCGCCGCGCCAGCCCCAGTCCCTACCGTGGCGGCGGTGCCCGGTGCAGCGACCGGGCCCGCCTCGCAGACTAGGAGGAGGGGCGCATGCAACATCGCTTCAAGAAACTGGCCGGGACACTCGCCGCCGTCGCGCTGGCCGCCGGCCTGACCATGGCCGGGACCGGGACCGCGCGCGCGGACGTAGTACCGCCGGCTAACGCGTGGGCCGAGATCTTCGCCCCGGAGATCAACGCCAACGGCATCACCCTGTGCGCCGACAACAGCAGCTCGACCACGCAATTTTCTTCGCTGCAACTATGGCGCTGCCACGGCTACGCCTCCAACGGCACCCCGCAGCGCTGGCAGTTCGCTTACCAGGGCCAGTATCTCGGCGGCCCCGCCCCCATGTACCGGATCGCCAACACGGGCTCGGGCCTGTGCATCGGACTAACCCAGAACGCCGGGAGCATGCCCTATAGCCAGATCGCGGGCACGAACCTGGTTCAGGAGTCCTGCATAAGCAACCTGACGATATGGGAACTGATACCCGCCTTCAACTCGCCCGATCCAGGTAACCAGTTCGTGCTCGTCAACGTGTTCGGCGAAGCTGGTTCTGGCCAACTACCGTACGCCATGGAGGCGAACACCTTCCTGGACCAAAACGGTAACCGGCTGATAGCCGAGCCATACGATTCCGCGAACTCAGCGCAGTGGTACGCGCTCGGTTAACTCGGTTAAGAAGAGCTGGCGTGGCCGCGGTGGCCCCCTTGCCGGAGGCAGGCGGATCATATATGTTCCGCGTGTGAAGAAGGCGAACATCGATGAACTCAAGGTGGCGCAGGCGCGGCCTGGGGTTACGCGGCGGTCGTTCTCCGGTGAGGGGGCCACGCTGGCCTGGGGCGAGCTCACGCCCGGGCACGAGCCCCGGCCGCACACTCACCCGCATGAGCAGATCGTCTACATCGTCTCCGGGCACGGGACGTTCACCGTCGGCGATGAGACCGCCGAGGTCAAGCCGGGTGACATGCTCGTGGTCCCCTCCGGGGTGCTGCACTTCGCCGTCGCGGCCGGCGATGAGCCAATGGTCGACCTGTCGGTGTTCAACCCGCGCCGCGAGGACTATTACGCTGCCGACGAAAGCGGCTCCGACGGCTAACTTGCGACCTGACGATGCTGTCCGGCATGGCCGCGGCAATATTGCGGGACCTGGTCCGGTCGAGGGGAGCATCATGACCGAACAGCCAACTCCCGGGGGGACGAACGCAGTATCCCCGCCGAGCATCATCCGTCCCCCCCGGGATGTGCGCGACATCGCCCATATCGGCCACGCGGAGTTGCTGACCCCGACGCCGGAAGCGAGCCTCGCGTACTTCACTGGCCTGCTCGGCCTCACCGTCGTCGCGGAGGCAAGCGATTCGGTGTACCTGCGCGGGCACGGCGACTACGAGGCGTACTGCCTCAAACTGACGGCGGGCGATCACGCCGGGCTCGGGCACATGGCCCTGCGGACCTGGGGACCCGAAGCCCTGGCGCGGCGGGTTCAGTGGCTGAAGGACGCCGGAATCGACGGCGCCTGGGTCGAGCCAGACGCCGGCAAGGGGCCGGCGTATGAATTCACCGACCCCGATGGCCACAACGTGCGGATTTACTACGAAACCAGCAAGTACCGGGGACTCGTTGAGGCGGAAGACGATCGTCCGGCCATGAAGTCCAACCATCAGCGGTACCGGGGCCGCGGAGCGAACGTGCGCCGGCTAGAGCACGTCAACCTGATGGCGCGCGACGTACGGGCATGCCGGTCGTTTTGGGAGGACGGGTTCGCGCTGCGGACGTTGGAGATCATCCGCCGGGAGGACGGGTCGGAAGACGGCGCCTGGCTGTCATCGACGGTGCAGGGGCACGAGGTCATCTACGTCCGGGACTACCTGGAAGGGCGGGGCCGGCTGCACCACCTGGCGTTCTGGGTGGACTCCCGGGAGGACGTGCTGCGCACGGCGGACCTGATGAACGACGCCAACGTGCCGATCGAGGCCGGGCCGTCCCGTCACATCCCGATCCAGGGGTTCTACCTGTACACGCGCGAGCCGGGCGGGAACCGCATCGAGGTCTGCAGCGGCGGGTACCTGGGCTTCGACCCCGACGACGAGCCGGTCGTGTGGACGGCGGCCGAGTACGCCGCCAAGCCGGGATGGGGTGCCCGGCTGCCATCGACGTTCCGCAGCTACGGCACGCCCGGCACCGGCGCCGCCGAGGAGTCGGTGACCGCCGACTGGCCGTCCCCGGCCGGGCTGGGGCCCGCCTGGCCATGAAGATCACGATCGCCGGGGCCGGCGCGATGGGCTGCCGCTTCGGGGCGGCACTGGCCGCTAGCGGGCATGACGTGCGGCTGCTGGACGGCTGGGAAGCGCACGTGGCAGCCATCAACGACTACGGGCTGCGGGTCACCGACGAGCGCGGGACGCGGGCGGTCCGGGTGCCGGCCGCATTGTTTCGGGCTGCACGGTTCCCGGCGACCGCCGACGACGTCCCTCCCGCCGACCTGGTGATCGTGTTCGCGAAGGCGACCGCGACGGCGGCGGTGGCCGCCGCCGCGGCTGGGGCCATCCGTCCGGCCATGCGGGTGCTGACACTGCAAAACGGCCTGGGCAACATCGAGGCGTTGCTGCCCTACGTCCCGCGGGAGCGGCTGCTAGCCGGGACGACTACTTTGGGTACCGAGCTTGTCGGCCCCGGGCACATCCGTGCCCTCGGGTCGGGCGAGACCGTGCTGGGAGGACTCGCTTCGCAATCCGCCATCTCTGCCCAACGAATTGTGGCTGACTTCTCATCGGCCGGCTTGTTGTCGCGAGCCTCGGCTGACGTGATGGCGGTGATCTGGGCGAAGGTCGCTTTCAACTGCGTCATGAACAGCCTGTGCACAATCGCGTCGATCCCGGTCTCCGCGCTGGCCCGGTACCCCGGCTTCGATGACCTCGCCGGGACGATCCTGGCCGAGGTGGCGACGGTGGCGGCGGCCGAGGGCGTCCGCGTCGATACCGGCGCGGCGCTGGCGCTGATGAAGGCCCAGTTCGATCCGGCCGCCTCGGGTAACCACCTGGCGTCCACGCTGCAGGATCTGCTGAACGGCCGGCCGACCGAGATCGCCCACCTGAACGGCGCGATCGCGTCGCGGGCGGTGGCCCACGGCCTCGCCGCCCCCGCCAACGCGCTGATCACCCAGCTGGTCGGGCTGCTGGAGGCCACCCACGACCGGCGCGTCACTTCCCTGCGGTAACCGCTGGCGATCTCCACATGCCGTCAGGGGCCCTGCGGTTCAGGGGCGCTGCGGTTCAGGCGCGCTGCGGTTCACGGGCGCTGTAATGCGCGGACGCGAGCCGGACATGTGCAAGGTGTCGGAGGGAGAAACGTTGAAGGGAGTCACGCGTGCCCAGCCCGCCCGTCGCCAGCGATGACCGGCAAGACCGCTTCCAGGCGATATACCAGGCCTGCCACGCCGCCGTCCTCGGATACGTGGTGCGCCGCACCGCGAGTCCTGATGATGCCGCGGACGTCATAGCTGAGACGTTCCTGACCTGCTGGCGGCGCCTAGAGGAGGTGCCGCCAGGCTCCGAGGCCCGGCTGTGGCTGTTCGGCGTGGCTCGCCGGACGCTAGCCAATCACCATAGGGGCGAGCGCCGCAGGCTGGCGCTGGCCGATCGGCTGCGCAATGACCTCGCCGCCGCCTATCGCCCCCCGCAGCACACTGCCGAGGAGTCGCGGATCGTGACGGCGTTCCGGCACCTGCCCGCGGACCAGCGCGAGTTGCTCGCGCTGGACGCGTGGGAGGGCCTGGACTACGGCGAGATCGCGGTCGTGCTCGGCTGCTCACGCAATACGGTCCGGGTTCGCATGTACCGAGCCCGGAAGCGGATGGCCTCAGAACTAGCCAGCGTCCCGACCCCCGCCCTCCGGGGTTCACTGGCCCGAACGGAGATAGCCCATGATTGAGATCACCCGGATTTCCCCGGTAACTGACAATGAGGCCGCGCGACTGGCGCGGCCTCAGACCCTGGCCGACCTCGCCAGCCAGATCACCGCCACGCCCGTCGACCAGCCGGACGGCTACCGGCGGGCGGGCAAGCGAACCGGTCGCGCCACCAAGCGGCGCGCGCTGCTGGCCATCCCGCTGGTCGCCGGGCTGTCCGCCGCGGCGGCGTTCGTCGCCGTGGCCGCTAGCTCCACCAGCGCCCCGCCCGCGACCTCCGGCCAGGCATCGGGGCGAGCCCTGCCGTCGGGACAGGCCTCGCCCTCGAGGCAAGTTCAGCCCACGACCACGGCGGCGCCGGCGCTCGCCTTCACCACCAGTTCGAGCAGCATCACCGTGATCGTCCGCGACCCGCTGGCCGACCCCGCCGTGTACCGGGCGGAGTTCGCCGCCCACCACCTGAACATCACCCTTCAGATGAGCCCGGTCTCGCCGTCACTCGTCGGTGCCGTGTTCTACATGGACGAGCCGGGCACCGGACCGCACCTCATACCCATCACCGCCAAGGGAGCGTGCAATACGCCCGGTGGCGGGGACCTCTGCCCAGTGGGCGTCAAGGTCCCGGCCGGGTTCCACGGCCCCGCCACGATCGCCTTCGGCCGGGCGGCACGGCCCCGTGAGCAGTACATCTCGACAGGCTCGGCGTTCGCGCCGGGCGAGGCGATGCACGGAATGACCATCAAGGGCAAGACCGTTGCCCAGGTGGTCGCCCAGTTGCGCGCCAGGCATGTGTCCGTCGCCCGCTTCAACGTCCAGAGCCGCACCGGAAGCACCAACGCGCACAGCGTCCCGGACGGCTGGCACGTGTACGACGCCGTCCCCTGGGCCCCCGGCGAGGTCTTGCTCTTCGTAGGGCGGACTCTCCACGAGCCAGTGCAGGCGCCCGCGAAGGGTACCCCGGTCCCCTACCCGACCACCAGCCTCCCGGCACCCTCGCCAACCAGCTGAGCATCGGGGCCGAGATCGGACGAGCGGGGCGCGTCGCCGGGACGCGCCCCGCTCGGGCCTGCGGGTTGAGGGGGGCCCGCGGGCTTACCGTCTTAACTCAGGCGCTCCAGGACCAGCTCGCGGACGCGGGCCGCGTCGGCCTGGCCGCGGGTGGCGCGCACGACCGCGCCGACGATCACGCCGGACGCCGCGACCTTGCCGGAACGGACCTTCTCGGCCACCTCCGGGTTGGCCGTGATCGCCTCGTCGATCGCGGCCAGCAGCGCGGAGTCGTCGCTGACGACGGCCAGGCCGCGCTTTTCGACGACCTGGTCGGGGGTGCCCTCGCCGGCTAGCACCCCGTCGAGGACCTCGCGGGCGAGCCGGTCGTTGAGCGTCCCCGCGGAGACCAGCGCCGACACCCGGGCCACGTCAGCGGGGGTGATGGGGAGCGCTGACACCTCGACGCCAGAGTCGTTCGCCCGGCGGGCGAGCTCGCCCATCCACCACTTTTGCGCGTCCCTGGGCGAGGCTCCGGCCACGACGGTCGCCTCCACCACGTCCAGCGCGCCGCCGTTGCGCATCGACTCGAATTCCAGGTCCGACAGCGACCACGCGGCGATCAGCCGCGCGCGCCGGGCCGAGGGCAGCTCGGGCAGCGAGGTGCGGATGGCGTCCACCCACGCGGCGTCCGGGGCGACCGGCACCAGGTCAGGCTCGGGGAAATACCGGTAGTCCTGCGCTTCCTCCTTGGAACGACCCGAGGTGGTCTCCCCGGACTCCTCGTGGAAGTGGCGGGTCTCCTGGATCACCCGGCCTCCCTCGTCGAGGACGGCGGCCTGCCGCTCGATTTCCGAGTGAACCGCCCGCTCGACCGAGCGAAGCGAGTTGACGTTCTTGGTCTCGGTCCGCGTTCCCCAAGCCCCGGAGCCGAGAGGCGACAGCGACGTGTTGACGTCGCAGCGCAGCGAGCCTTCCTCCATCCGCACGTCGGAGACGCCCAGCGACCGGAGCACGTCGCGCAGCTCGGTCACGTACGCGCGCGCGACCTCGGGGGCCAGCGAGCCCGTCCCGGGCACCGGCTTGGTCACGATCTCCACGAGCGGGATCCCGGCCCGGTTGTAGTCCACCAGGGAGTATTCCGCGCCCTGGATGCGCCCGGTCGCGCCGCCGATGTGCAGCGACTTGCCGGTGTCCTCCTCGAGGTGGACGCGCTCGATGCCGACCCGCACCGTCTGCCCGTTGACCGAGACGTCCAGGTAGCCGTCCAAGCACAGCGGCTCGTCGTACTGCGAGATCTGGAAGTTCTTCGGCATGTCGGGGTAGAAGTAGTTCTTGCGCGCGAACCGGCACCATGACGCGATCGAGCAGTTCAGCGCCAGCCCGATCTTGATCGTGTACTCGATCGCGATCCGGTTCATCACCGGCAGGGAGCCCGGCAGGCCCAGGCAGACCGGGCAGACCTGCGAGTTGGGCTCACCGCCGAACGTGGTGAGGCACCCGCAGAACATCTTGGTCCGCGTGCCCAGCTCGACGTGCGTCTCCAGCCCGAAGACAGGCTCGTACCGGGTCAGCGCCTCTTCATAGGTGACACTCACGGTGGTCATAGCCCCTTCGCCTCGTCAAGCAGCGGGTGTCCCCAGCGGCTCTGGTACGCCGCCTCCACGGCCGCGGCCACCCGGTACAGCCGGTCGTCGGCCAGCGGCGGCGCCATGACGTGCAGGCCCACCGGAAGGCCGTTCTCCGGGGCTAGCCCGATCGGCACCGACAGCGCCGCGTTGCCCGCCAGGTTCGACGGGATGGTGCACAGGTCCGCGAGGTACATGGCCATCGGGTCGTCGGCCCGCTCGCCGATGTCGAACGCGGTCGTGGGCGTGGGCGGCGAGATCAGCACGTCGACCTGCTCGAACGCGGCCTCGAAGTCGCGGATGATCAGCGTGCGGACCTGCTGCGCCTTGCCGTAGTAAGCGTCGTAGTAGCCGCTGGACAGCGCATAAGCGCCAAGCATGATCCGGCGCTTGACCTCGGGGCCGAAACCCGCGGCTCGCGTCACCGCCATGACTTCCTCGGCGGACCCGGACCCGGACCGCAGCCCGTACCGCATGCCGTCGAACCGCGCCAGGTTCGAGGATGCCTCGCTCGGCGCGATCAGGTAGTACGCGGGCAGCGCGTACGTGAAGTGCGGGCAGCTCACCTCGGTGACCTTGGCGCCCAGCGCCTCCAGCAGCTCGACCGCCTCGGCGAAGCGCGACATCACGCCAGGCTGGTAGCCGTCGCCGGCGAACTCGCTGACGATGCCGATCCGCATCCCGGCCACGTCGCCGTGCCGCGCCGCCTCGACGACCGGGGGGACGGGGGCATCGATGGACGTGGCGTCCATCGGGTCGTGCCCGGACATTACCTGGTGCAGCAAGGCAGTATCAAGGACGGTCCGGCCAAACGGGCCCGGCGTATCCAGTGAGGACGCGAACGCCACCACGCCGTACCGGGATGAACCGCCGTACGTGGGCTTGGTGCCGACGACCCCGCAGACCGCGGCGGGCTGGCGGATCGAGCCGCCCGTGTCGGTGCCCAGCGACAGCGCGGCCAGGTGAGCGGCGACCGCGGCGGCCGAGCCGCCGGAGGACCCGCCGGGCACCTTGGCCAGGTCCCATGGGTTGCGCGAGGGCCCGTAGCCGGAGTTCTCAGTGGAGGACCCCATCGCGAACTCGTCCATGTTGGTCTTGCCGATGATGACGCCATCGGCCTGGCGCAGCCGGGCGGTCACGGTCGACTCATACGGGGGGACCCAGCCCTGCAGGATCTTCGACCCGCACGTGGTCGGCATCCCGACGGTGGCGAACAGGTCCTTCACCGCGACCGGCACGCCGGCCAGCGGGCCCAGTTCCTCGCCCCGGGCACGCTTGTCGTCCACCGCGCGGGCCGCGGCGAGCGCGTTGTCCGCCGACACGTGCAAGAACGCCTTCACCCGCCCGTCGACCTCGGCGATCCGGTCAAGGTGAGCCTGGGTGACCTCGGCCGCGGATACCTCGCCGCCGCTAACCGCGGCGGCCAGTTCCGTCGCGGTCTTCCTCGTAAGCTCGCTAGCCATCCCTGTCAGCCTTCCTCGACCAGGATCCGCGGGACCTTGAACCGCTGCATCTCTACCGCAGGCGCGCCACTGAGGGCCTGCTCGGGGGTCAGGCAGGGAACTGGTTCGTCATCGCGGAACACGTTGGCCAGGCCGGTCGCGTGCGAGGTCGGCGGGATACCTTCCGCCGCGACCTCTTGCACCTGCGCGACCGCCGAGATGATCTGGTTGAGCTGGGGGGCCAGATGATCTAGCTCTTCGTCGCTGAGCGCGAGCCGGGAAAGCCGCGCCAGGTGAGCGACCTCGTCACGGGTAATGGACATGGGTTCATCCTAGGAGAGGACGAGCGTCAAGCTCTAAGCGATTACCCGGCCCCGTGTCAAGGCTGTGTTTCCATGGGGTTGCCTGCGCCGGCGGCTAGCGCCGGATCTCGGCGAGCAGGGCGCGCCACGCGGCGGCGGGGACTGCCAGCGCCGGACCCTCGCGGTCGGCGGTGTCCCGGACGATGACGCCAGCCGCCTGGCCGACCTCCAGGCAGTTGTTACCGGAGGAGCCACTGTAGGTCGACTTGCGCCACCCAAAACCGCTCAGGGAGTGCTCCATATTTCCTCGGCCATCCGTTCGATCCGGTCCGTAGACGCATCCGGGGACAGTGCCTGAGCCTGCAACCACCGGAAGCGGAGCGACACCATGGCCACCGTAGCGCCATCATCGGTCACCCGGCCATCCGCGAAGTCCTCCAGGTACACAGTAGAGCGTGAACCTGTCCTCTCGGCAATCGAGAATGAACCCTGCAGGCCCACGTACGCACGCGCATCCGCTGCTAGCACCTGTATGCAGACGCGTGGCCGACGGGACATGACGGCGAGGTGCGTCAGGGCTTCGTGCATGATCTTGGCGCTCCCCACCCGGTGGGCCAACGCCGACTCCTCGATAACCCACCAAGCCATCGGCGGTCTGTTGCGGGCCAAGATGGCCTGCCGGCCAATGCGTGCTGCGATGCGTTCGGCGGCAATGGCCCGCGCCTACGTCCGGATTTCACTGCGGCAGCAGCCCGGTGACTTCCCTGACGCCGATGCCGCCGAGTCGGTCATCGGCGAGCTCGTCGCCAACGCCCTCCAGCACGCCTACCACGACAAGCCCAGCCTGGAGGACACCGTCCTGCTCGCGCTCTGCGACGTTCCCCAGGGACTCATGGTCCTCGCCGCCGACCAGTCCGACGACGCGCCGACGCCGCGACCTGCGCTCACCGATGACGCGGAGAGCGGGCGCGGCCTGCACCTCGTCGCCGCGCTGGCGGCCAGCTGGGGCTGGGAGCCCAGGGCCGACGGTGGAAAGGTCGTCTACGCGGTCATCGACAAAAAGGGCGCTGACCAGTGAACGCACCGTGCTCGAAAGCACCAACCTTGAAAGCACCGCGCTGCGAATGCGGCTATCGGGCTGCCGACGCCGACGACCTGTTCATCCACCTCGCCGAGATGCTGTTGCCCGACGGGGACACCGACCATAACGGGATCGCCCACGCCGAAGTCGCGAGGGCGGATTCTGACTCACCGCTGGCCTGCCTGTGCGGCACCACGGCCAATACCCTAACCGAGCTCGACGCCCATCTCCGGGCGACATTGACGCCAGCCAGCGAAATCGGCCCCGACGGCGCCCGCCACGCTCTAGCCGATCCAGGCGCCGATTAGGGAAGGCGTCCACCGCATCTTTCCCCGAAGACCTTTTTCAGGAGGAAGAGTTTTCATCGTATTCGATGAAAACTCTTCGAGCTGCCCAAAGTCTTCGAGACGGTTGGGGGGGGCGCGGGGCGCGAGCAGCCGTGCGGCGGATGGCGCGCGGCGGCTGGGCTTGCAGACGTGGAGGGGGCGGGCTAGTCAGCGGGATCGCTCTTGGGTGGCGGGGGGACGGCTTCGGGGCCGCCGGCTAGCAGCTGGCGGAGGGCGTCTTCGTCGAGGATGCGGACGCCTAGCTCTACCGCCTTGTCGTACTTGGAGCCGGCGTTCTCGCCGGCGACTACGTAATTCGTCTTCTTGGAGACCGACGCGGAGACCTTGCCGCCGGCGGCGCGGACCGCCTCGGCGGCCTCGTCTCTGGTCATGCCGGGGAGCGTCCCGGTGATCACGACCGTCACCCCGGCCAGCAGCCGCCCGGCGGCGGCCGACGGGTCGAAGCCTGGGGTGGCGAGCTGGACGCCCGCCTGGCGCCACTTGTCCACGATCGACAGGTGCCAGTCGACGGTGAACCACTCGACGACCGAGATCGCGATCGTCGGGCCGACGCCGTCCACGATCGCGAGCGCCTCGGGGGATGCTTCCGCGATCGCCTGCACCGAGCCGAACGCCTCGGCCAGCGCCCTGGCCGCCGTCGGCCCGACGTGGCGGATGGACAGCGCCACCAGGATCCGCCACAGCGGCCGGGTCTTCGCCTCATCCAGGTTCATCAGCAGCAGCCGCGCGTTGACCTTGAGCTCGCCGGCCTTGTTCACGAAGAACGCCGAGCCGGACAGCCGCTCGCGGTCGATGAAGAAAAGGTCACCCTCGTCGGCCACCAGGCCATCGTCGAGCAGCGCGTTGACGGCTTCCCACCCGAGCACCTCGATGTCGAGGGCACCGCGCGAGGCCAGCCCGAACAGCCGCTCGCGCAACTGGGCCGGGCACGACCGGGCGTTCGGGCAGCGCCAGTCGACCTCGCCCTCATCCCGGGTCAGCGGCGTCTGGCACGACGGGCAGGCCCGCGGGAAGTCAAACGCGCGTTCCTCGCCCGTGCGCAACTCCACGACCGGCCCGATGACCTCCGGGATCACCTCGCCGGCCTTGCGCAGGACGACCATGTCGCCGATCAGGACGCCCTTGCGCTTGACCTCGTCCTCGTTGTGGAGCGTGGCCCGCTCGACGGTGGAGCCGCTGACCTTGACCGGCTCCATGACCGCGAATGGCGTGACGCGCCCGGTGCGGCCGACGTTGACGCGGATGTCCAGCAGCCGGGTAGTCACCTCCTCGGGCGGGTACTTGTAGGCGATCGCCCAGCGGGGGGCGCGGCTGGTCGCGCCCATCGCCCGCTGCGCCGCGACCGAGTCGACCTTCACGACGACGCCGTCGATCTCGTACGGCGTCTCATGCCGGTGCGCCGGGTCGGAGTAGTACTCAACGAACTCCTGGACTTCCGCGAAGTCCGAGAGCACCTTGTACTTGGTGCTGACCGGCAGGCCCCAGGACCGCAGCCGCTCGTACCAGCCGGACTGCGAGTCCGGCGCCCCTACCAGGTGCCCCGCCTCGCTCGGGCCCGCCGCCGCCCCGCTGATGGGGCCGGATCCCTCTACCCGCCCGATCCCGTGGATGATCGCGTCCAGGCCGCGCGACGCCGTAACCTTCGGATCCTTCTGCCGCAGCGACCCGGCGGCGGCGTTACGCGGGTTGGGGGCGGGCGACTTGCCCTCTTCCAGCTGCTTGGCGTTCAGCCGCTCGAACGCTTCCTCGGTCAGGAAGACCTCACCGCGCACCTCAAGGACGGCCGGCACGTCCTGCCCTGTCAGCCGGGTGGGGATCGACTTGATCGTCTTGACGTTGGCGGTCACGTCCTCACCGGTGCGCCCGTCGCCGCGGGTGGCGGCCCGGATCAGCCGCCCGCGCCCGTACACCAGGTCAATGGCCAGCCCGTCGATCTTCAGCTCGCACAGGTACGGCCCGGCGCCGCCGAGCTTCACCGCGCGCTCGTGCCAGCCGGACAGTTCTTCGCGGGAGAACACGTTGTCCAGCGACATGAGCCGCTCAAGGTGCTCGACCGGCGTGAACAGGTTAGAGATCTGCCCGCCGACTTGCTGGGTGGCCGAATCGGGCGTGCGCAGCTCGGGGAACTGCTCCTCCAGGGAGTTCAGCTCCCGGATCCCGGCGTCGTACTGGCCGTCGTCGATGGTGGGTGAATCCAGCACGTGGTACCGGTACTGGGCGTCGAGCATCTGCTCGTTGACCTCGGCGTGCCGCTGGCGGGCCTCTTCCAGTTCCATCTAGGACCGCTCCTCCATCAGCTCCGGCAATATTCGCGCCGCCTCCCGGACGCGCTTGAGCACCGCCCGGGCCCCGGCCGGGGATGCTCCCGCCAGCCCGCACGCGGGCGTGATGACGACCTGGGGCGCGCAGGTCGCGGGGGGCAGCCCCATCCGCCGCCACGCGTCGGCGACCGAGCGCGCAACTCCTTCGGGCGTGGGCCTGGCCTGCTCCGCCTGCTCGGCGGCGTTAAGGGGGTGGGAGGGACGGGAAGCACCCTTGCGTTGCAGAGGGTCGAGGGCGGGAGTGGCGCCGGCCAGCAGGCCGAGGGAGGACTCGGCCACCTCGGCGAGCAGGTCCCAGTCGCCCCGCTTGAGCAGGCTCAGGTCGAAGGACACGCCATTGGCGCCGGCGCCCGCGATGATGGCGAACGGCACCGTGTCGTGGCAGCAGTGCACCACCGTGTAGGCGGGCGCGGCGGCAAGGACGGTGCGCAGCCGCTCGCGCAGGACCTCCTCCTCGACCGCGCGGACGGTGGACAGGCCGCTCGGGGTGAGCACTGAGCCCTCGACGACGGCGGGCAGCGCGGGCTCGTCGAGCTGGACGACGATGGTCGCGCCGGGAACCCGCTTGGCGACCTCGGCGACATGGGCGGCGGTGCCCTCGGCCAGTGACGCGGCGAGGTCGGCGACCGCTCCGGGGTCGCGCAGCGCCGGGTTCAGCGAACGCGGCTGCTCCAGCGTCGCCGCGAGCGTCCACGGGCCGGCCAACTGTACCTTGAGCAGCCCTTGGTAGCCATCGAGGGCCTCTTCCATCGCGTCCAGGTCGCTGGACAGCAGGGACCGCGCGCGGCGCAGGTCCTTGCCGGGGCGTTCTGGTGATAGCCGCCAGCCCCGGGGCGTGGTCTCAATGGGCATGTCGACGAGAAGGGCCGCCGTGCGGCCGATCATGTCGGCGCCGGGGCCGCGGGCGGGCAACTCGGCGAGGTGCGGGAAGTCCGGCAGCTCCTCGATGACGGTACGAGCCGCCTCCATCGAGTCGGTGCCAGGGAGCGACCCGATTCCGGTCGCGGTGCCAGGCTGCCAGGGGAAGCTCTTGTCTTGAACGGCCACGATGCTGAGCTTACGGGTAGGCCGGCGGCGGTGCACGGAGGCGTCCGGCCATGCCAGAAGCACAACATGCCGGTGGCCCGCGGCTCGGTTCCCCAGAACCCCGTGAGCCGGCGGGCCACCTTCCAGGGCGCGCTCAGGCCACCCGGTCTTTATCTCTCAGTCAGCGGTAGTCCGCTAGCTAGCGCAGGCCGGGCCACCAGGGGTAGTCGTCGCGATCGTCAGGCTCTCGCGGCGGTGGGACTCGGGGCAGCGGCTGCGTGCCGGGTGTCGGACCCGGGT
>JAICYD010000233.1 GCA_025934375.1 Streptosporangiaceae bacterium | reverse complement strand
TGCTCGGCGGGAAGATCGGCCTGTTCGGCGGGGCCGGCGTGGGCAAGACCGTGCTCATCCAGGAGATGATCCGCCGGGTGGCGCAGAACTTCGGCGGCGTGTCCTGCTTCGCCGGGGTGGGGGAGCGTACCCGCGAGGGCAACGACCTGTTCCTGGAGATGACCGAATCCGGCGTCATCGCCGACACCGCGCTGGTGTTCGGCCAGATGGACGAGCCGCCGGGCACCCGGCTGCGGGTCGGCCTGGCCGCGCTGACCATGGCGGAGTACTTCCGCGACGTCCAGGGCCAGGACGTGCTGCTGTTCATCGACAACATCTTCCGGTTCACCCAGGCCGGTTCCGAGGTGTCCACGCTGCTCGGCCGGATGCCGTCGGCCGTGGGCTACCAGCCCACCCTGGCCGACGAGATGGGCCAGCTGCAGGAGCGGATCACCTCCACCCGCGGTCACTCGATCACCTCCATGCAGGCCATCTACGTGCCCGCCGACGACATCACCGACCCCGCCCCGCACACGGTGTTCGCCCACCTCGACGCCACCACCACGTTGTCCCGGGCCATCACCGAGAAGGGGATCTACCCGGCGGTGGACCCGCTAGACTCCACGTCACGGATCCTGGACGCCAGGTACATCGGCCAGGACCACTACGACGTGGCCCGTGAGGTGCAGCGGATCCTGCAGCGGTACAAGGAGCTGCAGGACATCATCGCCATCCTCGGTGTCGACGAACTCGGCGAGGAGGACAAGATCACGGTGCAGCGGGCCCGGCGGATCGAGCGGTTCCTGTCCCAGCCCATGTTCGTGGCCGAGCAGTTTACCGGCCAGCCGGGCGTGTTCACCCCGCTCGAGGAGACCATCTCCTCGTTCAAGGCGATCGCCGAAGGCAAGTACGACAGCCTGCCCGAGCAGGCGTTCTACATGGTCGGCGGGATCGAGGACGTGGAGAAGAAGGCCAGGGAGCTGGAGCGGTGACACTGCGGGTAGCGCTAGTCGTGCCGGACCGCGAGCTGTGGTCCGGCGAGGCTAACACGGTTATCGCCAAGACCACCGAGGGTGACATCGGGGTGCTCAGCGGGCACTCGCCGGTGTTCGGCATCCTGGCCGAGGGCAGCCTGGTCGAGATCCTCGCCGACGACACCGCGGTGCGCGCCGCGGTCAGCGGCGGCTTCCTGTCGGTGGCCGACAACCAGGTATCGATCCTGGCCGAGCGGGCCCTGCTCAGCGACGAAGTGAACAAGGAGGAGGCGCGGCGCGAACTCGACACCGCGCTGTCCGACGGCACCGGAGGACCTGAGGAGCCGACCGAGGCCAAGTACGCCAGGGCGCTGCTGCGGGCCGCTGGGGACCAGGCTTAACACTCGGTGGGCGGGGCGCTGGCGCTTGATGCAGCCTGGCTCTTCGCCGCCTTCCTGGTCATCTTGGTGCTGGCCGCCGCCGGGATCGCCGCGCGCAGGTTCCTGCTCGAGCGCGGCGGCGGCTCGGTCGAGTGCGGCCTGCGCAAGGAGAACGGTTCCTGGCGCCTCGGCGTGGCCCTGTACCGCGGCGAGGAGCTGTGCTGGTACGGCATCTTCGGCTTGTCGGTGCGCCCGGACGAGGTACTCCCGCGCCGGGACCTGGAGGTGGTGTCCCGCCGCCTGCCCACCGAGGCCGAGGCGGCCAGCCTGGGGCCCGGCATGATCGTGGTGGAGTGCCGGCTCGGCGAGGACATCAGCCAGCTCGGCTCCGTCGCCTCCAGCCCCGGCGCCGCCGGTTCCGGGGCCGCCGGTTCCGGGGCCGCCGGTTCCGGGGCCGCCGGTTCCGGGGCCGCCGGTTCCGGGGGCGTCAGCCCCGGGGGAGACGGCAGCGCGGGGCCCGTTGCGAGTGATGGCCCGGGCGGCCCCGCGGCCGCCGCTCCGGGAGCTGGTGCTGGGCCGGGGCCTGAGGCCGACGTGGCGCCGGGGAAAGTCGTGACCGTCGAGCTGGCCCTGGGCGAGTCGGCCCTGACTGGCCTGCTCTCCTGGCTCGAGGCCGCGCCACCCGGCTCTCACCTAGACGTTTCCCTTTAGGGACGCTTCCCTTTAGGGGCGCTCGCCGCCTGGCTTCCACAGCACGTCGTCGTGGCCCACGTTGGCCTGGCGGGCCAGGATGAACAGCAGGTCGGACAGCCGGTTCAGGTAGCGGGCGGTCAGCGGGTTCACCGAACCGCCGTGCTCGCCCAGCGCTGCCCACGCGCTGCGCTCGGCTCGCCGGGTCACCGTCCGCGCCATGTGCAGCAGCGTCGTTCCCGGGCTGCCGCCCGGCAGCAGGAAGCTCCGCAGTGTCGGCAGCGCGGAGTTGTAGGCGTCGCACTCGCCCTCGAGCCGGGTGATGTAGGCGTCGTCGATCCGCAGTGGCGGGTAGGGCGGCGGCGCGTCGCTGATCGGGTTGGCCAGGTCCGCGCCGACGTCGAAGAGCTCGTTCTGCACCCGGGTGAGCAGCCGCACGATGTCTGCCGCAAGGTCACCGAACGTAATCGCCATCCCGATGGCGCAGTTCGCTTCCTCGACGTCCGCGTAGGCGGCCAGGCGCGAGTCCGTCTTGGCGACCCGGCTGAGATCAGCCAGGGCGGTAGTGCCATCGTCGCCGGTCCGGGTGTAGATGCGGGACAGAACGACCGGGTTCTCGCTGGGATTGCTGGGGTTGCTGGCCATGAGCCCACCCTATGGGAAGCACCGGACGAACCCCTCCGAACGCCTCGCGACAAAAAAGAGATCAACCGATTGACCAGGGGTATTCACATTCAGTGCACGATGTGGCATCGTATCACTACGATCAGTGATCACGCGGATGATCGGCAGTGACAGGAGCGTACAGTGCTCCCATCATTGTTACCGTGCGTGTCTGGCATCCTAAGCTGCCAGACCGCGAGGCGTCCGGGTCCGGCGGTTCTCGGGGGCCCGCCGGACCCGGGCCCGCGGTGCTAGCCACGCTCGCCACGCTCGCCTACGGGTGCCCTTTGACGTGCTCCCCGCCCTCGTCGCGGGCTCCATCGAAGCGCTGGATGCGACTTCTCTGAAGTGAGGGCTCCGGCCGCTGGCGCGCGGCCCGGATCCCTGGCCTCAGCGGCCGCATTCGCAGCACAATTCACACCCGTCACCGACCCCGGCCCTGATCCGCTCCCGGCGAACGGCATCGATGCTCCATCAATGCCGCGATAGCACAATGCCGCCTAGCTTAAGTTGATCTTGTCTTTGCGTCACTTACGTCACCGGCGGCCAGTCGCCCAGACCGGAACCTCCCGCCAACCGGGACGTTCCCCAGGGCCCGCCGGGCCGATTCCATGATCACGTGTTGTTGCAGGTCGCCGGCGACCCCTAAC
>JAICYD010000217.1 GCA_025934375.1 Streptosporangiaceae bacterium | reverse complement strand
GGCGCGTTATGGGGGTTGGGTTACTCGTGGGTGAGGCAGACGCGGAGCAGCGTGTGGGCGGCGATGGTGGCGGCGGTGCGGGTGAGCAGGCCCCAGAAGGTGTGCGCGCCGTGGCGGGCCAGTTCCATGTGCACGGTGATCTCGCTGAAGGTGGTCTCGATGCGGTTGCGCCACTCGGCGATGACCTTGCGCAGGATGGAGGGCATGGCATCGCGCTGTCCCTTGCCCGGCGGGACGAGGACGGCGGTGCCGCGGGCGGCCTGGGCGGCGGCGAAGCCGCGCCCGCTGAAGCCCTTGTCCGCCAGCAGGTCACGCGGGGGCGGCCCGGCCTCCAGCAGGCCGGTGGCGGCGTCGCGCTCGCTGACGGCGGCGGGCACGATGGACCAGGCGCGGACGATGCGGCTGCCCAGGTCGGTTTTCACGGCGAGGCGGAAGCCGTAGAACCACTCGGCGTGGGCGGCGTCGCGGCCGAACCGGGCGGCCAGGTCGTTGCCCGGCCCGGTCCAGCCGTCCGCGCCGCGGACCCGCGACGGGTGCTTCACCGGCAGCGCGCTGGTATCGACCTGCTGGCAGTCATCTTCGGGCAGGCGGGCCGCCAGGACCACCCTGAGCTGCTCGAACGCGCCCCACAGCCAGCGGATTCTGCGGTTGGCCTCGCTCTGGCACGGCAGGACCGGAAAGAGATGGCCCCAGTCGCGGGCGACCTCGGCCAAGAAGGCGGACTCGCTGCGCCGCCCGAGCAGGTGCCTGACCTCCGCGATCGCCAGCAGCTCGGCATCGGTGCAGGCCGGGGCCGGTCCCGGGCGGCGCGGGATCTCGATCGCCCCGGCGCGGATCAGGTCGTGGATCAGCACGTAGACGTAGACGAACAGGTCTTCAGTTGGCAGCATGGACGGACGGCCTCTGCGGACAAGGGATCTAGGCAATCACTTGTCTTCCGCAGAGGCCGTCCCATGATCAAGGCGACACGCCGTGATCAACCCACATAAGACGCCTGGGGCCGCATCGTCGCCGGAACCCCCTCAGTCGCCTTCCTCGTCGCGGTCTCGATGCTCGAACGCCGCGCCACCCGCCCCGCGTCAGAACCGATCGTCCCCGCCGTCCCCGGCGACGTCCTGGCGGTCCCGGACGAAGAACCGCCCGTCCTGGCCGTCGTCCCCGGTCCGTCCCCGTCCGATCCGCCGTCCGCTGATCCGTCCGCGGCCCGCCCGGCCGCCGAGCTGGTCGCCTTCGCGCGCCGGGTCGCCGCCGAGCACCAGCACGCCCACGGCGAGCCGATCACCCGCGACAAGCTCCGCGCCCGGCTCGGCGTCTCCAACCAGCTCGCATCCACCCTGCTCCGCGAACTCCGCGCCCCCACCTAAGGACACACCCACCATGGCAAGTTCCACCGTCGTCGCGCGCGCCCAGTTCATCAACGGGCTACGCGAACTCGCCACCTTCCTCGCCGCCCACTTCGGCTACCCCGTCCCCGACTCCGCCGAGATCACGATCTTCCCGGACGGCGCCGACTACGCCGCGCGCTGCGCGGCCGTCGACCGCCTCGCCCTGGCCCTCGACGTCCCCACGAGGAACAGCCTCGGCCACCACAGCGCCGAACGCGCCTTCGGCCCCATCACCTACCGCATCGTCGCGGTCTCTGACGTTGGCGAGTTGGAAGGAGACGAATGACCCAACACATTCACGCCGTCCGGTGTACCCAGCCGGTACGCCTGCGCGGCCGGGTCGATCACCTCGACGGCTCGACCGGGGAAGTTATCCACAGGTACACCACAGTCCACGAGCCGGGCGGCGTGCTGCGGGTCGCCTGCAAGACGCGCCGCGCGTCCCGCTGCCCTTCCTGTGCCGAGACCTACCGGGCCGACACTTACCAGCTCATCCGCGCGGGCCTGACCGGAGGCAAGGGGGTCCCCGCCACCGTCGCCGCCCACCCCTGCCTGTTCGTCACCCTCACCGCGCCATCCTTCGGCCCGGTCCACGCTCGCCGGGAGAAGAACGGGCGGCCACTGCCGTGCCGTCCCCGCCGCGCTGGCGGAACCTGCCCGCATGGACAGGCGGTCGCCTGCAACGAACGCCACCACGCCGACGACCCGCGAACCGGCGAGCCGATCTGCCCTGACTGCTACGACTACACGGGCGCGGTCCTGTTCAACGCCACCGCCCCCGAACTATGGCGCCGCTTCACCATCGGCCTGCGCCGCACCCTCGCCCGCATCGTCGGAATGACCCAGCAGGAATTCGGTCAGCGCGCCCGGGTCTCCTTCGCCAAGGTCGCCGAGTACCAAAAACGCGGCGTCGTCCACTTCCACGCCGTGATCCGCCTCGACGGGCCGGGCGGCCCGGACACCGCGCCGCCGACCTGGGCAACCGCCGACCTGCTGACCCGCGCGGTCACCCTCGCGGCTGGCAACGTGCAGACGCTCACGCCGCGCACCGCCTCGGCCGCCTCCCGAACCTGCCGCTGGGGCGCGCAGTTCGACATCCGCCCCATCACCACGGGCGGCGCGCTGACCGACAACGCCGTAGCCGGATACATCGCCAAGTACGCAACCAAAGCAGCCGAATGCACCGGCACCCTCGACCGCCGCATCACCCGCGCCGACAGGCTCGACGCGCTCCCGGTCACCCCGCACGCGCGGCGGCTCATCGCCGAGTGCCTGCGCATCGGCCAGGCCCCCGAGCTGGCCCACCTCGCCCGCTGGGCGCACATGCTCGGATTCCGCGGCCACTTCTCCACCAAGAGCCGCGCCTACTCCACCACCCTCGGCAAGCTCCGCGCCGCCCGCACCGACCACCAACGCGCCCAGCACGCCCACGACACCCCGCACGACGAAACCGTGCTCATCGTCACCCACTGGCGCTTCGTCGGCTTGGGCCACCTCGACGACCTGGCCGCTGACGCTCCACGGCTCGCCGACGCGCCCAAGCGGGGCGACACATGACAACGCTGCCAATCGGGGCGGTGCTACTCACCGTCGAGGAAGCCGCCGAGCGTCTGCGCATCGGCCGGACGACCATGTACGCGCTCGTCTCCAGCGGGGCCGTCGAGTCCGTGAAGGTCGGCCGTCTGCGACGCGTGCCCGTCGAGGCCGTCGACGCCTATGTGACCGTGCTCCGCATGACCACCCGTAACCCCATAAGCGCCGCTGCCTAGAAAGGAACGAACGGTAATGGCAGGACGAAACTCCAACGGCCGGTCAAGCATCTATGAAGGTGGGGACGGCTACTGGCACGGCCGGGTGACCATCGGCACCAAAGACAACGGGAAGTCCGACCGGCGCCATGTAAGCGCGAAGACCAAGGCCGAGGTCACCAAGAAGGTTCGCAACCTGGAGAAGCTGCGCGACCAGGGCAACATCCCCAAGGCTGGCCAGCGTTACCGCGTCCACGACTGGCTTACCTACTGGGCCGAGAACATCGCACTTCCGCCGAACATCTCCGAGAACACGCACGCCGGTTATGAGGTGAACGTGCGAGTTCACCTCATACCGGGGGTGGGGGAGCACTGGCTCGACAAGCTGGCGGCCGAGCACCTCGAAAAGCTCTACGCGAAGATGATGGGCGCCGGAAGCTCAGCGGGAACCGCGCACTACGTCCACCGAACGATCCGGGCCGCGCTCAACGAGGCCAAGCGCCGCGGGCACATCACGCAGAACCCGGCACTGCTGGCGAAGACCCCGAAACTGTCGGATGACGAAGCCGAGCCGTACAGCGTTGCTGAAGTCCGGCGACTGCTGGCGCTCGTGGCTGAGCGCCGTAACGGCGTGCGGTGGGTCGTCGCCCTGGCCCTGGGGCTACGGCAGGGCGAAGCGCTGGGGCTGAAATGGGAGCACGTAGACCTAGACACCGGGCTACTGCGCGTTCGCCGAAACCGGCTACGCCCCAAGTACGAGCACGGATGCCGTGTCCCATGCGGCCGGAAGCCCGGATACTGCCCCGATCGCAAGCAAGTCCGGGCCGACACCGGCCCAACGAAATCTCGCGCTGGCCGTCGCGTCGTCGGGCTACCTGACCCGCTCATCGTGCTGCTGAAGGTCCACCAGGAGAAGCAGGAAGCCGAGCGTGCCGCCGCTCGCCAGCTCTGGCACGACGAAGGATGGGTGTTCGCCAAGCCTGACGGGAAGCCGCTCAACCCCGGCACCGACTACCACGAGTGGAAAGCGCTAATCGGAGAGGCCGGACTACCTGACCGTCGCCTACACGACGCCCGCCACACCGCCGCCACCGTGCTCGCCATCCTCAGCGTGCCAACCCCAACCGCCATGTCCATCATGGGCTGGTCAAGCGCCGGAATGGCCGCCCGCTATCAGCACGTACTCAACAGCATCCGCAAGGGCGTGGCCGACCAAGTGGGCGGGTTGCTGTGGGACAGCCCCGCTGATGGCTCAGCCGACGAGCGCCCCGACAACGAATGATAGGGAGCGCACACATGGGCGAGTCTTACCGGGCAAAATCAATCTACGAAGCGCACATGTCAGATGACGGAGGGTGAGATGCCAGAGCAGCCAATAGGCAGGGAACCTGTGGACTCGCCGCATAAGGAATGGTGGGATCTGGACCCCACAAAGTTGGCCGATGCGTTTGCGCGAACCTCGGAGACGGGTGGGTGGCATGGTGTCACTGTGTACACCGGCGGCGTGCCTGTCTCGATCTATCTGGCTGATGAGGAAATCCACGAAGAGGTCGAGTCGGCGGTGGGGCAGTGGCTGGCCACTGCGGACGTGTCTATCTATGAACGAGATGAACCTGTTATCGGATCGTGGTTCCGAGCGATGAGGGGCAGCTTCTGGAAGGCTTGGCACACGCCAGCTGCTCGGGAGGCGGTCCTCACCGCTGCGCATATCGCCGACAATCGACTCTTCCAGGCCCAAGATGCGTATGTCACTTCGACCCTGCTCCAGAACGTCGGGCCGGTACTCCAGGCCCTCCAGCCGACCAAGGATGCCGTGGTGCGCGCTGGCGCGCTGCTCATCGTGAAGATCGAGTGGGTGGTTCAGGTTCATCAGTTGACAGCTGCCCAGCAGGCGATCCTCGATCACCGGCCGCAACTAGCGGCTTCCCCAGCGGAGATCATTACTGCGCTGGGCTTGTTCGCCGATCCGGCCTGCCGGGAAGTTACTCTCCAGTCGGGCAGTCCAGCGGATCGACAGCGGCGAGACCACCACGACGGCTGACTGAGACTAGAACTGAGACTAGGACGGAAGAAGGCCAGCCCCGGCGGGGCTGGCCTTTGGCGTTCGCGCTGTTCAGCGGAGCGGAGGATGAGGGATTTGAACCCTCGGTGAGTTTCCCCACACACGACTTCCAATCGTGCGCCCTCGGCCACTAGGCGAATCCTCCGTGGCGTAGCTTACCGGATCGAAGGGGGCGGCGTGACGCCAGGCTGGAAGCGGTTCAGCCGTGGGCGGACGTGGCGCGAGCGGTGCCCGGGCTGGCTAGACTGATCACCAGCCCCTCGCGCGGCGCTTATCTTGCCAACCCCCCCAGGGCCGGAAGGCAGCAAGGGTACGCGAGCTCTGGCGGGTGCGCGGGGGGTCCTCTTTCTCTTTCTGCCGGAGATCGGGGAGAACGGCTAACCAGGCCGGCGAGGATGGGGTCATGGATCAGTCATCTCCCGGGGAGCCGATCCCGCGGAGCATCATCCGTACCCCTCAGGGTGGGCTCGCCCTCTACCGCAAGTACCGGCCGGCTACCTTCGCAGAGGTGCGCGGGCAGGAGCACGTGACCGCCCCGCTGCGCCAGGCCCTCAAGAGCGGCCGGATCAATCACGCTTACCTGTTCAGCGGCCCGCGCGGCTGCGGCAAGACCTCCAGCGCCCGCATCCTGGCCCGCTCCCTGAACTGCGTGAACGGCCCGACGCCAGACCCCTGCGGCGTCTGCGACTCCTGCGTGGCGCTGGCCCCGACCGGTCCCGGCTCCATCGACGTGATGGAGATCGACGCGGCCAGCCACGGCGGCGTCGACGACGCCCGCGACCTGCGCGAGCGCGCCTTCTACGCGCCGGTCGCCGGGCGCTACAAGATCTACATCATCGACGAGGCGCACATGGTCACCTCGCAGGGCTTCAACGCCCTGCTGAAGCTGGTCGAGGAACCGCCGCCGCACCTGAAGTTCATCTTCGCGACGACCGAGCCGGAGAAGGTCATCCCGACGATCCGGTCCCGGACGCACCACTATCCGTTCCGGCTGATGCCGCCGTCGGTGATGCGGGAGCTGGCCGAGGAAATCCTCAACTCCGAGCAGGTCTCCTTCGAGCCGGCCGTGCTGCCCCTGATCGTGCGGGCCGGCGGCGGCAGCGCCCGCGACACGCTGTCGATCCTTGACCAGTTGCTGGCCGGCTCCGATGAGGGCGGGATCCGGTACGACCGGGCCGTGTCGCTGCTCGGCTACACCGACGCGACCCTGATCGACGAGATCGTGGGCTCCTTCGCCGCCGCCGACGGGGCGGCCGTCTTCCGCGCGGTCAACAAGGTGATCGAGGGCGGCCACGAGCCGCGCCGCTTCGCCACCGACCTGCTGGACCGGTTCCGCGACCTGATCGTGCTCGCCTCCGTGCCGGACGCGATCACCAGCGGCCTGATTGAGGTCCCCCCGGACCGCGTGGAGGTCATGACCGCGCAGGCCCGCCAGTCCGGCCTGGCCCAGCTGACCCGGGCCGCCGACATCATCTCCACCGGGCTGGACCAGATGCGCGGCGCGACGTCGCCCCGGCTGCTGCTCGAGCTCATGTGCGCGCAGGTACTGCTCCCCGGCGCCGAGGCCGACGAGCGGTCGGTCCTGGCCCGGCTCGAGCGCCTTGAGGCCGGCTACCGCGCCCCCCAGCCCTCAGCAATCCAGCCACGCTCAGCGACACAGCCACCCTCAGCGGCACAGCCACCCTCAGCGGCACAGCACTCTCCAGCGGCACAGTCCGCTCCTGCCCAGCCTTCCTCGCAACGGCCGGCTCCCTCGCACTCATTGCCCTCCCCCTCCGGGGATGCAGCCGCCGCGATCCCGCCCGCCGCGCCCGCGCCCGCCACACCGCCCGCTCCGCCGGCCCCCGCCTACGACGCGCCGCCGGCCAGGAGCGGGCAGCCTGGCCCGGGCACTGCGCCGGCTCCGGCGGCCGCGAACGCCCCGCGCGCCGCGGTCACCACCGAGGTGCTCCAGCAGGGCTGGCCCGCACTCCTGGAGGCCCTCAAGTCCCGCAGCAAGGTAGCGTTCTTCCTGCTCAGCAACACGACCGTCGTCTCCCTGGACGAGACCGGGCTGACCCTGCGCTTCCCTAAGCCTGGCGACGTGAAGGGATTCCAGAGCAGCAAGCACGAGGGGCTATTGAAGGAAGTCCTGCAGGCCCGCTACGGCATCGGCGTCATGATCCGGGCCGTGGCCGGCAGTGCTCCCGCGCCCGGCTCCCGCGGGCCCTCCGGGCCCTCCGGGCCCTCCGGGCCCTCCGGGCCCTCCGGGTTCGCCCAGCCCGCAGCGCCCGCCGCGGCGCCCCGCCCGACGGCCCCGCCGCCCCCGCCCGGGCCGTCGGCGGACTCATCGGGACCGCCGGAGTGGGCGGTAGCCCCCCGGGCCACGGCCCCGGGTAGCGCGGGGGCCTCGCCCGCGACCGGCCCGACGGGAGCCTCGGCCGCCCCGG
>JAICYD010000146.1 GCA_025934375.1 Streptosporangiaceae bacterium | reverse complement strand
CCGTTTTGGCGCGTGCGGCACGGACTGAATCGCTTATATGTTTGGTTTTTGCGGGGTGAACACCCCCCAAAAACCAAACATATATGAAAATACTGCCCCATCGGCGGCCCATGTCCTAGTCTGCCCGGCGCGATACGGGGTGATTGCGGCCTCCGTTGCCTCTGGGACTGGAGCGACACTGGAGGTAAGCGGCATTGCGCCAAGGGGTGGCTCAGGCGTATCAGCGCCTGCGCCGTGCCGCCACATGCTCCCAGGCCATAAAAATTAACGCCGAAGTTCATCGCTAGTTCATTTGAGGAACGCCGCGAAAGTGTTTTAACTCCCAGTTTCCACCGGCCCCGGGGAACGGCAGCGTCTCGGGAAGGACTCGTGGCCTTCGTCGCTGGTTGGGCCAGAGATAGGCGGGGGGTGCCCGGGCGAAGTAACCTTGCGGCTATGGAGCTGAACGGTACATCCGCCATCGTCACCGGCGCGGCGAGTGGCCTCGGGGAGGCGACGGCGCGGGCACTGGCGCAGGCCGGGGCCTATGTCGTGGTGGCTGACCTGAACGATGAGGCGGGCAAGGAAGTCGCGGCGAGCATCGGCGGCCAGTTCGCGCACACCGACGTGACCGACCCGCAGCACGTCCAGGAGGCAGTGGACGCCGCCGTGGGCTCGGGCCGTCCGCTGCGGGTCGCGGTGAACTGCGCCGGCATCGGGTGGGCCTCCCGGACGGTGAACCGGGACGGGTCGCCCCACGACCTGGCCGCGTTCAACCGGGTGATCGCGATCAACCTGACGGGTACGTTCAACGGGCTGCGAATCGCGGCCGCGGCGATGTCGAAGACCGAGCCGGTCGACTCCGACGGGCAGCGCGGCGTGATCATCAACACGTCATCGGTGGCTGGCATCGAGGGCCAGACCGGGCAGATCGCCTACTCGGCATCCAAGGGCGGCATCATCGGCATGACCGTGCCCGCGGCGCGGGACCTATCGGTCATCGGCGTCCGAGTAAACACGATCTGCCCGGGCATTATTAACACGCCCATCTACAAGAGCATCGCCGGTGGTGACCCGGCCGCTGGGGAGGCGTTCTTGGCCAGGCTGGCCGAGCCGATCGTCTTCCCCAAGCGACTGGGGCGACCGGAGGAGTTCGGGCACCTTGTCCGCTCGCTTATCGAGAACGACTACATGAACGCGGAGGTCGTCCGTTTCGACGGCGGCATTCGCTTCCAGCCTAAGTGAGCTAGGCTGCCCAAGGGGTTTTATGTCGGGGATCGCAGGATGCCTCGCGCTGGCCGAGGGTACTGGGCCAGACGCGGACTGGGCGAGCCGCGCAGCGCGCCGCATGGCGCACCGGGGACCCGATGATGAGGGGCTGTACTCCGATGCGCTGGTAGCGCTGGCCGCGCGGCGACTCGCCGTCGTCGACCCGGGGCCGGGCGGCCACCAGCCGATGCGGTCGGCCGACGGCCGGTTCTGGATCGTGTTCAACGGGGAGATCTACAACTGCCCCGAACTGGCGGCCCGGCTGCGCGCGCGCGGCGTCGTGCCCCGCGGCGGGTCCGATACCGAGATCCTGCTGGAGACCTACGCCGCCGAGGGCAAGGACATGCTTCGGCACCTGCGCGGCATGTTCGCCTTCGCCATCTGGGACACCCGCAACCGCGAGCTGTTCTGCGCCCGCGACCCGTTCGGCATGAAGCCCTTGTACTACACGCACGCCGAGAACGGCGCGCAGTTCCGGTTCGCCTCCGAGCGCAAGGCGCTGGCCGGGCCCGGTGAGGTCTCGGTCATCGACCCGGACGCGCTGCGCAGGTACCTGTCGTTCCAGTACGTGCCGCCGCCGCTGACGATGGTCCCGCCGGCCCGGTCGCTGCTGCCGGGGCACTTCCTGGTCGCGCGGGCCGGCGGCCCGGTTGACGTCTTCCGGTACTGGCGGCCGATGCTGCGGCCGGAGAAGTCGCCGGCCTCGGACACGCCGGAGAAGATCCTCGCGGCCCTGCGCGACTCCGTCAGCGTTCACCTGCGCAGCGACGTGCCGCTCGGGGCGCTCCTCTCCGGCGGGATCGACTCCGCCGCCCTGTGCGCCATCGCCGTCGAGACCCGACCCGGCCTGCCCACCTTCACCGCGGGCTTCGCGCAGCCGGGATACAGCGAGATCGAGGAGGCCGCCGACACCGCGGCCGCCCTGGGACTCCCTAACTTCCCGTACGTGATCACCGCCGCCGAGTTCGCCGCGCGGCTGCCGCAGATCATCTGGCATCTCGATGACCCGATCGCGGACGCCGCGGCCATACCCCTGTGGTTCGTCGCGCGGGAGGCGCGCCGGCACGTGAAGGTCGTGCTGTCTGGCGAGGGCGCCGATGAGCTGTTCGGCGGGTACGGCGTGTACTACCAGCCATCGGTCGTGCGCGCGGCCACCAAGCTGCCCTCTGCCGGGCGATACTCGGTCGCCGCGCTGGCCGCGCGGGTCCCGCCCGGCACGCGGGGAAAGGGACTGCTCGAGCGGATGGCGACGCCGCTGCGCCACCGCTACATCGGGAACGCGAACGTCTTCGCCGGGGATGAGGTCGACGTGCTCACCCGGTACGGTGGCGCCACCGTCTACGACGTGACCGAGCCGCTGCACGACCAGGCCGTGGAGGCTGGCCTGGATGACGTGTCCACGATGCAGTTCATCGACATCAACACCTGGCTGCCCGGCGACATCCTGGTCAAGGCGGACCGCGTCTCGATGGCGCACGGGCTGGAACTGCGCAGCCCGTTCCTGGACCGGGGGGTGATGGCGGTCGCCGCCCGGCTGTCGCGGGCGGAGAAGACCGCGGCCGGGACGACGAAGTTCGCGCTGCGCGAGGCCATGGGCATGCTGCTTCCGCAGCAGGCCGCCGAGCGCCCCAAGCGGGGGTTCCCGGTGCCGATCGGGCACTGGTTCCGTGGCGAGCTGGCGAGCTTCGCCGAGCAGGTGATCCGCGAGGCCCGAACCGAGGACTGGCTGGACAAGCGGGCCGTGCTTGACGTCTTGCGCCGATTCCGGGCCGATGACCCCGAGGTCCCCTGGCGGCAGGTGTGGGTGCTGGTGGTGTTCTCGCTGTGGCACCAGATTTACGTGGAGCGGGTTTTCGACCCCGTTGCCCAGGGCTGGCAGCCCAGCCGTCCGGCACTGTCGCCTGGTAGTGCCCACGATCCCCGGGAGGCCGCCGACGGCCACGGGGGGTCGTCGCCCCGGGAGGCCGCCGGGGGGCACGGGGGGTCGTCCCCCCGGGAAGCAGGGCGCGCGCGGGTGCAGCCGCTCCCGGCGGCCTCGGTAACCGCCCAGTATCCGAACGGGGTGATTCCCCCGGCCCCGCCTGGTCAGCAGCGCCCGAACACGGGCCAGGCGTACCCCGCACAGCCCCAGAATCCCGGGCAAGCACAGCAGGCACAGAATCCCGGGCAGGCACAGAATCCCGGGCAGGCACATCATCCTGGGCAGGCACAGCACGCTCCGCAGCACGCCGCCCAGCCTCAGCATTCGGGAGCACAGCACCCAGGGCAACAGCACCCAGGGCCACAGCACCCAGGGCCACAGCACCCGGGAGCACAGCACCCGGGACCACAGCAGCCTCCCGCGTCACAGTCGTCCGATCGGACGCTGCCGCCGCGCCCGTACCCGCCTGAACAGGTACCGGCCGGACAGCAGGTTCCCGCCGGGCGTCATGCGGCCCCGGCGCCCCCCGCGGATGACGAGGACTCCGGCCCGTTGCCGGTGCCCCAGTCGCCCGGCCAGCCGAGGTTCGAGCCGCGCTAGCTCCGATCAGCGCGGCCGAAGACCGTCAGAGGCCGGACTCGATCCTGGTCGGGGGCAGGAACCCGTCGGCGATGAGCTGCTCACGGATCTTGCGGCGGCCGCGGTGCAACCGGGACATGACCGTGCCGACCGGCGTCCCCATGATCTCGGCGATCTCGCGGTACGGATAGCCCTCGATGTCGGCGAGGTAGACGGCGGTGCGGAACTCGTGCGGCAGTTCCCGCAGGGCTCGCAGCAGGTCCGAGTCGGTGGTGCGATCTAGCGCCTCGGCCTCCGCCGATGGCACCGGCGGCGCCAGCCGATCCGAGGACATCTGCCATTCCTGCAGGTCTCCGCCCAGCGCCTGCTGCGGCTCGCGGCGCCGCTTGCGGTAGACGTTGATGAACGTGGTCGTCAGGATGCGGTTCAGCCAGGCGCGCAGGTTGGTGCCCGGGCGGAACTGGTGGTAGGCCGCGTACGCCTTCACTGAGGTCTCCTGGACCAGGTCCTCGGCGTCGGTGGGGTTACGCGTCATCCGGAGCGCGGCCGGGTAGAGCTGGCTGAGCTGCGGCACTACCTCAGCCTCGAACCGCGCGCGGCTCTCGGCCGTCTCCGGCCGGGCGGCGTACCGCTCGAAGGCTTCGTTGTCCACGTCAGCGGTACCCGACTCAGCCGTCGCGGTGACCACAGCAGACTCGATGGCCTCGCCGGTCTCGACGGTCTCGCTGCCTTCGCTGTACTGCTTCGCGCTCATGGGTGGCTCCGGTGGTAGTCATTCCTACTCATATAGACGCACGGAGGGCCGCCAACAGTCCACTTTGTGATCTAAATCACTCTCGCGATATATCTCGAGATGTGGACGCGCCTATACCTGGTGATACGTAGGAGAACGGGCCAACGGATCGATACCGGGTCTCAGCGAGATCTCAGCTAGATCCAGCCGTGATACCACATGTGGGATAGCCACGATGAGTACGGAATGATCTGGCCCGCGAGGATCGGATAAAAGTACCAGAACAGAATCAGCACCGCAAGGACGTAGGTCCCCGCGATGCAGGCGCCCATGGCGCGACGGAGCAGGCTCGCCCTGGCCGGGCCGATGATCAGTCCCAGGCACAGCGTGATCGCCAGGACCAGGAACGGCAGGAACTCCAGCGAGTAGTAGTCGAACTTGGTCCGTGGCATGAACGGGAGCCACGTCAGCCACCCAGCCGCGATGCACAGCAGGACCGCCCCGGCCCGCCAGTCGCGGCGGGTCAGCCACCAGCCGAGGCAGAACAGCATCGCCGCGATGGACACCCACCAGATGGCCGGGTTCCCCATCGCCAGGACCTCCTGCGACCACTGCGGTCCCGAGTAGCCCTTCGGGCACGCCTGAGCGCCGGAGGCCGACGTGTAGCACTGGTAGTAGAAGGCGACCGGGCGGCTGAGCACGATCCAGCCCCACGGCTGGGACCTGTACGGGTGATAGCTGCTCAGCCCGACACCGAAGTTGACCATCTCGTGGTGGTACTGGAACAGAGAGTACAGCGCGGAGATGAAAGGGATCTTCACCCCGTGGTTTTGCGCGTAGTCCCGGTAGTACCCAGTGCGGGTGACCAGCCAGCCCGACCACGTGGCGATATAGGTCAGCAACGGGATCAGGCCGAGGGTCAGCGGCAGCCACTTGCCGTCCCGGACGAGGGCGCCTTGCCACGTACGGCGCAGCCCGACGGCTCGCCGGGCACCCACGTCCCAGGCGATCGCCAGCCCCGCGAACGCGAATATGTACCAGACCGCGTCCTGCTTGCACGCGCAGGCCAGGCCGATCAGCAGCCCGGCGGCCACCCGCCACCGGCGGATGCCCAACGGCGGGCCCGCCTCGTCGCTGCGGCCGAGCACCATCGCCCTCGCCAGCCGGGCGCGGGAGACGTCCCGGTCGACGAGCATGGCGCCGAAGGCGGCCAGCACGAAGAACATCAAGAAGATGTCGAGGATGCCGGTGCGGCTCAGCACGAACTCCAGGCCGTCCAGCGACAGCAGCAGCCCGGCGACGCAGCCCAGCAGCGTGGACCGGGTCAGGCGGCGGGCGACCCGGCACATGACGAGGATCGCCAGCGTCCCGAACAGCGCGGAGGCCACCCGCCAGCCGAGCGGGTTCAGTCCGTAGATCCACTCGCCGACTGCCATCGCCAGCTTGCCCACTGGCGGCTGAACCACGTACTCGCCACAACTGATGTTGCACGCCGCGAAGATATGGGTGTTCCCGTGCAGCATCAGGTTGTTGACGTAATTCGGGTCATTTGCCGGGTTCGCGATGATGTTCCACTCGACCCCGTGCTTCAGGATCGACCAGGCATCCTTGGCATAGTAGGTCTCATCGAAGATGACCGCATGCGGCACCGATAGCCTGTAGAACCGGAAGAGCGCCGCGAAGGCGGTTACCAGCAGCGGGCCGAGCCAGCCCCAGACGCCGTCTTGCGGCATCGGGGTGACCAGCCGGTCGTAAAGCGCGGCGATCCGACCGGATGGCAGGTCCGGGCCATCGAAGCGCTGCCCGGCTGGTTTCCCCGACGCCAAGCGCGGGTCGTCGAGGCGAGAGGCATCGAGGTCGTCTGCGGCCTCGCCGTCGTCGCTGGGCGCGCCCACGCCTCTGTCGTCGGGATCCATCGCCGGCTCGCCGGCCTTCGTCGCGGTCATCGAACGCCATGCTATGTGGAGGGAAGCCCCAGTGGGGAGCGGACACAGCGCGGAATGTGATCGTGGTGCTAACGGAATTGGCACCCTTACCCTGGCCGCGGTGCCAATTGGCCGGGTGGAGGACGCTTCTCCCCGGTTGGCCGCCGAACTAGCCAGGGCCGACATCGTGGCCGCCGAGGACACCCGCCGCGCCCGCCGCCTCGCCGATGACCTGGACGTGAAGATCGCCGGCCGCCTGGTTTCCTACTACGACGTGATCGAGACCGGCCGCGCCGCCGAGCTCGTCGCCGAGCTCCAGGCGGGCAAGGACGTCCTCGTCGTGACCGATGCCGGGATGCCCGGGGTCAGCGACCCGGGCTACCGGGTCACCGCGGCGGCGGTGGCCGCGGGGATCCGGGTCACCGCCATCCCCGGCCCGTCCGCGCTGACCACCGCGCTGGCCGTCTCCGGGCTGCCCAGCGACCGGTTCTGCTTCGAGGGCTTCCCGCCGCGCAAGCCCGGCGAGCGGCGGGCCCGGTTCGCCGGGCTGGCCACCGACCCGCGGACGCAGGTCTTCTTCGAATCGCCCCGGCGGCTGCACGTCACGCTCGGCGAGCTGGTGGCCTCGCACGGCCCGGACCGGGCAGCCGTCGTATGCCGGGAGCTGACCAAGGTCCACGAGGAGATCCGGCGCGGCCCGCTCGCCGACCTCGCGGCGTGGGCCAACCCGGCCAGCCCGGCGCACCCGGCCGGGTCAGGTGGCGTCCGCGGTGAGATCACGGTGGTGGTGGCTGGCATTGGCCTTGCCGCCGCTAAGGCCGCTGCCCGGGACGCGGCGCGGGAGGCCCGGCGGGCCGCCCGCTTCGCCGCTCGCACGGCCCGGCGAGATGGCACCGGGGGAGACACTGCCGGGGGAGACACTGCCGGGAGCGTCGGCGGCTGAGTCGGGGCCGGCTGCTTCGGCCCGGTCAGCGACCGCGTCGGCCGCGATCCCGCCGGCGGGTCCCTCGTCGTCGTCTGGTCCCTGGGCGCCCGGTACCTGGACAGACTGGGCCCGGCCGAGGGCGATCGCCAGCCCCAGGCAGGCGAACGGCACTGCCGTCGTCACGTACCGGTAGTCGAACTCGGCGGTCGCGGCCGGGATGACGATCAGCGCCAGCGAGGTGGCCCACGGCAAGAGCGCGTCCCGGCCGCCTCGCCGCCACCGCCACCCGAGCGCGGCCAGCCCGGCCACCAGGATCAGCCCGTACACCGTCCCGGGCAGCCAGACGTAGCGCTGGTAGGCCCGCATCACCTTGGCGAACGGATCTACGACCCGCGTCAGCGGGTCACCCCGGACGTAAGCGGCGGCGGCGCTGCGGTACCCGTGGGTCAGGGAGTCCGGGACGTCCAGCGAGTGATAGCCGAACAGGTACTCGTCATAGGTGGCGGCGTTGGGGAACACCGACCGGGGCCATGCGAACGCCCGCCACGTGTCGTCGAGCACCGCCCTCGCGTAATCCAGCGGCTGTGCCTCGATGGCCTTGATCGCGAACCGCTCCGCGAGGCTGTTGGGCAGCGCGTCCCACTTGGTGGGCGGGAACCGGTCCAGCGGGGTGACCGCGGTCCAGATGTAGGCCTGCGAGATCGGCCGCCGCGCCGGGGGCACCGTGGTGCACAGCGACAGCAGCTCCGGCGACAGCGTCATCCGCGAGCAGTCAGCGAACGTCATCACCCGCGAGTACAAGAAGACCCCGGTCGAGGAGTTCATCGCGAACTTGCCGTGCTGCTGCTTGTACATCGCCTCATAGCCCGCGGCCGGCAGCGCGAAGGCGACGCCGCAGGCGGCGACGCTGGCGACCGCCCGCAGCCAGCCGCGCCCGTCGCGCAGCCTCGGAAACCAGATGATGATCAGGTACACCGCGAAGACCGCGATCAGCGGCAGCCCGGTCGAGCGGACCATCGCCGAGGCGCCGAGCAGCAGCCCGGCCAGCGCGCAGCGGATCCAGCCGGGCCGCGGCGTCCACAGCAGCACGACGACCGCCAGCACCACCAGGAGCAGGAACAGCGTGTCCGACAAGATCAGGTGCTCCAGCTGGATCTCGAACCCGTCGAAGAGCACCGGGAAGGTCAAGACCGCCGCGATCCAGGCCGGGGTCGCGAACCGTCGCCGGGCCAGCGCGTAGCACAGGATGCCGACGGCCAGGCCCATCAGGTGCTGCAAGACGGTCACCGCGGCGAAGCTGTGCAGCGGCAGCAAGGCCCTCAGGAACAGCGAGTAGCCCGACACCCGGACGGGATCCAGCGTCCCGGTGACCGCCGCCGAGATGTAGCTGAAGGAGTCATTGAAGTAGGCCCACCAGCGATAGCCGAGCTCGGCGCACAGCCGGATCAAGATGGCCGCGACGAGGGCCGCCGTGAACAGCTTGTTGCTAGCCACCACGCGTCGCATCCGCGCAGGCATTACCCTCAAGCCCGTATCCTCCTTGTGCCGGTGCGGGTACCCGCCAGGTCGGGTGCCGCAGTACACGCTAATAGGTGGGACGGCAGGGGGTAGACCGGTGCCCCCCAGTCATAGCGACTGGTTAACGAGTTCGAGCAACTGGTTAAGGCTAGCAGGGAGCAGACGTGGAGCTAACCATTGTCATGCCATGCCTCGACGAGGCGGAGACCGTGGCGACGTGCGTCCGCAAGGCGATGGGCTTCCTGGCCGAATCGGGCATCGACGGCGAGGTCGTGGTGGCCGACAACGGCAGCACCGACGGCAGCCAGCGGCTCGCGAGGGACGCCGGCGCCCGTGTCGTGGCGATCAGGGACAAGGGATACGGCAACGCGCTCATGGGCGGCATCGCCGCCGCCCGCGGCACGTACGTGATCATGGGCGACGCCGACGACAGCTACGACTTCACCAACCTCACGCCATTCGTCACCGAGCTGCGCAAGGGCTATGACCTGGTCATGGGCAACCGGTTCAAGGGCGGCATCGAGCCCGGCGCCATGCCCAAGCTGCACAAGTACCTGGGCAACCCGGTGTTGTCCTTCATCGGCCGGCTGTTCTTCCCCAGCGCGATTGGCGACTTCCACTGCGGGCTGCGCGGCTTTTCCAAGGAGGCCGCGCTCGCCCTCGGCCTGCAGGCCACCGGCATGGAGTTCGCCAGCGAGATGGTGGTCAAGGCCACCTTGTGGGGACAGAAGATCACCGAGGTCCCCACCACCTTGAAGAAGGACGGCCGGTCCCGGCCGCCGCACCTGCGGTCCTGGCGGGACGGCTGGCGGCACCTGCGGTTCCTGCTGATGTTCAGCCCGCGCTGGCTGTTCTTCATGCCGGGCCTGGTGCTGTTGCTGCTCGGCCTCATCGCCGGGGCGATCATCGAGGCCGGCCCGGTCAGCATCGGCAGCGTGACCTTCGACGTCGGCACGCTGGTCGCCGCGTCCGCGGCGGTGGTGATCGGCTTCCAGGGGGTCTTGTTCTGGCTGTTCACCCGGGTCTACGCCGGAGCCGAGGGCTTCTTGCCGACCGAGCCCGGGGTGCAGCGGCTGCTTGGCCGGCTCTCGCTCGAGCGCGGCCTGCTGCTCGGCCTGGCGATCGGCCTGGCCGGCCTGGGCGGCCTCATCTTCTCGATCGTCAACTGGGGCGGGAGTGGCTTCCACAACCTGAACTACGAGCACGCGCTGCGGTCGATGATCCCGTCGGCGACCGCGCTGATCGTCAGCTGCCAGCTCGTCCTGGGCACGTTCTTCCTGTCGATCCTGGGGATCAAGCAGACCCGGCACGTGTCCGGCGGGAACGCCGTGGAGGTTAATGACAGCCAGCCCTCGGCGACGGCGCACTAGGCTGTAATCATGTCATCCGCGTCATCCGCAAAGCACATCCTGACCGCCCCGGCGTGGCCATACGCCAACGGCCCTCGGCATATCGGGCACGTTTCCGGCTTCGCGCTGCCCAGCGACATGTTCAGCCGGTACCAGCGGATGGTGGGCAACAAGGTGCTGATGGTCTCCGGCACCGACGAGCATGGCACTCCGATCCAGGTGCAAGCCGATAAGGAGGGCGTGTCCGCCCGCGAGCTCGCCGACCGCTACAACCGGGTCATCGCGACCGACCTGGTCAACCTCGGCATGAGCTATGACCTGTTCACCCGCACGACCACGCGCAACCATTACGCCGTCGTCCAGGAGATGTTCACGACCCTGCTCAACAACGGGTACATCTTCCCGAAGACCACGCTCGGCGCGATCTCGCCGTCCACCGGCCGCACGCTGCCCGACCGCTACATCGAGGGCACCTGCCCGATCTGCTCCTACCCGCATGCCCGCGGGGACCAGTGCGACAATTGCGGCAACCAGCTGGACCCGACCGACCTGATCAACCCGGTGTCACGGATCAACGGCGAGACACCAGTGTTCGTTGAGCAAGAACACTACTTCCTTGACCTTCCCGCGTTCACCGAGGCGCTTGGCTCGTGGCTGCAGTCCAAGTCCGGGCAGTGGCGGCCGAACGTGCTCAAGTTCTCGCTCAACCTGCTCGATGACCTGCACCCGCGGGCGATCACCCGGGACCTGGACTGGGGCGTCCCGGTGCCGCTGGACGGGTGGCGGGACCGGCCGGACAAGCGGATCTACGTCTGGTTCGACGCGGTGATCGGGTACCTGTCGGCGTCGGTCGAGTGGGCGCGCCGCTCCGGTGACCCGGACGCCTGGCGCGCCTGGTGGAACGCCCCTGACGCCGAGGCGTACTACTTCATGGGCAAGGACAACATCGTCTTCCACTCCGAGATCTGGCCGGCGATGCTGCTCGGCTACGACGGGCGCGGGGCCAAGGGCGGGGCCCCGGGCCCGCTGGGGAACCTGAGCCTGCCGTCCGAGGTGGTCTCCAGCGAGTACCTGACGATGGAGGGCAAGAAGTTCTCCTCCTCCCGTCAGGTGGTCATCTACGTGCGGGACTTCCTGGCCCGCTACGACGTGGACGCGCTGCGGTACTACGTGGCGGTCGCCGGGCCGGAAAACCAGGACACCGACTTCACCTGGAGCGAGTTCGTCCGCCGCAACAACGACGAGCTCGTCGCGACCTGGGGCAACCTGGTCAACCGGGCGGTGTCGTTCGCGGCGCGCAACGGCGGCGAGATCCCGGCGGCGGGCGCGCTCACCGACGCCGACCACGCCCTGCTGCAGAACTCGCGGGCCGCCTTCGCGGCCGTCGGTGAGCACCTGTCTCACTCGCGGTTCAAGTTCGCGATCACCGAGGCGATGCGCACCGTCTCCGAGGCCAACAAGTACTTCTCCGAGCAGGCCCCGTGGAAGCTGCGCGAGTCAGACCCGGAGCGGATGAAGACCATCCTGCACGTCACGCTGCAGGTCGTGGCGGACGCGAAGACGCTGCTCACCCCGTTCCTGCCGCGCTCGTCGCAGGCCGTGCACGAGATGCTCGGCGGCGTCGGCGAATGGTCGGGCGGTCCCCGGCTGGACACGGTGGACGAGGAAGGCGGCCCGTCCTACCCGGTCATCACCGGCGACTACGACGCGGCCTTCCGCTGGGATTCGCACCCGATCGCGGCGGGCACGCCGCTGGCCGTCCCGACCCCCCTGTTCACCAAGCTGGACACCTCAGTCGTCGATGAGGAAATAGCCCGGCTCGGCGATCAGCCCGGGCAGGACTAGGCCGTAACGGACCCCGGGTGACTGCTTCGGCCCCATCCGGCTCGGGGGATGTGGCCCTCCCGGAGCCGGGCGCCTTCGATGGCCACACCCACATGGACATCATGGGGCTGCCGGTTGACGGGGTGCTCGCCGACGCGCGCGCCGTCGGCATCACCCGGGTCCTCAACGCCGGCTGCGACATCCCGTCGTCTCGCTGGTCGGCCGCCCGCGCGGCCGAGCACGACGGCGCCTACGCCGCTGTCGCGATCCACCCGAACGAGACCGGCTCCGTCGATGACCGCCGCGCTGAGGTGCTGGCCGAGCTGGCGGAGCTGGCCGCCCAGCCCGGCGTGGTCGCCATCGGCGAGACCGGGCTGGACTACTACCGGGACTGGGCCGCGCCGCAGGTCCAGCGGTGGTGGTTCCGCGCGCACATCGACCTGGCCCGGCAGGCCGGCAAGGCGCTGATGATCCACGACCGGGACGCGCATTCCGACGTGCTGGACATCCTGGACGAGACCGGGCCGTGGCCGCCCGACAGCGTGGTCTTCCACTGCTTCTCCGGGGACGCCGCGATGGCGCGGCGCTGCGCCGAGGCGGGCTACATCATGAGCTTCGCCGGGAACGTGACCTTCAAGAATGCCAGCGACCTGCGTGAGGCCGCCCTCGTCGCTCCCGCCGAGCTGATCATCGCCGAGACCGATGCGCCGTACCTGACCCCCGCCCCGCACCGCGGCAAGCCGAACTCCCCGGCCATGACCGCGCACACTGTCCGCTTCCTGAGCGAATTGAAGGGCCTGGGTCTCGCCGACTTCTGCGCGCAGCTGCAGTCCACAGGCAAGCGCGTCTTCCGCTGGTGAGCACCCTCCGCGCCATCCCCGAATCCGGGTTCCGTGGCGGAAGGGCACTTGCCCCGGAATCATTCCGGGGCAAGAGGGCCATCGCCCCGCTCTATCCGTGGCGGAAGGGCCATCGACCGCCGGGCGCTCCGTGGCGGAAGGGCCATCGCCCCGGCACTATCCAGGGCTGGAGGGCCATTGACCCGCGAGATGCGGGCCTCATTCCGGGACTGGAGCGCCAGCGCCACGCCAGGCGAGCCGTACCAGGAGCGCCAGCGCCCCAGAACGGGCGGCCCTGGTGAGCGGGGCGGCGCCGGCGCGGCTGCTGGGGGCGGGGGACGTCCGGGCGATCGCCGCGCGGATCGGCGTCCGGCCGGCCAAGAGGCTCGGGCAGAACTTCGTCGTTGAGCCGGGCACCGTACGGCAGATCGCGGCGCTGGCGGGCCCGTTCGCCCCGAATGACGTGATCCTGGAAATCGGGCCGGGCCTCGGCTCCCTGACGCTGGCGCTGCTGGAGGCGGCCGCCCCGGCACCGGCCGCGAGGGTCGTGGCCGTCGAGATCGACCCCGTCCTGGCCGCTGAGCTGCCCAAGACGATCGCCGACCGCGCCCCGGGCCTCGCCGACCGGGTATCTGTCCTGCGCGCCGACGCCCTTACCCTAACCGCCGGCCCCGGACCAGAAGCGCCATTGATTCACCCCCAGGTGATAGCCGCTAACCTCCCGTACAACGTCGCCGTGCCGGTGGTCTTGCGCCTGCTCGCCGTCTTCCCGTCGCTGCGTAGCGGGGTCGTCATGGTGCAGGCCGAGGTGGCCGACCGGATGTGCGCCGGGCCGGGGAGCCGGGTGTACGGGGTGCCGTCGGCCAAGCTGGCCTGGCACGCCCAGGCGCGGCCGGCCGGGACGGTACCGCGCACGGTCTTCTGGCCGGTGCCCAACGTGGATTCCAAGCTGGTCGCGTTCACCCGGCACGACCCGCCAGTGGCCGCCGCCTCGCGCACCGAGGTCTTCAGCGTGATCGACGCGGCCTTCGGCCAGCGCCGCAAGACCCTGCGGGCGGCGCTGTCGACCTGGGCCGGCTCTCCCGACGCCGCCGAGCGCATCGTGCGGGCCGCCGGCGTTAGCCCCGGGGCGCGCGGGGAGTCACTCGAGATCGCCGAGTTCGCCCGGATCGCGCAGGCTAAGGCATCCCTCGCGGAGGGTAGGCTCCAGTGATCGTGAGTCAAAGTGTCACGGTGCGGGTGCCCGCGAAGATCAACCTGCAGCTCGCGGTCGGCCCGCTGCGCCCGGATGGCTACCACGACCTCGTCACGGTGTTCCACGCCATCTCGCTGTTCGACGAGGTCACCGTCGCCGTGGCCGACGACGATGACAGGCGGGGGGTACGGGGGGGCGTCCCCCCGGGCGATGACAGGCGGGGGGTACGGGGGGGCGTCCCCCCGGGCGATGACAGCGTGACCGTGACCGGGGAGGGAGTCGCCGAGGTGCCCGCCGACGGCGACAACCTTGCCCTCCGGGCGGTCCGGGCCCTGCGTGACGCGATAACCGGGGGGGAAGCCGTGGCCGGGGGCGACGGCGCGGCAGTGCCGCTGACCCCGCAGGCGCCCGCGGTGCGCGTCGCGATCGCCAAGAAGATCCCGGTCGCCGGCGGCATGGCCGGCGGCAGCGCCGACGCGGCGGCGGCCATCGTCGCCTGCGACGCGCTGTGGGGGACCGGGCTCTCGCTCGCCGAGTTGTCCGGCGTCGCCGCCCAGGTGGGCAGCGACGTCGCGTTCGCGCTGCTCGGCGGGACCGCGGTTGGCCGCGGCCGCGGCGAGCAGCTCACCCCGGCGCTGATCGCCCCGGCCAGTTACCACTGGGTGCTGGCCTTCGCGAGCGGCCACCTGTCCACCCCGCTGGTGTACAAGACACTGGATACCCAGCGCGTGGGCCGGATGGTGCAGTCGCCGGAGCTGAGCCATGAGCTGATGGGGGCGCTGCGGGCCGGCGACCCGCTGCGGCTGGGCCGGGCGCTGTCCAATGACCTGCAGGCCCCGGCGCTTGCCTTGTTCCCGGCGCTGCGCAAGACCCTGACGGCCGGCCGCGAGGCGGGCGCGCTCGGCGCACTGGTCTCCGGCTCCGGCCCCACTTGCCTGTTCCTCGCCCGCGACGCCGACCACGCAACGGAACTGGCCGTCCAGCTTTCGGGGGCCGACGTGTGCCGCACGGTGGCCCGGGCGGCCGGCCCGGTTCCCGGCGCGACCGTGGTCAGCGCGGAAGGCTGATCCCCGCGATGGTGAACCTGGTCAGCCTGGAGAAGACGGCCAAGGCTTTCGGCCCGCAGGTGCTGCTGGGCGGCGTATCGCTCGGCGTCGGGGAGCGGGACCGGATCGGCGTCGTCGGCCGCAACGGGGCCGGCAAGTCCACGCTGCTGTCCATCCTCGCCGGCGCCACCCAGCCGGATTCGGGGCGCGTCGCCCGGGCCTCGGGGCTGCGCGTGGGGTACCTGCGGCAGGCGGATGACCTTTCCGGGCCGGTCGGCCGGCTCGTCTTCGGCGACCTCAGCGAGACAGGGGCGTGGGAGCGGGAGCCCAGGGCCCGTTACGTGGCCAATGAACTGCTGGCCGGGATGCCCCTGGACGCGGAGGCCGGCGTGCTGTCGGGCGGGGAGCGGCGGCGGGTCGCCCTGGCCGCGCTGCTGGTGGCCGAGCGGGACCTGCTGCTCCTCGACGAGCCCACTAACCACCTGGACATCGAGGCTATCGACTGGCTGGGCCGCTACCTGCGCGACCTGGGCACCGCGCTCGTCATCGTCAGCCATGACCGGTGGCTGCTCGACACCGCGTGCGACCAGATGTGGGAGGTCGACGGCGGGCAGGTGTACGCGCACGAGGGCGCCTACTCCGCCTACGTGCTGGCGACCGCCGAGCGGCTGCGGACGGCCGAGGCTGATGAGCAACAGCGGCGCAACCTGGCCCGCAAGGAGCTGGCCTGGCTGCGGCGGGGGCCGCAGGCGCGGAGCACCAAGCCGAAGTTCCGGGTCGACGCCGCCAACGCGCTCATCGCGGCCGAGCCGCCCGCCCGGGAAACCGCGGAGCTGACCCGCATGGCGACCGCCCGGCTCGGCAAGACCGTGCTCGAGCTGGAGGACGTGTCGCTGTCGGTGGCCGGGCGGACCCTAGTGGACCAGGTGACCTGGCTCATCGGCCCCGGGGACCGCATCGGGATCGTCGGCGTCAACGGCGCTGGCAAGACGACACTGCTGCGGACGCTGGCCGCGCCGGCGCCGGAGGGCATCAAGATCGACGGCACCGTGGTGCGCGGGAAGACGATCCGGGTCGGGTACCTGTCGCAGGAGCTGACCGAGCTTGACCCGGCCAAGCGGGTGCGCGAGTCCATCGAGGAGATCCGGCTGCGGATCGTCGTCGGGAAGCGAGAGCTTTCGGCCGGGCAGCTGCTGGAGCGGCTCGGTTTCATCGGGGACCGCCAGTGGACGCCGGTCGGGGACCTGTCCGGCGGCGAGCGGCGACGGCTGCAGATGCTGCGGCTGCTGATGGACGAGCCGAACGTCCTGCTCCTCGATGAGCCGACCAACGACCTCGACATCGACATGCTGACCGAGTTCGAGGACATCCTGGACGGGTGGCCGGGCACGCTGGTCGTCGTCAGCCACGACCGGTACTTCCTGGAGCGGGTGTGCGATCACGTCGTGGCGCTCGTCGGCGACGGGAAGCTCGCGTTCCTCGGCGGCGGAGTAGATGAGTACCTGGAGCGATCCCGCGCGCGGCGAGCGTCGGTGGCCGCCGCCGCCGCGGCGGCGACTCCGGCCGCGCGCCCGGTCTCGTCGGCGGCCACGGAGCGGCTCGCCAAGAAGGAACTGGCCCGGCTGGAGCGGCAGATCGACAAGATATCCGAGCGGGAGGCGAAGCTGCACGCCGACCTCGCGGCCAACTCGACCGACTACGTGAAGCTGACCGACCTGGGAGACCAGCTGCGCTCGGTCCAGGCCGAGAAGGCCGGCCTGGAGGAGCGCTGGCTGGAGGTCGCGACCGACCTGGGCTAGCGACGGGCTAGCGGTCGGCGTCGAGAGGAGCGAGCAGGACGCGCAGCATATCGGCCAGTGCCTTGCGCCGATCGTCGCTGAGTCCCGCCAGGAGCTTCCGCTCGCTGGTGAGCAGGTCCGCCAGCGCGGCGTCGACGCGGGCGCGGCCCGCCTCGGTGAGCGTCACCAGGACGCCCCGGCGATCGCGCGGGTCCGGCTCGCGGTGGACCAGGCCCGCCTCCGCGAGCCGGTCGATCCGGTTAGTCATCGTGCCGGAGGTCACCAGCGTGGCCCGCAGCAGCGCGCCGGGCGTGAGCTGGAATGGCGGGCCAACCCGGCGCAGCGCCGATAGCACGTCGAATTCCCATGTCTCCAGGCCGTGGCTGGCGAACGCGCTGCGCCGGGCGATGTCCAGGTGCCTGGCCAGCCGGGACACGCGGCTGAGCACGTGCATGGGGCCGACCTCGAGGTCCGGCCGCTGCGCCTGCCATTGCGCGACGAGCTCATCAACCTCATCGGTCTCATTGGTCCACTGTGTTTCATGACAGCGCTGTGTTTCATGAGAGCGCTGTGTTTCATGAGAGCGCTGTGTTTCATGAAAGCGCGGTGTCTCATTGGTACACGGTGTCTCATTGATGGCCTGCCCCATGCGTTACAGCTTATCTCTTGACGTCAAGAAGCTTGACGGGTTGCCATTTCCTTGATATCAAGATTCATGATATGAAGGTAATTGGGTTCAGCCGCTTCAAGACGGTGAGGAGAGCGACGATGTGGGATG
>JAICYD010000129.1 GCA_025934375.1 Streptosporangiaceae bacterium | reverse complement strand
GGGCGGTGTCCCCTTCTCTGGTTCCCGCGCCCCGGGGGGGGGGCGGGGGGGCGGGGGGGCGCCCCCCCCGGCGGCTGGGTGCCCTCGGGGGCAGCGCGGTGCTTACCGGTGGACCCTGGACAGCGGCCCGGCGTTGATCGGGAAGCTGGCCGTGTTCACGACCTGGATGCCCGCGTGCTGCTCGCCGTTGAACGGCGTCACCACGGGCTTGGCCTGGCCCGGCTCGCAGCCGAGCCTGAACGGCAGGTTCGGGTCGTTGAACCACACGCCGAGGTGGAACTGGTGAGTCGGCGGGAAGGTGACCGTCCCCCCGGGCGACACCGAGAAGGTCTCCTTGTCGAAGATGCCCTGGACCACGGCGGTCCCTGAGCCGCTACTGCCGGCGTGGATGTCGCTTTGGTACCACGAGACGCCGAACGGCTTGTTCGGCGTCTGGATGACGAACAGGTCAAAGTCGCTGTTCCTCGGCATGCCCCACAGCGTGACCTTCATGACGTCATTGAGCGGCCCTGGCGTGATCCACGCTTCGCCGCGGGCGTGCGGCAGGCACTTGGCGATCCCCGGGGAGGCCACCAGCTTGAAGGGGAAGGTCGAGACCGCGGGCGCGAGCCGGTCCGCGGTCGACTGGGTCGTCGCCCCGGCCGGGGAGAACCCGTAGGAGGCGAGGCCGGCGGCCAGCGTCGCGGCGGCGCCGAACATGGCCAGGGCGCGCCGGGGGCGCTTGACGGAAAACCGGGACTGGTTAGGGTTGGTCGAGGGAGTGCTCATTGCTGGGTGTCTCCTTGAGTTGACCGTGGTGGTCCTGTTGCACCAGGACCACCACGTCGCGTTTTCTGACTCCCGAGCCGGCTGGGATCTTCGTCACTCAGGAGTACGCGCAAGGAGCCGCCAGAGGTTCAATCAGCCGCGAATCAGGCCGTCCGGCCGCGTTCGCGGAAGCCGAAGCCGTCGCTGCGTCGTGCGGGTGGCGTCGGTGGTGTAGACACTGCTCGCCTCCGGAGTAGCCGAAGCCGAAAGCAGGCCGATGCTCCCGATAGAAGAGGGGTGTCCCGTCAACCGCGGATGGCGTCCAGGTGAACGGCCTTGTAACACCGCAGGTCGAGGGGGCAATCTTCAGAAATGGCAAAGTTGCGAATGGCCGAGGCGGGGAGTCCTCGGCCATTTCGCGGTCTGGCGGCCTGCCCGCCCGGCGGTTACGCGGCCGGGCCGGTGGCGAGCGTCACGGTCGCGGTGTGGGACTGGCCGTAGCCGTCGGTCCAGGCGATGGCGACCTTGTCGCCCGGGTGGTAGTTCTCCAGCACCTGCGCGATGCTGGTGCCCGAGTTGACGGCGTGGCCGGCCACCGAGGTGATCACGTCGCCCTGGGCCAGGCCGGCGCGGGCGGCCGGGGTGCCGGAGGTGACGCCGGCGATCTGCACGCCCTGGCTGGAGGCGTAGGCGCTGGTCGAGATGGCGACGCCGAGGAAGGCCGTCGCCCCGATGTGCACGGTGCCCGCCCCGTTGCCGGACTCGATCTGCTTGGCGATCGACACCGCCGTGTTGATCGGGATCGTGAAGCCCTGCGTCGTGCTGCCCGAACCGTCGGCGCTACCAGAGCCGCCCGAGCCGAGGCCCCCGCCGAGCCCGCCGCCGAATCCGTTGCCGCCCATCCCGCCGAACTGGTAGCCGGACGAGGCCGCGGTGTTCACCCCGATGATCTGGCCGTGGCTGTTGACCAGCGGCCCGCCGGAGTCACCGGGCTGGATGTCGGCGTTGGTCTGGATCAGGCCGGACAGTCGCTCAGAACTTCCTGAGCTTTCGTCGGAGGCGGTAATCGACTGGCCGAGCGCGGTCACGCTGCCCGACGCGACCGACGGGATGCCGTCCTTGCCGCCGGCGTTGCCCAGCGCCACCACGGTGTCGCCGACCTTCACCGTGCCGGAGTCGCCAAGGGACGCGGACTTCAAGCCGGAGGCGCCGGTGGCCTTCAAGACCGCGATGTCATGAGCGGCGTCATACCCGACGACGGTGGCCGGGTACGTCTTGCCGTTGCCGATGTCGGTGACGGTCACCGATGTCGCGCCGTTGATCACGTGGTTGTTCGTCAGGATCTCGCCGTCGGAACTGAGCACGATGCCGGTTCCCTTGCCGGTCGCGCCCTGGTAGCCGAGGGTAGACGTCACGTTGACCAGGGTCGGGTCAACCTTGCTGGCGATCTGGCTCGCGGACAGCACGGTAGTGGAGGTCGCGCTGGCATTCCCGCCCGGCGCCGAGCCGTGCTGCAGGGCGACGGTCGCACCCGCCCCGACCGCGAGGGCGACCGCCGCGGTGGCGGTCAGGCCGAGGATATGCCGGCTCCGGCGCGGGCGCGGGGGCTCGGGCACTTGGTACTGTGAGTACGGGTACTGTGCGAATGGCTCACTCATGGTTTCCTGCCACCCCGAGTTCTGCGTCTTGGGCTCTCCGGTTCGTACACCATGAGGTTCGCCTACCAACCTTGGCGCTGCCCGAAGGGTCAGTGAGCTAGACCTCTGGGTTCCCTGAACATTCCCTGACGATCCTGAAGGAGCGCTATGGATCCAGGCGGGGGGTACGGCGGGGACACTCCGTGGGGGTCGCCCCCCCGGGAGACGGGCGGGGGGTACGGCAGGGACACTCCGTGGGGGTCGTCCCCCCGGGAGACAGCCGCAGCCGACTTCGGCGCGCTGGCCCGGGATTACCTTGATGACCTGGTGCGATGGCATCCTGATACCGCGACCGGACTCGGCGATCACCGCTTCGACAGCCTGCTTCCTGACCTTTCCCCGGACGCTCTCGCCGATGAGCGGCGCGCGCTGGGTGACTTCGAGGCGCGGCTGGCGGCGATCGAGCCGTCCAGGCTGAGCGCCGAGGAGCGGGCGGATGCCGCCATGATGGGCGGCAGCGTCGCGCGGCGCGGTTTCGAGTTGGACGAGCTGCGCGAGTATTCCTGGAACCCGCTGGTCGCCAACCCCGGGCGGGCGGTGTACCTGATCCTCGCCCGGGACTTCGCGCCGCTGCCGGACCGGCTGGCCGCCGTGGCGGGCCGGCTGGGCGCCATCCCGGCGGCCCTGGCGGCCGCCCGTGCCCAGCTGGGGGCGATGCCGCGGGTGCACCTGGAGACCGCCGTCAGCCAGTTCGATGGCACGATGACGCTGATCAACGGCATTCCCGGCACCCCCGACGTTGACCGGGCCCGGCCCGCCGCGCTGACGGCGCTGGCTCAGCACCGGGACTGGCTGTCGGCACGGCTGGCGGAGGGCGGCGTCGGGGGCGCCTTCGCCGACCCGCGGATCGGCCCGGAGCGGTTCGCCCGCAAGCTGTCCCGCACGCTGCAGGCGCAGGCCGACGCGGCCGCCATCTTGGCCCGCGCCGAGGCCGACCTGGACCGCGTCACCGAGCAAATCACCGAGCTGGCCGGGTCGTTCGGCGGGACGCCCCGGGAGGTGCTGGACCGGCTCGCGCGGGACGTGCCGGACGGCAGCACCATCCTCAGCTATTGCGGGGAGGCCCTCAGCGCCCAGAGCCGGTTCGTTCGGCAGCATGATCTGGTGACCGTCTTTGACGACCCGGTCGAGCTGATCGACATGCCGGAGCTTGACCGGGGCGTGGCCGTCGCCTACTGCGACTCGCCGGGCCCGCTGGAAGAGGGCTCACTGCCCACGTTCATCGCCGTGTCGCCGGTCCCCAGGGGCTGGAGCGCGCAGCGGATCGCGTCGTTCTACCGCGAGTACAACCGGCACATGGTGCACAACCTCATGGTCCACGAGGCCATGCCCGGGCACTACCTGCAGCTTGCGCACGCCCGGCGGTTCACCGCGTCCGGGACCGAGCTGCGCGCCGCGTTGCGGTCGGGGTCGTTCGTGGAGGGCTGGGCGGTCTATGCCGAGGAGTTGATGGCGGCGCACGGGTACCCGGGGGAAGGAGACCCCCGCGCCGTGCGGATGCAGCAGCTGAAGATGCAGTTGCGGATGATCATCAACGCGATCCTCGACGCGCGGGTGCATGCCCGCGACCTGACCGAGGCACAGGCGATGACGCTGATGACCGAGCGCGGCTTCCAGGAGGAGGGGGAGGCGGCCGGCAAGTGGCGCCGGGCGCTGCTGACCTCGTCCCAGCTGTCGACCTACTACGTCGGCTATACGGAGGTGTCGGACCTGGCCCGCGAGCTGCTGGCTGAGCCGGGCGCGGGGCCGCGCGACGTCCACGATCGCATGCTCGCCCACGGTTGCCCGCCGGTGGGCCTGCTGCGCACAGTGTTGTAGAGATGCAGTGTCGTAGAGATGCAGTGTCGTAGAGATGCAGTGTCGTAGAGATGCAGTGCTGTGAGAGGCGTCAGGCCAAGCCCAGGAGGCGCTCGGCGTTACCGCCGGCGACCTTGGCCTTGTCGGCCGGGCTGAGCGGGAGGGCATCGAGCAGTCGCCGGCCGGCGGCGTTGGACGCGAACGGGTAGTCGACGCTGAACAGCACGCGGTCCACGCCCATCACCTGGATGCCGCACAGCACGGGCGGGAGGCTGAACATGCCGCTGGTGGTGACCCAGACGTTGCGGTGGACGTAGACGCTCGGTGGATGGGGGAGGCCGGTCACGGCGGGCGGCAGCATCTGGTCGACCCGGGCGAGCATGAACGGGAGCATCTCGCCGCCGTGCCCGATGATCAGCCGCAGCCCGGGGTGGCGCTCGAGGGTCCCGGAGGCGATCATCCGCAGCGCGTGCAGGCCTGCCTCGGCGTGCCAGCCCCACGCGTTGGTGGCCAGCCGCCCGGCGACGGCGGGGTCGAGCCCGCCGAACAAGATGTCGGCCACCTGCCGCGGCGCGGTCCCCGGGTGCAAGTACAGCGGGACGTCGAGTTGCTCGAACGCGGCCAGCAGCGGCTCGAAGCGAGCGTCGTCCAAGAACGCGTTGTTCGTGCCGAGCGTGCTGTGGACCATGCCGCCGACGAATCCGAGGTCGCTGACGGCGCGCTCCAGCTCCCCGGCCGCTTGCCGCGGGTCGCCGGTCGGCAGCGTGGCGAAGCCGGCCAGCCGGCCCGGGCGGGCGGCGACCGCGCGGGCGAGGGCGTCGTTGGCCTTCCTGGCGGCGTCGGCCGCCGGCTGGCCGGCCAGCGCCTGGGCGCCCGGCTGAACATGCGAGACGACCTGCACATCAATGCCGGCCGCGTCCATCGCGTGGATCCGGTCTTCGCCCAGGTCGCGCAGCCGCTGGTCCAGCGTCACGCCATCGGGGCGGGCCAGCGGCCCGGTTCCCGGCGGCGCGGCCAGCTCGGGAATCCAGAAGTGTTCCTCCAGTGCGATTGTCCGCATTCGCCGATTGTCCCGCGCGGGGCTTCCGGGTCATCGCGCGGCCGGCGGATACTGTCATCGTGGACGAGGCACCCGCGCCCGAAGGCGCCAGCCCCATCAACGAGGAACTGCGGGCCGAGTTGCTGGCCCGCCGGGTCGAGGACCAGCGGATCCGCAAGGCCGCGATGGGCTCGGGAGGCAGGCTGACGCAGGAGCAGCAGGCTGAGTGGGAGCGGATCTCAGGCGGGGGTGAAGCGGCCGTCGATCGCGGTCCACCCGCCGTCGACGAACAACACGCTGCCGGTGACGTAGGTCGCGGCGTCGGAAGCGAGGTAGATGACGGCGCCGGCCATCTCCTCGGGCCGCGCCCAGCGGCCGAGCGCGCCCTTGGCCGCGTAGGCATCCCACCATCGCTTGTCCGCCTTGATCGGCGCGGTCAGCGGGGTGTCGACCGGCCCGGGAGCGATCACGTTGACCCGGACCCCGGCCGGGCCGAACTCGGCGGCGGCCGTCCTGGCCAGCATGACCAGGCCCGCCTTGGTCGCGGCGTAGACGCCCTGGCCCGGCTCGGTGGTCAGCGACCGGATGGAGGAGAACCCGATGATGCTGCCCCGGCCGCGGGCCACCATGTTCGCGCCGAAGGCGCGGATCATCTCGAAGGCGGCCCGCAGGTTCAGGTCAACGACCCGGTCGAACTCCCCGGGCGCATAGTCCAGCAGTTGCTTGCGGACGTTAGTGCCCGTGGTGAACACCAGGATCTCCGCCTCGGCGAACTCCGCCGCCGCCCGCGCCAGGGCAGCCGGGTCGCGGGCATCCAGGTGGTAGGCCGACATAGCGCCAGCCAGCACAGGGCCAGCCCGTCGAGCCGGAAGAGAGTGCCGTAGTCCATCAGTGCTCCTATAGCGGGTAACGGGCTGCGCGGCACCCGGAGCCGGCGGGTGTCGGCGGAGGGGTAGAGATCCAGGTAGGCGGGCCAGGTGCGGTCCTTCGCGGTGACGGACGTGGCCGACAGGACGGCGTGGACGACGGCCCGGGTGAAGCAGTCGGCCGCCGCGGTCAAGATGGCGTGCAGCTCCAGCGGGGCCGGCCCCGGGCCGTCGCCCGTGGCCAGCGCGAAGACGGTGTCCCCGTCGAACATCGAGTGGGCGGGGCGGATCGCGCGGGCCATGCCGTCGTGGGCGACGCCCGCCAGCTTGGCGCACTGTGCCTTGGTCAGGCTCGCGTCGGTCGCCACGACGCCGATCGTCGTGTTCAGCGGGTCCGGCTCGCCGCCAGCGGGCAGGGCCACCCGGCCGACGCCGGCCAGCAGCTCTTCCGGCGACGGCGGGACGAGCCAGTCGAACTCGCCCGGCAGGCCGAACCGCGCGCCGTGCAGGATGCCGCTCCGCTCGTCGGCCACCGCGCCCGCCGAGTTGACCACGGCCAGGGCCGCCACCGTGACCGGCTTGCCCAGTGCCGGCTTGCCCAGTGCCGGCTGGGACAGTGCCGGCTGGGACAGTGCCGGCGGGGACACTGCCGGCGGGGGCACTGCCGACGGGGACACTGCCGGGCCGCCCAGAACGACGCTCGCCGACCCGACTCCGCCCTTGAGGCCGCCGGCGAGCGCGCCCGTGCCGGCGCCGACGCCGCCGAGCGGGAACGGCGCGCCAGGCGCGGCCGCCATGGCGTCGTCGAACGCCATGGCGCCCGCGTCGGGGCCGGGGTAGTTGCCGAAGACGCCGCCGCGCCCGAGGTCGTACAAGATCGCGGCCGGCACGATCGGCACGACCTGCGACTCATCCGAGCCGACGCGCACGCCCCGGCGCAGGGCCGCCAGCCTCGTCATTACCCCGTGCGCGGCGTTCAGGCCGTAGGCGCTTCCCCCGCCCAAGACAATCGCGTTCACCCGCTCGACGGCGTTGCGCGGGTCGAGCAGGTCGGTTTCCCGGGTGCCGGGGCCGCCACCGCGAACGTCGACGCCGCCGACAGCGCCGTCGGCCGGGGGGACCACGACCGTCACGCCGGTCAGCCAGCCGTCGCCGGCCAGGGTGGCGTGCCCGACGCGCAGGCCCGCGACATCATGCAGGCAGTTCGCGGGCCCGCAGCCAGCCGGTCGCGTTGGGAGGGATGATGATGCCTGGCCTGTCAATCGGGTGCTCCAGTCGGGGGCGGGTCAGCAGTCACCTTTCAGGAACCGTAGCGCCGCGCTCGCGTAGACCCGCGCGCAGGTCTCGACGTCGCTGATCTCGACATACTCATCGGCTTGGTGGGCGATCCACTTGCCGCCGGGACCGTAGACGACTGTGGCCAGCCCGGCGTCCCTGGCCAGGATGGTGCCGTCCGTGGTGCCCGGCACGCCCCCGTACCGGGCCGCCGACCCGGTCACCTCCGCGTGCGCGGCGGCCAGGCAGGCGACGACCGGGTGATCGGCCGGGGTCTCCACCGGCGGGCGGTCGTCAAGGACCGTGACCGCGGCGCTGAGGCCGGCGAAGCCACGGCAGGCGCGAGTCGCCAGGTCGGCGACGAGCGCCACGACCGTCGCGTGCGCTACGCCGGGAATCGTCCGCACGTCAAGGTACCCGCTGGCGGTTGCGGGGATCACGTTGAGCTGCGCGGGAGCGCCCGCCGTGACGACCGTCGGGGTCAGGTAGACCGGCCCCAGGTGCTCATGGGCCGGATGCCGTCGCTGCAGGTCCGCCTCCAGGCTGGCCACGGCGGCGAGGAACTGGCCCAGGGCCGGCACCGGGTTGCGCCCGTGGGCGGGCATCGCGCCGTGCGCCATCGCGCCGGTCACGTCAACCCGCAGCCGCAGCGCGCCCTTGGACACCGCGCAGACCTCGCCGGCCTCCGGCTCGCAGATGATGGCCCCCGTCCACGCCGTCCAGCGCGCCGGTCGCGCAGGCGTGCTTGGCGCCAAGCATCATGCCCTCCTCATCGGCGAGGGCGCAGACCATGATGGTCCCCGGGAAAGGCCCGGCGGCGCGGACCGCGGCGACCGCGTACATCATCGCGGCCAGGCCAGCCTTCATGTCGGCCGCGCCCCGGCCGTAGACGCGCCCGTCACGGACCTCCGCGCTGAACGGGGGCACGGTCCACTGGCTCGCGTCCCCCTCGGTGACCACGTCGGTGTGCCCCTCGAACGCGAGCACCGGCCCCGGACCGCCGCCCCCGTCGATGGCCGCGATCACGTTGGGCCGCCCTGGCGCCGCCTCCGATACCCGCGGCTCCCACCCGAACTCCCGCATCCTGGCCGCGACGAGGGCCGCCACTGCCGCTTCCCCGGTCGCCGGCGCGGCGTCCGGGTCGTAGACGCTGCGCACCCGGACCAGGTCGCGCAAGAACGCGATCATCGCCGGCACGTCGATCGCGGGCACTGTCATCTCAGGCACTGTGTTCTGCGGCATGGCGGCTCCCGGGTGAGCCCTACCAGGCCAGCCACGTTTCGTCGCCGTCATTCGCCGTTACGAGGGCGCGGGCGGAGCAGTCGGCCGGGGGCTTGCGGGCCACGCGCTCGGTGACGAGGGCACGGGTCAGCGCGGTATCCCCGGAGCGGGCGGCCGCGGCGATCAGGGTCAAGTCGATGACGTCACGCTGTGCGTGACTGCCGCCGACCACGTGGGCCTCGGGGCGGATGTCGATGAGCAGCTCGGCGGCCACGGCCGGCTCGCCCGCGGCGTACCGGCGGAAGGCGTCCAGCAGGCGCAGCCCGGCGCGCTCGGCGGCTCGCCGGTTGGTGGGGGCGCTCAGGTCCATGTTCGCGTCGAGGATCGCCTTGGTGCGAGCGTGATCGCCGGCCAGGCCGAAGGTCATCACCGCGTGCCAGTCGTTGAAGATGTAGGTCGGCTCGCTGACCAGGTCGCAGATGTCCGCCGCGAGCGCCCTGGCCTGGGTCGTCACGTCCGCGCCGTACAGCGACAGCCGCCAGAGCATCGCCGCGGCGTCCACGATGTCCAGCCACTCGGTGGAGTGCCGGGGGCGGATCCGCTGGTCATACAGGGCCAGCGCGTCCTTGACCCGGCCGAGCTCCAGCAGGTACAGCCCGAGGTGCCACCAGTTGTGGACCGCGAAGTAGCTGGCCTCCCAGTCGGGGGAGGACCCGCTGAGGAAGGCGACGCCGGACTCGTGGGTGCCCTCCATCTCGAAGACATGCGCCATCGCGTGCACGCCCCAGACGTCCTTGGGGTTGCGGGCCAGGGCCGCGCGGGCGGCTGACTCCGCGCCCCGGTAATCGGCGTTCTCCTCCAGGCCGAAGGCATAGATGCCCTGCACGAACCCCCACGCCGGGTCCGATTCCGGCCACGCGGGCAGCACCCGGGCCGCGACGTCGCGCAGCTCCAGCCGGTTGCCCAGGAAGAAGTACAAGTCCTGCGCCACCTTCAGCGCCAGCAGGTCCCGCGGGTTGGCGACCAGGGCGCGCTCCAGGTTGCGGGTCGCCGCTTGCCAGTCCCCGTCGGCCCACGCCCGGGCAGCGGCCAGGTGGAGGCGCTCGCGTTCGGGCAGCGGCCGCAGGCCGGTCGCTTCCAGCGGCTTGATCAGCTCTTTCGCCTCGGCGGCGCCGTCGGCCGTGGTCTGGTACAGCGACAGGTAAGCGCGCAGGACCCGGGCCAGCGCCAGGGTCGAGTCGGCGATGACCGCGCCGTCCGCGCGGCCGACCGGGTCCCCGCTCAGCGCGACGAGGTCCTCGATCGCCTGGTCCAGCCCGAGGGCGGCGGCTCCGTCGGTCCCCAGCACCGGGACGCCCCAGCGATCGGAAAAGGTAGTCGACATGACGCTCATCCTCCCGCCCCAGTCTCGCATGTGGCTGCGGCGGTTCAGGCAGTCGGCCAGGATCCGGGCCGCGGTCTCGTGGGACACCATCACCGCCGGACGGCTCCAACTATCGATAAAGTCGGCCGTATGCGCTTTGGAATGTTCGTGCCGCAAGGATGGCGGCTTGACCTGGCGGGCATCGAGCCCGCGAACCACTGGGCCACGATGCTCGAAGTCGCCCGGGCGGCGGAGGCCGGGCCGTTCGAGTCGATCTGGGTCTATGACCACTTCCACACCGTGCCGATGCCGACGCAGGAGGCCACGCACGAGGCGTGGACGCTCATGGCGGCCCTCGGCGCGGCGACCAGCCGGGTGCGGCTGGGGCAGATGTGCACCTGCATGGGCTACCGCAACCCGGCATACCTGGCCAAGGCGGCCGCGACGGTCGACGTGGTCTCCGGTGGCCGGACCGAGATGGGCATCGGCGCCGGCTGGTACGAGCACGAGTGGCGGGCCTACGGCTATGGGTTCCCCAGCGCGGGGGACCGGATCGGCCAGCTGGACGAGGGCGTCCAGATCATGCGCCAGCTGTGGACCACCGGCACGGCCACCCTGCACGGCGACCACTACCAGGTGGACGGGGCCATCTGCCAGCCCCTGCCATTGCAAGACGGCGGCATTCCGCTGTGGATCGCGGGCGGCGGTGAGAAGAAGACGCTGCGGATCGCCGCGAAGTACGCGGCTTACACCAACTTCGACGGGACCCCCGAGGTGTTCGCGCGCAAGTCAGCGCTCCTTGAGGAGCATTGCGCGCAGGTGGGCACCGACTTCGCGAAGATCGTCCGCTCGGCCAACTACAACGTGGTCATCGGCGAGACCAGCCAGGAGGTTACCGACCGGCTGGAGGCGCTGCGCGCGCGCCTTTCCAGGTACGTCTCCGCCGACGAGGCCGACGGCCAGGTGCGAAACGTCTCCGCCAGCCCGCTGGTCGGGACTCCGGAGCAGCTGCTCGAAAGGCTCACCAGCCTCAGCGGCCTCGGCATGACCTACGCCATCGGCTACTTCCCCGAAGTCGCCTACGACAAGTCCGGCCTGGCCCTGTTCACCGAGCGGGTAGCCCCCCAGCTGGCATGACCGCAGGCATGGCGGATTATTGAGTGCCTTCCCGGCGGCCAGGGCAGCGACCACGCGCGCCTCAAGGCAGTCACCGAGCCCGACTGAGGGCGCGGCCGCGGAAGCGGAGCGGCGCCTCGCCGTACTCCTCGGCCGCGTGGGCGATCCAGCCGGCGGTACGGGCGACCGCGAAGATCGCGGTCGCCCCCTCCGAGGGCATGCGCGCGCAGTAGGACAGCGCGCCGAGCGCGAAATCCACGTTCGGCGGGGCCGGGAGGCCGGCCCGCGCGGCGTCGATCAGGGCCCGGTCACCCGGGGTCGCGAAGGCGCGCACGGCCTCCAGGAGCGGCGCGGCGCGGGGGTCGCCGTGCGCGTGCACCACGTGCCCGAACCCGGCGGTGACCGGCAGGCGGGCGAGCAGCATCTCGTGGACGGCCTTCGGGGCGCCGCCGTGCAGCGCCCCGCTCAGCGTGCTCAGCCCGGCCAGGACGCACCCGGCCGGAGCGGCCCGCGCGGACGCCGCGACCCGCACCGCCAGGGTCGACAGCGCTAGCTCGTGCTCGGCGAGCAGGACCAGCGCCGCGTTGAGCGCGCGGACACGCGGCGCCGTGGGGCGCAGCGGGGACCATTGCCGCCATACGCGTCGCGCCACGCTATCGGCGGGCCCGCCCCCGTCCGCGGTGACGTAGGCGATCAGCCGTCGCCTGTAGCCAGGCCAGTCGGGGCCGGCGCCGCTGTCACCGGGCCGCGGCGGCATCTCCGCGACCGCGATGGCCAGGCGCTGGAGCACGGGGACTGGTCGCGGGGCCAGGCGCGGGGCGCAGACCGCCGTGGCCGGCGGGGCCCAGTCAGCGTCCGTCCCGGGCGCGCTACCCGGCCATAGCAGGTCCGCGACCCGCTCGAACGGCTCGCCCGCGGCGACCAGCCCCGTTACGTCCTTGCCGCGGTAGCGGACGACGCCATCGCTCACCGTGCTCACCCGCGTGGCGATGACCAAGTCGATGCTCGCCGCCGGGCGGGGCAGGGTGCGCGGGCGCGACCGGCGCGCCAGCAGCTCCAGCTCATCGGAGTCATAACGGCTGCCGCGACCGTCAGGCCCGGGAACGCGACGCAGCGATCCCCGGCTCACGTACGCGTACAGGGACCTGACGTCAACGCCCAGCCGCTGCGCGGCCGTCCGCGCGTCCACTAGCTCGCCCATGAGGTAGACGATAATCAACGTTGATTATCCAGGCCAGCGAGGCGAAGAATCGAAGTCATGACAGATGACTTCACCCGGATCACCGAACGGATCTGGGACGCGGCGGGCGGCTCAGCCGGGCTGGGCAACCTCACGGTAAGCGGGCCGCGCCAGCTACTGCCCTCGGCCTTTGACGTGACGGGCCTCGCGGTCGCGTCGGTGGCCGCCGCGACGCTGGCCGCCGCCGAGTTTCACGCCGCCCGTAACCGCATGCCGCCCAGCCAGGTCACCGTGGACAGCCGGGCCGCCAGCGCGGCCTTCGCCTGCGAGGCGCTCTTCACCCCGGTCGGCTGGACGCTTCCCGACATCTGGGACCCGATCGCCGGGAACTACCCGGCGCAAGATGGCTGGATCCGGCTGCACACCAACTACGCCTACCACCGCGCGGCCGCCGAGAAGGTGCTCGGCGCCGCCGACCGGGAATCGGTCCGCGCGGCGGTGCGCGACTGGAAGGCCGACGAGCTCGAAGCCGCGGTTGTCGCGGCCGGCGGCTGCGCCGCGGCCATGCACTCCCGCAAGGACTGGCTAGCCTCCCCCCAGGGATCCGCCGCGGCCGGCGCCCCGCTGCTGGAGGTCACCGCCGCGGCCGAGGGCAGCACCGCATCCGGGAGTACCCCCACCCGGAGTACCGCCCCCGGGGAGGCGGCCGCGCCCTACGCGGGCATCCGGGTGCTCGACCTGACCCGCGTGATCGCCGGCCCGGTCGGCACCCGGTTCCTGGCCGGATATGGCGCTGACGTGCTCCGCGTCGACCCGCCCGGCTTCGCCGAGGTGCCCGCGTGCCTGCCCGAGACGACCGCCGGAAAGCACACGACATTCCTCGGCCTGACGACCCCGGCCGGCCGTTCCGCCTTCGAGCGCCTCGTAGCGACCGCGGACGTCCTGGTCACCGGGCTGCGCGCCGACGCGCTGCGTGAGCTCGGCTATGACGAGCCCGCGTTGCGGACGCTCAACCCGTCCCTCATCCGGGTCTCCCACAACGCCTACGGCTGGTCCGGCCCGTGGCGGGATCGCCGGGGCTTTGACAGCCTCGTTCAGATGAGCTGCGGCATCGCCGAGGCCGGCGCGCGGGCCGCCGGGAGCGACAAGCCGGTCCCGCTGCCGGTCCAGGCGCTCGATCACGCCACCGGGTACCTGCTGGCGGCCGCCGTGGGCCGCGCGCTCACCCGCCGCCTCACCACGGCCCGGCCAAGTAGCGTGCGAGCCTCGCTGATCGGCACGGCCAGCTTCCTGTGGTCACTGCCCTGCCCGCACGGGCAGCCGTCGTCGCCGGGCCCGGCCGACTTCCCGCTGGAGGACGCGAGCACCGCGTGGGGCCCGGCCCGCCGGGTCCCGCCGCCCGGCCAGATCGCCGGGGCACCGGCGCGCTGGACCGTCGACGCGGGCCCGCTGGGTCGCCACGCCCCCGCCTGGGGCCAGGGCTGACAGCCGCGGGAACGGCGTCAGCAGGCGGCTGCCGGAGGGGTACCCGGCGCTCGCCCGGTTGTGGCAGGAGTGCTCCCGGCAGGTCGCCGAGCTGCGGGCGCTCACCCCGCTGGCGGGCGTGGCCGACGACCCGGAGGGCGTGACGACGGCGCTCGCGCGCGAGGCGGAGACCGCGTGGAAGCTGCCCCGGCTGCACGAGCTGGCCCGGAAGTTCCGCTACCTCGGCCTGTCACCGGTCCTCGACGAGATGGGAGCGGGCGCTAGCCCTGACCCGGACACCGTGGTGGCGGCGTTCGAGTGGGCCTGGCTGCGCGCGGTGCTCGATGAGATCCGGGTGCGCGACCCCGGCTACGCCTGCGAGGGCGGGGCGGCGCTGGATGAGATCGCCGCGGAATTCCGGCAGCGGGACGTGGAGCACCTGGCCGCCAACCGGGCGCGGGTGCGCGGCGCGTGGGCCAGGCAGCTACGCGACGCCGTGGACCGGCACCCGCTGCAGGCTCGCGTCATCCGCAAGCAGGCGGCGCTGCGCCGCGGCCACCTGCCGCTGCGCCGGCTGCTGGACCAGGCAGGCGACGTACTGTTCGCGCTCAAGCCCTGCTGGGCGATGTCCCCGCTGATGGTCTCGCAGGTGCTGCCGCTGGCCCGGGCGTTCGACCTGGTGATCTTCGATGAGGCCAGCCAGGTCGTCCCGGCCGACGCGATCGGGTCCATCATCCGGGCGCACCAGGTCGTGGTGGTCGGCGATGACCGGCAGCTCCCGCCGACGAGCTTCTTCCGGCAGGCAGACGCGGGTGACGTCATCGACGACGACGATTTCGACGACGAGGCGGTGTCGCTGTCGGCCGGGTTCGAGTCGATCCTCGACGCCCTGCGCCCGCTGCTGCCGACCTGCCCGCTGAACTGGCATTACCGCAGCCGCGACGAGCGGCTCGTGGCGTTCTCCAACAACCGCATCTACGGCGGCGCCCTGACCACGTTCCCCGGCGTGGCCCGCGACGACTGCCTGCGGCACGTGGTCGTCTCGGCCGATAGCCGTGCGGGAGCTCCCGCGGGCGCCGATGACGGCGGCTCGGTCGCCGCGGAGGTGGATGAGGTCGTCCGGCTGATCCTGGAGCATGCACGGCTGCGCCCGGCCGAGTCCCTGGGCGTGATCGCCCTGGGCATGCGCCATGCGGAGCGGGTCGACGCGGCGCTGCGGGCGGCGCTGGGCAATGGCGCCCGCGCGGGCGCGGGCCCGGACGTCGAGGCGTTCTTCGCCGAGGACGTCCCCGAGCCGTTCTTCGTCAAGAACCTGGAGCGCGTCCAGGGGGACGAGCGGGACGCGATCATCTTGTCCGTCGGCTACGGCAAGCACGCCGACGGCCGGATGCGCTACCAGTGGGGGCCGCTGCTGCGCGACGGGGGAGAGCGGCGGCTGAACGTCGCGGCGACCCGTGCCCGGCAGCGGCTGACCGTGGTCAGCTCGTTCTCCAGCCATGACGTTGATCCCGGGCGGCTGACCAAGGCTGGGGCGCGGATGCTGGCCGACTACCTGGAGTACGCCGGCTCCGGCGGAACGCCGGTGGCGGCGACCGGGGCCGGGGGAGGCGCTGACGCGTTCGGGTTGGACGTGGCGGCGCGGCTGGCCTCCGTCGGGATCTCGGTTGTCCCGCAGTACGGGGTCGGCGGGTACCGGGTCGACTTCGCCGCCGCGCACCCCGACGACCCGGCCCGGATGATCCTCGCCGTCGAGGCCGACGGCGCGGCCTACCGGGACTCCGGCAGCGTTCGCGACCGGGACCGGCTGCGCAAGGAGCACCTGGAGCGCCTGGGCTGGCGAGTGCACCGGCTGTGGTCGACCAGCTGGTTCGCCGACCCGGAGGCTGAGCTGGCCAGGCTGCGCACCGCTTACGAGCAGGCAGTGGCATCCTATGAGGTCGCCGGCGACGAAAAGCCCGCGGGGGAAGACGAGCCCGCCGGGGAAGGCGAGCCGCGGCCGGCCGCTCCCGCCGCTGGCCCGCCCGGCGAGCCGGCGGCTGCGCCGGAACCGCCCCGCGCGCCGCTTCCCCCGCCCGTCATGGCGCGAGCGCTGGCCACGGCCCCCGACGGGGACCGACGCGCGCTGGGAAGTCCCGGCCGGCCAGGTAGCCGGGCGTGAAGACCCGCGGGAAATGCGCGTCCAGTTCGCCGGGGCGTGGCGGCGGCGAGTCCGCGTGAGCACGTCAGGTCGGGCTGCACTTCCTCGCGAACTAGCTCCCGCCCGGGGGCGCCGCCTTTTCACCGCTATTGCGCATTCGCCCTGGTACCCCAGCGGAGTGAATGCGCGTTTGCCGCGCTCAGCGCCGGCAAAGGCGCATTCACCGCGTTAGCGAACACGGCGTTGCTAACACGGGCGAATGCGCAATCCCGGCCGGCGCCTCCTCCCGCGATGCCTGGACCTGGCTACGTGAGCGGCGGGCGGGCCCCGTGGGCGTGATCGCCGCCCAGCGGCCACCGGGCGCGGGGTGGATCACGCCGCTAAAAAGGTCCCCGCGACGCTGCTGCGCTACGAGCAACCGAAACCCCTGCGCGGCCCCGTTCCGGAACAGGCAAGGCTACCGGCCCTCGTGGACGGTCCGGGAAGCCCGCCCCGCCCGCGTCCTTCGCTAGGCTGGCCGGGACGCGGCACTGCCGTCAGTGGGTAAATGGTGGTTTCTGCTCGGTAATTGTGATTTCCCGGCAATCTCGGCGCGGCCATTGGCCTGGCCGGGCGTCGCCAGATCCGGGTCCGCTGCCCGCGCGCGGGCTGTTACCCCGCCTACGCACTGTTGCCCGCTTAGCGCGAACCGTACGTGGCAACCGGACAAAAAAGACATATCGCCTATTTTATTCGGCAGATGATTACGATCAGTATTCATTAAGGGGTTCTTAACTAGTTTAGTTGAGGCTACAGATGGACATGTATTGAATTCTCGACATCTCGGGTTACGGTAGGAAAGTCGCCGGAAGGAGCGGAATTATGACTAGCCATGGGCGTGCGCTGATCGTCGTGGACATGCAGAACGGGTTCTGCCATCCCGAGGGATCGTTCCCGAGAATAGGGCTCGGCTTGGAGGGCGCCGACGCGGCCGTCCGGAACGCGGCCATCGCGGTCAAGCAGGCCCGCGCGGTTGACATGCCGGTCATCTTCACCCGGCACTTGTACCGGCTGGGCCGCGCCGACGAAGGGCCGGCGCTGATCCGCAACAGCCCGGCGCTCGCCGTGGTCAACGGCCTCGCGGCGGGGTCGTGGGACGCGGAGGTGGTCGATGACCTTGACTGCCACCACGATGACCTCAGGCTGGACAAGGTCCGCTTCGACGCGTTCCAGTGGACCTCGCTGGAGCCACTGCTGCGGGGCCTGTCGGTGACCAGGTTGCTGATCTGCGGGGTCGTCACCAACTTGTGCGTGGAGACGACAGTGCGCTCGGCGTTCATGCGAGACTTCCCGGTGACCCTGATCGAGGACGCGTGCGCGGCCAAGACCCGCCGCCTGCACGAGCTGTCCATCGAAGTCCTCACCAGTTACGAGCTCGCCAAGATCGTGCGCGTCGAAGACGGATTCGACGTAGGCGATCCGGACTAATAAATTATTGCGCGGAATGGGACACCGGGGAAACTGATCGCCTGATTGGCGGATACTGGAATAATTACCTCGTTGCGCGAAGTTGCGCGGCTAGATTCCACAGCAGCCGCCAGCCCATCAGGAACAGGCCCAGGAACGCCAGGGCGACGACGATAAAAGCGCCCGCGGTGCCCTGGCCCGCGATCACCCGAGCCGCCATGCCCAGCGCCACGGTGGCTCCCCAGACTGTCAGCCCGGCCGGGGCGAGCGCGGCGGGATGCCGCCAGCCGCGCACCGCTGGCACGCCCATGACGAGCCAGCCGACCGCCAGCGCGGCGAGGAACGGCCAGGCGGTCGCGGCGATGCCGCCGAGTGCCTCGCCCTTGGAGTGGCTGGCCCGCCCGATGGCGACGAAGGCCAGGACGCACCCCGTGTCCAGGACGGCCGCCAGCCACGGGGCAGGGTCCGGCGCGGCGGCCGGCGGCGAGCGCCAGCGGGTCGAGGGCACCCGCCCAGCCTAGCCGGGCGCCGCCCGGCGGCCGAGGAACGCCAGGAGGCTTCCGCTGGGGGTCGCCGGGACGGGAGGGCGCAGCGGCTCCGCGAACAGGTCAGGGCGGGCGCTGGCCGGCAGCAGCAGGTCCGCGGCCTTCAGCAGCGGGCTGGCCAGCTCCGCCGGAATCGGGCGAGGGTACCCGCAGGCCACCGCGATGTCCCAGCCGTGGACCGCGATCTCCATCGCGCCCGCGTACGCGAGCGCGTTGTCGGTCAAGCCGAGGTCGGCGATGCCCACCAGCTCACCGGTCGGCGCCGCCGGGATCGCCGCGAGCAGCTGCGCGCACCGGGACCGCACGCTTCCCGGCCCGCTCTCCAGGCCGGAGGCCGGCATCAACGCCACGACGCCGCACGTCAGCCCCTCGGCGATGGCGTCGATGGACTCGGTGAGGTGGAGCAGGAGCATCCCGAGATTCCAGGCACCGCACGGCGTGGCCACGGTGAGCAGGGGCGGCTCGATCAGGTCCGCGCTGGCGATCGTGAAATGGACCGCCCGGCGAAGCAGTTCGCAGCCAGTCATGGGGAGCAGCACGGCGTCCTCTCAGTCCGCGCGGCCGGCACCGCCGGCAGGGTGAGGGGCAGGCCGAACGCCGGGAACAGGCCAACGTCGAGGAACATGGAGATCCGCGTGACCCGCCCGGGCGCGTCCCCGGCCGCGATGCCCAGTACCTGGATGGCATGCGCGACCCACTCGCCGTCCTCGCCGCGCAGGTAGGTGCCGAAGGCCGGCTGCCCGTTGGCCTCCACCGGGATCAGCGTGAACCGGCCCGGCCCGGTCAGCACCCGGGTGGCCAGGAAGCGGCCAACGTCGCCGGGGCCGCGGAACCATTCCCGCATCGGCGGCATCTCCGCGGTGACGTCGGCGCGCATCAAGGCCACCAGCGCCGCCACGTCCGCGTCCTGGAAGGCGGCCGCGTACCGGTCGGCGACATCGCGGTCGCGCCGGCTTGCGGGCTCGGCGACCTCGTCCGCGGCCGGGCCCGCCTGCTCCAGCCGCGCGCGGGCGCGGCGCAGCGCGCTGTTGACCGCCGTCACGGTCATGCCGAGCATCCGGGCGGTGTCGGCGGCGGGCCAGTCCAGCACGTCACGCAGGATGAGCACGGCCCGCTGGCGCGGCGGCAAGAGCTGCTCGAACTCATTGTCCGGCTTCATGGGCACTCCCTGGCGGGTCAGCACGGGTCAGCGGGCCGGGCGCCACGCACGGCGCCTCACTTTGCTTAGACCCCGATCGCACCCGGAAATCGCCGGGCGACGGGCAGCGACTTTCCCTCCCGGTCCCGATCTGCCTTGGAAGACCGCCCGGCCGGGCGGCCGGAGCGCGGGGGGGCCCCGGGGCCGCGCGGCAGGGAGAGGTGGGGAGCAATGGGGGGACACCACCGCCCCGCCGCGGGAGGGAGCCCCCCCCGGGGG
>JAICYD010000039.1 GCA_025934375.1 Streptosporangiaceae bacterium | reverse complement strand
CGGGCCCGCGTTCCTGGGCCCACCGTTACCCACCGCGCTGCCCCCTTGGCAACCCCCCCGCCGGCACGCGACCAACGCGTCCCGGCGGCAGCCCGCTGGGGCAGCGGAACCGTTCCTTGGCAACCCGGCAGTGCGATGAGGAAACGTGAGCCCCACCATGTATCTGGCCAGTTGCACTGCCGTCTATGTTTCATATGAAAGCCCTGTCGGCCGTGGTTCAATGTGCGCAGGGGCGGCGGTTCGCCACCCTAGGGCGGGGCACATGAGCATCGACGACGACGCGATCGTCACGGCGCTGTACCGGAAGTACCGGGAACCGTTGATGACGTTCGTCTTGCGGCTGACCGCAGGCGACCGCGAGCGCGCCGAGGACGTGGTCCAGGAGACCATGGTCCGCGCGTGGCGTGAGGCCGGGCGGCTTGACCTTTCGGGGCCATCGCTGATGCCCTGGCTTGCCACGGTGGCGCGGCGTATCGTGATCGACGAGCACCGCAGGAAGCAGGTGCCGCTCGCGGAAGCCGGGGAGGGCGCGGTCGCGGACATGCCTGTCGAAGATGACACCACGGCTACGATCTTGCGCATCGCGGTCGCCGACGCGATGCGGGAGCTGTCGCCATCGCACCGGCAGATCCTCAATGAGACCATCCTGCGGGACCGCACCGTCAACCAGGCCGCGCAGGTCCTCGGGATCCCGGTCGGCACGGTCAAGTCCCGCGTCTACTACGCGCTGCGCGCACTGCAGGTCGTCCTAGCAGAACGCGGGTTGCTAGCATGAGCGCCATCAGCGACAAGCACATCGACCTCGGCGCCTATGCCCTCGGGCTGCTCAACGAGCAGGACACGGCCGATTTCGAGGCGCACCTGGCCACATGCCCCGCCTGCGCGGCCGAACTGGCCACGCTGTCGCCGGTGGCCGATCTCCTGAAGGGCCTGGACCCGGTCGAGGAGCCCGAGGACGCCGCGGTCGCTGAGGCCCCGGTTGACCTGCTGCGCCGCCGGGCGCAGGTGAGCCGTCGGCGGCGCCGCTGGCAGGTAGCGGTCGGCGCGGCCGCCTGCGTGGCCGCACTGGGCGGCGGGCTCGCCGCTGGCGTCGCGACCGCCTCGGGGCCCGCGCCCGCCGTGGCCGGCCAGCTGCACACGGCCAAAGACGCCGGGACCGGGGCCAGTGGCACCGTGGGCCTGGTGGGCAAGGCCTGGGGCACCCAGGTGACGCTGGACCTGGCCGGCGTGCACGGCCCGGCCGAGTGCCAGCTCATCGCCGTCGCCAAAGATGGCCAGCAGAAAGTCGTCACCGGCTGGTACGTCCCCGCCCCCGGCGACGGGGTCCCCGGGCACCCGGACCACCTGGTGATCCAGGGCGGCACCGCGATCCCGCTGAGCGACCTGGCCCACTTTAAGGTGATCATCGTCAACGGCCCGACCCTGGTGACGATCCCGGTCTAGCTCGTAGCCGTACAGCCGCAGCTTTCCCTGATGACCAGGGTGGTGGGCAGCCGTTCGACCCGGCAGGGCCGGGCTGGGTCGGCGATGCGCTCCAGGAGCAGGTCGCAGCCGCGCTCGCCGAGCAGCCGCATCGGCTGGCGCACGGTGGTCAGCGGCGGGGTGAGCATGCCGCCCAGGTAGATGTCGTCGAACCCGGTCACCGCGATGTCGGCGGGGATGCGCAGCCCGGCCGCCTGCAGCTCGCGCATGGCCCCGATCGCCATCTGGTCATTGGCGCAGACAACGGCGTCGGGCAGCTCCTCGCGGGGCCGGGCGAGGATCTCGCGAGCCGCGAGTTGCCCGCTGGCCGCCGCGAACCGCCCCTGGAACGACCCGGTCAGCCGGACGCCCGCGTACCGGGTGAGCGCCTGCAGCAGCGCCGCGCGGCGTTCGCGCGCGTCGGGTGCCTCGGGCGGCCCGTCGACGCAAAATAGCCGGGTCCGGCCGTGCTGCTCGACTAGATGGCTGACCAGCGCACTGGTGCCCGCCTGATTGTCGGCGACCACGACGTCGGCCTGCGCCTGGTCGGATGAGCCGGAGACGAGCACGACCGGAATGCGCGCGGCCAGCCTGGCCAGGTGCTCGGGGAGGTAGAGGCCCTCAGCGACCAGCAGCCCGTCGACCTTCGCGGAGATCTTCTGCAGCTGGCGGTACTCCCCCGCCTCATCGGTGGCCCCGCGCACCGAGACCAGCAGGGGCCATCCGAGCCGGGTCAGCGAGGTCTCCACGCCGCGCAGCACCTCATCGACGAACAGCAGGCCCTCGTTCTCGACGTCGGTGTCCGGGTCACGGCTGCCGATGGCGACGAGCCCGATCATTTCCTTGCGCTTGCGGGCCATGCTCTGCGCGGCGCTGTCGGGGACGTACCCGAGGGCGTCGATGACCTCGAGCACGCGCTGCCGGGTCGACAGGCGGACCCCGTCCTGGCCGTGCACCACTCGGGAGACGGTGGCGGTCGAGACTCCGGCCTCGCGCGCCACGTCGTACAACGTCGACGCCGAGTACCTGCCCGGCCCGGTCAGCCGTTCACCGTCCGTGGGCACCCCCTTGCCTGAGCTTGAGAAGCCCAGGCTACAGGGGAAAGAACGGCAATGCCCGGTTAGCGCTGCCCGTTAGCGTGCCCCGTAAGCCCTGCCTGTTAGCCCTGCACGATGGACGTGCCGTCCACCTTGATGGCGACGGCCGCCAGCGGGCTGGCGGCGGGGCCGTTCACGACCGAGCCGTCCTTGATGCTGAACGCGCTGCCGTGGCACGGGCAGTGGATCGCGCCGCCGGAGATGCTGCCAACGGTGCAGCCCTGATGGGTGCACACGGCGGTGAAGGCCTTGAACGAGCCGGCCGCCGGCTGGGTGATCACGATCTTCTTGTCGGTCAAGATCTTGCCCCCGTCGACCGGGATCTCCGCCGTGGTGGCGAGCGCGGCCGCGGCGGCGGCCGACGCGCCGCCGCCCCCGCCCGCCGCTGAGCTGCCACCCCCCGCTGCCCCCGTGCCCGGGGCAGCGGGGGACGTGGTGGTGGGCGCGCCCGCGTCTACTCCCCCGTTGTTAGCGTTGTAGGTCGAGCATCCCGCGACGACCACGGCGGCGGCGGCACCTACGCCCGCGATCAGGGCGCGGCGGCTAGCCGCCGGCACGATTTCGGGTGGCTCAGTCATGAAAGGCTCCTCAGCGCTTGATTCCGAAGGTCGAGAAGAACCAATAAGCGGAAGTGAACCAGATGAGGATCAGGGCCGCGAAAACAACGGCGCCGAGCACTGGCAGCACCCATCCTGGCACCCCGCGCTTGGGCAACACCAGCATCTTTACGGTGAACGCGCCAAAGAAGAGGCAACCCAGAACTGAGTGGATGAGCACGCGGGTGCTGTAGCTGGCGAAGCCGAGCGCGTACACGCAGTGCACCGCGACCGGAATCGTCGCGATGAACGCGATCCGCCCCGACCACTTGTGCAGGCCGCCGATCCAGGAAGGCGCGCTCACCCGCGGCACCTTCCCGTACATCACCAGCGCGGAGCCGATCTGGACGAGGGCGAGCACGGCGGCGACCGTCGCCAGCCACGCCTTGACCGACCCCGGGCTGGAGAACCCGGCGATGTTGACCGCGATCCCGGTCGCGTGGTGCAGCTTCCCGTACAGCCCGATCGTCAGCGCCACCACGCACCCGATGAGGGCGGGGATGACGAGGATCTTGGCGACGTTGTCCGGCTGGTAGATGGGATCGCGTCGCGTCGCCTGCGGATCAGGCGTTCCGAATTGTGCCGCCATATCTGTGTCTCCGTCTCCTGGACGCTGGGCGGGGTCCTAGAAACCGCTGCCGGTTTCGCCGTCGATCGACTTAGCGGTGATCGTGACGCCACCATCGTTGGCGGTCAGGTTGGTGAGGTTAAGCTGGGGCGCCGCCTGCGCCTTGGGCGCGGGGGCGTTCGGGTCGAGTTCTACCGAGCCGACCTCGGTGCCGTTCGCCAGGACGATCCAGCCCGCCTTCACAGTGGCGCCGCGCACCACCGCGATCGACTGGTACAGCCCCGAGGGCTTGTGCACCGCGATCACCGAGAACGTGTAGCTGAACCCGTCCACGTGCACATGGCCGCGCGCGTGCCCGAGGGCGTAGTCGACCTCCGCGTGGGCGCCGTTCTTGCCGGCCAGTTCGAGGTGCCCGTGAGCCGGGACGCCCTTCATCCACTCCTCGATCGTCTTGCCGTTGCAGTAGTAGGCGATCGCGATGCTGTCGTGCAGCACGATCGCGATCGCCCCGCCGCCGGCTTGGACGGGGCCAACGTAGTTGGCGTGGTCGGGGATGATGAACCCGTTCGAGGTGGTTTCCGACGGGGAAACCGAGGGTGACGTGGTGGTGGGAGACGGCGTCGCCGCCGGGGCAGTGGATGCCGCGCCCGCCGACGCGACAGTCGGCGACGCGGCGGGCGTCGGGGTCGCTGACCCGCCGTACGCGGTCGTGGCCGAGGTCGCCGCGTTCATGCTGGCGATCCACAAGCCAACCGCCACGACGGCGCCGGTTAGCAGGGTGATGATGGGCGACCTGAGCTTCATGCTCCGTTGTACGCCGAAAGGTTCGCGGCCGGTTCAGCCCGGGAGCGTTCGACTCCCAAACGTTATGCGGGTGGATGGCGACGGGCCGCCGGCCCGTGGCGTTACGTGGGAAGTTATTCGATCGCGATCGCGCGGGCGAGGATCTCCCCCGTCCGGGTGCTGGCCGGGAGGGTGCCGTAGGCGCGACCGCGATCGCCGGCCAGCCGGGTCGCCGCGAAAGCATCGGCGACGGCGGGATCGCCGTGCCGGACGAGCAGGGCGGCCTGCAAGGTGGTCGCCATGTCCTCAGCCAGGCGGCGGGCGGCGGCCTCACCCGGGTCCTGGGCGTCCTCGCGGAGCCGGGCGACCGCGTCGTCCAGGCGGCGGTCGGCGCCGGCGGCCGCCGTTAGCTCGGCGAAGAACGCCTCGGCGGCCAGCGGCTCGCGGGTCAAGGCGCGCAGCGCGTCCAGCGCGGCGACGTTGCCCGATCCTTCCCAGATTGACCCCAGCGGCGCCTCCCGGTACAGGCGGGGCAGGCCGGATTCCTCGACGTAGCCGTTGCCGCCCAGGCACTCCAGGGCCTCGGCGGCATGCGCGGGGGCCTGCTTGCACACGTGGTACTTGGTCGCCGCGAGGGCGAGCCGGCGGAAGGCGGCCTCCCCCTCGTCGCCGCCGGCCGCGCGGTCGGTCGCGCCCGCCAGCCGCATCGCGACGGTGGTGGCCGCCGCGGACTCGATCGCGAGGTCGGCCAGGACGTTCCGCATGAGGGGCTGATCGGCGAGCCGCTTGCCGAACGCGCGGCGGTGCCCGGCGTGGTGGGCCGCGTGGATGACGCCCAGGCGCATCCCGGTCGCGGCGGCCAGCACGCAGTCCAGCCGCGTCGCGTTGACCATGTCGAGGATGGTGCGGACACCGCGGCCGGGCTCGCCGACCAGCCACGCGCGGGCCTGCTCGTACTCGACCTCGGCGGAGGCGTTGGAGCGGTTGCCGAGCTTGTCCTTCAGCCGCATGAGGCGCATCCCGTTGCGGGTGCCATCCGGAAGGACGCGCGGGAGGAGGAAGCATGACAAGCCGTGCCCGTCCACCTGCGCCAGCACCATGAACAGGTCGTTCATCGGAGCGGAGGTGAACCATTTGTGACCCGTGATGCGGTAGGTGCCATCCTCGGCGGGCGTGGCGGTCGTGGTGTTGGCGCGGACGTCGGAGCCGCCTTGCTTCTCGGTCATCGACATGCCCGCCAGCAGGCCCGGCTTGGCGGCTGGCGGCGCGTGCAGGCCCGGGTCGTAGACGCGGGCGGCGAGGAGCTGCTCATACTCCTTGGCCAGGTCCGGGGCGTGACGCAGCGCGGGGACGATCGCGTAGGTCATGGAGACCGGGCAGCAGTGCCCGGCGTCGGCCTGCCCCCAGACGTAGAGGCCGGCGGCGCGGGCGACATGCGCGCCCGGGCGATCGTCTTGCCAGGGGGCGGCGTGCAGTCCACTGGTGATGGCGATGCCCATGAGCTCGTGCCACGCCGGGTGGAACTCCACCTCATCGACGCGGTGGCCGTAGCGGTCGTGGGTGCGCAGCCGGGGCGGGTTCTCGTTGGCGAGCCTGCCCCATTCCTGGGCCTGCTCGGAGCCTGCCCGGCGGCCGAGGCGCCGGATGTCCGGCTCGGCCCAGCCGGCGCCCTCGCGGCGCAGGGCGTCGAGCAGCGCCTGGTCGGCGGCGGCGTCGTACCCGGCCAGCGGGGGCGGCTGGTTGGTCACCGCGTGCGTCATAGCCATGCTTCCCAGACTGCCATAAGGCGGTCCGCCAGCCAGTCGGCCATCCGGGAGCGGGACTCGAAGGCGTGGCTGGTGACGCCGTGGCTGCCCTCCGGGTACAGCAGGAGCTCCGCCGCGGGCGCCTCCTTCGCCAGGCGCTCGGCATGGTAGGCGGGGACGATGGCGTCCCGGCCGCCGCCGACTACCAGCAGCGGCCGGGTGATCATCGCGGCCGCGTCCTTCAGCGTGAGCTGGGCGGCCCGCTCCCGGGCCTCGTCCTCGGTGGCGGCCCGGGAGCGGGCCTGGAAGGTCGCCCGGGTCTGGGGCGGCAGGCTGGGCCAGTCACGGTCGAATTGGTAGGGGCCCGCGAGGGCGACGGTCGCCCGGATCCGGGGCTCGTAGGCGGCGCACCGGGCGGCATAGTAGCCGCCGAGGCTCACCCCGAACAGGCCGATGAGATCGCTGCTCACGTCCTCGCGGGTCGCGAGGTAGTCGATGATGGCGGTCGACACCTTTTCGTAGGCGGGCTCGATCGCCAGGTCGTACTCGGCCTCGCCCTGGCCAGGGCCGTCGACGGCGATCGTGGCCAGGCCGCGGGCGAGGAAGTACTCGGCAGTCGCCTGGAGCTCCTCCTTCGTGGAATCCAGCCCCGGCACCATGACCACGACGGGCGGCGCCGGCGCTTCGGGGATCGCCGACCGGGCAGGGACCCGAAGGTAGGCGGCCAGCGTGGTCGCGGCGTAGGGAACGTGGACGAGCTCGGCGGGCGGCTCCAGCGTGACCGCGCCGCGGCGGTAGCAGTCCACGGCGCGCTCATGCGCCGCGCGCTGCTCGCCAGGGTGGTCCACGAACACGAACTTGCCCCAGTGCCAGGCCAGGGCGGCGCGCCGCCAGGCCCCCCCGGCGGTCCGCGCCTTGCCGTCTGCCTCGGCCTCCCGGGCCACGTCCTCGTACCGCCGGGCCGTGACCCCCCACTCACGGCACCAGTCATCCCAGCGCCCAATCCGCTTGATCGTGGCGGCGAAGTCGCCGTAATCGGTGCCGTTCGCGGTGAAACGGGCCGCCCAGTGCGCGGTCGCGGCGGCGACGCGAGCATCCGGTGCGGCTTGTTCGGAGGGCACTGCCCTGGTTGCTGACTCATCCATCACGGTGCCGATTGTCCGCTCTCGCGCCCTGGGGTGCCAGCGTTCGATCGCCGGCCCGCCACAGGACACAATTGAGATATGACCGATCCCCAGCAGGCGACAGGTCCGATAGCGGTGACGGCCACCGCGGACGACGCCACCGTGGCCGCGGCCGCGGACGGCTTCGCCGACGCCGCCGCCGTTCCCGGCTCCGGGACCACCCCGTGGCGGCGGGTAACCCCGCTGCGACAGTTCCTGCGCACCGAGACGGGCAGCGCCGCGATCCTGGCCGGCGCCGCGGTGGTCGCCTTGATCTGGGTGAACGTCAGCCCCGGAAGCTATGACTCCGTCTGGGGCACGCACCTGCGGGTGTCCGTCGGCTCGATGGACATCCAGATGAACCTGCGGGAATTCGTCAACTCGGGCCTGATGGCCTTCTTCTTCCTCGTCGTCGGGCTGGAGGCGCGCCGCGAGCTCGACGTGGGCGAATTGCGCGCCCGCAGCCGGCTGACGCTGCCCCTGATCGCCGGGCTGGCTGGCATGATCGTCCCCGCCGTCATCTTCCTGGCGTTCAACGCAGGCACGAAGAACGCGCACGGCTGGGGCACCGCCATGTCCACCGACACCGCGTTCGCGCTCGGCGCGCTGGCCCTGGCGGGCAAGGGCCTGCCGGACCGGGTCCGCACGTTCCTGCTGACCTTCAGCGTGGTCGACGACCTGGTCGCGCTGGTGATCATCGCGATCGCCTACAGCGCAAGCGTGAGTGCCGTCCCGCTGGTCTTCGGGATCGCCTTCCTCGCGATGATCTTGCTACTGCGGGTGCGTGGAGTGCGCAACGGGCTGGCCTACTTCGCCTTCGGCCTGGCCGCCTGGATCGCCTTCTTCAAGTCCGGCGTGGACCCGATCGTGGTGGGCCTGGTGACCGGGCTGCTCACCTACGCCGCCCCGGCCAGCCGGTCAGACCTGGAGCAGGCCAGCGACGTGTTCCGGATGTTCCGCGAGCAGCCGACCGCCGAGCTCGCGGCACAGGCGCGTGGCGTGGTGGGCACGGCGATCTCCCCCAACGACCGGCTGCAGCTGCTGTTCCACCCGGCCGCGAGCTTCGTGATCGTGCCGCTGTTCGCACTGGCCAACACCAACGTGCGGCTCAGCGGCGGCTTCTTGTCCCACGCCTACACCAGCCCGGTCGCCCTCGGCATCATCATCGGCTACCTGGTGGGCAAGCCGGCGGGCATCATCGGCGTCACGTACGTGTCCACGCGGATGTCGAAGGGACGGCTGACGCCCTCGGCCGGATGGGGCGCGGTAGCCGGCACCGGGGCGGCCGCCGCCATCGGCTTCACGGTGAGCATGCTGATCTCATCGCTCGCGTTCACCGGCACCACCCTCGGGTACGCCAAGCTCGGCATCTTGACCGGGGCGATCGCCGCCGCGGTGCTCACGTGGGCGGTCTTCCGCATCATCGCGGCGCTCCCGCCACGGCGGCGGATCGTTGCCTTGTACGGGCGGCAGGAGGCGATCACCGACCTGGTCGCGCCGGTCGACCCCGACCGCGACCACATCCGCGGCCCCGCGGAGGATGCCCTGGTCACGCTGGTGGAGTACGGCGACTTCGAGTGCCCCTACTGCGGGCAGGCCGAGCCGGTGGTCCGCGAGCTGATCAAGGAGTACGGCGAGCTGCGGTTCGTCTTCCGGCACCTGCCGCTCACCGACGTGCACCCGCACGCGCAGCTGGCCGCCGAGGCATCCGAGGCGGCGGCGCGGCAGGGGAAGTTCTGGGAGATGCACGGCACGCTGATGGACCACCAGAGCGCGCTGAGCGTCCGCGACCTGATCGGGTACGCGCGGTCGCTGGACCTGGACGTCGACCAGTTCGGGCGGGACCTGCGGGCCCACGTCGGCGCGGCGCGGGTGGCCGAGGACGTGGAGTCCGCGGACCTGGCGACCGTGTCCGGCACTCCGACGTTCTTCATCAACGGCAAGCGGCACTACGGCGCGTTCGACCTGGCCACGCTGAAGGACGCTGTCAAGGCGGCCAAGGCCCTGGCGATCATCAACTCGTGAATGGCCGGCCCTTTACGATTGTCCCGTGGATAACAACAGCATCGCGATTACGGGCGGGCGGGTCGTGCCCATCGAGGGCGACCCCATTGACGGCGGGACGGTCATCGTGACCGGGGGGACCATCTCCGCGGTGCTGGGTCCGGAGGCGGCACTGGAGCCTGGGTCGGTGCTGCCGCCAGGCACCACCATCGTCGACGCGGCGGGCAAGTGGGTGCTGCCGGGCTTCATCGACGCGCACACCCACCTGGGCGCGTACGAGGACGGCATGGGCTGGGCCGGCACCGACACCAACGAGCTCACCGGCCCGAATCAGGCGCAGGTGCGGGTCGTGGACGCCATCAACCCGGCCGACATCGGCTTCCGCGACGCGCTTTCCGGCGGTGTGCTCGCGGTGAACGTCAACCCGGGCTCCGGCAATCCGATCGGCGGCCAGACCGCGGCCATTCGCTGCTGGGGCCGGACGGTCGAGGACATGGTCCTGCGCGCGCCCTCCGGGCTGAAGTCCGCCCTGGGCGAGAATCCCAAGCGCAACTACGGCAACCGGAACGAGACCCCGGCGACGCGGCTGGGCACCGCCTCGGTGATCCGGTCGGCGCTGGCGGCCGCGGCCGACTACCTGGAGGAGCGAGATCACCCTCGGGATTCCTCCGCGGACCGATCAGACACGGTGCGATCAGACACAGTGCGATCAGACACAGTGCGCAAGCGGGACCTCAAGCTCGAGGCGCTGGGGCTGGCGCTGCGGCGCGAGATCCCGTGGCGGCAGCACGCTCACCGGGCCGATGACATCGCCACCGCGCTGCGGATCGCGGCCGAGTTCGGCTACGACCTGGTGCTCGACCACGGTACCGAGGCGTACCTGATCGCGGATAAGGTCGCCGCCGCCGGCGTGCCGGTGGTGATCGGACCGCTGCTGACCGCCCGGTCGAAGGTGGAGCTGCGCAACCGCTCGATCGCCTCCCCTGGCATGCTGGCCGCGGCCGGGGTGACCATCGCGATCACCACCGACCATCCCGTGGTGCCGATCCACTTCCTGGTGCACTCCGCGACGTTCGCGGTGCGCGAGGGGCTTGATCCCGCGCAGGCGCTGCGCGCGATCACGATCAACCCGGCGCGGATCATGGGCGTCGATGGCCGGCTCGGCTCGATCGAGCCCGGCAAGGACGCCGACCTGGTCATCTGGTCCGGCGACCCGCTGGACGTAATGAGCCGCGCCGAGCGCGCCTTCATCGGCGGCGTCCAGGTCTACGAGTACGACTACGCCCGCCGCGAGGGCGTCTTCACCGGATAGCCCGGCCGGCTACCGGGCGGGGTGCCGCGCGCGGCGCGCGGCAGCAATGACCGATACCCCGCCTTTCCTGCCATACGGTCCCGGCGTTCTTGTCGTGCGCGCGTGAGGCGGGCCGCCCCGGCGGGTAGCGTACGAGCGTGAGCAAGACTGGCGAGTTCGTGCGCGACACGACATACCTGGATGCGCGGATCACGGCCGACGGTCGCGACGGATGGCCGGCCGAGCCGGGGCGGTACCGGCTGGTGGTGGCGCGCGGCTGCCCGTGGGCGAACCGGACGATCATCGTCCGGCGGCTCCTGGGGCTGGAGCCGGTGCTGCCGATGGGGATCTGCGGGCCCGAGCATGACTCGCGGAGCTGGACCTTCGACCTCGACCCGGATGGACTCGACCCGGTGCTCGGCGTGCACTACCTGCGCGACTGCTACGAGAAGGCGGTGCCCGGCTACGATCGCGGCGTCACCGTGCCCGCGATCGTGGACATCCCGACCGGCGCGGTGGTGACCTCGCACTTCAGCCACATCACGCTGGACCTGGAGCATGAGTGGACCGCCTACCACCGGCCGGGTGCGCCTGACTTGTACCCCGAGGCGCTGCACGATGAGATCGAGTCAGTCAGCGCCCTGGTCTACGAGGACGTGAACAACGGGGTCTACCGGTGCGGGTTCGCCGCCAGCCAGCAGGCGTACGAGGCCGCCTATGAGAGGCTGTTCGCGCGCCTGGACTGGCTGTCGGCGCGGCTGCGCGGCCAGCGGTACCTGGTGGGCGACGCCATCACCGAGGCGGACGTGCGGCTGTGGCCGACGCTGGCTCGCTTCGACGCGGTCTACCACGGCCACTTCAAGTGCAACCGCGCCAAGCTATCGGAGATGCCGGTGCTGTGGGCCTACGCGCGGGACCTGTGGCAGACGCCCGGCTTCGGCGACACGATCGACTTCGTCCAGACGAAGCAGCACTACTACCGCGTGCACACCGGGCTGAACCCGACCCAGATCGTCCCCGCCGGGCCCGACCCGTCCGGCTGGCTGACCCCGCACCATCGCCAGGAGCTGGGCGGCCGTCCGTTCGGCGATGGCACGCCCCCTGGCCCGCCGCCGGAAGCCGAGCGGGTCCCGCCGGCGCACGGTGCTGGCTAACGGGCGCGGGCTAGCGCTCACAGGCTGGCGCGCAGCCCTTCGGTCAGCTCCTCCAGGCTCTCGTACAGCGGTATGTGAAAGCGCTGGCACACCATCTCCACGTTGCCCCGGCGCCAGAACCCTCGCGGGCAGCAGACCCGCAGCTTCCCGGAGCGGGCGTACAGGCCCAGCTCCAGGAGGCTGACCGGCGAGCGGGTGTCCGGCGCCAGGTACATGACCACGATGTCAGCGGCCTCCAGCATGTCCAGCTCCCAGCTGACCTGCTCGAAGAACCGCGGGTCATCGGCCGCCTGGTCCCAGCTGTCGTCCCAGTCGTCGCGGCGCGGGTTGAGGACGATGACGTCACCGCCACGCGACAGGGCGCGCACGACGCGCTCCTGCCACAGCTCGGCCAGCCCCATCTCGATGCTCCCGGCCAGGAAGACCCGCCGCTCCAGGCCGGGCCTGGCCGGCGCCTTCACCTCTCGCATGGCCCTATTGTTCGCGAGGCTCAGGAGGCGGGGGATGGCAGGGCGGCACCAGCTGGGCCGCGCCGCGGACCCTCACCATCACCTCCTGACGCGCGGTGGCGCCCGCGGCCTCGCCCTATCCGCGCGCCACCATGGCTAGCAGGACCGGGAGGAGAATGAGGACACCGGACACGAGCCCGAGCGCCAGGCCGGAAACGGCCACCGTGCCTCGCCCCGGCGGGCGCAGCAGCCTTTCGACGCGGGCCGGCACGGCGAAGGCGGCGGCCGCCAGCGCGGTGCCGGGGAATGTGGTGGCGGGGACCGCGGTACCGGGGACCGCCCTGCCGGTGGCGATGGCCAGGAGCGCGGTGACCAGGGCCCAGCGTCCCGCCGCGCGGGCGGCGGCGTCATCGGCGGCCAGTTCGGCGAGGCGGGAGACCTGCTCGGTGCCCTCGGCGAAGAGTGGCAACCGGGGGAACGCCGCCGACAGGCCCCGGGTAACCGTGGCCAGCAGGTGGTGGCGGCCGGCCAGGTGGGCGCGCTCGTGCGCGAGGACCGCGCCGAGTTGCGGCTCGTCCAGCACGGCGAGCGCGCCGCTGGTGACCACGATCGCCGCCGGCCGTCCCGCCACGCAGTACGCGGCCGGGCGGGGGTCGTTGAGGACGACCGCGCCGGTGCCCGGGAGGGCCCGGCCCGCCAGCAGCGCGGTCCGCGCGTGCAGCCGTGTCCTCGCCACGGCTCGCTGGGTGCGCCGGCCATAGCGCCACAGCGCGACGAGGGCGGCGAGCACCACCGCGGCGGCCGCGATCGCCACTCCGGCCGGGTACAGGGCGCTCTGGTACACCTGCGGGGTGCACATCTTGCCCGCGACCTCGCGGCACAAGACCTGGGTGAGGGCCGGCCAGTCGGCCACGGCCACGCCGATCATGAAGGCCATGCCGAGCGCGGCTGACAGCAGGGCGCTGGCCATCGCGCTCAGCCACGCCGTCAGCCCGGGCCGCACGCTCGTGCCGCCGCTGGTCAGCGGGGCCAGCAGCACGGGACCACACCACGCGGCCACGGCCGCGTAGCCAAGCAGGACGAGCGCGGCCGTCATGACGGACGCCCGCCGGGAAACTTGCCCAAGACCGCGCGCAGCGCCTCGGCCTGGTCGCCGTCCATCGAAGCGACGAAGTGGCTGAGCACCGCCTCGGCGTCGCCGGCCTCAGCGAGGGCCTCGCGCATCAGGCGGGCGCTGTACTCCTCACGGCTGGCGACCGCCGTGTACCGGTAGGCCTTGCCGTCCCGCTCGCGGGCCAGCCAGCCCTTGCGGTGCAGGTTGTCCATGGTCGACATGACCGTCGTGTAGGCGATCGGCCGCGCCTCCCGCAGCTTGTCGAACAGGTCGCGGACGGTTACCGGGCCATCGTGATCCCAGACGCGGTCCATGACGACCGCCTCAAGCTCGCCGAACCCCCGCATGCGCACCACCTGATCTTCCTGCCGTCCCAACCAATCCTACTTGCTACTATCTACGTACGTAGGTAGTACGTAGATAGTCAGTAGATGGTGATGAATGGAGTGCCGGTGTCCGGACGAAGCTCGCGGGAGAGCAGGCGGCGCGCGATCGAGCAAGCCAGGCAGCGAGAGGCGCGGCGCGGGCGGCGGCGGCGGCTGGCCGCGTGGGGCGGCGCGGCCCTGGTACTCGCGGGCGCGGGGGCGGGGGTGGGGCTCGCCGTATCCGGCGGCGGCACCGCCTCGGCCGCCTCGGCCTCCTACGCGGCGCTGTCCACGCTCGGGGACCTGACGGCGTCGCCCGCTCCCGGTCCGCTCGGCGCCGAGAAGGTGCCCGTTCCCGGCGCGCCGGCACTCGCGGGCACCTCGCCCGCGACCGCCGGGCAGGCCATCAACGGTATTAGCTGCGAGACCAGCGAGCAGACGCTGTTCCACGTGCACACGCACCTGACGATCTTCGTGAACGGCCAGCAACGGCAGGTGCCGGCCGCTATTGGCATTCCCCGCGCGGTGCTCGCGCGGGCCGGCACGGGGGCATTCGCCGGCTCCGGCGCGTGCTTCTACTGGCTGCACACCCACGCGGCCGACGGCGTCATCCACATCGAGTCGCCCGTGAAGCGGACCTTCACGCTCGGCGACTTCTTCGCCGAGTGGGGCCAGCCGCTAGGGCCCGGCCAGGTGGGCCCGGCGCACGGGAAGGTCACCGTGATCGCGAACGGGCGGGTGTTCACGGGCAACCCTCGGGACGTGCCGCTCGGGTCGCGCGAGAACCTCCAGGTGGAGGTCGGCACCCCGCTGGTCGCCCCCGAGACGATCGACTGGTCGATCACGGGCCTGTAGGACCGCCGTCACTGCTCCCTGACGGCCGCGCGCAGCTCGCGGAAAGCCTCGGTGAGGCGGGGCAGGGTCCAGGAGGCGTTGAGGCCGCTGGGGTTGGGGAGGATCCACACGGCCGCGGGGCCGATGCGGTCGGCCTGGAGCCCCATGGTCGCCTTAGGGCGGGCGAAGGCGGCGCGGTAGGCGGTCACCCCTGCGATCGCCACCAGCCCCGGGCGGCGGCGTTCGGCGAGATCGGCCAGGTGCGCGGCTCCCTGGCGCAGCTCGTCGGCGGTGAGCTCGGCGGCCTGGGCGGTGGCGCGCGGCGCGACGTTGGTGATTCCCAGGCCATAGCGGGTGATCTCCTGCTGCTCGCTCGGCGCGAGCAGCCTGGGGGTGAAGCCGGAGGCATGCAGCGCCGGCCAGAACCGGTTGCCGGGGCGGGCGAAGTGCCAGCCGGTCGCGGCGGAGTACAGGCCCGGGTTGATCCCGCAGAAGAGCACGTCGAAGCGCTCTCCAGCGGGTGGCAGCACGTCCGGGACGGTGCGCTCGCGCGCCGCCATGAGGTCCAGCTTCATGATGGGCAGACCTTACGCGATCTGCTGGCTCGCCGGCGCCGACTGCCCGCCAGCGCCGGTCGCCCGGGTGAACCGGACTCCCCACTCCCGGACGCGGTCGGCTACCTCAGGGGGCGAGATGACCTGGAAGTCCGCGCCGACGACGCCGAGGGCGATGATCGCCCAGGGGGAGTTCGCCGGCGGCGTCATCGTGACCCGGCAGCGGCCCGGGCTCATCTCCTCGATAGCGGACCACGGGCCGATCCGCTCGCGAACCGTGGCGGCCGGCGCCTCCACGATGGCGATCACCTCCTGCCCGGTCGGCCCGGCGGAGGCGCCAGCCCGGACGAACGCGGTGGCGTCGCCGCCGGGGATCGGACGGGGGCGAAACCGCGCGCCAGTCGGCGTAACGGGCGCCGATCTCACGCGGTCGAGCCGGAAACTGCGCCAGTCCTGCCGGTCCAGGTCGTAGCCGACCAGGTACCAGCGCCGGTCCAGGGCGACCAGCCGGTGCGGCTCGACGTGCCTGCTGGACTGCTCGCCATTGGCGGCGACGTAGCCGAAGCGGATCCGCTCCGCGTCACGGCAGGCGAGCGCGGCGCGGGTGAGCACCTCCGGGTTGATGGCGCTGGCGGCGCTGGCCTGCACGCTGTCCCAGGTAGCCGACTCGGTCATGGTCGCCACCGCCTCGACCTGGCGGCGCAGCCGGGGCGGCATCACCTGGGTCACCTTGGCCAGCGCCCGCGCCGAGGCTTCCGCGATCGTCGCCTCCGCCGCGCCGTCGGGCCGGAACGCCCCCTGCGCGGCCAGGCGCAATCCGACCGCGAGGGCGACGGCCTCCTCGTCATCGACAACCAGCGGCGGCAACGCGGCCCCGGCGGCCAGCTGGTAGCCGCCGTCCACGCCCCGGTGGGCCTCGACGGGGTAGCCGAGCTCGCGCAGCCGGTCTACGTCCCGGCGCAGCGTGCGCAGCGAGACCTCGAGCCGCTCGGCCAGCTCCGGACCCGGCCAGTACCGGTGATTCTGCAGCAGGGACAGCAGCCGGAGGGTTCGGGAGCTGGTGTTCGCCATGTTTCAACTGTCCCCTCTATAGCGGACAGAAACTGACCGCTATAGCCTCTAGTGTAGTTCCTGACCGGCAGTTTTGGGCACTGCCCTTGGCAAGCACTGCACCTGGCAAGCACTGCACCTGGCAAGCACAGCACCTGGCAAGCACAGCACCGGAAAGGCAAGCTCATGACCTCTAGTGACATGACGACGATCGGCGGCGAGCGCGCGGACCTGCTGGCGGCGCTGGCGAAGGCCCGGCACTTCCTGCGGTTCACCACCCGCGACATCACCGATGACCAGGCCCGGCAGCGGACCACGGTCAGCGAGCTCACGCTCGGCGGGCTCATCAAGCACGTCACCGCGGTCGAGCGGAACTGGCAGCGCTTCATCGTGGAGGGACCGTCGAGCTCGCCCGACTTCTCGGCGATGACCGAGGAGGACTACGCCGAATGGGCGAACGGGTTCAAGCTGCTGCCCGGCGAGACGCTCGCCGGGGCGCTCGCGGAGTACGAGGACGTCGCCAAGCACACCGACGAGCTCGTCGCCACCTTCCCCGACTTGGATGCCACGCACGAGCTGCCATCCGCGCCGTGGCAGCCGCCGGGCGTCTTCTGGACCGCTCGCCGCACGTTCTTGCACATCGCCGGGGAGACCGCCCAGCACGCCGGCCACGCCGACATCATCCGCGAGTCCCTCGACGGCTCGAAGTCCATGGGCTGACGCGGGGCCGACGGCCCTAGCTGGTGATTGCCTTGCCCATCCGGCGGATCATCTCGGTCAGGACGGGGCGCGGGGTCGCGAAGTTGAGCCGCAGGAAACCGCGGCCAGCCTCGCCGCTCTCCGCCCCGTCGGTGGCGAGGACTCCCGCGTTGGACAGGAAGAACTCGGCCAGGTCGACGGGCGGAGCGGGATACGGCCGCGGCACATCCTGGCCGAGCGCGAGGGACCGGCAGTCGAGCCAGGCCAGGTAGGTGCCCTCGGGCGGGGTGTAGGCGACGCCCGGCAAGTGCTCGGCGACCAGGTCGGCCAGGAGGCGGCGGCTGCCGTCCAGGTAGGCGATCACGTCGGCCAGCCAGTCCTTCCCCTCGCGGTAGGCGGTCACGCTCGCCCGGACTCCGAGCACGCTCGCGCCTTGCTCGTGCACCGGCCAGTGGGCCGCCCAGGTCGCCACGTCGGCCTCGCTGCCCAAGATGAGCTGCGCGCACTTCAGGCCGGGCAGGTTCCACGCCTTGGAGGCGGCGACCGCCGTGATGGCATGCCCGGCCGCCGCCGCCGAGACAGTCGCGTACGGAACGTGCTGACTACCTGGATAAACCAGCGGCGCGTGGATCTCGTCGGCGAACACCCGCCCGCCGTGCGTCTCCACCACGTCCGCGATCGCGGCCAGCTCCTCCGGGGAGTACGCGCGCCCCACCGGGTTGCACGGGTTGACCAGGACCAGCAGGTGGCCGCCGGCCCGGAACGCCGCGTCGATGCCGTCGGTGTCCAGCGTGAGCCGCCCGTCCGGCCCGGGCACCATCGGGACCTGGATGGCCTCCCGGCCTAGCTGGCCCGGGAGCCCGACGAACGGCATGTAGGCCGGCGTCGGGAGGATCACCGGACTGCCCGGCCGGGAGAATGCCGTGATCACCGCCACCAGGGACCGGAAGACGTCAGGCATGGGCCAGATCCGGGCCGGGTCAACCGCCCATCCGTGGGCCGCGCGCTGCCAGTCCGCGCACGCCCGGCTGAGCTCTGCCGCCTGGTCATCGCTGAGGTAGCCGAACTCCTGGCGCTCCACTGCGCCACGCAGCGCCGCCGTGACCGCGGGCGCCGTGCCGAAGTCCATTTCCGCGACGAACGCGCCGATCACGCCGGGGCCGCCTCGCGTCCACTTGAGGCTGCCGCGGCGGTGGAGCTCGTCAATGGTGAGCTGGTCAATGGCCTCAGCGAACGACATCTTCCAACCGTAACAAGCCAGTGCCGCGATAAGCGTCTATGCACCATGGCCATCCCCGGGAATCTTCGTAGAATCCTGGCATGGCGGAGGGGGGCGGGCTTCGTTGGGTAATGAACCAGTCCATGCGGGCCGCGGCTGCGAATGCCCCGCGTGGAGGTCTATAGAATGCCGTCCTCGCCGTCGGCGCCGGGCCCGGTGGACCCCGGTCCCCTAGAGCGCAGCGATCCCGCACTTGACCTGGACGCCATGCTCATCCGGGTCGCCCGGGCAGACCAGTCCGCGTTCGAGGCGGTCTACGACCGGATGGCCGGACCGGTTTACGGGCTGATCCGCAGGGTGCTCCGCGATCCCGCCCAGTCCGAAGAGGTAACCCAGGAGGTACTCCTGGAGGTCTGGCGAACCGCGGCCCGCTTCGACGCCAAGCGCGGCAGCGCGGCGTCATGGATGCTGACGATCGCGCATCGCCGCGCTGTGGACCGGGTGCGCTCGGAGACAGCCTCTGCCGAGCGCGAGCAGCGCTCGGCCGCGGTCCCGGACCCGGCGCCCGCCGACGAGGTCGCCGAGACGGTGGAGGCGTCCCTGGAAGCCGAGCGGGTGCGCCGCTGCCTGAACGGGCTGACCGGCCTCCAGCGAGAGGCGGTCACGCTCGCGTTCTACAAGGGATACAGCTATCCGCAGGTCGCCGAGTTGCTGGGCGTCGCCTTGGGCACCATTAAGACACGAATCCGCGATGGCCTCATCCGGATGCGAGACTGCCTGGGGGTGGCCTGGTGAAGTTCTTGCCGCGCCGTGACCAGGAACTGCACTCCCTGGCCGGGGCTTATGCCCTCAACGCCCTGGAAGGCGAGGAGCGAGACCGCTTCGAACGGCACCTGCGGGGCTGCCGGGCCTGCGCGGATGAGGTCCGCGGCTTCACCGCCACCGTGACCGCGATGGGCATGGCCGCGGCCAGCGAGCCGCCGCCGGCCCTGAAGGACCGGGTGCTGGCGGCCGCGGCGGTGACCAGGCAGCTGCCACCGGCGACCGGCGAGGGCCGCTCCGCCCGGTCCGCTCGCTCGGCGCGCGAGGCGAGACGGCCAGCGCCCCGGCGCTCTGCCTGGATTCCCCGGCTGGCCGTGGGCGTCGGCGCGGCCGGCCTGGCCGCCGCGGCGGCGCTCAGCGTGGTCACGATCAACACCCAGCACCAGCTGGACTCGGCTCAGGCGAGCAACGCGGCCATCGCCGCCGTCCTCGCCGCCCCGGATGCCCAGATCACGTCGGAGGCGACCTCGGCGGGCGGCACGGCGACCGTCGTCGCGTCGGTGCGCCAGGCGACGATGGTCTTCACCAGTTCCGGGCTGGCCTCGCTGCCACCGCAAAAGGTCTACGAGCTGTGGTTCCTCGGCCCGGCCAGTGCCCGGCGGGCGGGCCTGCTGCCGCCGGCCGCCGGTGACAAGACCGCGCCCGTGCTGGCCTCCGGCTTGAAGCCAGGCGACAAGGTCGGCGTGACGGTCGAGCCGGCCGGCGGGTCGCGCGCCCCCACCACCACCCCGATCGTGGTCCTGGCGGTCTAGGGAAGGGCTGTCCAGGAAAGCAAGAGACCCGCCCGAGCCGGCGGGAGACGCGGCTCAGGCGGGCCTTGGGGCCGGGGCGGCTGCGGACCGCACAGCCCTGATCAACCCAGCCGAAGGGAGCGCGGCTTGGTTTTCAGCCACGCGGGCTAGCAGGGCCAGGTGAAGCGGGATACCTCGCCGCCGACGATGGTGACCGTGCCGGCCGGAGTGTCCGGGTCTCGCCAGATCGTGTACTCGCCCGCGGGAATCCCGGGATACACGGCGGCGAAGCTCACTCCGGAAGCCGTTTGCCGCTCACGGACCAGTGAGTGCGTTCGGTGGAAGTCCGCGGAGTTTGACTTGCTTATCTCGATTTCGTGGCCGTGGAGCTCGGCGGGCGCGTGCAGGACGAGGACGCCGATGTCGCCGCCTAGCTCAAGGACGACGCTGCCGGCCCCGGTGGGTCCCGCCGCGTGATGGTGATCGTGGCTCATGACTGGGCCCTCCTGTCGGTCGCGGTCTGGTGCGGTCTTGCCAGGCGCCGGCCACGCGATGTCGCCGGCCGGCGCCTGGGGCTGGTATCGAGAAGTACGAGGATCATCGGCCGGGAGATTGTCCCCGGGGGATGTCCATTCAGGACGAGGGGGTGCTGAAGCCGCTGTACGGGTCGCCCAGGTAGGGGAACCAGGGCAGGTAGCCGGAGGGCACGCTGGAGGCGTCGAGCCCGTCGGTGACCTTGCCGGCCGCCGCGTCCGGGGTGAACGTCTTGTCCACCAGCGGGACCGTGACCCCGGCGATCGCGCGCAGCTCGATGCTGACGACGTCGTCGAAGACCCGGCGGCCGTTGGGGAACCCGGCGAGGTCACCGCCCAGGAGGCCGAGCTGGCTCGGGCTGGTGGTGGACGGCGGTATCGCGGTGTTCAGGCGGAGCATGTCGGCCAGGACCGGCCCGGTGTTGTTCTGGAACCCGGCGATGATCCCGGACGGGATGCCGGTGAGCAAGATGGCCTGCAGGTCGGCCCGCGCCTGGCCAGACTTGTTGAGCTTGTCCAGGTTCGGGAACACGCCCGGGTACAGCGCCGGGAGCAGCGCGGCGAGCTCGGGGTGGGCGACCCGGTCGGCGAACCGCTTGTCCTCCGACGGCGGCAGCGCGTTCCAGTGGTCCTTGTGGCCGATGCCAACGAGCACCTCGTTGAACAGCGGGTTGCCCAGCCGCGAGACCTGGTGCCAGGGGCCGCTGTGAACGTGCTGGCCCGTGTCGGCGTCCCACACCGATGCCTTCTGGCGGCTGGCCGACGTCCACACGCCGATCACCGACCCCGGGTCGGACGGCTTGCCGGGCTTGCCGCTGCTCAGCAGCTGGCCGGTGGGGATCTGCAGGGCGAGCGTGTGCACGTTCAGCCCGGCAGTGGCGTTGACGCCGGGCGCGGGCTTGGTGAAGGCGTTCAGCCCGTACTGGGCGTGCAGCTGCTCGAACGGCCGCAGGTCGCCAAGGTCGAAGATCGCGCCCAGGTCCACGTAGAAGCCCTCGGCCCGCTGGCCGGCGAAGACGCTGATCCCGTTGGGGAGCACGTGGATGGTGTTGTGGGCCAGGGCGTGGTAGTTCGGCGTGGACAGCGGGCCGATGTTGCAGGGCGGGGTGGCCAGGCCCGAGGCGAGGACCTCGCTCTTGCCGTGGGTGACCCGGGTGAGCGTGTAGGTCTGGCGGCGGTTCCAGTTCGGGTCGTGCGGCGAGAGGATGGGCCCGGTGTTGTACAGGAAGGTGTCCGGGTTCTGCAGCGTGGTCCGGAAGCGGAACTGGTAGGTGATGTCGGCGCGGGCGTCGGCGTTGTTGTCGACGTGGATCTCATACAGCACGTCGTCGCCGAAAGCGTAGAAGTTCGGGCCGCCGGCTGGTCCCTGCAGCGGGATGTAGTTGGCGATGAGCGTGACGTGGTCCGGATGGTCGGGACTGATGAACGCGTAGACGTCGGTGCTATCGGCGACCGGGTCCTTGGTGATCTCCGGGGCCTCGCGGTGCGATGACATTGGGTGACCTCGCTTGTCGTGGTGGTTCGGGGCTACTTGAAAGCCCGCAGCAGCGCGCTGACGAGCGCGGGGTTCTTCAGGCGCGCCTGGCCGGTGCCCGCGAAGACGTCGAGCAGCCCGGTGGTGGTGTCGCTGACGTACACGACCAGCGGGCCCTCCATGGCGTCAGGCGGCATGGCGGCTATGACGGCCGGCTTGGCCTCGTTCGTGAGCGCCGCCTGCGCGCTGGGCCGCGTGAGCGCGAGCGCCGCGCCCGCCCCGCCAGCGGCGGCGACGCCGACGGCACCGGCGCCAGCGGCGCCGCGCAGGATGGAGCGGCGCGACATGCGCGACGACCCCGCGCGCTGCGGGGTGGTCACGGGGGCCGTGGGCTGGTCGTCCTGGGGCTGGTCGTCCCGGGACTGGGCTTCCCGGGACTGGGCTTCCCGGGACTGGGCTTCCCGGGACTGGGCTTCCCGGGACTGCTGATGCTGCTGTGATGGCTGGGTAGCCTGAGGAGGCATGTGTCGCTCCTTGCGTAAGGTGACTTTCTCTTACGCCCCCTCTTCGAGGCCGTCCCCGGCCCGGATGGCCCGCCGCCGCCACTTAATCAAACCGTTGCTCTCCGCGGCTCGCCGGATTCTGCGGACGGAGGCCGCACCGCTCGGGGGCCTGGGGGGTTGGTGTGTACCCACCAGAACTAAGCTGGGGCAATGGCATTTGGCGGGTGGCCGGAGGCGGCCCTGACGTTCTACGAGGGCCTGGAGGCCGACAACTCGAAGTCCTACTGGACCAGCCACAAGGCGGTCTACGAGGAGGCGGTCCACCGGCCGATGGCCGAGCTCGCGGAGGAACTGGCCGCCGAGCTGGGCGGCGAGCCCAAGATCTTCCGCCCCTACCGGGACATCCGCTTCAGCCAGGACAAGACGCCGTACAAGACCCACATCGGCGCGGTCATCGCCGGCACCGGCTACGTCCAGCTCTCCGCCGACGGCCTCGCCTCCGGCGCGGGCCGGTGGCACCTTGAGCCCGACGAGCTCACTCAGTACCGCGCGGCGGTCGCCGGGCCGACGGGCGCCGAGCTGGAGGCCGTCATCGCGGACATCGAGAAGGCCGGGATCGAGATCCACGGGCACGGCACGCTCAAGTCCGCGCCGCGCGGCTACCCGGCCGACCATCCGCGGATCGGCTTGCTGCGGCACAAGGGCCTGACGACCTGGCAGCACTGGACGCCGGAGCCGTGGCTGGCGACCCCGGGGGCCAAGGACCGGGTGCTGGCGTTCTTGCGGTCGTCCGCTCCGCTCGTTGACTGGCTCGGCGACAACGTCGGCTAGGTCCACGGGCGACGTGGCGAGTTGACCAGTTGCCGGGAAATAACTACTGGCGCGTGCCTGCCCTCATGCTCAACCATGTGCCAGTGGTGAGTATCCGGGAAGTGACCCCTGACGACTGGCAGCTCATGCGGGACATCCGGCTGGCTGCGCTGCGCGAGGCCCCGGCCGCGTTCGGGTCGACGTACGCGCAGGAGGCGGCGTTCACCCCGGCGCGGTGGCGGGCGCGGATCAGCGACCGCGCCGCCACCTACCTCGCCTACCTGCCGGACCTCGCCGATCCGGCCGGCATCGGCGGCGTCTACGTGGAAGGCGACGGCAGCGCGGAGCTGGTGTCCATGTGGGTGCGGCCGGCCGCGCGCGGCCGGTCCGTCGGCGAGGCGCTGGTCGAGGCGGCCGCCGACTGGGCGCGCTTCCACGGCCATGACGCCCTGTACCTGTGGGTGACCGGCTCCAACGACCCGGCCCGCCGCCTGTACGAACGCTGCGGCTTCACCCCGACGGGCGAGAGCCAGCCGCTCCCCTCCAACCCCGCGATCTCCGAGATCCGCATGCGCCGCCCCCTGTGAGACCGCGGGCACATCCGTGGCTAAAGGGCCATCACCCCGATGTCATTCCAGGGCTGGAGGGCCATTGACCTGCTCTATCCGTGGCGCAAGGGCCATCGCCCGCCGGGTGTTCCGCGGCGGAAGGGCCATCGCCCCGGCACTATCCAGGGCCGGAGGGCCATTGACCCGCTCCGCGCGCCGCTGGCACCGGGGCTGCAGGGCCATCGCCCCGGTACCGGCTGCTCCTAGCCGACCGCAGGAATGGGGTGGCCGTTTTCCAGGTAGATGAACTGGCGATGCCGGGTCGCGGCGCGGACGCGGCGCCGGATCGGCGGGCGAAGCAGGGTGAACGCGGTCTCCAGCGAGACGAGCCGGTGCTCGGCGATCTCCTCCGGCTGTAGCGTGATCGCCGCCAGGGTCACGTCGGCGGCGGGCCCGCAGTCGAACAGGAACCGGATGCCGCCGAGGCGGGCCGGGCGGCCCGGGCCGGCCGGGCGGGCCGGGCGAAAGTCAACGCAGGCCAGCCGGCCGCTGGTGACCTCGACGCCGCACTCCTCGCGGACCTCCCGCCGGCAGGCGTCCCAGGGCGTCTCCCCGCCGGGCTCCATGATCCCGCCGGGTATCGTCCAGCCCTTCTTGTACGTGGGCTTAAGGATCAGCAGCCGCCCCGTCGTGTCGAATATCAGCGCCCCGGCGGATACCGGTATCGCCGGGAGCTCGGCGGCCACCATGCCGTGGCCATTCCCAGGGGCCGGGGCACTCACGGCGAGCCGGCGAACTCAGCGCGGACGCCGAGCAGGCGCACCGGGCGGCCCGGGTCGAAGCGGGTCAGGGCGTCCAGCGCGGCCTCGGCGAACGCGTCGGGGTCGGGGCCCAGCGATGCCACGCCATGGGTCTCGGTGAAGAACGGGGCGTAGCGGACCTTGACGACGACGCGGGCCACGAGGCGGTCGGTGACTTCCGCGGCGACCAGGCGGGCCAGGCGGTCGATTTCGGTGCGGACCTGGTCCCAGTCCTTGATATTGCGCTGGTAGGTGACCTCGCGGCCATGCGATCGGGGCACGTACGGGGTTGGGTCGACGTCGGCGTCGCCGCGGCCTTGCCCGAGCAGCACCAGCCATGGGCCGGTCATCGGGCCGAAGACGGCCGCAAGAGCGTCCGGGTCAGCGCCGGCCAGTTCCCGGACGCTCATGATGCCCAGCGTGGTCAGCTTGGCGACTGTCTTGGCGCCGATCCCCCAGATCGCGTCCGGCGGGCGGTCGCCGAGCACGTCGAACCAGGTCGCCGTGGTCAGCCGGGCCACGCCGGCGGGCTTGCCGAACGCTGTCGCGATCTTCGCCTGCAGCTTGTTCTGGCCGATCCCGACCGAGCAGTCCAGCTGGGTGGCGGCCTTCACGTCGGCGACCAGCCCGCGCGCGAACGACTCCGGGTCATCCGCCTGCTCCCCCGTGAGCTCCACGCCCACGAATGCCTCGTCCCAGCCGAGGACCTCGACGGGGCAGCCGGTCTCCCGCAGGACGTCCATGACCACGATCGACACCGCGTTGTAGGCGTCGGCGTCTACGGGCAGGAAGACGCAGTCCGGGCAGCGCTTGGCGGCGGTGCGCAGCGGCAGCCCCGAGTGCACGCCCGCCTCGCGAGCCTCATACGAGGCTGTGGAGACCACGCCGCGCTTGGTCGGGTCGCCGTCGCCGCCGACGACGACCGGCTTGCCGCGCAGTTCGGGGTGGCGCAGCACCTCCACGGCGGCGAGGAACTGATCCAGGTCCACGTGCAGCACCCAACGGGTCACAGCACTGATTCTCCCCCACGGCTCTTCCCCAGGACGTTGTGGGGACGGCGCCCGCTAGTGGGACCCGTCCCCGGGAAAGTGATTTGTCGGGTGGCCTGGACAGCCGTGACACTTGGGGCGTGCTGCTGACGATCACCACTACCCGCGCGCCCGCCACCGACCTGGGCTACCTGCTGTTCAAGCATCCAGGCAAGGTCCAGTCCTGGCCGGTGGCCAGCGGCCAGGCGCACGTCTTCTACCCGCAGGCGACGGAGGACCGGTGCACGGCGGCGCTATTGCTCGAGGTGGACCCGGTCGCGCTCGTGCGCGGTAAGGGCAGTCCCGGCCAGCACGGTGCTGGCCGGCACAACAGCGATGGCCAGCAAAGGGGCAATGAGCCGCCGGGGATCACGCATTACGTCAACGACCGGCCGTACGCGGCGTCGAGCCTGCTCGCGGTCGCGCTGAAGGAAGTGTTCGGCACCGCCCTCACCGGCCGCTGCGACGCCCGCCCGGAGCTGGCCGCGTCGCCGATCCCGCTGGAAATCCGGGTCCCCGCCTTGCGCTGCGCCGGGGACACCGACCTGGCGACCAGCCTGTTCGCGCCGCTGGGCTGGGCCGTGACCGCGAGCCCGGTACCAATGGACCCGCCCCAGTGGGGCACCTCCCGCTACGTTGACCTGCGCCTGTCCGGCACGATGAGGCTCGCGGACGCGCTGAACCACATGTACGTGCTGCTGCCGGTGCTGGATGACGCCAAGCACTACTGGGTGACCTCCGACGAGATCGACAAGCTGGTCCGCGCCGGGGCCGGCTGGCTCGCCACCCACCCGGAGAAGGCGCTGATCACCCGGCGGTACCTCGCGCACCGCCGGGAGCTGACGGTGCCCGCGCTGGCCCGGCTGGCCGAGGCCGACGACCTCGAGCCGGAGGAACTCGACAATGCCGTGCCGGACGAAGGCGACGGCGACGCGGAACCCAAGCCGGTGCCGCTCGCGATCCTGCGGCGCGAGGCGGTCCTCGCCTTGCTGCGCGAGTCCGGTGCCCGCTCCGTCGGGGACCTCGGCTGCGGCGACGGCGCGCTTACCAGGCACCTGATCGCCGACAAGGACATCGACCGGGTCGTGGCCGCCGACGTCTCGGCGCGTGCCCTGGCGATCGCCGCCCGGCGGCTGCGCCTGGAGCGCCTCCCTGAGGCCAAGCGCGCGAGCATCTCGCTGATCCAGTCGGCGCTGACCTACCGGGATGAGCGCCTCACCAGCCTGGACGCCGCCGTGCTGATGGAGGTCATCGAGCACGTCGACGATGAGCGGCTGCCGGCGCTTGAGCGGGCCGTGTTCGGCTTCGCGGCGCCCGCCTCCGTCATCGTGACCACCCCGAACGCCGAGCACAACGCCGTCTACGGGATGGCGCCGGGGACGCTGCGCCATCCCGATCACCGGTGGGAGTGGACGCGAGCGCAGTTCCGCCGATGGGCGCGCCGGGTCGCGGTCACGTATGGGTACGTCGTCCGGTTCGAGCCGGTCGGCCCCGAGGCGCCCGAGGCCGGCCCGCCGACCCAGCTCGCGGTATTCACCCGGACCGAGGCTGCGGCATGACGACGAGCGAGCTGGCCATTCCCGAGCTGAGCCTGGTCGTGCTGGTCGGCGTCTCCGGGTCGGGCAAGTCCACGTTCGCCCGCGCGCACTTCAAGGCGACCGAGGTCATCTCCTCCGACTTCTGCCGGGGCCTGGTGTCCGACGATGAGAACGACCAGGCGGCGACGGCCGACGCGTTCGACGTGCTGCATTACATCGCGGGCAAGCGGCTGGCCGCGGGCCGGCTCACCGTCGTGGACGCGACCAACGTGCAGGCCCACGCGCGCCAGCCGCTGGTGGCGCTGGCCCGCGCGCACGACGCCCTCCCGGTCGCGATCGTGCTGGACCTCCCGCACGACGTCTGCGTGCGGCGCAACGCCGACCGCCCCGACCGCGACTTCGGGCCGCAGGTCATCCGCCGCCAGCACGCCGACCTGCGCCGCTCGATCAAGGGCCTGCAGCGCGAGGGGTTTCGCGCCGTGCACGTGCTGCGCACCGAGGAGCAGGTCGCGCTGGCGAGCATCCGGCGGACCAAGATGTTCAGCGACCTCAGGCACGTGAGCGGGCCGTTCGACGTGATCGGCGACGTGCACGGGTGCCGGGCAGAACTGGAGACGCTGCTGGGCGGGCTTGGCTACGCCCTGGACCGGGACGCCAACGGACTCGCCATCAACGCGCGGCACCCGGCGGGCCGGCGGGTCATCTTCCTCGGCGACCTGGTCGACCGCGGCCCGGACACTCCCGGCGTGCTGCGGCTGGCGATGGGCATGGTGGCGGCAGGCACGGCCCTCGCAGTCGTCGGCAACCACGAGGCCAAGCTGCTGCGCTCGCTCCGTGCCGGGCTTAGCGGGAGGCCAGAGGGAAATAGTCCCCCTTCGGGAAAGCAGAGCCACAATGTGCGCGTCTCTCATGGCCTGGCGGAGTCACTGGAGCAAATCGGCAGTCAGCCGGTCGCGTTTCGCCAGGAGGTCGAGGGATTCCTTGACTCCCTGGTGAGCCACTACGTGCTCGACGAGGGGCGGCTGGTGGTCGCGCACGCCGGCCTGGCCGAGCGGCTGCACGGGCGCGCCTCGGGACGGGTGCGCGAGTTCTGCCTGTACGGGCAGACCACCGGGGAGACCGACGAGTTCGGGCTGCCGGTCCGGTATCCGTGGGCGGAGGACTACCGGGGCCGGGCCATGGTGCTTTACGGGCACACGCCGACCCTGGCCGCCGAGTGGGTAAACAACACGATGTGCCTGGACACCGGGTGCGTGTTCGGCGGTGCCCTTTCCGCCCTCCAGTATCCCGAACGAAACGTGGTGTCGGTTCCGGCTGCCCGCGTCTATTACGAGCCGGCCAAGCCGCTGGCGGCGCCGAGCGCTGGCCCGCCCGGCCATCCCGCCCGCCGGGAACCGGACGTTCTTGACATCAAGGACGTGACCGGGTCGCGCGTCATCGAGACCAGCTACCTGTCGCGGGTGTCGATCCGGCCGGAGAACGCCGCCGCCGCGCTGGAGGTGATGAGCCGGTTCGCGATCGACCCGCGCTGGCTGGTCTACCTGCCGCCGACGATGAGCCCGGTGGCCACCGCGTCGTCGGGACTCCTACTGGAGGAGCCGGACGCCGCGTTCTCGGCGTTCCGGGACATGGGCGTCGGCGAGGTCGTGTGCGAGGAGAAGCACATGGGCTCGCGGGCGGTGCTGCTGGTGTGCGAGTCACCGCAGGCGGCGCGGGCGCGGTTCGGGGTTACCGGCCCGGGGGCCGCGTGGACGCGGACCGGCCGGCCGTTCTTCACGGCCGTGCTGGGCGCGGCGCTGCTGGAGCGCGTGCGGGCCGCGTGCGCGGACGCGGGCCTGTTCGCTGAGCTGGAGACCTCGTGGCTGCTGCTGGACGCGGAGATCATGCCGTGGAGCGCCAAGGCGGGGCGGTTGCTGCGCGATCAGTACGCGGCGGTCGGGGCAGCGGCGCACGCGGCGCTGCCCGCAGCGGTGTCGGTGCTTGAGGCCGCCGCGGCGCGGGGGCTGGATGTCTCGGCGCTGCTGGCGCGGACGTCGGCCCGGCTGCGGAACGCCGACGGCTTCACCGCCGCCTACCAGCGCTACTGCTGGCCAGTGGCCGGCCTGGACGGGGTTCGGGTGGCGCCGTTCCAGGTGCTGGCGTCGGAGGGCTGCTCGCATGCGCAGCGACCGCATGCCTGGCACCTGGATCGGGCATCGCGCCTGGCCGCTGGGGACCCGGCGCTGTTCACGGCGACCCGGCGCGTGTACGCGGACACCGCCGACGCTTCGTCGTGCGCGGCGGCCGCTGACTGGTGGTCGGCGCTGACGGCGGCGGGCGGCGAGGGCATGGTGGTCAAGCCCGCCGCCGGGCTGGTGCGGGGACCGAAGGGGATTGCTCAGCCGGGCCTGAAGGTGCGCGGCCCGGAGTACCTGCGGATCATCTACGGCCCCGACTACACCGTGGACGCCAACCTGGCGCGGCTGCGCAGCCGGTCGGTTGGCCGCAAGCGGTCGCTGGCGCTGCGCGAGTACGCGCTGGGCCTGGAGGCGCTGGACCGGCTGGCGCGCGCGGAGCCGCTGTGGCGGGTGCACGAGTGCGCGTTCGCGGTGCTGGCCCTGGAGTCAGAGCCCGTCGACCCGCGGCTGTAAGCGCTGCCGGGGGCCGAGCCACTTTTCCACGGAGGGTGGCCGCCAGGCGGCCATCCGATCCAGGAGCGCCGCCGGGTCCGCGCTCACGATGAGCATGTCGCGGTGATCCGGGCGGACGAAGCCCGCGGCGACCATCGCGTCGACCTGCGCGCGCAGCGGCCCGAAGAAGCCCTGGACGTCGAGGACCGCGCAGGGCTTGACGTGGATGCCGAGCTGCGTCCAGGTGAGGACCTCGAAGAACTCATCCAACGTGCCGAAGCCGCCGGGCGCCATGATGAACCCGTCGGCCTTGTCGGCCATCGCGGCCTTGCGGTCGTGCATGGTCTCCACGACCTCCAGGCTGGCCAGGCTCTGGTGGGCTAGCTCCTTGGCCTCCAGCGCGCGGGTGATGACGCCGTGTACCTCTCCCCCGGCGGCCAGGGCGGCGTCGGAGACGATACCCATCAGGCCAACGTGCCCGCCGCCGTAGACGAGCCGGGTCCCGCGCTGGCCCAGGAGCGTGCCCAGGCTGGCCGCCGCCTGGGCGTAAGCGGGGTCGAAGCCGGGGCTGGATCCGCAGTAGACCGCGACCGACGACAGTGTTTCCGCGGAAGACAGTGCTTTCCCAGAAGTCAGTGCTTGCTCTTGGCTCAAGGCTTGCTCTTCGCTCACGTCCCCTACTACAGCATCAGCCTTCGCTAGGCGGCCAGCCGTTTTACGGCCTCCGCGTAGACATCGCCCGGGAGCGGCCCCTTTTCGGCGATGGCGAGGTTGGCGGCCAGGTGCTCCAGGCTCGACGTGCCGACGATGGTGCTGGTCAGGGCGGGATGGCTGAGGGTGAAGCGCAGCGTGAACTCGATCCTGGTCAGGCCGGCCTCGGCGATGAGGCCGTCCAGGCCCGCCGACTGCCAGCGCCGCTGGCCCTCGCCCGTCGCCAGGCCGATCGGGTCGGCCTGCCAGTTCTTGTCCTCGGCGGGGGCACCGCGGGCGGCGCCGCCGCGGATGAGGGTCCCCGCGCCCTCCTGCGCGGCCTGCGTGATGAGGTCCTCGTGCTCGCGCTGGAGCGCGGAGTAGGGGATCTGGAAGACGTCGAAGACACCGAGCGCGATGTGCTCAGGCAGGTGCGGAAGGATGCCGGACATGCCGATGAACCGGGTCTTGCCCTCTTGCTGGAGCGCGAAGAGGGTCTCGATGACGTCGTTCTCGGCCAGCGTCGCGTTACTCGGCGACATGTGGACCTGCACGAGGTCGAGCCGGTCGGTGCCGAGCCGGGTGAGGGACCGCTCGACGCCCGCGCGCACGTTAGCGGGGCGGTAGTCGTGCGGGTACGGCGGTGGCACGCTGGCGGACGGGTCCAGCGGGCAGCCGCACTTGGAGGCGAGGAAGAACTCATCCCGCCGGTGGCCGAGGTAGCGGCCGATGAGCTCCTCGCTGCCGCCGTAGTCGGGTGAGGTGTCGATCAGCGTGATGCCGCCGTCGAGGACCGCGTTCAGGACCTTCCCGGCCTGCTCGCCGGAAACCTCCGGGCCGCGCGGCGCGCCGCGCAACTCCATCGCCCCGTAGCCGAGGATCGTCACGTCTTGCTCGGTCCGGCCCAGGGTTCGCGTCTCGATCGCCATGAGTCCTACGCTATCTCTCGTGAACTCACCACAGTCATCTCCCGGGGAGGCGACCCCCCGCACCCCCCGGGAGACGCCGCAGTCACCCCTGACATACTCCGATTCCATCGTGGTCGCGGCCACCCCCGAGGCCCTGTACGCCATGGTCTCCGACATCACCCGGATGGGCCAGTGGAGCCCGGTGACGACATCCTGCTGGTGGGATGAGGGAGACGGCCCGGAAGTCGGCGCGTGGTTCACCGGCCGCAACGAGGCGCCGGGCCGGGACCCGTGGGAGACGCGCTGCCAGGTCGCGGCGGCCGATCCCGGCCGGGAGTTCGCCTTCATCGTTGGCGGCACCTGGACCCGGTGGGGGTACGCGTTCGCCCCGGTCCCCGGCGGGACCGAGGTGACGGAGTCGTGGGAGATGCTGCCCGGCGGGCTGGAGCGCTTCGGGCAGCGGTTCGGCGACGGGGCCGCCGGGCAGGTGCGGGACCGGTACGAGACCGCCCGGCGGGGTATCGCGGCGACGCTCGCGGCGATCAGGGAAGCCGCTGAGAGCGGCCGGTAGCGGGGTTACTCCTCGAGCGTGCTGAGGTCGGCGGGAACGTCCACCGAGTGCTGGCGCAGCGCGTCCAGCGGCACGATGGCCAGGGCGCGCTCGTGCGTCGAGGCCATCACGACCGGCGCGGCGACGCCGTCCTTGAAGGCGCGCAGCCAGTTCGCTGCGGTCACGCACCACCGGTCGCCGGGTACCAGCCCGGGGAACCGGTACTGGGGCATGGGCGTGGACAAGTCATTGCCAATGCGCTTTTGGTGCGCGAGGAACTCCGCGGTCACCACCGCGCAGATGGTGTGGCTCCCCTGGTCCTCGGGTCCACTGGTGCAGGAGCCATCCCGGTAGAACCCTGTCAGCGGATCGTTGCCACAGGCCTCTAGCTCGCCGCCTAGTACATTCCGGTCTCCCACCCCAGAAGTATCGGCAGCAAGGGCACTACTCCGCAAGACTAGGCACCCATCAATACGGGCTATTAACATTCTGGTCACGCAATCAATCGCCGGTCGCGCCGTCGATCCGCTCCCTGAGTAGGTCCGCGTGCCCGTTATGGCGGGCGTACTCCTCAATCATGTGCAGGTAGATCCAGCGCAGGTCCATGTCGCCCTTGCGGCGGGCGTTGAAGTAAGTCTCATCCAGGTCGCGGTGCGCCACGGCGGCCCGCGCCAGCTCGACCTCGCGGAGGTAGCCCGCGTAGTCCTGTTCGGCGGCCGCGGGGTCGAGGTTCTCCAGGTCCGCGTCCGGCTGCTCGTCGGTGCAGTAGATCCAGCCCGCCGGCTCGGCGGCGAACCGGGTCCGGAACCACGCTCGCTCCACCTCGGCCATGTGCCTGACCAAGCCGAGCAGCGTGAGGTTCGACGGCGGGACGCTCGCGGTGGCGAGTTGCTCCCCGGTCAGCCCGGCGCACTTGGCGAGCAGGGTCTGCCGGTGATAGTCCAGCCAGGCATCCAGTTGCTGGCGCTCGGGGCCGGCGATCGGCGGTTCGGCACGCGCGGGCTCGGGCGCTGTCCATGTCATGACGCCCATCTTGCCAGCCGGCCCGTCCGTCAGCTCATTGGCGTGCGGCCCGGCCCATCTCCATTGAACGTCCGCGGTCTACCGGGCCAGCGTGGCCGCGTTCACGCTGGCGTCGGCGCTGTGCGCGCTCGCGCCGGGCATCGGCCTGCTAATCGCCGCGCGCGCGGTGCAGGGCCTGGCGGCCGCGCCGCTGGTCCCGCTGGCGATGTCCATGCTGCTGGGCAAGCCCGGCAACGCGCGCTCGATCTCCCCGGCGGCCGGCATCATGCTGTTCGCCGCCCCCGCGCTCGGACCGGTCGTGGGCGGCCTGCTGATCGGCTCGACTCGCGGCGGCCGGCATCGCCGGAGCGCTGGCGCTCCCGCCCATCCGCAACACCGACCCCCGCCGCGCCGGCCCTCGCCTCACCGCCCCCGCCACGCGGCCCCCGCCGATCGCTGAACCGCGGCCGTCACCGCTGGCTACCGGGGATGACCGGGGTAGGTGCCGAAGGACCAGTGGTTGCCCTCCGGGTCCTCGATCGCGAAGTCGCGGGACCCGTAGTCGGTGTCGTGCAGCTCACTGGCCACCTTGGCGCCGTGCGCGACGGCGCGCGCGTAGAGGCCGTCCGGGTCACTGGTGACGACGTACGCGCTGAAGTGGCCAGGCCCGGTCACCCCTGACTGCTCCGCCTCATCGCGCGCGGAGCCGAGCATGACGCCGCCGCCCGGCGGCCAGGCCAGTTCGGCGTGATCCACGCGGTCGGCCTCGCCGTAGACGACGACCTCCTCGAAGCCGAGGGCCTCCACGAGGAACTTGATAAGGCCGCGGGCGTCATTGGCGCGGAAGGCGGGCCAGACATTCGGCGCGGGCGGCTGCTTCGTTGCCGTGTTCCCGGTCGCGGAGTTTTCGGTTGCGGAGTTTTCGGTTGCCGTGTTCTGGGTCATGCCCCGATCATTCCCAGTCACTGGGCGACACGGCTTGGACGTTTCGGAGCTCCTCGGCGAGCAGCTGGCTGGGCGGGCAGCCCGCCAGGTCGCGGAATTCACGGGCCATGTGCGCCTGATCGTAGAAGCCGAATTCCGCGGCCAGGCTGGCCAGTGCTGCCAGCCGCCCTGCGGCGCCCCGGCGCAGCAGGGTCCGGCGAGCCCGGTCGAACCGCACGACCCGGGCTGCCTCCTTCGGGGAAAGGCCCGTCTCGGCGCGGAACTGCGCGCTGAGGTGGCGCGCCGACCAGCCTGTCTCCTCGGCCAGGTCGGCGACGCTGACGGCGCCGCGCGTCTCGCGCAGCCGCCGCCAGGCGTAGCTGACCTCATCCCGGACGGCCGGGGAGAATCCGCTCCCCCGCGGCCCCGGCTCGAGCGCGGGGAGGTGGCGGGCGAAGAAGTCCTCCACGGCCGCGAACCGGCCGGGCCAGTCCGCCTCCGCCAGCACCTGCTCGCGAAGCTCGTCCGCGCGGCCACCGAGCACGTCGGCCGCGTCCACGTCGATGCTGGCGAGCTCGGCGGCGGGCATCCCGAGCAGCGCGCGGGCGCCCAGCGGGGTGAGCGCGAACTGGATCCCGGACTGCCTGCCCTGGTGGGTGATCATGGCGGGCGAGGTGTGCAGCCCGCCGAGCAGGACGTCATGCCTGCTGGCCGGCTGGCGCGGGTCGGGATGCCGGGCGATCACCAGCGGGTCATCCAGCGTGACGATGAGCGTGAGCCACGGCGACGGCAGCCCCCGGTGCACGGCCGGCGCGATGCCGGCTTGCCGGTATCCGGTGCACCAGGCGACATAGGGGCGCAGCCGCTCCCCCGGCCGGTGCCGGGCGTGCTCGTCGCACTCGTCCGCCATGAGGACACCTCCTCCTGGGACCAGTCTCTCACCAGGCGCTCGGACTTGAGAAAGCCTGCCGGATCCAGCTGATGACCCGATCGGTCTCGCGAAACAGCTGGTCCCAGGTGAAGTGAACGACCTTGAAGCCCGCCGCGCGCAGTGCCTTGTCGCGCTCGAGTTGCGAGATCGCCCGCGCCGTGCCCTCATACTTCGCCAGGCCATCGGCTTCGGCGATCGTTGCGTACTGCGGCCAGTAGAAGTCCGCCCGCCACGGGCGTTCGGCGAACAACTCGGCTTGCAGCTGCGGGGCAGGCAATGCGTGCTCACGAAAGATGACACGCGCGCAGGACTCCAGGGCGGACTCGGCCCTGGGATCGCCGAATTCGACGACCCGCCTGGCAGCCTCGATCCCGGGCCAGCTCTTGCAGAAATCGAGGACCGCGGTGAGCTCGGCTCGCGTTGCCTTCCTGGCCCGCAAGGCGGAATCCGCCGCGACGACCCCGTTCATGAAGGGCCGGGACCGCGCCAGGTCGACGACGGTTCGCGCGGCGGTCGCCGTCGGCACTCCATAGCGCCTCGTCACGTGCTCAGGCGGCAGTCTCGCGACGTGGACCGTGACGTCGGCGACTCCTGACCGGCTCCCGGGCCCCCGAAGCATCCTCGTCACGGTGACCGAGTTGTCATCCTGACGCCGGCCCAGCAGGTCGATGCCGTGTATCAGCGCCGCGGACTCATGGCTCGCCACCGCGGCCGCCTTAGAGGGCAGTAATGCGGCCACCACGTGAAGCGCGTGCGTTCTCGCTGGGTTATCCGCGGACCGCGCCAGAGCCGATGCCGTCACGTACACCCCACGGCGAAGCTGGGTAAGCTCTCCCTCTCGAACCAGGCGCCGCCGACGAGCCGGCGAGATCCCGCGCGCCGTCAACTGCGCGGTCGTGGCTATCTCGCTGGCCTTCACGTTCTCGTTCGCGCGTGCCCTGCCATCCACAGCAGCCTCCCGTTCCCCTCCCCTCTCATCCGCGCCGGATCCACAGGCGAGAGCGGGACTCTTATCATGAGTTCCGTCCTGCTTATCACGAGTTCCGTTCACTTCGTGCCCTATTTTGCCCGAAATGTCCCCACGAAACTCGTGATAAGCACGGAATTCGTGATAAGACGCGGGCGGGGGCCCCGGACTGACCGGACTGAAAGTCCCCGGCCACGCCCAGACGCCTGCCCGCCGCGCGCCACTGCCGACAGCTCCCGTGCCGCCGCGCGCCCGCCGAGCGCAGACGCCGGCCCGCCGCGCGCCGCCGCCCGCGCCGGGCCACTGCCGGCGGTTCCCCGCCCCGCCGCCCGCCCCCGCGCCGGGCCCGCCGTCGCCGTGACGCGGCGCTGCTCGCGCCCGCGATAAACCTGGACAGGCGCCTTTACCACAACTTAGGCTGACTGTATGGTCAGTCAAGCTGGTCCCGGCCGTACTCCGCGTCCCGGCGCCTACCCGCGGGCCCCGGTGGATTCCGCCGCGCTGGCGCGGGCGCTGGCACCGTTCGGGCGCAGCACGATGCTCCCGCCGGCCGCCTACACCGACCCGGCCGTGTTCGACTGGGAGCGGCGGCACTTCTTCGGCGGCGGCTGGACGTGCGCGGCGCGCTCCGACCAGCTGGCCAATCCCGGTGACCAGCGCGCCGAGGACACTGGCGACGGTGGCGTGCTCCTGGTTCGCGGTGACGATGGCACCGTCCGGGCGTTCGCCAACTACTGCCGGCATCGCGGGCACGAGCTGCTGCCGTGCGGGTCGGCCACCGCGGGCAAGAAGGCGATCGTATGCCCGTACCACGCGTGGACCTACGGGCTGGACGGGGAGCTGCGGGGCGCGCCCGGGTACCGCGGCGAGCCGGGGTTCGACCCGGCTCAGTGGCGGCTGAGCGAGCTGCCCGCCGCCGAGTGGCACGGCCTGGTCTTCGTTGACGGGTCCGGCGGCGCTGGCGAGCTGCCGCTGGCCGAGCTGGACTCCATCGTGGCGCCGTATGAGCCGGAGCGGCTGGTCACCGCGGCGACCCACGTCTACGATTCCACCGCCAACTGGAAGATCCTCACCGAGAACTACCAGGAGTGCTATCACTGCCCGTCGATCCACCCCGAGCTGTGCCGGGTCACCCCGCCCAGCAGCGGGGAGAACTACGACGCCAGCGGCGCGTGGATCGGCGGCTGGATGGACCTGCGCCCGGCGGCGGACTCCATGTCCCTGGACGGGCGCAGCGACGCGCTCGCCCTGCGCGGGCTTTCCGGTGAGCAACTGCGGCAGGTCATTTACCTGTCGGTCTTCCCGAACGTACTGCTCAGCCTGCACCCCGATTACGTCATGACGCACGTGATCCGGCCGCTGGGGCCCGCCCGCACGCGGATCGACTGCAGCTGGGCGTTCGCGCCCGAGGCGGTGGCGCGGCCGGGCTTCGACCCGGCCTACGCGGTCGACTTCTGGGACCTGACCAACCGCCAGGACTGGGCGGCCTGCGAGTCGGTACAGCGCGGCCTGTCCTCCCCGCACGCGGCGCCCGGCCCGCTGGCCCCGGGCGAGGACGCGGTCTACTCGTTCGTGACGACGGTGGCGCGCGGCTACCTTGGCGAGCGCCCCGCGTTCCGGCCAGCGGACGTGTCGGTCCACTAGGCCGGAGAATGTACGGTAGGCCGGTGAGCATCCGGGATATCCCTGTTAAGACGCTGTCCGGCGAGGAGTCCTCGCTCGGGCGTTCCGACCTGGCGGGCAAGACGCTGCTCGTCGTGAACGTGGCCTCCAAGTGCGGGCTAACCCCGCAGTACACGGCGCTTGAGGCGCTGCACGAACGGCTGGCCCCGCGCGGCTTCGCGGTCGTCGGCTTCCCGTGCAACCAGTTCGGCGGCCAGGAGCCGGGGTCGTCGGAGGAGATCGCCGAGTTCTGCTCGGCCACCTACGGCGTGACGTTCCCGATGTTCGAGAAGGTCGAGGTCAACGGGGCCGGCCGGCATCCGGTCTACGACGAGCTGACGACGGTCGCCGACGCCGACGGCGAGGCCGGCGACATCCAGTGGAACTTCGAGAAGTTCCTGGTCCGCGCGGACGGCTCGGTCGCCGCCCGGTTCCGCCCGCGCACCGTCCCGGACGCCCCGGAAGTGCTCGCCGCGATCGAGGAGAACCTCGGCGCCTGATGGCCGCCCGGGGATGAAATAACCCTCCGGGGTCTCCGGTTGGCGCCAGCATGACGACTGTTGGGTTTATCGGAAGCGGCAATATCGGCGGTACGGTGGCGCGCCTGGCCGTGGCGGCGGGGCACCAGGTGGTGCTGAGCAACTCGCGCGGTCCGCGGACGCTGGCCGGCCTCGTGACCGAACTCGGGTCCCGGGCGCGGGCGGCGACGGCCGCCGAGGCAGCGGCGGCCGGGGACATCGTGGTGGTGTCGATCCCGGTCAAGGCGGACGGGAGCGTCCCCGCGGCGCCCCTGGCGGGCAAGCCCGTCATGGACACTGGCAATTACTACCCCGAGCGGGACGGGCACCTCGCCGAGCTGGACGCCGGTGACCTCACCAGCAGCGGGTACCTGCAGCGGTTCCTGGCCGGCGCGCACGTCGTGAAGTGCTTCAACAACATCTACTCCAAGCACCTGGAGAACCTGGCCCGCCCGGCCGGCGCCGCTGACCGCAGCTACCTGCCGATCGCCGGGGACAGCGCGGTCCCCAAGGCGGCCGTCACCGCGTTCCTGGACTCCATCGGGTACGGCGCGGTCGACGCGGGCCAGCTCGCCGACAGCTGGCGGCAGCAGCCCGGCACCCCGGTCTACGGCTCGCCGTACGGTCCCTTCGACAACGAGAAGGGGACCCCCGCCGGCGAGGACGTCATCCGCGCCGCCCTCGCCGCCGCGTCGCGCTAGCCAGCCCTCACAGGAGGCCGTGGTCGCGGGCGTAGATCGCCGCCTGGGTGCGATCGCGCAGGGCGAGCCTGGTCAAAATCCGGGAGATGTGGTTCTTCACGGTTCCCTCGCTCAGGTACAGCCGGGTGGCGATCTCCCGGTTGGTGGCCCCGTGCGCGATGAGCCGAAGGACATCGACCTCGCGCGCGGTCAGCGGCTGCCCGGCCACGCCCCGCTCAGCGTCCACCCCGGCCGGATGACGGGCCAGCGCCGATGCCAGCCGGCCGACCGCCTGGGCACCAAACTGGGCGACCCCGGCGTGCGCCATGCGCACGGCGCTGGCCAGCTCGGCAGCGGGCAGGTCTTTGAGCAGGTAGCCGACGGCGCCTGCCCGCAGGGCACGTACCACGTAGTCCTCGTCGTCGAAGGTGGTCAGCATGATTACCCGGCAGGCAGGCAGTTCCCGCCGGACCTCATCGGCGGCCAGCACGCCGTCCGTACCGGGCATCCGCACGTCCATGAGGATGACGTCCGGGGCGAGCGCCAGCGCCTTCGCAACCGCCTCGGCGCCGTCGCTGGCCGTGCCCACGACCGTGATCCCTGGCTGGATGCCCAGCAGGGAGGCGATGCCGTCGCGGATGAGCTGCTGGTCATCGGCCACCAGCACGCGAACTGCCACGCCGTCCACGGGCACCGTGTCCATCAGCGCCCGCCCCCGCGAGCCGGCGCCTGCCGGGGGACGGTCACCGTGACGGTGGTCCCGGCGCCCGGGGTGCTCACGATGTCCGCCCGGCCACCCGCCAGCGCCGCCCGCTCCCGGATGCCGAGCAAGCCAAACCCCGGCGGGCATCCGGGCCCGAAGCCGCGCCCGTCATCGGCGACGACGAGCCGGGCCTCGCGGTTCCCGAGCGCGAGCGACACCGACACTGTCCGCGCGCCGCTGTGCCGACGGGCGTTCGTGAGCGCTTCCTGCGCCCCCCGGTACAGCACCGTGCTCGCCGCCGGGCTGAGCAAGGCATCGTCGCCGGTTACGGACAGGGTCACCTGCGGCTGGCCCGCGTCGGCCTCCCGGACAAGCTCGGTGAGCATCGCCGGCAGCGCCGCGGGCCCGGCGCCGCCGCGCAGGGCGCGAACCGACAGGCGCGCGTCGCCAAGTGCCTGGCGGACCGACGCGCGGGCATCGGCGAGAGCCTGGTCGGCCGCGTCAGGATCGCGGTCGCGAAAGGCTTGCGCCTTCTCCAGCTGGACGGCGATCGCGGTCAGGTGGTGGCCGAGGCTGTCGTGGATGTCCCGGGCCAGCCGGGTCCGCTCGGCCTCGGCCGACAGGCTGGCCACCTGCGCGGCATAGTCCTGCTCGGCTACCGCCACGCTCGCCATGGCGATGGCCAGCACGAGTCCGACGGCGAACATCAAGACGTCGGAGAGGTAGGCCGCCTGCGTGTACCAGTGCGGGACCCGGAGCATGAACCCGGCGACGAGCAGGGCCAGGCACACGGTCGCGAGGACCAGGCTCGCCGCCCGGCCGAAGGCGAAGTAGGCGGCGAAGGGGACCAGCACGAACAGCACCCGGGACTCACCCGACGGGTCCAGCGCCGCCGCCGCGACGAACAGGCCAAGCCGGGCGACCAGCAGCGCGGCCACTGCCCGCCGGGAGCCGCCCGGCGCCAGCCACCGTCCCTGCGCGGCCTCCAGGGCGAACAGCAGCGCCATGACGGCGGCGAAGCTGGCGACCCGGACGGCCGGGACGTGGTCGCCGCCTAGGCCACGCACGCCGTAGTACAGCCCGGCGGCCAGGACGACGCCGTAGATCATCGGCGAAACCCAGCGCGGCGCGATCCAGCCGGCAGTCATCTTCACAGGCTAAGTCGCCGGCGCGACGCCGGGGCCGCACGGAGCGCGAATTAGCCAGAAGGCACGTGCCTAACGGCCGCGGCGCTGGCCCCGGGTGCGGCCGGCCGGCACTTCCGGGCGTGGCCCGGGCGGTCCTACCGTCGGGCGTACCAAGCAAACGAAAGAGGTGCCTTCCTTGTCCCCACAGCTGTCCCGGTTCAGCGCCGCCGCCGGCATCCTGTCCGGCCTGCTCCTGGCAGTCGCCGGCGCGAGCAGCGTCTTCACCGGCAAGACCGCGGGCGCGGCGTTCGTCATCGCGCTGGCCCCGGCGCTGGCGCTGCCGCTGCTGGTCGCCATCTACCAGCGGCATGCCGCCGACGCGGGCACGTTCGGCGTGGCCGCCTTCGGCACCAGCCTGATCGGGCTCGGGCTATTCGGCGGTGCGGTTTTCGTCAAGGACACCACGCTGTTCTACGTGAGCACGGCCGTCCAGGACCACCTGAAGCACGAGCCGACGATCGTCGCGCTCCTCGGCGCGGCGGTGATCTTCATCGCCGGGACGGTGATGTTCGGGATATTCCTGCTGCGCACACGGGAATACCCGCGGCTGCTCGCCTACGGCTACATCGTGTTCCCCTCGCTGCTGGCCTTGCTGTCGCCACTGCACGACTCACCGCTGCTAAACGCCAACCACGTCCTGGCCGGGGCCACGATCACCTGGCTGGCGGTCACGCTATGGCGAGCGGTGCCCGCCGGCGCGGTCCGGCAGCAGCGCAGCGCGGGGGCCATGGACCCGGCGTCCCGGTGAGATCGCCTGGCCACCGCCGGCGCGGGTAGCGACGCCCCCTCCCGCTACTCCTTGAGCTTGGCCAGGATCCGGGCCAGGTTGGCGCGATCCGCCTCGGTCAGCCGGCCGAAGACGCGCTCGGCCTCTGAGCCACGGGCAGCGCGGATCGCGTCGAGGACGCTCGCGCCCTGCTCGGTCAACTCGGCCAGGGTGGCCCGCCGGTCGCCAGGGTCGGGCAGCCGCCGCACCAGGCCGCGCGATTCCAGGGCATCCACCACCTCGGTGGTCGAGCGCGGCGCGATCTGCAGATGGTCAGAAAGCTCCGACAGGCGCATGCTCCCGTGATGGCTCAGCACCCGCAGCGCCCGCAGGGAGCCGGGGGTGATGTCCCACGGCGCGAGCGCGTCCCGGGACGCGCCGCGCAGTCGCCGCGCGACGGACCAGAAGAGGTCCGGCAATACCTCATCACGTTCCGCCTGGTCGCGCTCGGCATCCACGGGAATAGGCTACCACCCACTACCGTTCAACCCTCATAGTGAGGTAACCTCATCAATATCAGCATCGGAGGCTTCCCTTCCCCCAACGCGGAAACGAGCAATTTCTTGGAATCACCTCAAACAGAACGCGAGACCAGCCGGACGGGCCGCGGTCGCGGCTCCCGTACCGTCACCGCCGCCGAGCGCGCGCAAGCCCGCCAGGTGTCGCTGCGGCGTATCGCCGCGCTGTTCGCCCCCTACCGATGGCAACTGGCCATCGTCACCGCCGTCATCGTCGCCTCTTCGCTGGTCGGCCTGGCGTCGCCCTTCCTGCTCCGCGCGGTGATCGACACCGCCTTGCCAGGCCGCAACGTCCGGCTGCTCGCCTGGCTGGTAGCGGGCATGGTCGCCGTGGCCGCGGTCACCTCCGCCTTCGGCGTCATCCAGACATGGATCGCCACCAGGGTCGGCCAGCAGGTGATGCACGGGCTGCGCACCCGCGTGTTCGGCCACCTGCAACGGCAGTCGATCGCGTTCTTCACGCGCACCCGGGCCGGCGAGGTCCAGTCCCGCATCACCAACGACATCGGCGGCATGGAATCGGTCGTCACCTCCACCGCGACCTCGATCGCCGCCAACCTCACGACCGCCATCGCGACCGCGGTCGCGATGGCCGCGCTTTCGTGGCAACTGTCCCTGATCTCGCTCGTCGTCATGCCGCCGGCCATCTACTTGACCCGCCGGGTCGCCCGGCTGCGCCGGGCCATCACCACGCAGCAGCAGCGCGAGTTGGCCAACCTCAACGTCACCATCGAGGAGGGGCTGTCCATCAATGGCATCCAGCTGGCCAAGGCGATGGGCACTGGCCCGTCGCTAGTGCGGCGGTTCACCGCCTCCTCGGCCCGGCTGATCGACCTTGAACTGCAGTCCCAGCTGGCCGGCCGCTGGCGGATGGCGTCGATGAGCATCATCTTCGCCGCCATCCCGGCGGTCATCTACCTGGCCGCCGGCCTGCCAGTGACCGCCGGGGCCGTCACGATCGGCACGCTCATCGCGTTCACCACCCTGCAGAACGGGCTGTTCCGGCCGCTGACCGGGCTGCTCAACACCAGCGTGTCCGTCATCAGCTCGCTCGCGCTGTTCGCGCGGATCTTCGAGTACCTGGACCTGCCCGTCGAGGTGGATGACCCGCTCCACCCGGTCCCGGTCGACCCGGCTTCGGTCGCCGGGCACGTGCGGTTCTCCGCAGTCAGCTTCAGCTACCCGGGTGCCGACCGGCCCGCCCTCGACGGCGTGGATCTCGACATTCCGGCGGGAAGCACGCTCGCCCTGGTCGGCGAGACCGGGTCGGGCAAGACCACCCTCGGCTCCCTGGTCGCCCGACTGTATGACCCCACCGCCGGGCAGGTCACCATCGACGGCGTCGACGTGCGCGACATGCGCCTGTCCGACCTCGCCGCCATCGTCGGCGTGGTCAGCCAGGAGACCTACCTGCTGCATACCACCGTGCGGGAGAACCTGCGCTACGCCAGGCCGTCCGCGACCGACGCGGACATCGAGGCCGCGGCGCGCGCCGCCCAGGTCCACGACCTGATCGCCGCGCTGCCCGAAGGCTACGACACCATGGTCGGCTCGCGCGGGCACCGGTTCTCCGGCGGCGAGAAGCAGCGGATCGCCATCGCGCGGACCCTGCTGCGCGACCCCCGCGTGCTCGTGCTGGACGAGGCCACCAGCGCCCTGGACACCGAGACCGAGCGCGCCGTCCAGCAGGCGTTCAACGCCCTGGCCGCTGGACGCACCACGATTACGATCGCCCATCGGCTATCGACGGTCCGCGACGCCGACCAGATCGTCGTGCTCGACCACGGTCACGTCACCGAGGCCGGCACGCACGCCAGCCTCATCGCGGACCGGGGCCGCTACGCGGCTCTCGCGGCGTAGCGGAGCACCCGGCCAGGGCAGCGTTAGGCCAGGGCAGCGTTAGGCCAGGGCAGCGGAGCCGCGCTTGACGAGCTGCCGGGCGATGATCATCCGCTGGATCTCACTGGTGCCCTCCCAGATCCGCTCCACTCGCAGCTCGCGGAAGAACCGCTCGGCGACGTTCTCGCGCATGTAGCCACGGCCGCCGAAGACCTGGACGGCCCGGTCGGCCACCCGCCCGGCCATCTCGGAGCAGTACAGCTTGGCCATCGAGCACTGCGCGTGCACGATCTTGACGTCCGCTCCCGCATCCAGGCCACGAGCCGTCTCGTACACCATGGACCGGGCGGCGAACAGCTCGGTGATGCTGTCGGCCAGCATCCCGGCGACGAGGCCGTGCCCGGCGATCGGGCCGCCGCCGGCCTGCCGGGCAGCGGCGAAAGCGGCCATCTCGGCGACCAGCCGGTCGGCGGCCCCGAGGCAGCGGGCGGCGACCATCATGCGCTCGAACCGGAACCACTCCCGCGAGTAGTCCATGCCGTCGCCCTCCGCGCCGACCAGGTTCCCGGCGGGCACGCGGACGTCCTCGAAGGCGACGACCGGATGATGGTGCCCGATGGTGTGCGTGTAGGCGGGGCTGCGCACCACGCGCACGCCCGGACTGGGCAAGTCCACCAGGAACAGGAGGTGCTCAACGGGGCTGGATGCATGGTCTCGTTGGGCGGCGGCCCTTTTCGCCTGAAAGAAGGCGTAGTCAGCGAGGTTGTACGAGGTGACGTGCCACTTGATGCCGTTGAGGACCCACTCGTCCCCGTCCCGGAAGGCGGTGGCCTCGATGGCGTCGACGTCGGACCCCGCGCCCTCCTCGGTGATCGCGTAGCACTCGGTGCGCTCGCCGCGGATGGTCGGCTTGACGTAGCGCTCCAGCTGGCCGGGGGTGGCGACGGGCGGGAACCATGACGGCGGGGTGGCGGCGACCCAGCCCAGCGCGTTGGTGACCCGGCCCACCTGCTCCTGGACAAGTACCTGCTGTAGCGCGGTGCAGCCGCCGCCGCCGAGCTCGGCGGGCATGTTGGTGGCGAACAGGCCCAGTTCGCGGGCGCGCTTCTCGTGGGCCGCGACGACGTCCTCGGGCAGCCCGTGCAGTTCGGCGGTCACCTCAAGGGGTATCAGCTCGTCGGCGAAGGCGCGGGCGCGCGCCTGGATGTCGAGGTCTTCCGCTGACAAGCCGTACATTGCCCCGCCCCGGCATTGAGCCACATTGACTGAATATTCAGTCTATGTGAGCATCAGTGTCATGCCAATGAGCCGGGAACTCCCCCTTTCGGCGGATGCCGTGGTAGTCGGGGGCGGCACCGTGGGCGCGTGGTGCGCGTACTTCCTGCGCCGCGCGGGCCTGGAGACGGTCGTCGTCGCGGAGAAAGGGCACCTCGGGCAGGGGGCGAGCAGCCGGGCGGCCGGCGTGGTGCGGATCCAGGGCGGGACGGCCGCGGCGGTCCGGCTCGGCGCCTGGTCGCGGGAGTTCTACCTGCGCCAGCGAGCGGAGATCGGGACAGACTCGGGGTTCGTGCAGCAGGGGTACCTGCTGCCGTGCTTCACCACGGCCGATGTCGCCCTGGCCCGGGCGCGCATCGCGATGCAACAGGCGATCGGCATCCCGGTCCGGTGGGCGACATCCGATGAGGTGGACGCGCTGAACCCGACGATGGCGCCGGGCTCGACCCTCGGTGCCTCCTACTGCGCCGAGGACGGGTTCATCACGCCGCCGCGCAACGTCGCCGCATACACGGCGGCGCTGGTGAGCAGCGGGGTGATCATCGCCGAGCAGACGCGCTTCACCGGCCTGGGTGGCGGCGGAGGTGGCACGGGATGGCTAGTGCGCACCTCGCGCGGTGAGGTCTGCGCCGGGCTGGTCATCCTCACCGGCGGGCCGCGGCTCGCCGAGGTGGGGGCGCTGGCCGGCGTGAACGTGCCGGCCGGCGGGGTGCGGCATCAGGTCGTGGTCACCGAGCGGCATCCGGCGTTCGGTGACACGCCCATGGTCTTCGACGTGCCCTCCGGCTTGTACTGGCGGCCGGAGGAGGGTGGCCTGCTGTGGGGCATGAGCAACCCCGACGAGCCGCCGGGCGACAACCGCGCGATCGATCTCGCGTACCTGTCGCGGATGCGGGAGCGGATGGCCGCGCTCGTGCCGCTGACCAGCGAGCTGGGAATCCGCCGAATGTGGGCCGCGACCATCGATTACACGCCCGACCACCTGCCGGTCATCGGCCCGGCGCCGGGCCTGGACGGGGTGTTCGTCGCCTCGGCGGGCGGGGCCGGGATGATGTGGGGGCCGGCGATCGCGCGGGCGACGGCGGACCTCGCCCTGCTCGGGACCTCCGACGTCGTGGACACCGCGGCCCTGGGGCTGGAGCGGTTTGACGCCGAGGGCCGCAGCAGGCTGGCCGCCGACCCGATCGCCCTGCCGTTCCCGGAGGCCCTGAAGTTCCCGGAAGCGCTGCCGTTCCCGGAAGCGCTGCCCTTCCCGGAGAAAACCGTCAGCTAATCGAGACCGGCCGGTCGGCGACGTCGATGTCCTTGAAGAAGCGGCGGTGCACGCGCAGCTTCTCATTGCCGACCGCGACCTGGTGCCAGACTCCCCGGCCCGGGCCAAGGCGGGTGAACCTCGGGGCCTCGCCCACCACGCCGCGCGCCTTGGACATGCCCCACTTGCCCGCGTTCAGCACCAGGATGCGGTTATTGGTGACGGCGATGATCCGGTAGCTGTTGAGGGCGTAGAAGAGCAGGCCGCTCACGACGATGAGGTAGTTGCTGCGCGTCTGGGCGCCGATCACCGCCTCCAGCTGCTCGCCGGGCTGCAGGTACTGAGCGGCCGAGCGCCGCATCTTGTCACGGATCGCCATGACGTTTGTCTCCTTCGGGGGGCCGGGGGCCGGCCGCTGGGGGGCCGGGGAGCCACGGAAAGGCCACCCGCTGGGGGTGGAGGGTTAGCGGGCAGCCTTTCCGGGCCATGACGGGTGCCTTACGTTGGGGCGTCAGCATCCGCTTCCAGTACGATGGCCGATCGCGCTGACATGGCGTTGAACCGGCGCTGAAACGCCTTACCCGGCTGGCGCCCGACATCGCCGTGACCTGGCGATTCGGCGGCCGGACGACATCCGTTCCGGCGCGCTGGCACACTGTTTGCCGTCGTTGGCCCGCTTGCGGGCGGCCCGGGCTGACGTCCCTCCCCGGGCCTTACCCCGGTCGCGCCCGGCCGGGCGCACGTCATCCAGCTGTTCGGCAAGTACCGGGGCACGATCCGGGAGCCGGGCCTTCAGTGGGTGAACGCGTTCACCCACCGCATCCCGGTCTCGACGCGGATCCGCAACCTGGAGACCGCGCAGGCCAAGGTGAACGACGCCGACGGCAACCCGATCGAGATCGCCGCCGTGGTGGTCTGGCAGGTCGCCGACACCGCGCACGCCACCTACTCGGTCGAAGACTGCGCGAAGTTCGTCGCGATCCAGGCCGAGACCGCCGTCCGGCACATCGCCTCCAGCTACCCCTACGACAGCCGCGGCACCGACGCGCTCTCGCTGCGCGACAACGCGGACGAGGTCACCGGGCGGCTCGCCGACGAGCTGGCCGAGCGGGTCAGGCCGGCTGGGGTGCGGGTCATCGAGACCCGGCTCACCAGGCTGTCGTACGCCCCCGAGATCGCCCAGGCCATGCTGCGCCAGCAGCAGGCCAGCGCGGTCGTCGCCGCGCGGCAGCGGATCGTCGAGGGCGCGGTCGGCATGGTCAAGCTCGCCTTGCAGCGGCTGGACGACGAGGGCGTCGTCGAGCTGGACGAGGAGCGCCGGGCGGCCATGGTCTCGAACCTCCTCGTCGTCTTGTGCAGCGAGCAGGCGACCCAGCAAGTGGTCAACACCGGGTCGCTGTACCAGTAAGCGACCTCATGACTGAACGCAAGAGCGTGCTGCTGCGCCTCGACCCGGCGGTCCACGACGCCCTCGCGCGGTGGGCCAGCGATGAGATGCGCAGCACCAACGCTCAGATCGAGTTCCTGCTCCGCAGGGCCCTCACCGAGGCGGGCCGGATGCCGGGCCACGCGCGGAAGATGCGCGGCCAGGGCCGGCCGCCCCGCCGGGAAGCCGACGACGCGGACGAGGCCGACGAGGCCGACGACGCGGACGAGGCCCAGTCCCCGCGAGCCGGCGGCTAGCCCGCCGCCGCACTAGTGGCGCTGGTCCGCCACCTCTCCTTCGGCGCTCGTGGCGGCCTCGTCCGCCACGCGCCGGCCTGGCCGCGCGGTGAGCACCGCGCGCACCGCCAGGCCCGCGATCAGCGCCCAGAACGCCGCGCCGATCCCGGCGAAGGACAGGCCGGACGCCGCGACCACGAAGGTGATCGTGGCGGCCTCCCGGTCCGCCGATGCCGACAGCGCCCCGGCCAGTGACGTGGCCAGCGTGCCGAGTAGCGCCAGGCCGGCGACCGCACCGATCACCTCTGGTGGCACCGCGCTGGCGAAGGTCGTGAACAAGGCCGACACCAGCCCGAGGGCCAGGTAGCCGACCCCGCACACCGACGAGGCGATCCAGCGCCGGCCGGGATCGGGGTGACCGTCCGGGGACGCGCACAGCGAGGCGCTGATCGCGGCGAGGTTCAGGGCGTGCCCGCCGAACGGGGCCGCCACCGCGGTGGCGATCCCGGTGACGGCCATGCTCTCCCGCCACGGGACCTGGTAACCGTAACTGGCCATGACGGCCACGCCGGGGATGTTCTGACCGGCCATGGTAACGATGTACAGCGGGATCGCGATGCTCAGCAGGCCTGCCCAGGTGAAGGCGGGCATCGTCACGTCCAGGTGCGGCAGGAGCGGGCCGCCGGGACCCCCGTGCCGCCAGGCGTCAACGCCGACCACGGCGAGGGTAACCACGAACGCGGCGGGCACCGCCCACTTCGGCGCCAGGCGCAGGAGGACCAGCCAGGTGAGCAGGATGGGGCCGACCGCCCACGGGTGGGCGGCGAGCCCGCGCACCGGGGTCAGGCACAGCTCCAGCACGATGCCGGCCAGCATCGCCTGCGCGATCGGCGCGGGGATCGCGGCGATGAGCCGGCCGAGCCGGGGCCACAAGCTGGTGACCACGATGAGCACCGCGACGACGAGGAACCCGCCGACGGCCGCGGGCCAGCCGCCGTGGACCATGCCCGTTCCGGCCAGCAGCGCCGCCCCCGGCGTGGACCAGGCGGCCATGATCGGCATCCGGTGCCGCAGCGACAGCCCGATCGTGAGGACGCCCGACAGCAGGCACAGGGCGAACAAGCCGGAGCCCGCCTGGGCCGGGGACGCGCCCACCCCGCGCAGCCCGGCCACGATGACGGCGGAGGAGCTGGTGATTCCCACCACGGCGGCCAGGAGGCCGGCCAGGACAGGCTGACTAGCCCGGTGACGGCTGGCTTGATGTTCCATATACAGAACCCTAGCCGAAGCAGTTCTGTATATAGAACCCTAGGGGCTACACTCGGCCCGTGAACGACCTGTCTCGCATCGTCGGCGAGCGCTTGCGAGCCGCCCGGCGCGAGCGTGGCCTGTCCGTGGGCGCCCTCGCCGACGCGGCGGGCGTGGGCAAGGGCTCCTTGTCGGAGATCGAGAACGGCACCCGGAACCCGACCCTGGGCACCCTGTACTCCCTCGCCGGGGCGCTCGGGGTCCCGCTGGCGACCTTGCTGGCGGGCCAGGCCGGCGCGCGGATCGCCTCCCCCGGCATCGAGGCCCGGCTGCTCGACGCGAGCATTGAGGCGGGCCATAGCGTGGAGGTCTACCGCCTGCGCCTGGAGCCGGGAGCCATCCATCGCTCGGTCTCGCACGGCCCCGGCGTAGTGGAGCACCTGCTGGTCACGACCGGGCGAGCGCGCGTGGGGCGGGTTGGCGAGGAGATCGACCTCGGCCCGGGCGAGGCGGCCCGGTGGGCCAGTGACGTGGAGCACACCTATGCGGCGATCGGTGCCGCCCCCGCCGAATCGGTGCTGGTCATCCGCTCCCCGGGTTCCACCCCCGTCAGCGCGCCCTAGTGGCCGCCGGTCGCGATCCAGCGGCGCTTCAGGGGCGTTTCAGGCCGTCCCGCGAGTTTGTCGTGGACCATAGCTACGACAAATCAGGAGGAGCGCAATGTTCTCGCTAGCGCGCGCGTGGCGGCCTCGGGCAACCTCAGCCCTGGCGGTGGGCCTCGTGGCCGGCGGCGTCGGCCTGCTCGCCCTTACCGGGTGCAGCTCGAGCGGTTCCAGCGGTTCAACCGCCAGCGGCAATCAAGCCGCCAGCGGTTCAGGGGCGGGCGCCCAGCCGTCCTGGGCGTCCTCGCTGGGCGCGGGCGTTACGGTGAGCCAGCCCGGCTCAGCGTCCCCGGGCCACGACTCGCCAGCCGCGGCCGTAGCCGGTGAAGTCGCCGCGCTCAACGCCAAGGACACGAAGGCGGCCTGCGACTACTACACGCCGGCCTTCCAGGCTCAGTGCAAGGGGGGCGGCGGGTCCACCAGCGACCTTCCCACCTTCAAGGTCACCACGTTCGGCTATACGGCCGTCAACGGGGACAAGGCCCTCGTCGGGATGACCGGCAATTTCTGCTCGTCGCCCGGAAAGGGGTGCTTCACGAACACTGACCCGGCGTCGCTCTTCAAGGACGGGAAGTCCTTCGCCCAGCAGTGGGACGCGGCCCAGAAGTCCACGTCCAGCGAGTACTCGCTCACGCCCGTCATCCAGGTCGGCGGGAAGTGGTATATCTACATCCAGGCGAGCTCCTGAGCGTAACCGCGGCACCGCGAGGACATCCAGCGCCAGCACCCCGGACGGGCCGCAGGCCAGGGGGTTGATGTCGAGCGCGTCCAGCGCGTCGCCCAGCTCGGTGGCCAGCACCGACAGTGCGGACACGGCCGCCGCCACCGCGTCGACGTCGGACGGCGGCCGGCCCCGGGCGCCGGGCAGCACGTCCCCCGCCCGGAGCCGCCCCAGCATGACCCGCGCCGCCGGCATCGAGACCGGGGGAAGCGCGACCGAGCGCTCCGCTAGCAGCTCGGCCAGCACTCCCCCGGCCCCGAGGACCAGCAACGGCCCGAGGGAAGGGTCCCGCGCGATCCCCAGGATCAGCTCCACCCCCGGCGGCGCCATCGCGCACACCACGACCCGCGGGCCG
>JAICYD010000107.1 GCA_025934375.1 Streptosporangiaceae bacterium | reverse complement strand
CATTGTCCTTATCGGCGGTATCGCCTGGAACCAGATGACGGGACGACTGTCCAGGATGGCCAGGCTGCCAGTACGACAGGTCGAGCACGCGTCACTCGACTCGGGTGAGATATTCATGGCCGACATGGATGGCGAGGAGAAGGAATTCTGGCCGCAATGGAGTGATGACGAGCCGAAGGCGTTGGCAGAAGACGTCGGCTTGCTGGCCAGGGTGCCGAACCCGCTCAACTCAAATCGGACCCTCACGATATGCAACGGCATCCACAGCCGGGGCGTCTATGGTGCCGTCCGCACCCTCACCGACACGCACCTTCGCGCCTCCAACGAACGGTACATCTCCGCCAGCTTCGGGAATTCCACGTCGTTTGCAATTCTGATGTCCGTGCAGGTAATAGAGAACAAGGCGGTGACTCCCGATTTCAACATCGACGGAGTCGTGCTTTATCAGTGGCAGCATCCTCAGGCCTTAGCCGAGAAAAGCGGTGGATAGTCCCAGCCAGCGCATGAGATTATCAGCTCATCGTTCACCGCGCCTCGCGGTGAGCCGTGGGGTACTGCCCTGCGGTCGATCGGACGCGCCGGCTTGGCCGGGGCGGATGATCTGCTGCGGGGCGCCGCTGCTCTTGGAGATCCCGATGGACCCGGAACTGGCCACCCTCACCGCGGCCGACATCGAGCGCTTCGACCGCGACGGCTATCTCGTGGTCAGGCAGGCGTTCTCGCCCGCCGACGCCCTCACCATGGAAAGGCGATGGTGGTCGGAACTGGAAGCTACGCATGGCGTACGCCGCGACGACCGCTTCAGCTGGCGGCCGATCCGTGGCGACCTGAAAGCCGCCAAGCGCGACCCCGTCCACGCCAAGATCTTGACCGAGCGGGTCCGCGGCGTCTTCGACAGCCTGCTCGGGGCGGCCGCGTGGTCGCCGCCGAGGGACTGGGGCCGGACCATCGTCACCTTCCCCGAGCCGGGCGCCTGGGAGCTGCCGACCCGGCTATGGCACTGGGACAGCCCTTGTGAACTGCACCTCGATCACCTGCGGGCGCTATTCGTGGTCAGCTTCATCGGCCCCGTGGCGCCGCGAAGCGGCGGAACGCTCATCCTTTCCGGCTCGTCCAGGCTGCTGATCCAGCAGGAGCGCGGGCTTACGGCGGACCAGCGGCGCGAATCAGCGGCCTTTCCCTGGGACCGGTTCCACCGCTGTCACCCGTGGCTGATGGCGCTGACCGGGCAGGTGCCGTCACCAGCGGACCGGATCGCCGCCTTCATGGACGCCGAGACCATCGTCGACGGCGTGCCGCTTCGGGTGGTTGAGTTGACGGGCGAGCCGGGAGACATGGTCTTCTGCCACCCCGCCATCGTCCACTGCGCCGCCGCGAACCGGGGCGCGTGGCCGCGGTTCATGCGGATCAAACAGCAGTTCCTCACGCACGAGGGCCGCTCGCGGCTCCGCGAACTGCGCCGGCCATTAGCCGCCGAAGATCACCGTGGCGAAGTCAAGGTCAAGGTCGCGGTAGTGAGCTCGCATCATCTCGGTGGCGGCGTGCGCGTCGCGGGCCTCCAGCGCCGCGAGGAGCTTCTCGTGCAGCAATCGGTACGCGTCCGGCTCGATCGTGGTGATCTGGCGCGCCTGGATGACGTAGCGTTCCGCCCGGGTCGAAATGGCGTCCCGGTACTGGATCAGCACCTGATTGTGCGAGCCGCAGTAGACCATGCGGTGAAACGCCCGGTTGACGTTCAGCATGGCGCCGGCTGACACGGGGACCCCGGCGGCGCGCAGGTACCGGAGCGCTTCTCCCTCGTCTTGGGTGGCGACGAGCGTTCGCGCCCGGGCGAGCTCGGTGTCCGACATGTGCCCGGCCGCGAGCCGGGCGGCGAGGAGGTCGAGTTCCCGCCGGACGGTGACCAGCTCGACGGCTTCCGCGCGGGTGAGGTCGGCGATCACCACGTCGCGGTGCGCGACGCGGATGACCAGGTGATCGGCTTCGAGCCGCCGCAGGGCCTCCCGCAGCGGAGTAACGGAGACGCCCAGGGCGGCCGAGAGCGGTACGTAGTCGACCCGGCTGCCCGGCTTCAGCTTGCCCTGGAGGATCTGGTCGCGCAGCTCCAGGTAGGCGCCGTCGGCCTTGGTCGTCTCGCCGCGGGCGGGGTCGCCGTACGTCACGCTATGTCCGAGGGGTGCTCGATGGGCGGGTACACGCAGCGTAACACCTCTTGTCCTTTGGCTAGAACTTTATATTATAAAATCTCACCGGCAGGCATCGGGCCGGGTCACGCCGCTTACGAAGGGACGCGCTGGTGCGCAGAAGCACGGACCGGATCCTGACCACGCACACGGGCAGCATCGCCCGGCCGGATGACCTGATCGAGCTGATGCGCGCCCGGGAGAACGGCCAGCCCTACGACTGGGCGGCTTTCGAGGCCCGCGCGACGCAGGCCGTCGCCGAATGCGTCCGCCGCCAGGTCGCGGCGGGCCTTGACGTCATCAACGACGGCGAGCAGCGCAAGAGCGGGTTCACCACGTACCTGGCCGAGCGGCTGGCCGGGTTCGACGCGGTGCCCTACGCGGCCGGTGAGCCGCGCGGCTCGTGGCGGGAAGTCGCCGAGTTCCCCGAGTACTACGAGCGCTACTTCAAGGCCGCCATGTTCGGGGCCATGCTGAGCCCGCCGACCCGGCTGGTGTGCCGGGGACCGGTCACGTACGTGGGCCAGGAAGCGCTCGCCATTGACATCGCCAACCTGCGGGCGGCACTGTCTGGAGCGGCACTGTCCGGAACGGGGCTGGCCGGGACGGACTACACCGAGGTCTTCATGTCCGCGGCGCTGCCGACCGGGCTGGCTGAGCATGACAACGAGCACTACGCCTCGCGCGAGGAGTTCATCACCGCGCTGGCCGACGCGACCCGCGAGGAGTACCGGGCCATCATCGACGCCGGCTTCCTGATCCAGCTGGACGACCCGTCCGCGGCGCGGCTGTGGGGCTACGCGGAGGCCGAGCCGGCCGAGCGGGAGCGGCGCGTGGCGCAGACCGTTGAGCTGATCAACTACACGCTGCGCGACATCCCGCCGGAGAAGATCCGGTACCACACCTGCTACGGCATCAACCAGGGTCCGCACATTTACGACCTGCGGCTACGAGACTTCATCGAGCCCATGCTGGCGATCAACGCCCAGGCGTTCTCATTCGAGGTGATGAACCCCCGGCACATGCACGACTACCACGCCTTCGAGGACGTGAAGGTGCCCGAGGGAAAGATCATCATCCCGGGCATGCTGAGCAATGGCGCGAACTGGGTCGAGCACCCTGAGCTGATCGCCGAGCTCACCGTACGGTACGCGGAGCTCGTCGGCCGGGAGAACGTGATGATCGGCAACGACTGCGGCTTCGCCTCGCAGGCCGCCACCAAGGAGATCGACCCGAAGGTGGGCTGGGCCAAGTTCTCGGCGCTGGCCGAGGGCGCCCGGATCGCGTCGAAGCGCCTGTGGGGCTAGCGGTGCCTTCTGCAAAACAATGGGCGCCTTCGGAAAAACAATGCGGGTGATCATCGCGGGCGGCGGCACCGGCGGGCTGGCTGCCGCGATCGCGCTCCGCAAGGCCGGCATCGAGCCGCTGGTGCTGGAGCAGGCGCCGGCGTTCACCGCGATCGGGGCCGGCCTCGGGCTCTACGCCAATGCCATGAAGGCGCTGAGCTACCTCGGGGCCGACGCCTACTGGCGGCAGACCGCGGCGCGCATCGACATCGCCGAGCAGCGCGGCCTGGGCGACGACCAGGTCATCACCTCGTCCTCCCTGGAGCCGCGGGCGGCGAGATACGGCGAGCCCTACTACTGCGGGCATCGCGCCGACCTGCTGACCAGCCTGCTGATGGCGCTGCCGCCTGAGTGCGTGCGCGCCGGCAGCCGGGTCGTCGGGTTCGAAGAGAGCAGGCACGACGTTCGCGTTGAGCTGGAGGATGGGCAGGAGGTACGCGGTGACCTGATGGTCGGGGCGGACGGCCTGCGGTCGGCGACCCGCAAGCTCCTGATGGGCGAGCGTGATGCCCGGTTCACTGACGTCGTCGTGTGGCGCGGGCTCATCCCGCGGGCGAAGGTGCCCGCGCGCTACGACGCGAAGATCATGTCGTGGTACGGGCCGCGGCGGCATGTGCTGCTGTACCCGTTGCGGCATGACCGGCACCCGGACAGCGTCTACAGCCTCAGCGCGTTCGTGCCCGCCACCGAGGTGCACCGCGAGTCCTGGACGGCCTCCGGGGACCTGGCCGACCTGCACGCCTCGCTGGCGGATGCCTGCCCGGCGATGCACGAGCTCCTCGCCGAGATGAACCAGTCGCTGATCACCGGGATCTACTTCCGCGACCCGCTGGAGACCTGGGGATCGGACCGGGTGGTGCTGCTCGGTGACGCCGCGCACCCGGCCCCGCCCAGCGCGGGGCAAGGCGCGGGCATGGCGCTCGAAGACGCCGTCATGCTCGCCGCCTGCCTGCACCGGGCGGGGAGGGGGAACGAGCGGGCGGCTCTGCGGGAATACGTGTTCCGGCGGCAATCGCGCACCAAGCGGATGCTCGAGTCCTCTCGGGTCAACCTGCGCAACAGCCAGACCAGCGATCCGGTTCAGGTGCGGGCGCGCAACGGCTACTACCGCGGGCTGGAGCGGCTCAGCCCCAGCGGCCCGCCCATGCAGGAGTGGCTGCTCGCGCACGACCCGGTCGCCGCCGCCCAGCAGTCACCGGCGGAGTTCGAGCGGCACCTGGTGGTCGCGGGCAATCCGATGAGACGTCCGCAGGCGCGGCGGGCCTTCGACCTGTGGCGCGCGGCGCTGACCGGCGAGCACCGGGCGGCGGGCTGGCTCGGCGAGCGCCAGGGCTACGCCGATTTCGTGCGGGACAAGCTCCATCCGTCCGAACGAAAGGTGCCTGCCGCCGAGGTCAACTGCGGCGGTACCCGTGCCTTGCGGGTCGGTCGGGCGGCCCGGGACCCCGCCCCGGTGGTCTTGCACCTGCACGGGGGCGGCTACGTGATGGGCTCGGCGGAGCTGGCGGCGCCGCTCGCCGGGCGGCTGGCGGAGGCGGCCGGCGGCTGGGCGCTCGTCCCGGACTACCGGCTCGCGCCCGAGCATCCGTTCCCGGCGGCGCTGGGCGACGTCGTGGCGGCCTACCGGTGGCTGGCGCAGCACTATCCGCAGGCTCCGATCCTGGTCAGCGGGGAGTGCGCCGGAGGCGGCCTGGCCCTCAGCCTGGCCCTGGCGCTGCGTGCCGCCGAACAAGACCGTGCGGCCGAACAAGGCAATGCGGCCGGGCCGGGCACGCGGATGCCCGCCGGGATTCATGTCGTGTCCCCATTCTGCGACCTGACCCTGCCTGACCTGCGCTCGGCGGACGTAGGTGCGGGCGACTCCGATCCGTGGTTCAACCGGATCGCGCTGATCCAGCTGGCGGCCTGCTACATCCACGACGCCGACCCCAGCCAGGCGCTGGTGTCTCCGCTGCGGGCGGAGCTGTCGGGCTTGCCGCCGCTGCTGATCCAGGCGGCCGAGCCCGAGGCGCTGTTTCCCAGCGCGGAGCGCCTGGCGGGCCGGTGCCGCGACGCTGGCGTCGCGGTCACCTTCAGCCCGGTCGCCGATACCGTCCACTCCTTCATCCTTTTCGATTTCCTGCCGGAAACGGACGCGGCGCTGGCCGAGTTTGCCGCGTTCGCGCACGCGGTCTGCACTTCGGGTTGACGGTCGCGCGTTCTACGGAAACGCTGACGCCCGGGCCGGGCATGACCATGTGAATCGGGCTGGCGATGAACGTTTCATGGCCAGGTCATCGTCGATCTTCGCTTTGGCGCAGGTCAGCGTACTTCCTGCCTTGATAAGTTAGCTGGCTAACTCGATCGCTTTAATTCCTGGTGCAATGGTGAACTAAAGAGAGTTCGGCACGAAGGTCCGGGGAGGGGTGTCGAGGTGAGGGCGGTATCACGGTGAGGGCGGTATCACGGTGAGGGCGTTGCCGCGATTGCGGATGACCGGGCGGCGGCTCGCCATCATCGCGGGCGCCGCGGCCATCGTCTTGGCGGGCGCGGGCTTCGGGCTGGCGACGGCGTTGCCCGGATCGGATGTCACCGGCCACGGATGGGTTGCCTCGTGGGGGGCCAGCCCGATGGCCGGGACCTCCTCCGACCCGACCACACCAGGGCTGTCCAACCAGACCGTGCGCAACATCATCTTCACGAGCACGGGCGGTGACGCACTGCGCGTGCAGGTGAGCAACACTTTCGGCGCGAGGCCCCTGACGATCGCGAAAGCCAGCGTCGGCGTCGTCCTCGGCGGGGCGGGACTGGCCCCGGGAAGTAGTCACCTGCTCGCCTTCGGCGGCGATGCGTCCGTGACGGTCCCGGCCGGCGCGGAGGTGCTCAGCGATCCGCTGCCCACGCGGGTGCGGCCGCTGGAGCAGCTCGCGATCAGCTTGTACCTGCCGCAGGCCACCGGCCCGGCCACCAACCACGCGGACGCGCAGCAAAACAGCTACCTCGCCGCGGGCGACCATGCCAATGACACAACCGGTGCGGCCTACACGAAGTCCACGACCTCGTGGTGGTTCATCGACCGGCTGGACGTGCGGTCTTCCACCGCGGACGGCACGATAGTCGCCTTCGGCGACTCGATAACCGACGGCTACCACTCAAGCATCGGCGGGAACGCGCGCTGGCCGAACTACCTCGCCCGCCGCCTGGACGCGCGGCTCGGCGACCGGGCGCCGGCGGTGGTCAACGAGGGGATCAGCGGCAACCGCGTGCTGCAGCCCTCCAGTTGCTACGGGGTCAGCGCGAAGGCGCGCTTCCAGCGGGACGTCCTGTCCCAGCCGGGACTGCGGGCCGTCATCGTGCTGGAGGGCACGAATGACTTCGGCTTTGTCGGCTTCCCGGAGGGCAGCTGCTACTCGCCGAACCCGCCGGTGACCGCGGCGCAGATCGAGGCCGGATACCAAGCCCTGATCACGATGGCGCACGACCACGGGGTCAAGATCTATTTCGGGACGATGGTTCCTCCCTTCGATGACTGGCCCGGCGCCGCCCAAGGCGGCTACATAGCCATCTGGCAAGAGGTAAACGCCTGGATCAGGACTCGCGGCACGTCCGACGCGATGATCGACTTCGCGCGGGCCGTGCAGGATCCCCGCAACTCGCTGGGCATGAACCCTGCCTACAACTCCGGCGACGGCTTCCACCCCAACGACCGCGGTTACCAGGTCATGGCCGACGCCATCCCGCTGTCCCTCGTCCGGTAGCCGGGGCTCACCAGGTGCCCCAGGCCAGCGCGGGCGCGGGCAGGTCAGGCGGGGTCAGGAACGCGGGCGGGGCGGTCAGGTCCAGCGCGCCCAGCGGCGAGGTGGCCGCCGCGTCCCGCCGGGTGAGCGCGGGCAGGTTCCACTTCTCCTCCACCAGCTTCAGCACCGAGGTGTGGTCGAAGATGTCCGGCAGGACGCAGTCGGGCCGCGCGTAGGGTGACACGATCACGGCGGGCACCCGGAACCCGTAGCTGTCGTAGCCATTAGGGCCCGCGACCAGTTGCTCGGCATGCCGGACGTAGCCGGGGAACGCCACCTTCAGCAGGCTGCGCAGCAAGGAGGGGTGGGCGACGCGGCTGCGGCCGGGAACCTCGTCGGGCGGCACCGCCGGGAGCGGGGCGACGTGGTCGTAGTAGCCGCCGTGCTCGTCGTAGGTCCAGATGAGCAGGGTGTCGGCCCAGGCGGGGCCGTGCATGACCCGGTTGATCACCTCGGCGGCGAAGCTCTCGCCCTTGCGGATGTCTTGCGGGTTCTCCTCGGAGAAACCGCGGAAGTCCGGGTCGACGATGGCGAACGACGGGAGGCTGCCAGAGTCCGCGTCGGCGAAGAACTGCTCCAGGCCGCGGACGTGGGTCATGTAGCCGACTATCCCGAGCGGGTACAGGGCCGCCGTGAACTGGAGGTCCCGCTGGAATTCGCTGGTCTTGCTCAGCGGGCGGCCGAGGTGGCCCAGGTGGTGCCGGGTCCGGCGGCGCCGGTACCGCAGGAACCGGCGGAACTCGGACTGATCCTCCCGGCCGGCCGGGCGGTAGTTGACCCAGGAGATGCGGTGCCGGGTCAGCAGGTCCATGATGGTGCCGGCCCGCGGCCGGTCCAGCAGGTTGACGGGCAGGTCATCCATGAGGCCGTTGGCCGTTCCGGCGAGCAGGAACCGGCGGTTGGGGAACGTCGGCCCGAGGCAGGAGCTGAACCAGTGGTCGGCGAGCGGGAAGGTCCGGGCCAGCCCGTGGTAGAAGGGCAGGTCCTGACCGGTCCAGTAGGACATGGCCACGCTGGCGTCGCCGTCGGGGGCGGCCTGCTCGCTGGCGGTCACGAAGCCGTCCAGCTTGCCGTCGGCCCACTGCGCGTGGTTGGCGCTCCAACTCTGGCAGGGGTTGCCTTGCGCCTGCGTGGTGGAGCGCGCGTGATGGGCCCGGATCATGGTGCCCGCGGAGTCCGGGTTCTCCGCGTCGGGCGTGCCGTCGTCACCCAGCGGGAATCCCTCGCCCCGGCCGAGGGTGCCGAGGTAGTTGTCGAACGAGTGATTCTCCATCATCAAGACGATGATGTGCTTGATCTGCGGCAGCCGGTCAGTGCCGGCCGGGCGGGAGGGATCGGGCCGGTCGCCTGCCCGGTAATGGCGTGCCCGCCACTCCCGCGGCCGCAGCTTCTGGCGTTCGATCCGCTCCCAGGTGCTCGCGCTGGACATGTCAGTCCCTCCTCCCCCGCGCGCTCGCGTCCCCTATCGGGCCGCGGGCGCGGCCTCCTCTCGGTCATGATCGGTGCCCTTCCGGCGGGGCAGGCCCAAGGGCCGGCGCCCGGCGCGGTCGCGGCCGTCCTCGTTCGGCTTGATGAGCATGGTGGCGGCGGTGAGCCAGAGCGCGGCGAACAGCACGCTGGCCAGGATATCCGTCGGGTGATGCTCGCCACGGTACATGCGAGCCACGGCGATCAGGACGGGCATGACGATCGCGGGGATCAGGAACAGGTAGCGCCACCAGCCCCGGGCGTGGCCGATGACCAGGATCGCGATGCCGACGTACAAGCAGGTAGTGGCGGCCATGTGGCCCGACGGGAACGCCGACGTCGGCAGGTGCGAATCCAAGTTGGGGACGTCCGGCCGTGGCCGCTTGACGATGGCGGCGATTACCAGGAACGCGGCCAGCTCCCCGAACATGACCGCGGCGAGGAAGATCACCGGGCGCCAGTGCCGGGTAACGGCGATGAACACCACGCAAGCGACGACGCTCACGATGAGAATGTCCTGGGTCGCCCCCAGGTTACTGGCGATCAGGCTCCAGTGGTTCAGCGACGGCGTGCGCTGCGCCGCGAACCAGTGCGGGATCGCATGGTCACCCAGCAGATTGCCGTTTCCGTTACGGGTAATCATGATCAGCTTGCCGATGCCGGTGAGGGCGCCGACGATCAGCACCCACCCCACGATGAGGCCGGCGGCGATAGTCCCGTACTTGCGAGTGCGGTCATGACGCATGGTGGTCTCCGGTTCTGCCGGCTGCAGGTCGGCGCGGGCCTCGGGCTCAAGGCCCTCGGTCACCGGGTCGGCCACCGGATCCCCGGTGGCCTGGCGGGATAGTTCGAAGGCGAAGGCGGTGAGGCCCAGCCAGGTGATGCCGAGCGCCCAGGCGCCCAGCACGTCGGAGAGGTAGTGCACGCCGAGCAGGAGCCGGCTGACGCCGATCGCCGCGATCAGGATGACGATCACCGCGGTGAAGGCGCGGCGCCATGTCCCGCGGGTCGCGGGCAGGAAGACCAGGAACAGCGCGCCGTAGCAGACCATCGATCCGAGGGCGTGCCCGCTGGGGAAGCTGTCGCCATTACCGTAGGCGACCGGATGGGCGACCACCGGGCGCAGCCTGCCGACCAGCGCCTTCAGGACCGGGTCGAGGGCCAGCGCGCCGGCCCCGGTGACCAGGAGGTAGACCGCCAGCCGCCACCGGCGCCGGATGGCCAGCCCGGCGACGGCCAGCCCGATCAGCGTCCACAGCACTCCGGTGCTGCCCAGCCAGGTGACCGCCTTGACGACGCTGACACCCGCCGTGTGGCCGGCTATGAGGCTGTTCAGCCGGGCCGCGGCACCATGATCAGCGGATTCAAGTGGCGCCCACTGCAGCCGAACGAGGATGAGCAAGATCGTGAACAGCAGCGCCGCCGCCGTGACGACGGCAAGCGGCAGGAGAGTGCGGCGGGGCGCGGCCACGCTTGACATGACCCCCTACTGCCCCTTGCGAACTACTTCATCCCTGTTTGCCGAACCGCTGGTGAGGTAGTTGACGGGCCATGCACTCTGCATCGGCGCCGGGCGTAACCCGCACGGCAAGGCGGGCTTCCCACAGCCCCGCAGCACACTTCCTGGCCCGCGCGGGACTGACGGCGCGTGGGGTCATCTACATCCTGGTTGGCTGGGTCGCGGTGCTGGTCGCGCTGGGGCACAGCGCAAGCGAGCCGGATCAGCAGGGCGCCTTGCACATGCTCGCGGGCAAGCCCTTGGGGCTGGTCTCACTGTGGCTGCTCGGCATCGGCTTCGCGGGCTACGCGCTGTGGCGGCTGAGCGAGGCCGCCTTCGGCGTCACCGGAGACCGGCCCGGGGCTGGCCCTCGGCTCAAGTCCCTGGCCCGGGCGGTTATCTACGCGGGGTTGTCCTACCTGACGTTCACGGTGATCTCCGGCACGGACCGCAGCCAGTCCCGTCGGCAGCAGGACATCACGGCTAGCGCCATGCAGCACCCGGCCGGCCGGCTACTGGTGGGCGTCGTCGGGCTGGTCATCGTCGCCTGCGGCATCATCCTGGTCGTCGAGGGCGCGCGCAAGAAGTTCATGAAGTACCTGCAGACAGCCCGGATGAGCCCCCGGACGCGCCGCGTCGTCAAGGTGCTCGGCATGACCGGAACGATCGCCCGCGGGCTGGTCTTCGCGCTGGTCGGCGTGCTGGTGATCACCGCCGCGGTCACTCATAAGGCATCGGAGTCCGGCGGCATCGACAAGGCGCTGCTGACCCTGCGCAATCAGCCACTGGGTGAGTTCCTGATGCTGGCGGCCGCGCTCGGCCTGGTGGTCTTCGGCGTGTACGGGCTGTGCGAGGCCCGCTGGCGGCGGGTCTAGGGAAAGGGAACTGACGTGGCTGACGTCGCGGTGGTAGCGCACTCCAAGAAGAGCTTCGGGGGTGGCCTGCCGGAGTTGCGGAAGATCCTGACCGACGAGGGCGTGGCAAATCCCCTGTGGTTTGAGGTGAAGAAGAGCCGTCGGGCCCCCAAGTACGCGCGCCAGGCGGCCGCCAAGGGCGCTGACGTGCTGTTCGTCTGGGGTGGCGATGGCACCGTGCAGCGCTGCATCGACGCGGTGGCGGGCACCGACACGGCGGTGGCGATCTTGCCCGCGGGGACCGCGAACCTGCTGGCGGCGAACCTGAACGTGCCGCACGATCTCGCCGAGGCGGTGCGGGCCGGGCTGCATGGCGACCGGCGCCGGATAGACACCGGCTCGGTGAATGGCGAGCGCTTCACGGTGATGGCGGGCGCGGGCTTCGACGCGCGGATGATCTCCGACGCCGACCGGGGCACGAAGGACCGGCTGGGCCGGGTCGCCTACATCGTCACCGGGATCAGGAACCTTCGCGCGCGCCGGGTGCGGGCGACCGTGAAGGTCGACGGCAAGCCCTTCTTCGAAGGCAAGGTGGCGTGCGTGCTGGCCGCCAATGTCGGCAAGATACTCGGCGGAGTCGAGGCCTTCCCCCAGGCTCAGCCCGATAACGGATACCTCGAACTGGGCGTGGTGACGGCCCGCGATCCGGTCCAGTGGGCGCGGACGTTCGGCCGGCTCGCGCTGGGCAATCCGGAGCGATCTCCGTTCGCCAACGTCACGCGGGGCAAGAAGGTCACCATCCGGTTCGCGGAGAAGGTCCGCTACGAGCTCGACGGCGGCGCGCGCCCGGCCCGCAGGAAACTGCGCGTCAAGGTCCATCCGAGCTCGGTCACGGTGTGCGTCCCGCCTCAGTGACAGGGTTACCGGGCAGGTCGATGACCAGCCGGTGAGCTGGTCCATGGCGGGTCAGTGCGCGGTGCATCTCAGGCCCGGGAGCGTGGCCGGCGTGGCGCCCGTGCCGACCAGGCCGAACGTGGTTGAGCTCCCAGTTTGCAAGGCTCCGTTGTAGCTGAGATTACTGATCGTGACGGCCGCGGCGGACTGCGCCTGCGCGGCGCTCCAGATCTGGGAGATGGCCTGCGACCCGGGCCACGAGTAGCTGACGGTCCAGCCGGACGTCGGCGCCGGGCCGGAGTTGGTGACGGTGAAGCCGAGCTGGAAGCCAGTGTTCCAGGAGTTAGCCAGCGACCAGGTCGCCGTGCAGCCGGTGGCCGCGGGGCTGGTGGACGTGGGAGTCGGGGTCGGGGTCGGGGTCACCGTCGGGGTGGGGCTGGTGGTCGGGGTCGGGCTGGTGGTCGGGGTGGGCGTCGGCGACGGCTGCGCTCCGGTGCCGTTGGACAAGACCACGATCGACTCGGCCGGCACGTTCACCGACGCTCCGGAGAAGCTGGCGGAGGTGACGGACGGGCTGGCGGCGGAGTAGGAGTACTCAGTCTCGGCGGGGCTGGTGATGCCGAGGCTGGAGGTGGAGATCGAGTACCCGTTGGACGGGTCGGCGTTGACCAGCATCACCGAGTAGCCGCCGCCGGGCTGCTGCGCGTAGTAGCCGTAGATGTTCGGTGTCGCCGCGACCAGCGTGCCGACCTTGGCGCCCTTGACCGCCAGCTTGGACGCGAGCTGGTAGCCGTAGTACGGCGCGTACGGGGTGTCCGCGGCGGGCTCGCCGCTGCTGCCCGAGGAGAACATGCCGAAGTCGGCGGTCGGGGTGCCGTAGTTGTGCACGTCCCACCAGTCCACGGACTGCGCGCCGAAGGACAGCCACTCCATCGAGTTCGCGGCGGCGAACAGCGCGCCGACGGGCTGCTCGTTCCAGGCGTTCGCGGTTTGCGAGATGTTGGTCTCGCCGACCACGAAGTAAGCGCTCGGGTCGTACTGGGTCAGCGCGGCGTGCACCTCGGCCGCCGCCGCGGGGATGTTGTCGACCAGCGACATGATCGACTGCACGCTCTCGCCGCTGGGCACCCCGTTGATCGGGTACCAGTGCACGTCGGCGCAGTTGATGTCGGCGGCGTCGGCGGACAGGATCGTGGAGTTCCACTGCTGGAAGTTATCGACCCCGGAGCCGGGGGCGAGGTTCCCGTCCATTCCGTAGTCGTAGCAGATCTGCGCGTTCGGGTTCGCGGCCTTCATCGCCTGCATGTAGCCGAGGGCGTTGCTGGCGTAGGACGCCGCGGTATGCGGGTTGGCGTGGTTGTCGATCTCCCACGAGCCGTACTCCTCGTTGCCGATCTCCCACAGCGAGACTCCCTGCCCGGAGGTCGCGGACTGGGTGACCCAGGCGGCGGCGTCGGCCGGGGTGTCGGACCCGTAGTTGACGGTGACGAACTTCTGGCCGCTGGTGATCGCGTCGACCTGCTTGGAGTACGCCGCGAAGTTAACCGGGTCGGCGGTGCCCTGGTACGTGTTGGGCTGCCACAGGTAGCCGTCGGCGTAGGACCCGCCAGGGTACCGGATCAGCCCGGTGCTGGCCGACGACAAGCTGGTGGCGATGGCCGGGTCAGGGAAGTTGGTGTCCCAGGACGCGGTGTTGACGCCGAGCGGGTCGAGCGGGCCGCTCAGCGTGGCGCTGCCGGATCCCTGTGACGGTCCGGCGCACGACACCGCCGGGATGGGGTTGGACGTGCCGTTGTAGTCGGCGTTGAAGCCGAACGTGGCGGACTGGCCCGGGGCCAGCACCGCATTGTAGGTTCCGCCGGGGGTGGCGGTCACGGTCGTCCCCGCCTGGGTCACGGTCGCACTGTAGGGCGAGCCGGGAATGATCGTCTGGCCAGCGCCGAACGTCCAGCTGACCGTCCAGGTCTGGATGGTGTAGGACGCGTTGTTGGTGACGGTGACGGTGGCGCCGAAATCGGGCGGGCTGTTGGACGGGGTCTGCCACCCGATCGTGAAAGTTGCACCGCAGGCCGCGCCGGTATCGGCGGGCGCGCGCGGCGCGGTGAGGGCGACTCCGGTAATCGCGGCCGCCGCGGTGACGACGAAGGCCATGGTTAGGGCGCGGATGCGGGTAAGCGACCTGGACATGCGGGCTCCTGCGTGGGCGACGGACGGACCCTCGGCCGACCGGTTGCTTTACCGGTTAAGCTGCCGCGACGATACGCTTCCCCGACCTGAAGTCAAGGACGCGCTCGTCAGCGGCTGGCGTCGGAGAACTCCGGCGCGGGCGGGACTTGCCGGGCGCGCTCGCGGGCGCGCCGCTGACCCGGCCACATCCCGGCGCGGCCGGTCAGCGCGACCAGGCTCGGCACCAGGAGCGAGCGGACGACGAAGGTGTCCACCACCACCCCGACGGCCATGATGATCGCCATCTGGCGGAACTGCTGCAAGGGGATCACCGCCAGCAGCCCGAAGCTGGCCGCCAGCGCGATCCCGGCGGTGGTGATGGCCCGCGAGGCGCGCGGGGCGGCGATGGCGACCGCGTCCCGGGCCGGCCGGGACCGGGCCTCCTCCCAGATCCGGCCGACGACGAACACGTTGTAGTCCGACCCCAGGGAGACCAGCAGCACCCCGGCCGCGAACGGGACGAAGTACACCAGGTCAGGTGATCCGAGGACCGCGTCGCAGAGCACGACGGTCAGCCCGAGCGTGGCGAGCACCGCGAGCAGGCTGGCGGCCAGCAGGTAGACCGGGGCCAGGAGGGCGCGCAGGAACAGGAACAGCAGCAACAGCGTCACGGCCATGATCACCAGCCCGACGCGCCACAGGTCGGACGCGGTCGCGTTGATGGCGTCGCCGGTCAGCGCGCTCTGCCCGCCGACCTCATACCGGACGCCGCGCAAGCCGGCCGCCGCCCCGAGCGCGGGTAGCCGGGCGGTGAGCACCCGTACCTGCCCGATCGCGGTGGCGTTCAGCGGATCGCTGTCGGATACGAGCGCGAACCGGACCGCTCCCCCGTCCTTGGCGATCATCGGGTTGCGCGCGGAGGCGGGCGAGGAGGCGGGGATGACCGATGGCCCGATGACACTGGCCACGCCGGGCTGGCGGCGCAGCGCGTCCTCCAGGCGGTTGACCGCGGCGGCCTGCGACGCCGTACCGCTGACCGAGCCCGGGCCCGGGCCGATGACGAGCACCTCGGCCGGCGCGAGGATCCCGGGGGCGAACCCGGCCGCGGCGGCAGCCCCCGCCCGGGCCACGTCCGACGACGACGGCATCTCGCCGATCAGCGGGGAGCCTAGTCCCAGCCCGCGGGCCGAGGAGGCCGCCAGCCCGAGCCCGGCCACGCAGCCCGCGACCACCAGCAACGCGACGGGCCTGGTGGTGGCCAGCCGCGCGAACCGCGACTGCGAGCCCGGGGTCCGGGTGGGGGCAACCCGCCGGAACATCAGGCCGCCGAATACGCCCAGCAAGGCCGGCATCAAGGTCAGCGAGACCACCATGGACACCAGCACCGTCGCGGCCAGCCCGGGGCCGAAGGCGCGCAGCAGGCCACCGCGGGCCACGATGAGCGCCCCGGTGCCGGCCGCGACGATCAGCCCCGCCGCGAAGACGATCGGGGCCGAGGCGGCGGTGGAGTCGCGGGCGGCCTCCAGGCGACTGGCGCCCTCGGCCAGCCGGGTGCGCATCCCGGCCAGGAAGAACACGCAATAATCGGTGGTCACGCCGAGCAGCAGCACCACGAGGACCGGGTCGGCATCCTCCGGAAGCGCGACTCCGGCGCGGCGAGCGCCCCAGGCGACGATCCGGATCGCGACCACGTACGCGGCACCGGCGCAGGCCAGCGCGGTGAGCGGCGCGAGTACCGACCGGAACCGGATGCCGACGATGAGCGCGATCGCCAGCACCGTGAACAGTTCCACCCAGGGCAGGCGGCTGGCGATGATCGACGATTGCGCGGACTGGGCGGCCAGTGGCCCGGTGACGCCGACGACGTCGGTCAGGTAGCGGCTGGCGTACTGACGGGCGGCCGCGACCTGCTGGTCCATCGTCGCGTCGGCTTGGAAGTCCAGGAACGTGACGATGGTGGAAGTGCGGCCGCGGACCCCGGCCAAGAGCGCGGCCACGTTGACGGGCGAGGTGGTGAGCGAGGGCGAGACGCCGGCGCCGTTCGGAACCGGGACGACGGCCAGCAGGCCGGGGATGGTGGCGTGGCGGTCATAGGCGACCGCGGTGCGGGCCGCCTTGTCAACGACCGCGGGCGGCAGGCCGCGGGGCTCGCGCTGCACGATGGCGACGCCCGCCTCCAGCGGGTAGCCGAACAGCCGGGCGGCGTCGGCGTCCGCGTGGGCAGCCGCGGACCCGGCGGGAATCAGGTCCGCGAAGCCTCCCGAGGATGGAAGCGGCGGCAAGAACAGCACCGCGGCGACCACGGCGGCGGCCCAGCCGAGGATGAGCGGAAGCCGGAACCCAACTACGAGATACGCGTAAGCCTTCGCCACGAAAGCAGTCACTACCCGGCAACGGCCGTTTCATGGCGCGGGAATGGTCGCGGTTAGGGATCGGCCGACAGTACCCGGCGAGGGTGGTGGCCGTCGACGTACCCGACGAACGGCGGATAGATGTTGTAGCCGAGCAGTTCCTGTAGCCGATGCGGCAGGTTACGGGCGACGTCACGGGGCACGGCGAGGCAGTGGTTCTCCTGGGGTCGCAGCCATCCGGCCGCGTACTCCAAGATCACGCCGAGCCGCGGCCGGGGGGTCTGGTTCGCGCCGCCCCCGTGCCAGAGGCTGCCCAGGTAGAACATCGCTGACCCGGGTGACATCACCGCGGTCTCGATGGCGTCGTTAGGGCCAGGCCGTCGGCCCGGCTCCCACCGGTGGCTGCCGGGTAGGAACCGCGTGGCCCCGTTCTCGGCGGTGAACTCATCAAGCGGCCACATGGTGTTGACCACCAGCGGCGGATGTGGCTCGGCCACCGGGTAGACGGAGTCGTCCCGGTGCAGGACCTGGGCCTGCTCGCCCGGCCCGATGCAGATGCCGACCGGGGCGCTGAGCTGGTAATGGCCCAGTACCTGGTCAAGGACGCCAAGCAGCAGCGGGTCGGTGGCGGCGGCGTCGAACACGCGGGTCTTGGCGAACAGCGCGTATATCCGCTGCGTGCCGTATCCCTCGAAGGCGTTCCGCCCGGTCTTGGTGGTGCGCAGCACCCGGGCCAGGTCGGCGTGGGCATCACGCACGCCGTCGGGGGTCATCATGCCAGTCACGACGACGTAGCCGTCGTCGATCAGCCGCCGGGCCACATCCTGGCCGGGCGAGGTGGCGGGCATCGTCGGCATCCCCATGCCGCCATTGTCGGCCTCGCGGGCACCGCGGTACAGGTGCGCGGGGCTACCGTCAGCAGCTTGTGTCGACGGTGGTGGACGGGGTCTGGCCGAAGGCCAGGGTGCCGTTGAGGTAGACCGGCAGGAACGGCAGTTCCCCTGGGCCTGCGCGTGCGGCTGGTGGCGATGAAGTTGGTGTCCGGAGGTTCGCCGTACGCGCCCCCGACGATTCGCCGACGGACCGGACATCATGGGCTATATCAGCGGCCCGAATTTAATTATGGAGTCCCGGGCTAGCCAGCGCGTTATGGGTTGCGCTATGGTTTCGCCGATAAGAAGGACAGACTGGTTTCGTCGCGCGTGCACTCGCGGGTGAATCTCACGGGATTTCCTGGCGCGCGGCGCGATTCGGTCATAAGGTCAACACCCGCCAGCTCGTACCAGAAACGAAATCACGGGGAAACGGGGAACCAATGCACAAGGCAGGACATCAGCATGCCCGATATCGACTACTTAGAGTAGCCGGAATCGGGCTTTCCGTGCTCACCCTGGTCGGGGCGGCCAGCATCGGCGGGCTGACGACAGCCGCGCCGGCCGATGCCAGCCCCGCGGCGGCCGGCCAGTACGGGCCGCCCCCGCCCCCGCCGCCATCGCAGCCTGGCTTCACCACCGTGGTCACCAGCGTCACCGTCTGCCCGGACGGTGGCGTGGTGGGACCCGCCGTCGTCGACGGGGCCAGCGTGGAGGTCGATGTCCCGCCCGGGACCTTCTCGACCTGCGTTCAGATCACGATCTTCGAGGGTGACCTGGCGGTGATCAGGGGCGCCGTCTTCACCGGGTTCACCGCCGTCACCGCGATCGGAGTCGAGGCCACGCGGAACGGGGCGGATATCTCGGGAACGTTCGCCCATCCGCTGACCCTCATCGTTGACGATTCGGGGATCACGGCAGCCAGCATCGCCACGACCTGGAACGGGGTATCGCTGCTGCCCTATCCCGATGCGACCGCCACGGCCGGCGAGATGCAGATCGTCTTCGACACCGACCCCGACTTCGCGGTCTTGACCCCGGCCAGCGAGGAGGAGCCGGTGCCGGTGACTGGCTAGCCGGACCCACTCGCCCCGGCCCCTAACCCTCCAGCTAACGAGGAGACAACATGTTCAGCACAGCTCGGCGGTGGGCGGCAGCGACCGCCGGAGGAGCGCTGACCATCTGCACGCTGGCGGCGTGCTCGTCCGGCAGCACGCCGCCCGCCAAGCCGACGTCCTCGGCCGGCCCCGAGCGGATCGTCGCCGCGCCGAAGAACCTGCGGGCGGCGGCCGCGCCGCAGCCCAACGGGACTATCTGGACGCTGGCGGGAGACGGCCTGACCCGGACCCTGGTCCAGTTCAGCCTCTCCGGCGGACAGCAGCCGATCGGCGCCGCGCCGGTCAGCAACGCCGCGCAGTCGATCGCCGAATCGCTGTCGGGGGTGATCGGCGTCGCTCTTGCCCACGGCAAGGCGGGCGCGTTGGAGTTGCTGAACGGCAGCACGGGCACTGTCAGGAAGACCATACCGATCGGCGCGCCGGCCCGGCAGGTGGTGGTGGGCGACGACGAGAGCACGTTCTACGTGTTGAACGGGGCGGCCACCTCCACGAGCGTCACCATCGTCAGCTCACAGAACGGCAAAACGGTCGGCACGGTCGCCATGCCGCTGAATACCGTCTCGATCACTCCGGACACCCAGCAGGCCACCATCTTCGCGCTGCAGCCGAACGGCATCGTCAACCGGATCGCCGTGGCGGGCGGGCGGGTCATCGCGAAGTTTCGCACGGGGAGCTACGCCCGGTCACTAGCGCTCAGCCCGGACGGCACCACCCTGTACGTGCTCAAGGGCCCGGCGCCGACACCCGACATCGCGGTCGTAGACGTCTCCACCCAAAGTGTGCGCCGCGTGCTGCCCGCGCCCGCCAACTGCCTTCAGATACTTGTCTCCCCGAGCGGGAGCGAACTCTACCAGATGGTGGGAACGCCCGCATATGGGAACATCCAGGTCTTCGCTAGCTAGCCCGTCCCCGGGCCGCCATCGGCTGGCCGGAAGGCTGACCCTGGCCAACGGCCCGGCCCGCGGCAAACCTTTCAAGCCTGCCGGCGACGGCGAGACGCGCCTGGTGACGCGGTGCCTGCGCACGCTGGCCGGGGCCATGGTCATCGACTGGGCATTCCGGCTGGACGGATACCTGACGTTCACGCCCTGGCTGGCAGCAGCGGTCGCGATCCTGGGATTCACGGGGCTGTGCGCCATCGTGGTCGCCTGGCTGCCGGCTTCAGTCGTGTCAGACGCCAGGCAGCATCAGATCGGCTGGATGGCGATAGCCGCGGTCGTGGCCGGGCTCGCGCTCTGGAGCTACTTCCAGGTCTTCATCGCCCCCGACTACGCCACCGACGAGATCGCGTTCGATCAGTACGCGGCCCAGCTGGCCCTGCACGGGATGAACCCGTACCTGCACTCCATGGCCCCCGCCTTCCCGCTGTTCCACGTGTCCCCGAACGGCTACACGTTCCAGCTGAGCGGTCAGCCGGTCACGGCGCTGTCCTATCCGGCGCTGTCCTTCGAGGCATACCTTCCGCTGCTCGCGCTGGGCATCACGACCCAGGCGGCGGTGTGGGTCGACGTGGCGGCCTGGGCGGCCGCCACGGTGGCGCTGTACGCTGTGCTGCCCCGCAGCGTCGCCCCGCTGGCCGCGGTGGTGGCGAGCATCGACGTCTACATCGGGTACGCGTCCGGCGGGGTGACGGACTCGCTCTTCGTCCCGCTGCTCATCGGGGCGGCCGTAGGCTGGGATCGCTTTACGGTGAGTGAGGGTCCGCGGGCGTGGCGGGGCCCCATCTGCATGGGCCTGGCGATGGCGGTCAAGCAGACCCCGTGGCTCATCGTCCCTTTCGTGCTCGCGGGGATCGCGCGGGAATCCTGGCAGGCCCACGGCAGGCGGCAGGCGGCACGGGACTGCCTGCGCTACGCGTTCATCGCGCTGGCGGCCTTCCTGGTGCCGAACCTGCCGTACCTGGCCACCGCCCCGGGCGCCTGGGTGCGCGGCGTCTTCACGCCGTTCATCTCGCACTCGGTGCCGGCTGGCCAGGGCCTCGTTAGCCTCAGCCTGTCGCTCACCATCGGCGGCGGATCGCTGACCGCCTACAACGCCGCCGCCGTCATCGTGCTCACTACGCTGCTGGCCTGCTACGGGGCCGCGTACCCGGCGCTGAAGGCGGCCGCGTTCCTGCTCCCCTCGGTCGCGCTCTTCTTCGCCGACCGGTCGTTCGGCAGCTACCTGGTGATGCTGATACCGGCCGCGATCGTCGCCGCCACGACCGTCAGCCGGGCCGTGGAGATACCGCCGTGGCGGTACTGGAAGTGGGTGCTGGCCTGCGGGAGCATCGCGAGTTGCGCCGCGGTCGCGGCGGCTATCACCACCGCTAGCCCGCTCACCATGTCGATCAAGTCCGTGCACACGACTGGCCAGCTCGCGACTGTCGAGCAAGTCCAGCTCGCGGTGGCCAATAACACCGGCCACGACGTACGGCCGGCCTTCACCATTCAGGAAGGCACCCAGATCACGTACTTCTGGCAGCAGGTGGCCGGGCCGGCGGTGCTCGGCCCGCATCAGCAGGCCAGCTACACGATCACGGCGCCGAACTTCTTCGCGATGCCGTCCATCGCGAACGGCTTCCAGGTGCTCGCCTTCGACGGCAGCCCCGCGTCGGTGAGCCGGTCGGAGTCGTACCTCGCATCCACCTGGCGGGTCGTCCTGCAGCCGAGCACGGTCAACACTCCCGTCCCGGTCGGGCAGGAGATCACGGTGCGGGCCGCCATCGTGAACCGGCTGGACCAGCCGATGAGGGTCGCCAACGTTCCCGTGTACCTCGGCCAGGTCATCTACGCGCAGCAGGGCCTGCAGTACAGCCAGGCCTACATCAACCGGGGGCTGGCCGGCCAGACGCCAGTGGAGGCGCTCACCGACGCCGACGGGGTCGCCACCTTCACCATCCACTCCCCGGTCAGCGGCAGCGACCCGGTCTACTTCGAGGCCAACCTCGTCAATTCCTCGCTGTTCTACCCCTACGGCTATTCGCCCATCCTGATAGTGAGGTTCGGCTCATGAGCGAGATCGCAGCGCCGACGCTTACCCCCGCCGCCGTCCCGCATCCGCGCGTCATCGCGCTGAGCCGGGTGCGGCGAATCGGGTATGTGGTGCTCGGGCTGCAGCTGATCGGCTTCATGACCTGGTCAGCCATTGTTTTCAACCGCTATGCGCTTACTTTCGACTACGCGGTATACCACCAGGGCTGGTACCAGATCGCGCACGGCAACCTCGACCCTTACGACAGCCCGCAGCAGTGCGCGTTCTGGCAGATCCACGGTGAGCTGATCTTCTGGCCGCTCGCGCTCTTGTACTGGGTATGGCCCCATGACCTGATGCTGTTGTGGATCCAGGACTTCGCGGTGGTCGCGTCAGAGGCAGTCGCGTTCACCTGGATATGCGAAATCGCGGGCCGGCGGCGCGCGGACGGCCGCGCCGCGTTGCTCGCCGTGGTGGGCCTGGTGCTGCTGGTGGCCAACACCTGGATATGGCAGGTAGTCGCCTGGGACTACCACACCGAGCCAGTGCTGGTCGCGCTCCTCATCCCGCTGATCCGTGACCTTGCCAACAACCGGCGGCGAGCCCTGGCCTGGGTGCCCCCCCTGCTGCTGTGCGGTGACGTGGCCGCGACCTACCTCATCGGAGTCGGGCTCGGCACCGTGCTGGCCAACCGTAAGTCACGGGTGCGCGGACTGCTGGTAGCCGGCGCGGGCGCGCTGTCCTTCATCATCATCGACCTCGTCCACGCCAACCTCGGATCCGGCCACGGCCTCACGACCTACGCATACCTGGCCGGCGAGCCAGCCGGCGCCACCCTGGGCATAGGCGCGCTGATCACGGGCATCCTCACCCATCCGTGGATCGTGGTGCGGATAATGGCCGCCAAGGCTGCCGACATCTGGGCTAACCTGGCCCCGTCAGGGCTGCTGGGCGCCTGCTACGTCCCGCTAATGCCCATCGCAATTATCGTGTTGCTTGAAAGCCACCTGTCGCCGGGCCTGCTGTTCGCGGAACCAGGACTCCAGAACCACGCCCTCTACATTATCGTCCCGGTCGGAACCGTCGCCATCCTGGCATGGCTGCGTCAGCGTCATCAGATCACCGCCCTGGTGCTGGCTTGCCTAGTGGCGGCGCAGGCGCTGACATGGGCGGCAGTGTTCATGCCCAAGGTGCCAGGGGAGTGGCTTCGGGTGCCCGCCGGGGCAGTCTCGACGCTCTCGGCCGTTCAGCCAATGATTCCGCCAGATGCCGAGGTAATCGCTTCACAAGGGATTTCCGGTCGCTTTTCGAACCGAACGAACATCTTCCCCATCATGGGAGCCGGATCGATTCCCGTACACGGCGAGACGTGGTTCATCATCGCCCCTATCGCCGGAATCGAGATTGAAAGCACCGCCGCTGCGATGGCATTCATCGGGCAACTGGCCGGCCCGCTGCGGGCCACGCTGGTCACCCAGGCCAACGGCGTGTGGGTATTCCGCTGGAAACCGCCCGCGGGCACAACAGCGATCAACCTCCCGAGTGGGTCAACGCCCATCCCGGCGTGGGCTTCGGCCGGGGCGGCGGGACGGCCCGACCTCGCCGGACCCGCCGTCACCTGGCGAGCCGCGGCCACCGGGGCCGAAGGCTACGTGGCCGACCAGCTTGAGTGGCGGGTGCCCACCGGCCGCTATGTCGCGGACGTCAGGCTGGCGACCAGCGGTCCAGTCAACGTTGAGGTCTGGAACGACACCGGCAGCCCAGCGGTCCTGCTGACCCGGCGTACAGTCCTCCCCAGCGGAGGCGCCCTGCAGGTGACGGTGCCCGTCGATGCCCGTACCGCCTATCACGACGACTTGTTTTCCGGCTTGGGGCCGTTTCACGCCGAATTCAACGCGCCGCCCCCGGGACAACGGCTTGAGGTGCGGGTCTGGTCTCCCGGCAATACCCAAGTGGACGTCTACGGCGCGGTGCTGATCCCGGCTGGCTCTAGTGTTATCCCGTGAAGTTCTCGCTCTGGCCGGGCAACGACCGCGCCCCCGGTGACCTCCTGCAAGAAGTGCGACTGGCCGACGCCACTGGGTGGCATGGCGTCTGGCTGGCCGACCATTACATGCCCAACACCGGCGACACGACGCCCGCCCGCGGCGACACGTACGAGTGCTGGGCGCTGCTGCCTGCCCTCGCCGCGGTCACCGAGCGAATCCGGGTCGGGACCCTGGTCTCGCCGACATCGGTCCACCATCCGGCGCTGCTCGCGAAGCGAGCGGCCACGATCGACCGGCTCTGCGGCGGCCGGATGGTCCTCGGCCTGGGAGCGGGCTGGCAGGTCAACGAGCATCACGCCTACGGCATTGAGCTGGAGCCGCCCGGGAAGCGTGTCAGCCGGTTCGAGGAGGCCATCCAGATCGTCCGCTCGCTGCTGTCGCAGGAGACCACGACGTTCCACGGCGCCTACTACGACATCACCGACGCCCCCGCCGATCCCAAGCCGGTGCAGTCCCCGTTGCCCCTGCTGGTCGGCACGCGCGGCCCGCGCATGCGCCGGATCACCGTCCGCTACGCCGACGAATGGAACACCTGGGGCACACCCGAGCAGGCCGCCGCCGCGCGGGCAGCCGTGATCGAGGCCTGCCACGAAGCCGGCCGCGATCCGGCGACGATTCGGACCTCGATCAACGCCCTGGTCGGGCTCGGCGCGAGCGCACTACCACCAGGCCGGGCCGCGATCCACGGCTCCGCGCAGCAGCTAGCCGACCAGCTTGGGCAGTACGCCGACCTGGGATTTGACGAGTTCATCATGCCCGACTGGAACCTCGGCTCCGATAAGTCCGAGCGCGCTGACATGCTAGCCCGGATCAAGTCCGAGGTCTTCGACCGCCTCTGAAGCGCCGCTAGCTGATCTTGGTTGGCTTGCGGAATGCCTCGTGACGGAGGTGGTCGCCCCTGGCCCGCGCGCTGGCCGGCGATGGCAACCTACTGCGCAACCGAATTGCCCTTAGTGCACCCTCCGTCACTCTTGACTGATATGTCCAGCCGGCTACCGTCCGATAGTGTGGCCTACGATCCGTTGCCAGAACCGGAGAGCGAGCAGCTGGCTGCGCTGCTTGACGAGAGTGCCGCCCGCTTGGTCTACGGGCTTCTGTGCCGACGTCGGCGTAACCCGCCTACTGCGGCCGAGATCAGCTTCTTTCTAGACGCAGCCGCCTCTGCTGGGGTGTCGGCCGACCGTGCCCTGCGGAGCCTGAGAACCCACTTCGACATCGCCACAGTCGTTCGAAACGGCAGCGAGCGCTACGAACTGCGCGGCTGGGCAGCTCACCGCCCGTCAGCAGAAAGGCCAGTGCTGAGCCTCCGCCGACGGGCGCAAGCCCTAGAGCCTGGCATCTGCGCCCTGTGCGGCAGGACGCCGCTGCGGCACGGGGTG